>CAWFUY010000045.1:0-99713 GCA_963818955.1 uncultured Methanosarcinaceae archaeon | reverse complement strand
AAAAGGAAAGTTTAAGGTGTAATCTCGCAGTCCCTTGTTGACGCCGAAGTTCTTGCGCTCCTCGATCCTTTTTCTGTTTTTATCAATCTTTTCCTTCGCGAGTTTTAAAACTAGTTCAAGCCCGGGCTTGACTTCCTCGATGGGCTTCGTTTCGATCATACCCTCCGCCACTGCTTTAGACCAAACTTTGTTTCCCACCTTGGTACGGATGAAGACTGTGGACCAGCCATCGGGGCTTCCGACCGATCCTGTCGAGATATCGCCCAGATTAGAGACATAATCAAGGCAGACATGGCAGCCAGGCTGCTCGTACTTGTGGGTCACTTCAACAGGCAGGGTTACGACGTTTCCTCGATTAGTATAGACCCAGAACTTGCCCTTCCCGATCTTCATCTTCTTTACGGAGCTCAGGTTCTGGTTTGCGTGGTCCTCAACAAGCATTTGTGTGGATTTATACGGGAAGTTTACCATGCAGAAAAGTCCTACTGTAAGAGCAATCTTTCCAGGGATATCCCGCATACATATCGGATAGAGCTGAGCTTTTCTGACCGCCTGCATCTGACAGCAGACACCTGTGACCCCGACCTTGTCAAACCCGAAAGACCGGGTGACTTCCTTGAGCCAGGAAATCTGGGGGCTGATGTTGTATATCGTCCCTTGTGCATTGAGAAGGTCCTCGCGGTTCATAGCGACGAAAGGTCTGGGCAGCCAGGGGCGATTACCCTTGCCTGTCACAATGGCTCCGTCGATAATCCCTTGCTCGAGGGCATAGACCATAAGAGTGGTAGCTATGCCGCCGTCCTGGGCTTTCTCGAGAATCTCTTTGTCCGTACTCCTGGCTGAGACACAGGTTGTGTATTTGCCGAGATATGGATCAGAAATCATTTCTTTCACCTCATTTAAGCGCATTATCAATTAGCTCGCTTATTTCCTCAAATTCGGGGATTACGTCGAAGTTGAAAAAAGATCTTGGACAGGCACCGTAGCAGGAGCCGCATTTGATGCAGAGGTCACGATCCCCTTGAGGTTTCCCAAACTCGTGGGTAATTGCCCGAACAGGGCAGGCTGCAGCACAGATGCCACAGCCAATGCAAAGTCCCTGACTGATCACATCGTCCATCAGGTCGCTAAAGCCTGCGGTTTTGCGCTCTGTAAGGTCCATGAGAGGCTTTAAGTACTTGCTCGCAAGAGCCTTCTGATCTTCGTTTCCATGCAAGAGCAAGTACTCCATTACAACCACATTCCTTATGAGTTCCGGGCTCGGAGGGCATCCTGGGATGTATACGTCCACATCGATGAGATTCCCTATTGGGAGGAAGGACTCATGCTGAGGCTGGTTGTGCTGTCCACCGCGGCAGAAACTGTTGATATTCCCGTAGCATGCGCAGGAACCTAGAGCTACTACTATCTCTGCTTTCTTCCGTGTCTCCTTGATATTCCCCACCGATTCATTATCCTGGATGCAGACCGATCCATCGACGAGTGCTAAATCCATCTGTGGAATATGCCGAACATCTGTAAGCGTAATGCCGTATACCAGGTCGGCATAGTCGTCTAAAATCTTGATAAATCCTAAGTAGTTGTCGATCAAGGATACGAGGCATCCGGTACAGCCGGCCAAGAGTACATACCCAAGCTTTATCTTGTTTGCCATTGTTTTGTCTCCTTTATAGCATCAACCTTCTTCTCCATCTCAACCTGGGAACGATTTGCTTTTCGGAGTACAGTGTTTCCATTGCCTTCACTGGATGAGCCTCTCAGCAACGATCTTATTTTTCTCATTTACTACAATCATGTGAGTAGCACATGAGACGCACGGGTCATAACCCCGGATGACCATCTCAGCAATCTGCCAGGGCGTTCCCTCTAGAGCGAGGCTGCAAGTCGGAAGGTTCCAGGTTGTGGGCACAAGCATCTCATACCACAACACCCGCCCGTCCTTCACCCGTGCAATGTGAACATCGGTCCCTCGAGGAGCTTCGTTCGCTGCCCAACCCAAAGACCCATCTCCCAAAGGGATACAATCGGCAATGACCTCCCCCGAAGTATCTAATTTGTCAAGGCACTTGAGGATGGTATAGCAGCATCCTGGAAACTCCATTTGCCTGGCAATGTGCTGGGCAAAGGTACCCTTGTCGGTGAAATTCTGGAAAGTAGCAAGCCTAGCCCTCGGACCTACCTCAACCGGCTGACCGTCATAGGTCGGAACCCCGTTACCGGCTTCCATCCGGGGGTTGGCTTTGGTGCCGACTTTTGTTGTGCCGCCTATTGGGTAGCTCGGATCCTCAAGATCGATAGTTAGCTCCCCCATGTACCAATCCCATAGTCGGGTTTCTTCCCACCGGGCGACGTCCCACATGGGTTTCTCGTCCAGACTGGACGACCCATACGTCGGGGATGTGGCCATGACTCCTTGCTTATGGTATCCAAGTGTTTTCGGAATCGGGATCTGTTTGCCCGCGACCTCAGTAAACTCCCGGTTCTGCATGTTTCTGATAACCTCAAGCATAAACTCCATCTGCTCACGGGCAAGGACAAGGCCTTCCTTCGCCAGGTCAGCCATCTTCTGCTTTGCCAGGGGACTTACGTTAAAGTACATCCCACCGACTCTAGGATTAGAGGGATGGATTGCTTCCCCGCCAGCCACAGATGCAATAGTTTGCCCGATCTCGCGGATACGGAATATCCTTTTTGCAATGCTTCTGAAAGGCTCCTCCTTGGCGAAAGGATTGAATTTTGTTTCCGTTCCGGGGATATAAAAGTCTGGAAGAATCAGGATATTCTGCAGGGCGTGGTTATGGAGGCGGTTTGCAGCATTTAGAATGATCCTCAGGAGCTTTGCATCCTTGGGAATTTCACAGCCAATGGACGCCTCCATGGCTTCAATGCCCGCCAGAGTATGGGCGACGGGACAGATTCCGCAGACTCTTGAGGCGATCTTTGGGACCTGTTCCATTGTCTTACCTATAGCGAGCTTCTCAATACCCCTTACAGGAGTGATGGAGAGCCAATTTCCTCGCTCGACTACACCATGCTCGTCTACCTTCAGGGTAAGCTTGGAGTGGCCTTCATGTCTAGTGGTAGGAGATATTTCTACAATTTTAGACAAGTATTTAGCCTCACTTTTGATTTGGATTATTTAAGCTGGTTAGTTGCATTATTAGCCTAATGAATAAGTTACCGTACATAAAATGCATTAACCCCCAACTTTAACTTGCACGTTAAATATCGTTTTTGTATTACATAGTAAATTCTTCGTTTGGGGATATTATATAAATGAATTTATAATAAGCTAACGCCTTATTACAAGAGTTCATTACTATTAGCAAATACAGTTTTTACAGAACCAAAAATGCTAAGCAAAAGAGGACTGTCCTAATCTTTATAAAAAAACAGGAATTCTTTAAAAGACAATCTTTTTGTTATTGGGTAGACAACACTTATCTACTCCTTAACATCTAAACCTAACAACCCAACTCTTAAATAATAATTGGGTTCAAGCTTACTTATTAAACTTCTTCAAAAACCCCTAAATCCCTCAACTTTCAACATTATTTTTTGAGTAAATGTTTTGAGTAAATGATTACAAATAGTTAGCATTAGAAATTAAGGCCGTAAAAATACAGAAATTGCACATTTAAATATGAAATCAGTATCTAAAATCAGTATCAATAACTAACAAGTTATTAATTCCAATCTTAAATATTACATTTAATGTAGTTGAATCTGCATTAAAGTATGTAACTAACACATCTTTTAATCAATAGACTCGACTTGATTGATTAACTTACCTACAAATCTGTCAGTAAGATTTATCATTGGACTACATGGCACGACTTTTACGACTTGGCCAAAGCGAGATACATATACATCGTGGCCATGTGATGTCTTAATTTTTCTTACTGTATAACCTTTTTCAAATATCATTGTTTCACCTTCCACAATATATATGTCCGGCTAACATATTAAGATTTTTTCACTGAAAAATCGTTATATATCTTAGTTACTGAACTTAATAGAGCCGAATTTAACCTGAAGCTGACTTTGTGTAATTTACTGGGTCGAAATACATTTTAGGTAAGTTTCGAAGTCGTTCTAGAGAGCAAACCCGTAAACTACAGTAATGTATTTCATCCTAAATCAGTAATAAGAGTCTGCCTCTTATCTCTTTCTTTGAGTCTTAGAATTCCAACACCTACAAACCATATTTTTTGACTTCCGATAAACTCCGAAAGTAGCAGCATAGCTGTCCTTTTAATCACGAAGAAATTAGGAATCCATACTGGGATTGTCTTTGATTGCATAATATTGCTGAGGACATATTTTTATATTTCACAATAAACTTTAGAAAAATCTAAAGAATAACTTAAAATAGTTTCCAATAGTATATAACAATGGGATTGGGACACAAATAAGGGTAATAAGTCTCCTAAATGTAATTACTGATTGCTAGCCCTTCTTCAAATAATATACTTGGGGGAGTATCTTTTGAAGGACTGTATAAGGGATACACAGGAGTGCAGGTTCGCAATCAATGGGACACAGGCTATTCTACATTCCCTTTACCTTTAATTTGTTTACCAATAACAGGCTAGCCAGCCGAAATAAGAAAGGTGAACGAGCGAGTTTGGGAGTGGGGGATTATTACTTAAAAAAAGTAAATAGTCTTCGCTCGTTCAACTTATTATATGTTTTCACGCTGATATATAATTTTTTTAAACTAATCATTATATTAATAGTAAACAAAAAATAGCTGAAGTTTAAACTTCTTATTTTACGGTTCAGAACATAAAATAAGAACACTCTTTGTGTCTGAACAGAAGCGCATACAATTGTCTGTAACTTCGACTAAAGTGTCCTTAAAAGATTTGAAAACTTTAAATATACGTTTTAGTAACTACTTGTTGAGATACTGGCGTTGATACCTTATTATTTTTATTTATTACGTTAAACCTTATAATAAACTCTGTTTCGCCATTCCTTTTAATCACAAATAAATCTGCACTCCAAACCGAGACAGTCTTTGCCCGTGTATACGTAGAGAAATCATCATATCGAATCTCGATACTGACCACTTTGAATAGAAAACGATCTTTTATTAGAGCTCTGTGAACAGTCTCAGCAAGCAATTCCATATAACCTGCAATTTTTTACAGGATCGTTCGTATCTTCACCAAATGTTCGGCTCCTACTTATTGACTTTACCGCTGCATCCCATTCCTTGACTTCAGAGTAATCATTACCATTAGCTACCTGCTTAGAACCTATCCGAAAAGTCATAATAGCAATCGTAAAAGTCACATAGATCTCTAATAGCCAGGTATTCTATCCGATTTTCATCGCAGTCTGTAAAAGTATAGTGAATCGCATCACTTTTCGGATAGGCTCTCAGTTAACTATTCTACAAAATCAATTCCATTTTTCAATGTAATGTTTTTGTGATTTTCATGGCCGTAAATCTTATCGCATGTTACTCCAGTGATCATGATCATAGTACGCACTGTATGTTCCTGATCCGGGTCTATCTGGGCACCCCAGATCAGGCGAGCATTGCTGTCTATGCGGCTGTAAACTTCCTGAACCACTCTCTCAGCTTCCGAAATTGTCATATCAGGACCTCCAACCACGTTAACAAGAGCGGAGGTCGCACGTGATATATCTACATCAAGGAGAGGGCTGCGCAGAGCTTTCTGTACGGATTCAACTGCTTTATTCTCGCCATCTGCTTCTCCGAGCCCGATCAGTGCAACTCCACCATTTTGCATAACAGTTCTTATATCCGCGAAATCTATGTTTACAAGCCCGGGTTTTGTTATCAGTTCGGTTATGCCCTTTATGGCTCTCATGAGAACTTCGTCCGAGACTTTGAAGGCAGCCTGAAGTGGAAGCCTTGGAACTACTTCTATTAATTTGTCATTCGGGACCACTATCACCGTATCTGCAACGTTTTTGAGTCGCTCCAGGCCGGCTTCTGCATTAGTCCTTCGGGCATGACCTTCAACACTGAAAGGAAGTGTCACTACTGCGATCGTAAGAGCTCCTGCATCTCTTGCAGCTTCAGCTACTATGGGTGCAGATCCTGTCCCGGTTCCTCCCCCAAGACCTGCAGTAATGAAGACCATATCAGCGCCTTCGACAATCCCGTTAATTTCATCGATGCTCTCGATTGCAGCGCTTTCTCCTATCTGTGGGAGGCTGCCGGCTCCAAGTCCGCGAGTTTTCTTTCTCCCGATAAGAATCTTTTTACTGGAGCGTATATGAAGAAGGTGCTGAGCATCAGTGTTTATAGCAATAAGGTCTGCTCCCTGGATGCCTTCCTCAATCATGCGCTGGATACTGTTTGAGCCGCCGCCTCCGCAGCCTATTACTTTGATGGTTGTTTTAAGGTCTCTAAGGATCTCCTCAAGTTCAGCATCCGTATCTGAGTCTGAATTAGAGTAATCTGAATCTAAATAATCTCCCCGCCTGGTGCGTCCTTCTAGGGCAGATCGAGCGAGAGCTTCTTCCACAATGGATCTCATGCTACTGTTTTCCTCCATTCTTTGGGTAATGGATAGTATCAAAAAATAAACTTATTTTAAGAATTCAGTCTTAAAATTAAACTTGGTCCCACAATTGGGTGGACAGGACTCATGCATTGAACTAAACACAAGTGAGTAAGTCCTATGAGATAAAATACTGTCCCTAAGGCAATTTATGCCTGGATTTTTGAGTTTTAAGACATCCTGTAATCCTGTATGTTAGACTCTGAATAGTATTGTTGACCTGTGTTGCGACTATCAAATATATTTTTATAATGTCCTTTATTTATGATTTGTTCATATGAACTAAAGAGATATATGGAAAAATTATATAAATATTAGTGTAATAACGACTTGGTAAAGCTCTAGGGACTATTTACTTCAAAACCTAACGATATTACCTTCAAAAAATAATTAGGTTTTAAACCTATTTATCTAACTTTCTCAAAGCAGCCCTAAAAACCACAAACACTTAAAACTATTTTTGAAGTAAACGATTACAAATAGCTATCATTTCCCTTCCAAAAGCGTGAAGATCAGCAGGACTCCTTGATGACACCAAATTTCCGTCAACAACGACTTCCTTATCTTCATAAAGTGCTCCAGCAGCTATGATATCATCCCTTATCCCTATCCAGCAGGTTGCTTTCCTGTCTTTTATGACTCCGGCAGAAATAAGAACCTGAGGACCGTGGCAGATTGCGGCAACGGGTTTATTTTCATTGAAGAAATGTTTTGTAATCTCCAGTGCATCCTTGTCGAGTCTCATTTTTTCGGGTCCTCTTCCTCCGGAGATCACGAGAATATCATAATCTGCTGGATTTACGTCCTTAAAAGCAACATCAACTTCCATTGGAATCCCGTGTTTTCCAGTTATCGTCCCCTTCTCCATTGAGGCTACATGTGTGGTTATTCCTTCTTCCTTCAAACGGTGGTAAGGATAGAAGAGTTCCAAATCTTCAAATTGATCGGCTCCGAATACGAGTGCTTTCACTAAATTCCCCCTGATAATTTTGCAGTTTCATCTGTTCTTTCATGAGCTTTAATCCTGCAGACAAAAGATTATTTCAGAGGCACATATACCTTGTCTGATTTTGAAAATAAAACAGGTGGTAAAATGATCCGTGAAATTAAAGGTAAAAAGGAAAAAAGTATGATATTACAGGCAAACAGGGAAAAAAGGCATGATATTAGAGGAAAATCCTGAAAAAATGCTTTAACCTGAATGCTTAAATTTTCGCGAGAGCTTGTTCGAGGTCCTCAATTATATCCTCTGAGTCTTCAATTCCCACAGAGAGCCTGACAAGGCCGTCAGTAATGCCTACATTCTTTCTTACTTCTAAAGGTACACAGGCATGAGTCATCGATGCAGGGTGCTGAATAAGAGTATCAGTAGCCCCGAGGCTTACAGCAAGCGAACAGAGTTTGACATTATCCATAAGTTTGCGCCCGGCTTCGATTCCGCCTTTAATCTCAAAAGAAAGCATGCCGCTATATCCGCTCATTTGCGTGCGGGCTAGTTCATGTTGAGGATGGCTTGGAAGCCCTGGATATCGCACCCACTCTATCTCCGGCCGGGATTCAAGGAATTCCGCAACTTTCATGGCATTCTCTGCATGTCTTTCCATCCGGATATGCAGGGTCTTAAGTCCCCTTATGCAGAGCCAGGCTTCATGCGAGCCCATGATCCCTCCTGTGTATCCGACAGTTTTAGCCATTTTTTTAATGAAATCTCTATTTCCAGTAACGATTCCGCCAAGGAGGTCGGCATGCCCGCCTATATACTTTGTACAGCTGCTCAGGGAGAGATCCGCCCCGAGCTCCAGAGGTCTCTGAAAATAAGGTGTTGCAAAAGTATTGTCCACAACACAGAGAGCTCCGTGTTTCCTGGCTATTACTGCTATTTCCATGACATCACAGAGAGTCATAGTAGGATTAGCAGGAGTTTCGAGAAATATCATTTTTGTTTCCGGTTTCAAGGCCCTTTCCACGTTTTCTATCTCAGAGGTATTGACAAAACTAACACTTATTCCAAGCTTTGGCAAAATCTCGGAAAAAAGACTGTATGTGCAGCCGTAGACTACATCCGTTGAAATCAGGTGGTCTCCCTGCTTGAGGGCAGTGAGTGCAACTGCGGTGATTGCTGCCATCCCTGAAGCAAAAGTCTGCCCTGTCTCCCCTCCTTCAAGTACGGCATATTTTTCTGCCAGAACTGCATGTGTGGGAGTGTTTGGAGGGATCCTTGCATATATGTATCCAGCCTCTTCCCCTGCAAACCTTGCCGCACCCTGCCCGGCGTTTTGGAAAATAAATGTAGAAGTCTGAAATATGGGAGTAGTATGTGCCCCAAAAATCGGGTCGGGCTTTTCTGCTGCATGCACGCATTTTGTTGCAAATTTCACTTCCCTTTTTGCGAATTCCACTTCCCTTTTCATTTATCTAAAACCCCTGTTAAAATAAATATATGGAATAAAGTATTTGCTTTTCCGGTAGTTATTTGTTTGGCGGGATGATTGGGGAATAAGTTTGATTTTTTCCGGAAATTGATAAAGAAAACTTGATTTGTCTCTTGACGTCAGAAAATATAAAAATGTGGCAGGCTATATACCTGAAGCGAAAAGGTACAAATTAATAAAAAAGCACGGATTTTGCTTTTTAGCAATTCAAAACGTTACAGGAAGACTCTCAGTGATAAAATCAATACTAGATAACGACCTTTACAAATTTACAATGCAGCTTGCAGTGCTCGAATTATTTCCCAATGCAGAAGCTGAATACCGGTTTACTAATCGGGGACACCAACGCTTTTCTGAAGAATTTGTAGAAGAACTGGAAAGAATCATAAACGAAGACATATCCGGATTAAAATTGTCAGAGGAAGAATACTGCTGGCTCTCTGAGTACTGCCCTTTCCTGAAACGCATGTACCTTGAATACCTTAAGAATTTCCGCTTCAAACCCGAAGAAGTAAAGATCTGTCTTACCGAGGAAAAGAACCTGGACATTCGAATAAAAGGTCCCTGGCATAGTACGATTCTCTGGGAGGTTATCCTTATGGCTACGGTCTCGGAACTCTATTTCAACACTTTAGAAATAGATTGGAAAGAGGAATCTGAAAATAATCTCACGTATAATTCCGTACTTGCTGCTTATAGCGACAAGATTTTTGAAATTGGAAAAACCCTTGAGGAAAATAACTGTTTTTTTTCGGAATTCGGGACTCGTAGGCGAAGGAGTTTTGAACTTCATGACACTGCAATGAAAAGTCTCACCCGGATAAAAACCCTGACAGGAACGAGCAATGTGTATTTTGCAAAAAAATACGGCTTAAAACCGATCGGGACTATTGGGCACGAGTGGATAATGGGCACCTCAGCCCTTGTGGGACTCAGGCATGCTAACAGGTTCGCATTCGAAAACTGGGTAGAGGTTTACAAAGGCGATCTTGGTATAGCACTTACGGATACTTTTGGCACAGAGCCGTTTTTCAAGGACATGAACCTGAAATTAGCCAAAATCTATGACGGTGTCAGGCATGACAGCGGGGACCCTTATGACTTCATCGATGCGGTTATAGTATTTTATAGGAATCTGGGTATAGACCCTATGAAAAAAGTAATCGTATTCAGTGATGCCCTTAATGCAGATGCCGCAATCAAACTTAAAAAATATTGTGAAGGAAAAATCAACTGCAGTTTCGGTATAGGCACAAATCTCACAAACAATTCCGATTTCTTTAGCAAAAGCCCTCCCCTCAATATAGTTATAAAATTGCACAGCATCAACGGTGTCCAGGTAGTGAAATTGAGTGATTCTCCTGAAAAGGAAACCGGAGAAAAGGATGCTCTTAGAGTAGCAAATTATATTTTTGGAAGAAAAGGACTGGATGAATGAAATTAATGAACTTCTTCTTTTTCGGTATTAACAGTAAATTCATGTGTAAGTTTTATCACAGCAATGTCCGAACCATTCACTTCAGATTCATTTAAAAAACTATTTGCTGTGAAAACTATTTTTGATCCGTCCGGGCTCCACTTAGGATTGGAGTCAATCATACCGAGATTGTTAGTAAGCTTCGCTCTGAAATTCCCATTTATATCTCTAATCCATATGTCAGGCTTTCCATATTCATCCGAGACATAGACTATTTTTTTCCCGTCCGGACTAAATGAAGGACTCCATTCGCTGTACGGTGTATCAGTTAGCTGAGTTTGATACGCTCCATCCCGATCAATCACCCATAGATCGTCCTTTTCATTTGAGTTTCTGGCACTGTATATTATTTTTTGGCCAAGAGGGCACCAGTCTTTTCCAATTCCGATATTTTCCGAAGTGCCCAGCCGGAACCGACCGATTCCGTCCCGATTTACCATCCACAACTGGGAGGGAGACCCTTCTGATTCCTGAGTGTATACTATTTTGTCTCCCAGGCGGCACCATGCTCCCCAGCTTTCGGATTTGTTCGGATCATCCGTAACAGGGGTTACTTTTCCCGTTATCAGATTAGCAAGATATAAACCTGACTTGGAATTAATTGTTTTTGTGAAAAGCAATTCTGTTCCGTAGGGACTTACATCACTGAAGTTTGTTAGGTTTCCTTCCCCGATACCAAGTCGGTCTATCTTGCTCCCATCTGCTTTCATCCTGTAGGACGATGAATTTCCGGATTCATTTCCGATAACAGTATAAAGAATAGAAATCCCATCTGCAGTCCACACTGGGAATAACTCGGACTCCGAGCTGTTTGTTAGAAAAGTGACATTTTCCACCAGGCCATTAGCAGAAATTTCTCTTCCGCTGCCTCTTACCTCTCCCGCTGAAATGCAGTTCAAGCTAGAATTCGAATTAAAGTAATTGGAGGCATTCAGTGTTATGATATCTCCATTTTCCTCAGTAGAGTTATTGTTTCCATTATTGTATCCTTTATATACATTATCATACACATTATCATACACATTATCATATCTGGATGAATTATCCATTCCCGCTGCTGCAGGTAGAATAAGAAGTAGACATAATGATAACAATGATAACAATGATAACAATGATAAGAATCTGTATTTAAATTTCATCAATTGTCACCGTTAACTAAAAAAATTAATCAATAAATATAATTGATTAATTATATAATATATCGAAACCTTCATCCATATCATTCGTCTTAAACTGAATTTCGTAAAAAACTATTAATTTCAAAATTCGATGATTGATAAAAGATAATTATTTATCTGTACATAATTCAGTCAGCGATAAAGTTAAAAAATAGATTTTTACCTGGAATCAAAACATAAGAAACTCCAGATAAACATCTTAATAAATGAAAATCTTAATTTTATTGTTTTACTTGTCTTAAAATAAATTTACAGTCGAATGTATCAAAAGATCTTAAAGGTAATTAATGCTTCATAGATCTTTAAAGGTAGTATCTTTAGTAAAACTTACTGCCTGCAGCTTTATTGTACCCTTTAGCCAGGTTAGTATTTACATATACTACTGCTTCGTTCGTCGTCTTGTATGCATAGTTGGGTTCATCGGCAATGTTTTTCAATGCATCGGCATCAGCCTGTTTAGTTATGACAACTCCTGCAGGAATATACTTACCGTCAGCGATAGTTACACCAATTGCTGCTGATTTAGGCTCAAGTACGCAGTCTTTTCCTACTGTCGATTTGAAAACGAAAGCCTGCATGCCAATAAATGTATCGTCTCCTACAATAGCCGGACCATGGACCTGAGCCTGGTGGGCAAGGGACACATTTTTCCCTATATAAACAGAGTAATTTTTACCGTTTACATTAACAATATTCTTAGTGACAGGTTCGAGTTCCTCATCAATTGTCTCAAGACCGTGAACCACAACTCCATCCTGAACATTGCTGTTGGCACCTATGAATATAGGCATTCCTTCGTCGCCCCGGACAGACGCAAATGGAGAAACCATTACATAAGCACCGATTTTCACAGCTCCTATAACTGATGCTTCCGGATGAACAAAGGCTGTACAATCAATCTCAGGCGCAACAGGGTGTTGATTCCATGGTGTTTGAGGATTTTTCATTATGCTTGGAAACACTAAACTTTTAAAACAATCCTTCTTTGCTCCATCTCCTGTTTTGGCGCTTACGCTTGCAGCACAAGCTACTAAAAGAGCTAAAATAAGAATTGTTAAGATCTGCTTTTTAAATCTCATAGATTTACACCTACTTCTTCTTTGAAATTAGTAGTCTCTTTTTTGTTTGATTTTGCTGTTTTTGGGAATACTTGGTAAAAGGTGCTATTCTCTTGGATAGAAAATAGCACAGAAATAGTACAAGACGGGTAACTATACTTTAATTTTATGAAAATTACTTTAAAAAGAAAAAATTAAATGTGTCTTTAAAAATCAATAGCAACAGGTCTTAAAAACTGGATTTAGATCATTAAATTAAAATTAAAATTTATAAATATAATTATTATACTATAGATTCGTGCAGACAATAACTTTTCAAAAGAGTACCCATTAAATATAGAAATTCTTTGTTAAGATCAATACATTAGCGACGTTTCCTCAAAATCTCAAGTAATTCCTTTGCATTGATAAGCATGATTTCGACTGCAGCTTTTGAAAGCTCTACGGAACACTGTGCAACTTCGAAAAGCTGCGGTTCTGAAAGTTCTTTCCATAGAGGGGGAAGGAATGATATTCCACTTACCATTCCTCCAATCGGGTCATAAGCTACATGATGAACTTTATTTATACCAGTAGATATCAGCCTAATCAAGCACATCGGACAAGGCTCTAAAGAAGTATAGAATGTATATCCTTTAAGGTTTGTTATTTGCGGGTTCTCTTCCTCAAAATGATTTAAGGTTACCATCTCCGAATGCAGGTCACTTCTAAATGAAGGGGAGTAAACAAGGTTATGTCCCATGGCTATGATCTCGTTTCCAAAATCTACCATAACGCTTCCAACCCCATAGTTTCCGTAATTCACTGATTTCAGCGCAAGCACATCAGTAATCCAGGCATAAGGATCATCAGAGTACTCCTGTAAAAAACAATATTTCTGCAACCAGTCTTTCCAGTTAATAATATTTTCGTTTTCGGAATCGATTTCTCCCAGTAATCTGATACCCAGATTTCGGATTTTGTCCTCAAACCTCAAGTTAATCCCTTTATCCTAGATAACGAAAGAAGGTTCTTTTGCTCAGAAAGGTCATTGAAACATACGAATAAATGTTATTTAATTCACAAATCTAATACTTAACTATATAAATATATACTGCAACCATTTTATGGTGCATGTAATGGTAAGGAATGAGATAGAAATGACAGAAGCTAAAGAAAATCCTCCTGTTTTTTGTGAGAAGTACTGTGTAATTTGCAAGGGAGCTAGAGAAGGAAACAAAATTTGCAAGGCTATACAGAAGGTGGAACTAAAAATTTTTGGTCGAAACGGTTGTATTTGGGGAGCTGCAAGAACCAAATATTACGGAGTTACTCCTGATAAAAAAATTCCTGTGAACTCAAAAACTAAGAAGCGAACGAACAAAAAAACTAAATGAAACATCAAAGAGAGGATAATGAAAAATAAATTGAAACAAGGGTTTTTGTGTATCTTGCCAGAAAATATGATATGCAAATTACTCACCTTAAGAGTAGCATGGAGATTGCAGAACAATCTTACCTGGCTGCCCGAAATAACACTATAACTAAAGAATCTGGAATTTAGATTGTTCCAGGGTTTTGTTAGGATACTATTTTATCCAGCTGGTTTGTACAAACTGCTTCTTTAATTTCCTGAGCTATTCTACGCCCCGTGGAAAGATTGTCCTGCACCAGGTCAGAGTAAGGAGAGCCTGAAACGTAAAGGTTCGTCCCCGCCACTATCCTGGCCGAAAGCTCAAACACTTTAATTTCAAGTGAATCCATGATGACTGCCTCGATACAGAAGGTACCTATCATCCCGCCAAAAAGGTTGAGAGATTCCTCTACTACTTTTTCTCCAAGAGAAAAAATACGGGGCAGAAGGGATTCTCTTGCCACAAGAGGAACATTTCCTGTTATCACATACGTTGGGCAAATGCCTGCTTCAAAGAGTTCCCTCGGTGAACCGAGCCTGAAGATCTCGTCAGCGTTGGACTCTACTCTTCTATCCATACTTAAGAGCTCAAGGCTGCCTTTACTTAAAGTATATCCTTCGTTTCGGAGAGGGGAATAGAAGTAATGAAGATAATAGCGGGTTCCGGTAATAAACTCCTGAATTGTGAACTTTCGGGTCCAGTCTACGAGCTCAATGAATTCATCATAATTTTTTGCAACAAAGAATCCTTTTCCACCCTTAGCTCCCTCGTACTCAACCATCACAGGTCCTTTTATATCGCGAGGATCATTGATTTTTCCTGGCATTTGTAGGCCTGCTCCAAGCAGCCACTTATGTTCTTTTTCCGTATCCGAGTCCCATTCAAGCACAACCCGGTTTCCGAAAATAGGAACTGCCATCTCAGCAAAATTTTCTTTGCCAAGAAATGCGACAAACGAATTATGAGGAATAATAATAGTATTTCTCTCCCTGAGTTCTTCAGCCCTGCCCATTATATCTTTGTAGCTTTTAACAACAAAGTAATCATCGGGTTTTGCTTTTGGGAATGCTTCATAGAATTTTGGAGGTTTGTCAATGCAGATTCCCAAGGTCCTGAAACCCTCCTTTCGAGCTCCATCAAAAATTTGGAGGCTTGAGTGAGAACAGACCGTTGCAAGTGTTATATTTTTCAGATCATAGCTTCTCAGAAATTCAAGAATCTGCTGCTTTGTTATCATGCTTACCCCAGCGAGAATTTAGCTTAAAATATTTAATGTTATATTTAAGGTTAAGGTATAGACCTGCATATTCACATTGTCGTCCATTTATTTACAACTAATATTTTATTGTGGATTGTTTGCCAGTTGCTAAATTTTTGCCTCATATCAAACTTTAAGTTAACATTCTACTCTTAAAATTACTGATTACGTGGACTATTGCAGGGATTACTTAGTAAATTTTATATACCTGTTAAGTGCTTAATAATTTAATAAAAAATACCGACAAGGTTCTTTATAATTTATAATATACTGGGGTCTTTTATGGATTATCCTTATGTCGAACCTTCCTACAAACTCAACTTATTCAATTGCCCCTATTGCAGCGTTTATTTGCAGCAAATATGGTACCGAGTTATGCATGACTCTGGCGGTGATATGCACGTTCTGCCTTCTTATGAAAAAGGTGACAATCAACAAACTGAATCAGGGTCGAACATAAGTACGGAAATTGCTAGTCCTTCTATGGAAAACAATCCTTTCTTAGAAGGAGAAACCTGCTTTGGGATGGAAAATCCCTGTGAACCGGAAGCTCATATTGCATCGAAGAGCGACTACGTTCGTTTTGTTAAAAACGTCGCTTTTAGTAAATGTAGTCACTGTGGAAAATATGCTGTTTGGGTCAGAGATAAGCTGGTTTATCCGATGATAGAATAAAGTCATTTAAAAAAGTAAACTTCAAAAAAGGAAGATAAAAAAGCAAACTTTTTTATTGAACCTGTACTTTGTGCCAGCTACCTTTAGCAGCAAATTTTTTTACAGCGTACACTATTGTAACTCCTGCAAGTAAACCCATAATTATTTTAGTAACTCCCTTTTTTGAAGACTTGCCGAGTTTTTCATTTGATTCTGATTCTTCTTCTGGTTTTACTTCTGTTCCAAGTTTTTGTAATGTGAAGTTCATAACATTAAGTTTCTTGAAGAGATATCCCACAAGCATTAACTTAACATATTTACTAACTTTTCCTTCACTGCCTCGAGCTATCCTTGCGTTAATTCTTTTCATAAGAAATGCACTCAATACTATCTTACCAATACCTTTCACATTCGACTTAACAAAGCCTTTCACACTCATCAATTTTGTACCCCCTTAATTTCTGACCGGTATCCTTTAAATTAACATCTCCGGCAAGAATAGTAACCGATTAAATCTTACATTATCTGACTTATGTCTTACATTATATATAAAGTCAACTATATAATACAATAAATAAATTTAGACTGATTATTTTTTTGTTTAGCTTTGGGACTTTGTTCATTTTTACATTCCGGTTCAGTTCTGAAATCTCATTCAAGTATTTAAAAATTTTTTGATTTTAAGCAAGTTATTAATAAATATATTTTTATAGTTGTGTTTCTCAAAATATAATAACAGTTTTTTGTTGAGATTATAACAGTATTTTGTTGAGATTATAACTTTGGGAAAAAAGTATGGTATTAAAAAGAACTAATTTTGAAAAGGCAGAACAGAGTAACTCATCTATAAAATTAACAGATACTTCCAATACTGAAGTAAATAATATAAACTTGCTAATAAACAAACTTCCGTTAATTATCTTTAGAGCATCAGGTAAATTATCCTGGGGTATGGATGACTTAAGTTCAAATGTAAAAGAACTAACAGGTTACTCCAGAATGGATTTTATCGACCAGAATTAAAGAAAATTACGAAACGCAGTGAACAGGATCGCCTTCGACCAGCTTTTATAAGGGCAATGGAAAATATCAATCTCCTTTTTGAAGACACGAAAATGTTATCCAGCTCCGCAGTTGAAGGCAAGCTGGATACCCGGGCAGACGCGACAAGACATGAAGGAGACTTCAGAAGGATTGTTGAAGGTGTAAATGAGACGCTTGACGCTGTTATCGGTCCCTTGAACGTTGCAGCCGAATACGTAGAACGTATAAGCCGCGGGACATTCCCGAACTAATTACTGATAACTACAACGGCGACTTCAACGAAATTAAAAATAACCTGAATACCTGCATTGCTGTTGTAAATAATCTGGTGGAAGATACGGTTATGCTTTCTAAAGCAGGTATTGCCGGGCAGCTTGAGACTCGTGCAGATGTCACAAGCATCAGGGTGACTTTCAAAAGATCGTTGAAGGAGTAAATGATACTCTTGACGCTGTAATTGGTCCTCTTAACGAGGCAATAAAAGTTTCAAATGAATTTTCCGACGGAAACTTTAGAGCAAGGGTTGACGAAAGACTACATGTCAAAGGCGATTTCGTAAACTTCAGGGATGTGCTTAACAACATTGGAATTTCTGTTAGCGAAATAATAAAATCTGCCCAGTCTGTCACCTTACAGGTTGCAGAACATAGCGATGAAGCCAGTAAAGGTGCTACTGAGGTCGCAATGGCGGCTGGAAATGTTGCGATGTCCAGTCAGAAGAGTTCTGAACTAACAAGAGAACTTCTCTATAAAATAGAAGGTATCAACCGAGAGATAATTGACCTTTCGTCATCCAATGAGAAAATTGCTGAATCTTCCAAAGGAATTCTCTTAGCTGCAAACGAAGTCGTACGCATTGGAAAGGATGCGCAGTCACTTGGCAGAGACACGAACCTGAAAATGGAGAGCGTTGAAAAGATTGCCAGGGAAAGTGTAGTTGGAATAACCAGTCTTACAGAACAAATAAAACAAATTGACGGTATAGTACGGCTCATAAATGACATTACCAGTCAGATAAACCTGCTTTCATTAAATGCAGCAATTGAAGCTGCACGTGC
The DNA here is from genome assembly GCA_963818955.1 of uncultured Methanosarcinaceae archaeon. Classification (GTDB taxonomy): domain Archaea; phylum Halobacteriota; class Methanosarcinia; order Methanosarcinales; family Methanosarcinaceae; genus Methanosarcina. The sequence goes on along the minus strand of CAWFUY010000045.1, from coordinate 81,615 downwards.
AGGAGAACACGGGCGAGGATTTGCTGTCGTTGCGGGCGAAGTCAAGAATCTTGCAACAAAGGCGAGGAATGCAACAGACACTATTGAATCAGTTGTGAATTCAGTGCAGAGGGACAGCAAGAAAACTGCAGATGCTATCAATATGGCCAATAATGAGATAATTGACGGTGTAAATAGTGTCAATAAGACACTCGATGCTCTTAACACAATTATCAAAAACGCCACACAGGTAACAACAGATATTGGTGACATCACAAAAGCAATCGAGGGTCAGGTAAAGATTTCAATGAAAGTTGTAAAAGCCTCCGAAGAAGGTAATGTAATGACTCAGGAAGTGCAAAAAGAAGCTGAAGGTCTGGCGGCAACTGCACAGGAAACAAGTGCGTCGGTTCAGGAGATTGGGGCTGCGATTCATGAAGTGACTGCACTCTCCGGTAAACTGAAAGCCGAAATGGAAGCATACATTGTGTAATTGAGATCATTAAGCAGTCTTCTCAGATAGGAGAATCTCATTTCAATATTTTTCAAAAATACCCTTTACTTGCCGGAAAAATTTGTTCTTTAAAAATTAGTTAAATAATTGGACCAAAAATTACATACCTTATCAAAATGAAGATTAAACTATGAAACAATCAATAGGAGCAAAGACAATCGCGTTCCCGACCCCTACCTGGGTAGTCGGCACCTATGATATGAACGGCAAACCAAATGCTATGACTGCAGCCTGGGCAGGAATCTGCTGTTCGAACCCTCCATGTATCAGCGTGTCGCTGAGAAAGGCGACCTACAGTTATGCCGGCATTGTGGAAAATAAGGCATTTACCGTGAGTATTCCTTCTGAGAATTATGTAAAAGAAGCCGATTATTTCGGCATAGCAAGCGGAAGGGATGAGGATAAATTCAGGTCAACCTGCTTGACTCCCGTAAGAAGCGATCTGGTATCTGCTCCATACATAGGAGAGTTTCCGGTTATCATCGAATGCAAACTCCTCCATACCCTTGAGATAGGACTTCATACCCTGTTCGTAGGCGAAATTCTTGATGTCAAGGCAGATGAGTCTGTACTGGACGAAAAAGGAAATCCTGACATTGAGAAAGTCAGACCTGTTATATACGGAACAGGAAACAGAAGCTACTATGGTATCGGATGTGAGCTTGGAAAAGCTTTCTCAATAGGAAAAGAATGCTGAACAGATAACAAAAATAGTTACAGCTTAATATAAGGAATTAAACTTAACCAAAATAATTTCAGGAGCAGACATAGGATCCTGAGGATTTATTTGGGGAAAAGTGGGTTGAACCGGGAAGCTGTATTGTTTTATTGTGCAGTAGTTCACCGAAACATTTAATATATAAAAGATGCATGAGGACAGTACACAATCACTTTTTTACATCCGAATGCGACTGTGGTTTAGTGGCTATGACCTGAGCTTCCCAAGCTTAGAACCCGGGTTCGAATCCCGGCAGTCGCATTCAATTTTTTTAAAGTTAATGGATCTTAATTTTATTTTTTTAGTTTGATACCAGTCCTTTTTCGTAACTTTCAGATACTTTTCTACACTCATGTTTGTTCTTTCACATTCTTTCTATAGAAATATACTTTGCAAAACTTAAGCGCAGGAAAAGTCATTCTGAGTTTTTTTCCTATAACCCATTCCCTGATATATTGCTATAATGTCCCCGTTATCATCAGTTATATCCACATTGTATGTGGCAATTTTGGGGCCTATCGATGTTTCTTTAGCTTCAGCTATCAGAGTACCTTTTGTTGCAGCTTTTACGAAAGACATGTTTGCATTGATAACAACTGCAGTACTTCCATGTGCATTTATCGCGGCAGCAAAAGCAATATCTGCCAGAGTAAATAATGCACCCCCCTGAACGGTCTTCAGAGCATTAAGGTGTCTTTCTTCTACATCCAGTTTGGCTTTTGCATATCCTGGAGAGACTTCAAGCAATTCTATTCCTACATTTGCAACGAAATTGTCTTTCTTAAAAAAACTTTTAATATCTTCCATTTTGTAACTCCGCTCATTGTTGTAATGATGGTTCATTTACCATTTTTTTTAATTAAACTTATTCCTCTAATTTAATTGTACAGGGAACCCATTCGAAAAACGTCCCGAAAAATCTTCCGATTGAAAACGGGAGAACATTTAAATTTCCGTTACTTTTAATATAGTTTATATATATCTACTTTATAAACTAATAATATGGAGGAGAGTAAGATAAAGAACACAATAACAAGAAGTTTCGAACTCCAGGATTACAAAATAGACGGGACTGAGCTTTCCGGTTTCTGGGCTGATTTACAGAGCAAGGAAGAATTGATAATTGAAGTAAACTACAGCCCTAAAGATAAAAAGGTCTTCAGCTCCGAGGAAGTAGAATCCATTGTCGGGCAAGCATCCAGGAAGTGTGACAACTTTGAGGCTCAACTTCCCGAAAACATTAGATGTGAGGCAACTTTGAAAAACTTCAAAGATAAAGTTTACAAAACCGGTCATCCAGAGTTTAAGCTGGAGCCAGAAGAATTGGAAAACACAAAACTGGGAGAACTTCAAGTTGTTTACCGTTTCTATGTCGAGTATTATATTTAATCAAAGAAATTTGACTTATTTTTCTTATCAAATTTTAAATTATGTTGTATCCTATGAAATATTCTGATAAATTTAAACATTAGACTATGAGTAAAATCTAAGTCATTTGGTGATAAAAATGTCCGGATATTACAACCTTGCTTCATGGAACGTAAACGGTCTTCGGGCTGTAATCAAAAAAGGTTTCCTTGAACTTTTGATGGAGCAGAGGTTTGATACGGTCTGCGTTCAGGAGACTAAAGCTTCTCTGGATAAGCTTCCGAGAGAAGTCAAAAATATTCCTGGATATCATAGTTATTTCGTTTCGGCAGAAAAGAACGGCTACAGTGGTGTAGGAGTATTTTCAAAGAAAAAACCCTTGAATATTGAAACAGGTATGGGAATAAAGGAATTTGACAGGGAAGGTCGCTTCCTCAGAATCGACTACGACGATTTCATTCTAATGAATATCTACTTCCCTAACGGAAAAGCCTCACAGGAGCGCCTGGACTACAAAATGGCTTTTTACGATGCCTTTTTAAATTATTCAAACAACCTCATAGCTGAAGGCAAGAAACTGGTAATCTGCGGGGATGTAAATACAGCCCACAAAGAAATAGACCTTGCCCGCCCCAAAGAAAACGAGACCATTTCCGGCTTTCTCCCGGAAGAGCGAGCCTGGATGGACAAATTCTTCGCTTCCGGATATATTGACACCTTCCGAATGTTTAATCCCGACAGCGGACACTATTCCTGGTGGTCGGTGCGAACCCGAGCCCGTGAAAGAAATGTAGGTTGGCGTCTTGATTACTTTTTCGTTAGCGAAAACCTAAGGGAAAATGTAAAATCTGCCACTATTTACAGTGAAATCGCGGGGTCAGATCACTGCCCGGTTGGTTTGGAAATTGAATTTTCTTCTTGAGGTTTTGCAAGTGAAATATTTGATGATCAACGGAAAAAGAGAGGAAATCCCTCCTTTTCCGCATCATAAGGCTTACATCTACAGGAGTAAGCAATTCTTTTTTGCTAAAGGAATGTCGACTCGTTTAACAATGGGCAATTTCGTTACTTTGAAAGAGCTGTACACTGGATTTAAAAATAAATGTTCCATTCCAAGGGTTCTTCTGGTAGATCCGACCAGTAATTGTAATTTGAAGTGTAAAGGGTGCTGGTCTCAGGATTATGAGAGCGGCCATAATATTTCATATGAAAAACTTGATGACATATTAAATCAGGCTGAAGAACTGGGAATCATGGATTGTCTGATGACCGGTGGTGAACCTTTACTCCGGAAAGACGATATTCTGAAACTATGCAAAAAGCATAATAAAATGACATTCGGGGCATTTACCAATGCCACTTTGATCGATGAAGAGTTTGCCGATGAAATGGCTAAACTGGGTAATTTGAATGTCTTTATAAGTATTGAAGGGACAAAAGAAGAAACGGATTTCAGAAGAGGGGCGGGGGTTTACGATAAAGCGATCAGGGCCATGGATATTTTAAAATCCAGAGGCATTGCATTTGCTTTTTCATCCTGCTATCATTCAAAGAACTATAAGACCATAGCCAGCGACGAATTTCTTGATTACATGCGCCAGAAAGGTGCCTGGTTTGGCTGGTTATTCCAGTATATGCCAGTAGGAAGCAGTGCGGATACTTCTTTAGTATGTACTGCCGAGCAAAGAGCATACGTAATGGAAAGAGTCAGGGATTACTGCATAAAACACGATTATGTGGTCATAGATTTCTTTAACAATGGACATCTGTCTTTCGGCTGCATTGCGTGCAGGTGTTGGTTTTGCTCATATCAATGCTAAGGGTGACGTTGAACCCTGTGCGTTTTGCCACTATTCCGATTCAAACATATATGAAGTGCCGCTTGTTGAAGCCCTCAGGTCTAAATTCTTCACGACTTTTAGAAATGCCCAACCATTTTCGAAAAACCCATTAAGACCCTGCCCTTTGGTAGATAATCCACAAGCAATCATTGATGTAGTTAATGCCGGAGGGGCAAAGTCAACCCATCTGGCCAATCCGGAATCGGCTGAAGCTCTTGCGATGAAAAGTTTTGAGAGAGCAAAAGAGTGGGAAAAAGTATCAGAAGAACTACTCAGAAAAATGCCGGAGCATGTCCATAAAAACTTCTCTGAATATTTGAAGTATTATGCCTTTAAGAAAGGAATAACAGATGGAAGAAGAAAAAAGACGTGATGGCGAAGTTTAATGTACACGGTTCTGTTGCCTGGATCATACTGGCTCATGGTTTTAGAGTAGTGCAAAGACCTGGGAAAAGTATCATAAAAGGTAAGGATGGCATGCTTGGAGACTATGATTTTGAAATCCTTTTGAAACACAAAACTCTCAAAGAGTGTGAGAGTTTTATCAAGGATTATGTAGAGGAGATGTACCTCGTTCCCGGTGGGTACAAAGTAAAGAAGGATATTACTCTCCTGGGCACAACTTCTCCGGTTGGTTTTTTAGGGGGTGATATTATATTTCAATATACAAAGCCCTGCTTTGGTTTTTTTGTTCTCAAACTACCAGATGAAGCAGAAGAAATCAGGAGACTTAGAGAGCAGTATAAAATGGATAGGAATGTAAAGAAAATTAAATGAGAGTTAACAATGAGTCGGTCGTCCACTAATACATGAATGATGTATACATAAAGTTCTATCTAATATGGATTTTGCTTGTGTTTATGTACTACACAGCAAACCAACTTCCTGCAGTGCTAAAAGTGTGTGAGAAGAAAGAGCAGAGGCTGGATTGATTATGGAATGATGCCAACGACTATTGATCTACGATTCAATCACTTGAGTAGGAACAACGAAGATTAAAACTGCAATAATGATATCACCTGCAAAAGAAATGATGAGTAACAGTTAAAAGGATTACATTAAATATGTTGCACAGGCATTCTCCGATTCCCAAGCTGTAACACTGGTTACCTTGATATTTAGATCCTTTAGTGTGGTTTGAAGGGAGGTTGCAATATACTTGGCAATGATTTCCGAAGACGGTGGATTGCTATCATCAAAGTAATCGAGTTCATTTAAATATTTGTGATCCAGCGTTGTCATGATTTCGGACACATTCTGTTTTAATTCTCCAAAATCCATCAGGATTCCGGCATCATTGAGGTTTTCTCCAGCAACACAAACTTCGATCTTCCAGTTGTGTCCGTGAAGGTTTTCACACTTTTTGGCCACCATCTTAAGCTGATGGGCTGCTGCAAAATAGGTAACAACTTTTAACTCAAACATATCTACTAATCTCCTTACTGAACTTTAAGACATTGTTACTTAATAAATAGTTTTCCAAATTTGTAGACGTGTTTTTATATGAAAACAAATTATTTTTATAGATTCTATGAACTTTTATGTAATGCATCAAACATTTACAAAAATATGATCTAAGTAAATTCAGTACATTTAGAAGGATTTATGTCGTTCATCTCAAAGATATTGCAGTTTGTATATATGTAAATATATATAATTAATCGCATTTTAAGGTACTCTCAAATATAACGATTCACCCGCGTAAGTCCTATAAAACTAACAAGGCATGATTGCACCAGTGCTAAAGTTAAAAAAATAATCTGAAAAATAAATAATTGCCATGCATAGTAGTGTATAGCTTTGATAAAACAGTTAGCTTGAAAAATAGCTATAGTCCCCTACTGTGAACAAGGTAAATGAAAAGGTTTTTCCACAGTAGATCATATAAAATAAGAAAAAAATGGAACTTTTAATAAAGTGAATAATATTCATAAGCTGGTGGCTTTATTGACAATAAGAATTATTGCAAAATTCCATGTCCAACCTGAGAAAGCTCAAGAGTTTTTAGGTTTGTGCAAAAAAATTATTGACGAAACAATAAAAGAAGATGGCTGCATAGAATATGGACTTTATCAGGATTTGCAGAACCCGGAAATTCTTACTTTTTTGGAAGAATGGCGCGATGAAAGTAGTATTGATGAGCATATGAAATCTAAACATTTTACAGAAATATTCCCCTTGTTTTCAGAGTGCCTTGTAAAAGAAGCTGAGGTTGGTTTGTATAAAAAAAAGCTGTAAGTTCCCTGTCATACTTTTAATGCATAAGCGTTTGAGGTTGTAGGGGAAAGTTATTAAAAAAAACGAAACTATTTCTTTGTTTTTTTTAAACTTAGGGAATACACACGGTTTTTCAGATTAAAGACTATCTAAAAGTATACAATCGAGTGTAGCAAAAATTGATCGTTCTCTAATATTCGGTTGTATTAATAGATGCCTTGAGAATAAGTAATTTCTCGAAATTTTCAGTTAATCTACATCTAGTGTTCTGTTGGTTTCAATGATCTCTTCGATACTTCTCTAACTTAAATTTATTATCAATAGCCTGAGATAATAATAGTTAAGAGATATTTCTGTATATTGATCTGGAAAAGTATCAAAAAGGTAAAGGGATGGCATGCTTGGAGACTACGATTTCGAAATTCTCTTAAAACACAAGACTCTCAAAGAGTGTGAGAGTTTTATCAAGGATTATGTAGAGGACATTATTAGAAAGTAACTATCACAGTCAATTACAAATCTATTGGAGTAATCAATTCCAGAAAGCGCTTTCTAAGTTCAGATCACTGTCCGGTGGGGCTCGAACTTGAGTTTTAATCATTGTTGCCCCATGATGGAATTAGTATTATTTTTTGTTTTTCTCAAAAAGTGCAGGATACTTATTTTTTACTTGTATGAGAAGTTTATCATCTAATTTCGCATTATAAAGTGTTTTTACATTAGAAAGCTGGTCAACTGTTAAGTTTTGAGCTCCTTCAAGCTTAGCTTCTTCAAGTTTTGCCCCTTGAAGATTAGCCTTTCTAAAATTTGTATCTTTAAGGTTGGCCTTCACGAGGTTAGCATCTTGTAGGTTAGCTTTTTGCAGGTTAGCCCCATTAAGGTTAGCTTTTATAAGGTTGGCCTTTTTAAGATTAGCACTTTTCAGGTTAGAACCTTTAAGGTTAGCGTTTATAAGTTTAGCTTTTTCAAGGTTTGCTCCTTCTAATTTAGCTTCTTTAAGTTTAGCCCCTTCAAGGTTAGCTCCTACTAAATTTGCTTCTTTGAGGTTAGCTTCCTTAAGTTTAGCTTCCTGAATGTTTGCTTTTTGCAAGTTAGCTTTTTGCAGGTTAGCCCCATTGAAATTAGCTTTAATAAGGTTAGCTTCTTGAAGATCAGCCTCTTGAAGATTAGCCATATGGCCGTTTGTCTCTTGAAGGTCTGCTCCGTTTAGGTTAGCCCCTTGAAGGTTAGCCTTTTCAAGGTCAGCTCCCTGTAGATTAGCCCCTTGAAGGTTTGCTCCCTGCAGGTTAGCTTTCTCAAGGTCAGCTCCCCGAAGATTAACCTCTGTAAGGTTAGCTCCATGAAGGTTAGCTTTTTCAAGCTTAGCTTCTATTAGGTCAGTTCCATGTAGGTTTGCCTCTTGAAGATTAGTCTCCTGGAGGTCAGCTCCGTAAAACGAGGCCACTTGCAGGTCAGCTTTTTCAAGGTCAGCACCCTGTAGATTAGCTCCTTGCAGGTTAGCTCCCTGCAGGTTAGCTTTTTCAAAGTTAGCCTCCTGGAGGTCAGCCCCTTGAAAGTTAGCCCCTTGAAAATTTGATCCCCTAAGTTCTTCTTTTTCTGTTTTATCCATCAAAAACTAAACGTCTTTGAACTTAAATAAATTTTACTATATTCAAGTTCCAATTTCAGTTCATGTGAACGATTATGTTTTTGAGAAAAATATTTTATAAATTTTTTTAAGAATTTTAAACATATACATTACAATAATAGCTGAAAAAGAATAGATAAGAGAAAAGTGATGAAGATTATAGATCCTCATCTTATTTTTCATTCTTACCGGTTTTATTTTCTTATATATAGAACACCTGCAAACAAGCTTATTATCCCCATAAACACCTCAAATCCAGGTACTTTTCCTCCGTTTCCAGAAGTTCCTGTTTTTTGTGTATGTTCTACATTACTTGTGTTGTTTGCCATATTTTGTTCAATTTTCGGAGTTCCATTTTGGGACTGTGCTTCGTTCACAGTTCCACTCGTAATTGCCTTACCGGTAATTGCAAATGGAGAGAATCCGGGAGTTTGAGCAGTGAAATACAGGTATTTATCATCTTCTCCTAACAGATTTGTTGGAAGAGCATTCCATTTATTATCACTGTACCTATTTAGGGTGATAGAAGACTTGTCTATATTTTTATCCTGTATCCAGGATTTTTCAACCTTGAAATTCACTACTGCATTTTCGATTTTGTCGGGAGTTACAACTCCACCGCTTCCAACCCATATATTTATAAATTTATAGATTTCGTCGGCAGGTGGTTCTGCAACCAGAGTAGACTGATTTTTAAGCATCTCAACTATAGTTGTTGTCTTGCCGACAGTGGTTTTTGAATCAAAGCTAATGTTCACTACCGAAGTGACGTTTTGAGGAAAAGCAAAATCAACAGAGTTTCCATTTCCAATAAAATTCTGTGAAATCTCTTTAGCTTCGACATTGCTTTGTGGTTCAGGAGAACCTCCTACACTCCCACCTCCGCTTCCGCCGCTGCTACTGCCGCTACTACTGCTATCTTCGACAGACGCAGATCCAATACTATCTCCACCACCATCTCCACTGCCACTATTATCACTGTCACTACTTGAGCTACTCGGGTCTTTAACAGTTATTATTTTAGAGATTGCGTTTGTTCCATTTTCATTGCTTGCTGCCAGGCTGACAATAAAGTTTCCTGTTTTTGAATAATTATGCGTTGGATTACTCTCGACAGAATACTTCCCATCTCCAAAGTCCCAGTAAAACCCATTTCCGTTTTGTGAGGTATCTGTAAACTGTACAGTAAGACCATTGGAAGTGTTTGCGTCAAAGTTTGGAATTGGAAGAACTTTTCCCTGCCCCTGTACGATTATATCCTGAGCTGTCGCATCCCAACCATTAGCATTGCTAACTTCCAAAACAACTCGATAAATCCCTGGAGAGGTAAAAACAAACGTTGGACTCTTTTCAGCTGAGGTATTTGTCAGCCCAAAATACCACAAACTTGAATTTGCATCTGTACTGCTGTCAGTAAATGTTACTTCCAACGGTGCATCTCCGGAAGTGGTGGATGCGGAAAAATTAGCAACTGGCAGACCTGATGTGTTTTGATTCGCAATAATATAATCTATTTTTTTAAGTGAATCATTTCCTTCAGGTCCCCATACTTCCAATGTAACATTAAAAACTCCAAAAGCTCCTGTTGATACCGAACATGATACCTGTAGTTTTGTCTGCAACACTGTAAGACGAACGCCCAGTTTGAGGATTATAAAAATTCCAACGCCATTTGGTAACTTCTCCTGTAACGTTACTATTTAACCTGACATCTAAAGGAACAGTTCCTTTTGTAACACTGGCAGTAAAATCATTGATCGTTACATTACCTGCCGCAGAAACTACTGGAATTGCCGGTATAAAAATTAAAGTTGCTTGAAATAAAAGTGTAACTAGTAATACAAATGCTGAAATACATTTTTTCATATACTTCCTCCTCAGATAACTACTTGATAAAAAATATTTTAACATTATAACATCCGGTAGAATTGAACCACATTTTCTATTTTTGTGTATTTTCCTACCTTTCATTTGAATTTCATTAATAAATAAAAAATATCAGAAATATAAGCTTTTTTTTAAATTAAAAGAGTTAAAAAGTAATTTTTTTAAAGTAAGACTTATTAACTCCAAATTCTTTCGAAGCTCAAGAATACAGATTCTAAAGTGAACAAAAGTTGTTCATTAAATTGTGGAAGAAGACCTTAGATAATCCTACCAAAAAGCTCTTTCTAGTTAATTGAATAAAAGAACCTTGGCATGCTGTTTAATTTTATATTTGCTTTAACTTAAAATACGGAATATTTATGTTCAATTACTTAATAAAATACGAATGTATGTATGTGCCAATGTATTTCAATATCTCGAATATCTATGAAAGCCGTTATCTGTGTTCGTAATCTATTAATACTATAAATAATTCCCAAAATAACAAAGTGTATCTCACATGATTCTAAAAGCTGAAGATACATCTAAAATTGGGTGACAAGCTTAACTTTCTAATGACTTTATTTTCACTAATTAAGAAGAATTTGAAAATTTGAGAACTTGTATCTTCTTTGTTCTAAAAAATCTGTTCCAGTTTCAACTTTTTTAAACTTATTTAACAGTATCCATTTAAAACAAGCTCTCAATTTTCAAAACTTTTTCTCGATTTACAAGTTATGAGGTGTTGTCTGGTAAATATTGGTTTAAAAATAGGACTTCACAATGAAAAAATTAATAAAGATTAAGCTATAAACAGTATAAATATTATAAGCAATTATGTGAACAAAGTATTACGGATCCTTCACATGAAGCGAAAATTCAAATCAGGAAACAACTATCTAATATTGTATGACTGCGGTACTGCCATCCTGCGCTACGGAGATTCTCCTATCATTAAATGTGATTACTACGAAAGTGGAGACCTCATAATAATTAGGTTAAAAGGGAACACTATACAGATGAGGGTAGAGGAAGGATGTATTAGTTCGATTATAGGTGACAGGTGGGAGGAAGTTTATCCTTTCGAAATTGTATCATGATTTTAAACTTTTCTTGACGAAGCTAATTTCAGTATAAATGCCACTTAATCTGGTTTTTTCAATTTAAATAACATTAAATTGATCCTTTATTAGAGGAACTAACAATATTAGAATTCCTTATGAATAACTTAAGTAAATAACCTAAAGATTTATTTCCATTAAATCACACTTTACGGCCTGCAAACCAGTGTTTAGAAGGTTAATTACTTTTTTCTTAAGTAACTGTATCGAAAAAGTTTGGAGAAACGCAAGGTATTTATAAGATGAAAAAGTTTAAAAAACGTCAGGCCGAATGTTTCGGTCTGAAAAAGGGGCTTCATGAAAATGGGTCCGAATTAAAAACAAAAAAAATCGGAAAAGCATGTAAATTTTATTCCGTGGACTCGATCTGGTGAATCAAGTCTATGGCATATCGTTCGGAAAGCTCCACATGCGGACTGCATGGCACGACCTTAACCAATTTCCCATGTCTGGATACGTACATGTCAGGTCCATGTGAAGTTTTCACTTTTGTAAACGCATATCCGCTCACAAAATTCATTGCTTCTACCTCCTACTTTTATTATATCGCACATTGTATATCAAAATTTTTTTACTTAACAATCATTACAGTTTTCGACTATTGGAAATTCTGCAATTTTGAAGTCAATAGTTGAAAATCTTAAAAAAGAAAATAATTTCAAAGGAAAAATGATAAGCAACAAAGATTAGTATTTAAAATACTATCGTAATTATATATTTTAAATATATAACATAAGTTGGGGTTTTGAAATGGAAAAAAAACACAATGAACGTTTACGTACATGCTGCAGTTATTGTGATTCATTACATATCTATAGAGTCAAAAGCCTACGTCTTTACCGTTGCTATAGCTGCAATAAAACGTTTTCCGTTCCTTCTACGAGATTAGTAGAGGCTTATAAAGGAAATTCGTTAATGTTGAGACCTAGAGCAGAAGAAGTCAAAAATAAATGAATTATAATTGCTTAAATTTTAATTACACTTTCCTTATGTTTATATTATGCACGTTTTTAAAATTTTATTGATAAATTTATTTGCTTCGATGGTTTTTTCTTCTGGTGCCCAAGATGCAAATACCTTATCAGTCTCCATTATATATGGTCCCACTTTGATTTCATACAGGACCGAATTTTCCTCTAGCGCGATAAGTGAATGCCAGGTATTGGGAGGAAGCTCCACCCCTTTTATTCCACTCTCAAAATTTAATACTGTATGATTAATTATTTCACCTTCGTCGTTAAATTCGACGATCAACACTTTTCCTCTCAAAATTAGAAATATCTCAATCTTATTTGAATCCGTATGTTTATGGGGCCGAATGTAAGAACCAGGTTCAACAGCGTTTAAAAAACGCTGCACACATTCATCATAACTTTTATGAAAATTATAGTTGGTTCTTTTTCTGGTACTTTCTTTTGCTTTTCGAGAAACGTAATCAAGCAGATCATAATTTATTTCGATCATTTAGATCACCAAATATATTCCCATTAGGATTTACAATTGATAATTAAATATAATGAGCTTTATATAGTTGTGTGAAAAAAGAAACAAAGCTGAAGAATGAACTACGCACTGCGGAGCTGAAACTTTGTCTATAAGGGCAATGTATTTCCCAGCGAATTAGGAAATGATAAAATTAATTAATGATTGGTTAGTTCTTCTTTAAACTAGTTTAAATCTTAATGAACAGTAAGGATGGACATGGTAAATAACGCAATGAGTGCCCTCCTTGGGGCTATTGAGATTCGAGCCCTTACGAATAGGGCCAGAATTGCTATGGGAATACGGGATCCTACTCCCAAAATGCTTGAGAGCGCATGGAAGGCCCAGGAAAAGGGTTATGCACAGGTCATCCTGGTTGGAAGCAAAAAGGAAATTGACGAAATAGGGACAGAGCTTGAGGTAGTAGATACTGATAATCCGGAAAAAATTCTTGTGGAACTCCTGGTTTCGAAAAAAATCGATGGAGCGATAAGAGGGACTGCAAAAGCCTCAGGAACTCTTACCTGCCTGAAGAAGATCCTTGGATTAAAAAAAGTTTATCGTCTTGCTCTGCTCCAGACAGCTGACGGAAAGCCGTTCTTTCTTGCACCGGTAGGAATTGATGAAGGAAATACCATAGCAGACAAGCTTCATATGATTACTCTGGGTGCCGAACACATAAGAAGATTCGAGATCGAGCCTGTAGTTGGTGTAGTTTCCGGTGGTAGGATGGGAGATATAGGCAGGGATCCGCGCGTGGACATAACCCTGGCAGAAGGGGAATTCATTACAAATAGAGTTCTGGAGCGTGGGATCAGTGCAAAGCACTACACCATTTTAATTGAAGATGCAATTAAAGAATCTAACTTCATCGTTGCCCCGGACGGCATCTCAGGTAACCTTATCTTCCGGACAGTTGCTTTCCTGGGTGGAGGCGACGGTCTCGGGGCTCCTGTGCTGATGGATGACTATGTTTTTGTGGACACTTCAAGGGCGGGCGGACATTTTACTAAGGCCATAATGCTTGCAAGCGCGCTGTCTGACCTGAACAAGGAAAGAGAGCAAGAGTATTAATAAGGAAATTGGGCTTGAAAGGAGATTCGATGAAGACTATAGCAGATAACTGGCCTGTAGTAAAAGGGGACTACAAGGTAGGAAACCCTCAATCACGAATTGCGGTTGTAACCCTTGCAAGCTCTATTAACCCACAACCTGAAGCAGCTATCTGGGGAAGTTCAAAAACTGAAAACCTTGGAGTCGAAAAAATAGTCGCAAATGTCATTTCAAATTCAAATATCCGATATGTTCTGGTTTGCGGAACTGAATCGAGGGGGCACCTTGCAGGTCACTCCCTGCTTGCAATTCACGCACATGGTATTGATGAAAAGGGCAGGATTATTGGTTCTAAGGGCGCAATTCCTTTTATAGAGAACATTTCGGAAGAGGCAGTCAGACGCTTCCAGCAGCAGGTTGTACTGATTGACGAAATAGGACTCATAAATCCTAAAGAAATCCTTAAACTGGTAAACAAATATAAAAATAAAGGAGAAGCTTATCAGGATGAGCCTCTTGTTCTCTGTTCTTCAAAAAAAAGACGGACTGCTCTTGCAATTCCTACTACCGGAGATATAATAATTTCCGAAGAATTTGCCATGGATTCAATGTCAGGGGTTGTTTGTCAGGCTGAAAGCCTCTAATTTTGAATTTGAATTAATTTAGATAATTTAAGAAATGAACATTATTTAGAAATAAGAGTAACCTGTAGAGTTTAAGGGTGTGAGGATGTTTAAGTTCCAGAAAGAACAGGAAATAGTCAAGATTGCAGGAGTAAAAATAGGCGGACAGCCAGGAGAGCTCCCTACCGTACTTGCAGGAACCATTTTCTATAATAAACATGAAATCGTGGAAGACGCAGCAACAGGCATGTTTGATCGAGCTGCTGCCGAGAGACTTATTAACCTGCAGGAAGCTGGATCCGAAGAAACAGGAAACCCTCATTTAGTTCACATTTTTGGCACTACTCGCAAAAGTATAACTCGCTATATTGACTTTGTGTCAGAAATTTCGGAAGCTCCTTTTCTGATTGATTCTCCGGAAGGAGATGTGCGTGCTTATGCAGCAGAGTACGTCACTGAGATAGGGCTTGCAGATAAGGCGATCTACAATTCTATAAATATGAGCATAACTCCTTCAGAGAGGGAAGCTCTCACTTTATCCGATATAGATAGTTCCATTATCCTTGGTTTCAATGCAACTGACTCGTCGCTTCCTGGCCGAATGGAACTGCTGGAAAACGGAGCAGGCCTGCTTGATGAGGGACTTCTTTCCATAGCAGATAGATGCGGAATAGTTAACAAGCTTATAGACCCGAGCATCACCCCTATGGGCCATGGAGCTGGAGTAGCCCTCAGGATGACCATAACGGCAAAAGCAAAATGGGGGCACCCAACTGGCTCTGGGATTCACAATGCACCTTCATCCTGGAACTGGCTGCAGCAGAAGAAAGAAAAAGATCCATATCTCTACAAGATCTGCGATATAGGTTCAACCTGCCTGCAGCAAGCGGCAGCTGGAGACTTCATTCTTTACGGGCCTATCGAGAATGCCCCATACATATTTCCCATGGCTGCCATGAGCGATATCATGATTTCTGAAGCTGTAGCGGATCTCGATATAGAACCGACCGAGCGGCACCCTTTGAACTTGCTGGTTTAATCAAAGCACTGAAGTACACGGAATTTTTGAAATAAAAAAGTTGGAGGAAAAAACTCTCCTAAACATTTTTTTCGAAACCCGATTACCTAACTTTCAATCTACTATCCCGCCAGTATTTGCGGAATGTACTGAACGCTGATACCTGGCAAGATAGCCTGTGACTTCCTTCTTTGGAGGCAAAAAGACAGCCTTCCTTTGTTTTAGCTCTTCTTCAGAAACTTTCAGGTTCAGGATTCTTTCAGGAATGTTTATTTCAATCATATCTCCATCTTTTACAAAGGCGATTGGCCCTCCTTCACTGGCTTCTGGAGAGATGTGGCCTATACAGGGACCACGGGTTCCTCCTGAAAAGCGCCCGTCGGTTATCAAAGCAACTGACTCCAGCATGCCCATACCTGCAATTGCAGCTGTGGCTGCAAGCATTTCCCGCATGCCTGGGCCCCCTTTCGGACCTTCGTAGCGGATGACCACAATATCTCCATGCTGAACATTTCCTTCAAGAATACTCTTCATAGCGTCTTCTTCACAGTCGTAGACTTTAGCGGGGCCCGTGTAGACCTGCATTTTGGGGTCAACTGCAGCCTGCTTTACAACCGAGCCGTCAGGAGCAAGGGTACCTTTAAGGACTGCAATTCCTCCCTGGTTATGTATAGGTTTCTCAAGAGTTTTAATAATCTCTTTGTTCAGCTTCGGATTGACAATATCGAGTTCATCAAGGTTTTCTCCAATAGTTTTGCTATTAACCGTAAGCTGATCAAGATGGAGTTTAGGGGAAAGTCTTTGCATAACTGCCTGGACTCCGCCAGCCCTGTCAAAATCCAGCATGAAATTCGGACCACTCGGACGCAGTGAGATCAGGTGGGGGGTAGTTCGGCTCAACTCATCAAACGTCTCAAGAGGTAGGTTCAGCCCGAATTCATGGGCAAGGGCAGGAAGGTGCAGAGTAGTATTAGTGCTTCCCCCGATTGCCATATCAACCATAATGGCATTTTCAAGAGATTTGAGGGTTACAAGTTTCCTGGGAGTCAGGTTTTCTCTGACCATTTCCACAATACGTTCTCCGGAATCTTTAGCTATGCGTGCTTTTTTTGCATCCACGGCATGAGCAGTTGCACATCCGGGAAGGCTCAACCCCATAGCTTCGGTCATACAGGCCATGGTATTTGCGGTAAACATTCCTGCGCAGGATCCGGCACCGCAACAGGAAAGGTTTTCAAGCCTTTCAAGATCGTCATCAGAGAGTCTACCTGCTCTATGTGCTCCCACTCCTTCGAAAACCGAGATCAAATCCGTATATTTGTCATCCACATATCCCGGAAGCATCGGCCCTCCGGTTACGACAATTGAAGGAATGTCAAGCCTGCCTGCTGCCATAATGTGTCCTGGCACAATCTTGTCGCATGTTGGGATAAGGACCATCCCGTCAAACTGATGAGCTTTAACCATCAGCTCGATTGTATCCTCAATGACCTCTCTGCTAGGCAGGGAATATTTCATTCCTTCATGCCCCATTGCGATTCCGTCGCAAATTCCTATAGTATGGAACTCAAAAGGAATTCCCCCAGCGTTCCTGATTCCGGCTTTCACGGATTCGGCAAGTTTATTCAGGTGGATATGCCCGGGGATTATGTCATTCCAGGAATTAACTACTGCGATGAATGGCTTTCTCATCTCGGAATCCGTGATCCCTGTTGCTTTAAGGAGGGAGCGATTGGGAGCACGTTCCGGCCCTTCTTTTATAATAGAACTTCTCATTGCAATTCTCCAGGATTTTAATGTTAGAACCAAGATATTATTTAGACGATGAAAAACTTCATAGTATAAACAGGTTGGGGATGTTTTATCCCTGTTTTAAGTTGTTAACCTGAAAATATTTATTATCCCTGTAGCGATCAGGCCTACTGCCAGAGCGGCTAGTAAAAGTCCCATAACTCTTGTAAAGACAAGCATTCCATTGTACCCTATCAACTGGTTAATCTTCCTCGAGAAGAAGAAGATATACAGACAGAGAATGAATGTAAGTATTATTGCGGCAACAATTATTATTTTGTGCTCAATTGATTCCGCTCCCCCAATGAGGACAATTACAGTACTGATTGTGCCGGGACCCGTCAAAAGAGGAAGAGCTATGGGAAAGATCCAGATGTCGTTGCGTTCCTGAGACTGGGATATCTCCTCTTCCGTAATGCTTTCTCTTGAAATTTTAGCTTGCATCATGTTAAAAGCAATGCTGAAAAGCAAGAGCCCTCCGGCAACCCGTAGAGAATCTATACTAACGTTGAAGAGGTTGAGCATCAAACTTCCAGTAATTGCAAAAAAAAGTGCAATAACACATGCCAATGTGACCGCTTTTCTTGCAATCACATTCTTTGCTTGATTTGTCATCTCATTCGTCATGGAGACAAAAGTCACTGCTCCACTTATAGGGTCGACTATTACAAAGATGGATGTGAATGCGAAAATGAAGAACTCAAGATTTTCAAATGTCATTTGTCCGTCTTCTTCTACTCTCTCACTTATATATATATTTTGTTCTGTTATTGTATTTACTTGTCTTTTTTACTTCTCTACTCCCTTACTCCCTTACTCCCCCCTACTCTCCATTACGAAGAGATTTCTATTAGGAGCTTTGAATACTATAATTAAGGAACAGGAGTAGGTTTAATGTTTAATTTGGATTTGTATCATTAATTCGGATATGTTTAGAATGAGGGTGGTGTATGTTTAAAAATCGCAAAGATGCAGGAGAAAAACTTGCCGGGCCTCTTGAGAAGTACAGGGTAGAAAACCCTCTTATTCTCGCAATTCCACGAGGAGGAGTAGAAGTCGGGCTGCAGGTTGCAAAGAAATTAGGTGCGAATTTTTCCCTGATCATTGCACGGAAAC
This sequence comes from uncultured Methanosarcinaceae archaeon, assembly GCA_963818955.1. Lineage (GTDB taxonomy): Archaea > Halobacteriota > Methanosarcinia > Methanosarcinales > Methanosarcinaceae > Methanosarcina. The sequence continues at coordinate 63,281 of CAWFUY010000045.1, read as the reverse complement.
TGCCTTTTCCAGACAACCCCGAAGCAGGGTTCGGAGCAATTGCCGAGGATGGAAGCACTTACATTCTTGGGGATGCATATTACTGGCTCTCTGAAGAGACCATTGAGAGGATTAAAAAGCAGCAGATTACCGAGATCAGGAGACGTATAAACGCTCTGAGGGAAGGAGAATCCTTGCCCGAAATAAAAGAAAGAACTGTAATTCTTATTGACGACGGCATTGCAATGGGTTCTACGATGAGAGCAGCCATTGGGCTTTGCAAAAATAGGAAAGCCAGAAAAATTGTGGTAGCTGTGCCCGTGGCAGGAAGGGAGGTCGTCGAAGAGATCAGAAGAAGAGTCGATGAAGTCATTGTTCTTGAAACTCCTGCATACTTCAGGGCTGTTGCTGAGGCCTACGAGAACTGGTATGACGTCTCGGACGAAGAGGTTCTGGACCTGCTCAGAGAAAGGATAAGGGAAAAAGACATGAAAGATCATAGTCCAGATGTGCTCGAAGCTTGATTATACGATCTTGGATCTGGAAAGTGGAAAAATCTGAGAAATAGGGAAAGGGGGTAAATTAATAAAATTGAATCTTGAGAATCTTCGCCTCAGCAGTCCTACTTGTGGGTATTTATGAATTGTAAATCCAATTGAGCCTGAGGCCTTGATTCGGACCTTTGATTCAAACCATTTGATTCGGACTATTTGATTCGGACTATTTGATTCAGATGTTTTGGTTCAGCCGATTTATCAGATATATTTGTAGATTAATGGGGATATAAATAAATGAAAGAAAAGTTACCTCCAGGTGCTGTGGCAAATAAAGCTCAACCTGTTGGTTATAGTGATCTGGATGGTAGGCCGGCCGTTAAAATGTTAATTCGCGAACATAAGGGGCATTGGTATCTCTACACCGGACATTTTTGGCATTCAGGCTGGAGCATTGTTGATGTCACAGATCCAGCGGCACCTTATATTGTAAAGTTCATTGTTGACCTTTCCGTCCTCTCCGAAGAGAAAACCTCTGACGCGTGTTTTCCGAAGACTGCCGACTGCCTTATCTTAAAGAACAAGCGATTAACAGTTACAAGCATGTCAAGCAGTTCAAAGTGCAGATCAGGAATTCTTTCAAGTGACTGTTCCCAGTAAGCCCCACATTTTTCTTACCTTTGAAAGTACCAGTTTTTCTATTCATCACCAGGATATCATAGGACATCAACTCGAAATCTTCATTGTAATGCTCGAGAATTCTGTTATGTCATGGGAATTCCAGGCGCAAACACATTTGCTGGCAAATTCTGCTGCTTCAAGTACTGATATCAATTATCTATCACCTGAAGTCCTGAAAAACGATTTTAAATAAAAACCTTACTTTTTTAATACGGGAAGCTTATGTCTTGAAAATTGTCTTCTTTATTTTTTAAGTATGAATCTCTCATTTAGTGGCTTAATATTCAAAAAAACTAATTAAGAACTTAAAAATGTTCAAAACAGACAATATAAATCTATAGTTTATATAGAGCAGCTGGAAGAATTTGGAAAACGTAAAATATAAAGAAAATATCTGAAATAACATAAACTATCTTAGTTTAAAGCAGTGTTAGAAAAATATACATAAACTCCATGAATTTTATTTATAGAACGAAAAAAGTGTAGATTTTAAAAGTTATAGCAGTTTCTGAGTTTATAATCTTTGGAGTAGAAAAAAATGGATTTCATAGTCATAGCCCTTGTTCTGGCAGGCCTATATATGGCCTGGAACATAGGGGCAAACGACCTAGCAAATGCTATGGGGACTTCAGTAGGAACAGGGGCCTTATCACTCAAACAGGTAATAATTATTGCTGCTTTCTTTGAGTTTTTCGGTGCTGTGCTCTTTGGGAGTCGCGTTACTGAGACAATTGCAAGTGGGATTGTTCCAGTTGATATTATCGGCACAATCAATCCAAATATTGTGGCATTTGGGATGCTGGCTGCAATTCTTGCAGCCGGTTTTTGGGTGACCCTTACGACTTTTTACAACCTTCCTGTTTCAACCAGCCACTCCATCGTTGGCTCAGTTCTTGGTTTTGGGCTTATTGCTGCCTATAATGGAACAATCTCTTTTTCGGATATACACTGGGGAGCAATGACGAGAATTGTTACCAGCTGGTTTGTATCACCGGTTCTTGGAGCTGTTTTTGCTTATATCACCTTTACTATTGTAAGGAAACTGTTCCTTCACAGGGCTATAGACCTTCCGGCTATCGAGAAAAAATTCATATCCCTACAGCTCATAACTGCCTGCTATATGGCATTTGCGCACGGGTCCAACGATGTGGCAAACTCTATCGGTCCTCTCTGTGCAGCACTTAAAATCATGGGAGTAACAGGGTCAGAAGTCCCTATGTGGGTGCTTGTAATGGGAGGCCTTGGTATGGTACTTGGAATGGCCACCTGGGGCTATAAAGTGGTTGAGACTATAGGGTCAAAGATTACTGAACTTACGCCTACACGTGGTTTTTCCGCAGAGTTTGCAACAGCATCCGTGGTGCTGCTCCACAGTTACAGCTCTCTCCCTATCTCGACTACACATACCCTTGTCGGTTCGGTTATAGGTGTCGGACTTGCAGGCGGGATTGCAGCCGTCGACCTGCGCATTATCTGGAGAATTGTTTTCTCCTGGGTAGCTACTGTCCCTATAGCCGCCCTTACATCGGCATTAATTTTTGCAGGGCTTAAGGTGGTTTTCTTATGAAAGACTATATCCGATCAGTTTTTGACGTGGTTGCCGAATCTCCCTTCGGTCCTCTGGAAGTACATGCTAAAAAGGGAGTGGAAGCAGTTGAGAAACTGTCTGAAGCTATGGAAGCCTACTGCTCTGGAAATCAGGCTCTTCTTGAGGAAAGGACTGACGAGATTGACAAACTCGAACATGAGGCTGACATACTCAAACAGAAAATAAGGGCAAGTATTCCTTCTTCCGTGAAGCTGCCAGTTGACAAAAAAGATCTTCTTTCTTTCCTTAAACAGCAGGATTCAATTGCAGATTTTGCACAAGCTGCAGCCTACTGGATGAATCTTCGACCCTGTAAAACCTTACCCCTGGAAGTAAAAGAAGGTTTTCTGGAATTGATGGTTGCTTCCCGGCAAACCTCACGGAAATATGATGAGCTAGCTGGCGAACTTTACAAACTGCTTGCTACTTCCTTTAGCAAGGAAGAAATTAAAGAAACACTGACTATCATCCCTGAGGTTGAAAAACTGGAACATGATGTGGATATGCTTGAAACAGCTCTCTTGAAAAAGATTTTCAAAAATGAAGATGCTATCGGAGGCGCAGGTGTTTGTCACCTTATCGGACTCGTCGAAAGAGTAGGAGGGATAGCTGATAAGTCAGCTACGGCAGCTGACCGCTTGAGAACGATGATTCTCAGACGATAGGGCTTCCCTTAATTCAATATTAACTTTATTTCCTTTTCTACCTGAATAAATTTATTTCCAGTAATTTAGACCGATTCAGCACTGTCTTTACATTTTACTGAAGGTTTTGCAAAATCATTGTAACTTACAACTGCAGCTGCTACCAAAATTAAAAGACAACCTGCGATCGTACCTGCTTGAAGAGTAACTCCAAGCACCGTAAGGTCAAAAAAACACCGGCAACAGGTTCTATCAGGGCAAGCAGGCTTCCGGTTTGAGATTTAAGGTTAGCAAAACCTATAGTCGTTAGAATTCCCCCGATCCCAACAGAAAAACTGCATAAATTCCACCTGCAAAAAGTCCTGACAGGATACCTATGAAATAATCACTGGTAAATTCAAAGATACCAAATCCTCCATTCGGGCTAATCACAAGATAAACCCCTGCCATTGACAGGAGCAGGGCGGCAATACTCTTCTTTCCTACCTTTTCTTTTAAAACAAAAGGAGAAGCTAGCATCACGAAAATTGGAGCAGTATACTCAAGCAAAATACCTACGGAGAAACAGGTTTTCTTTACACAGATAAAATAAAAGAACATATTAGCCAGGACAAATATGCCCTGTAAGAGAAGCTGAGTCCTGCGTTTTCCGGGTTTGAGTTCACCCAGTCTTCCTGTTATTAAAAGGAAAATTGAAATTAGGCAAAGGCCAAAAAACAATCTATAAAATATAATAGAAGCTATGGACATATTATGGATGCAGGAGAGGAATAACCCGGTCATCCCATACAAGATACAGCCAACTAATACTGCCAGATGAGCTTTTTTTTAACCTCAAACATGTGGCATTAAAAAGATTGCTAATTTAAAGAATTTTCGAGTAATCATATGTTATAAGAATGAGGGAAGTTAAAATAATAAAAGGAAGAATATGGGAAAGCTAAATAGAAATAAAATAAACAAATAAATTCACGCTATTAATAGATGTAAATAAAAACATATTGTGAACAGCGATCCTATTATGAAAAGTAAAGCCATAATTAGCTTAGTCTCATTGATTATAACTTTAGCTGGTCCGGGATGCATCTCGCAGCCAGACTCACAATCGAATTATTCCCAGCAAAATGATACGAATGATAAAAACGCAGCGGGAATTAAAGATATTGAAGGCCTCTGGATGGGAAGTCTTAAAGTTCCAAATGGGTTGGAACTGAGAATTTTATTCAATATCTCTTCGAAAACTGACGGTTCCTTACATGCCACAATGGACAGCCTTGATCAGGGAGCAAAAGGCATACCAGTAGAAATAGCCAATTATAAAAACGGTATTATAAGGCTCGAAGTAAAATCTATAAAGGGTATTTTTGAAGGAACACTTAAAACAGACGGCAAAACCATAGATGGGAAATGGAATCAGGCGGGGATAGATCTCCCTCTTGTACTTAATCGCATCGATAAAGCTCCGGACCTGCACAGAAAGCAGGATCCTGTAAAACCCTATCCTTATGTTGAAGAAGAAATTGTTTATGAAAATAAAGCAGCAGGAGTGAAGTTAGCAGGAACTTTAACTCTCCCCCGGTCAGAAGGGCAGTACCCTGCTGTAATGCTTATAACCGGCTCTGGTCCACAAAATCGAGATGAAGAGATATTCGGTCACCGTCCTTTCCTTGTGCTCTCGGATTATCTTACACGCAAGGGTATTGCCGTACTCAGAGTTGATGACCGGGGAGTAGGAGGATCAACCGGAAACATCTTCACAGGTTACTACTGAGGATTTTGCAGGGGACGTGCTTGCGGGTATAGAATACCTTAAAAGCCGCAAGGAAATAGATCCTACTCGAATTGGTCTGATCGGGCACAGTGAAGGAGGCATAATTGCTCCTATCGTAGCTTCACGGTCTCAAGATGTTGCATTCATTGTCATGATGGCAGGCACCGGCCTAACAGGGGAGGAAATTCTTTACATGCAAAGCAATCTCATTTCCAGGGCAGAAGGGGCAAGCAATGACACTATAGCCCGGAATGATGAAGTAATGGGAAATATATATTCCATAGTAAAGAAGGAACAAAATAATACGATTGCCGAGGAGGAAATTAGCAAGATCCTGAAGGCTGAAACGGCTAACGTGAGTGAGGACGAAAAAAAGTATTCTGGTTACTCCGAAGCTAACCTCGATTCCCAGATCGAAGCAATCTTATCACCATGGATGCGTTTTTTCCTGACATACGACCCTAAGCCGACATTAATGAAAGTTAAATGTCCCGTACTGGCAATTAATGGCGAAAAAGACCTTCAGGTCCCGCCTGATGAAAATCTCCGTGCTATTGACTATGCCCTAATAACCGGGGGCAATAAGGATTATACCATTAAAGAGATGCCAGGGCTCAATCATTTATTCCAGACCGCTCAAACAGGTTCTCCCACCGAATATGCAAAAATTGAAGAGACCATTTCTCCAGCTGCGCTAGAGTTCATAGGAAACTGGATCTCCGAGCATACACAGAAGAAGGAAAAATAAACAATATATTGTTGAGAAAGCAAGGAAATTCATTTTCGACTGCGGAGATACGATTGCAGCGAGTACGGACGAACTTGAAGGGGGATGGGGGGCAACTAATCTAAAGACCAGCATAAAGTGAGGAAAACGAGAAATAAACAAAATCTGGATGATTAATTATGATCTTCAATCAGGCAGGTTATGGACTTTTTTCCGAATCCCATCAAATCTGCACCCATGGGAGAATATGAAGCCTGCAATAATTAAGTTCTTCAAAAAAGCTCCATTTTTTTAACAGGCTGACGTTTTGAGAAAAATTTTAAAAAGATCTAACAGGTCTAACACTCTTAAGTAAACCAAAAGTACTCTGTAAATAGAATTAGATATTTTCGAGGAACAAATATGAGAATTAAGTTAACCAGTGTACTTGTGGATGAAGGTACAGAATTACTTCTTGAGCCAAACGACAATCCAGCTGCTAGAACATTCCAAGAGGCACTTTATAATCAGGGGATACCCTTAACAGTGTTTTTCGTGGACGATATTCAAAAAGAGTACGAACGAATGAAAAAGCTTGGCGTGAAATTTGCTCAAGAACCAACAAAAATGGACCCGATAACCATTGCCGTATTTGATGACACTTGTGGCAACCTCATACAGTTGGTGCAAAATAGTTCTGTTTAAATCCTATCGAATGTACTTTGTCCTTGCGATTTACTGTAGCTATACCATAAAACAGAAAGAACATGCAGTATAACCAGGTGATATTTACTCCATACCATATGACCAAGGGGAACTGGAAGTATTTATCTTCCGGGATTTTTCCCATTTCCCTTAATGCTTCAGTATATAAACCATGAACCAAGCTTCGAAGCCAATAATTACTTCATGAACCACAAGAAGAGAGGGAACATTGAACTTATTTAAGTACACGTCTAATTAAATTTGCTTTAATTAATGCTCGAGCATCCGTAGGAGATATTGGTATCGGTTCATCCCTTGTCCATAATTTGTAAGGCATCCCACCTTGGTTTCTTTCTCCGTCAATTGATATATACTCATTATCATTGAGCCATCGTCCAACAATTTCGTTTTTTTCCGGTGCTACAAATGATCTAATCCTCTCAGCAGTTTCATCTGTCTCAAACTCAGCTGCTCTCTTTCTCCATTCCGACTTCACACTTTTTTTCGGCTCTTTTACATTATATGGCATTTTTCCACTCCCCTTTATAACACTAATTATTGAAATATATAATGTTCAGCGTTATTATTGAAATATATAATATTCAGCGTTTTAATTTATTTGAACCAATGTTTATAAAAAGAAGGAAATACTAGCAAAATATCCTGATTATACTGATTTCTAGTTCATTTAAGGGTATATCAAAAATAGATTTTGGTATGCTTCTATAACGCATACCTTCAATTATGTACACATTAATATTTTTATGTATTCATTTTTATTTTCTATAAAATTACTAATCTACCTTTCGACCTGGTTTATTTTGTTTTTTATGTTTACGTTAAAAATTTGTGAGCTTTGAGTGCAGTATCCTATTTTCTAATACTATTAGTCTGACTTCAGCTTCCAGCAATTTGGTTATTGCTTCTTCTCTTCTGTTCTCTGCTTTTCTTATTAGCTCTCCCAGACTCTGGATCTGCGAATCCAGCTTGTTTGAGATTGATTCCAATTTCTTGGATTGCGTCTGTATGATCTTAGCTTCAGCTAATTTCCTCAAAGTGTCAGCGGATCTTATTATGTCCTCGAAATATGCAACTTTTTCAGCTGCGATCTCTAAGTCGGCTTTAATCTGTTCGATCTCTTCTTCGTCAGCCATTCTGTTATGCTCATGCTTTTCCATATGCTCATGCGTTCCCACGGTTTGTTCTGCATTCAATTTTATTACCTCCTTATTTTTTCAATATTGTTATACGACTTTAAATGTTTATAAATTTTTAGATCATAATAAACGAACATTTTTATATTCTGGAAAAATATGCTTTGTTATTCTATTAAGCTAAAGCCAAAAAGAAAGTAAGAACAGCATTAGTAAATCTATTTTTAAGAAACTACTTTTTTTAGGAAACTAATATAATTTCAAATTTGCTGGAATAGTATAAATACAACCATATTCATATATTTATTGTGTTGGGGGAAAATGTCATATCTTTTATAGAAATATATCATGAAATATCTTTGGATCTTCGTCTGAAGTTTCTCAGATCTATGTATTATATTGTATATACGTTACTATACTGAATAAATATAGTCCACTATAAAAATTATTAGAGCTTGAGGGTAGACAAATGGAAAAATTATTGAGCGGAATAAATGTACCTGAAAGTAAAGTCATCTAGTCTTTGGTTACCCCAGAACGGTCCAGGTTTGACAAACGGGTACTGAAAATATTTAAAATATCGATAGTTGATGCAAAGATTCAGGAAGTTGGTATCGAATTAATCTCTCGATTGGACTTTTCCTTATTAGAAACTTTAATATCTTATTTTCAATTTACATCATCTTGAATATTTTTTCCGGTTTAGAATTTCTAAAGATACAAGCTATTATATTTAGTTATAGAGTTTATAATTTTGTTAAATTTATCTCCAAGTAAAAAGCTTAAAACTATTTAGACTGTTTATTTTATTAACATTTTTTGCTGAGTACGGGGGTTCATAATGATTAAAGTATCTAATACAGAACTGGAAGAGCATGCTCTTTTTATTACTTTGGCTTTAACAGTTCTATCACTTGCAGTGTTACTAAGCATCACAATCGGAGCAGCTATTGAAAATGGAGGTCCTTTTGCATACGTCACTAACTCCGCAGACAGCACTGTCTCCGTAATTAATACTGCCAACAATAACATTGAAGCAACTGTAATAGTAGGAAAGCTTCCTTTTGGACTAACCAGCAGTCCTGATGGAAAGAAAATATATGTAGTAAACTATCTCAGTAACAATGTTTCTGTAATTGACACCACAACTAATTCAGTTACAGCTTCGGTAGACGTGGGCAGTCTTCCTTTTGGGACTGCAGTTAGCCCTGACGGAAAAAAGTTATATGTGGCTAACTTCGCAAGTGATAATATTTCCGTAATCAATACTACCACGAATAAAGTCACGACAGGGATAAGTGGAGTAACCTGCCCTTGGGGAATTGCAGTCAACCCTGACGGAACAAAATTTATGCGCTAGCTTAAACAGTAGCATTACTTCTGTAATTGATACAAGTACTAACGCTGTTGTGGCCAGAGTAAATGTAGGAAATAACCCTGGGGGGTTGCAGTCAGCCCTGGGAAAAAGGTATTGTGGCAATTCAAAGAATATGTCTGTTATTGATACTACTAAAAAAACTGTTCCAGCTTCGATGAATGTAGGAAAATTGCCTGTTTCCATAGGAAAAATTGTAATACCTTTTACATCATCCACTCCAGTTGCGAATTTTAGCAGCAATGTAAGTAATGGTTATGTTCCTTTAGCTGTAAAATTTACTGATTTGTCAAAAAATGCAACAGGGTGGAGATGGGACTTTGGAGATGGGCTTTGGAGATGGGACTTTGGAGATGGCAATAATTCAACCCGGAAAAATACAATTAATACCTATCCTGTAGCAGGAAATTACACTGTAAATCTTACTGTAAGCAATGCAAATGGTACAAACTCAAAGACCATTAAAATTAGTGTACTTAAAAAAGAAGAAATTTCTACGTCATGAGCAAAAATGACAATCGTCTGCGTGAAGCTTCCTCGAATGATGTTTTTTGAATAGTTTATTCCTCGATGTAGGTGGAATAAGTGGAGTTAGCAGGTACAGGGACATATTATATTTTGATCTGAACAGATATACCGGCGCTACACAGATAAAGAGTACAACCCTTTTACTCTTCTGGTATTATCCCGGCAATTCCCGGCTTAGAGATACTGTTGTAGAGGTCTACAAAATGATTGTAGAAGTCTCAATTTAATTTTTTTTATTTCTTAACAAAATCAAAAACCCACCTGCTGATCCCCGGAGCAACATTTCCTGTGCGCCTGTAAAACTCTACTTCAAGTCCCATTTTTTCGAAATCTTCAATTAGATAAGTAATCTGTGACTCAGCTTTGAAAGTATAAAAATGGAGGCAGCCTCCTTTCTTTACAAACTTTGAAACTTCAACAAGTGAATAATCCATTCCATAAGGTGTAGGCACAATAGCCCTATCAAATCCATTTTCTGGAAGTTGAATATCTTTTACATCCGTAATATTCTCAAAATTCCCCTGGATAATTATTACTTGCTTCTCAAGCCTATTTATCCGGATATTTTCCCGTAGACAAATACATGCGTCTGGATTTATTTCGACAGCATACACTTTTGCTCCTTTTCCTGCAGCAGGAAGCACAAAAGGGCCCACACCTGCGAAAGGAATTAAAACATGTTCTCCCGGACTGATTTTTGCTGCTATTCTCGCTCTTTCCGAGTACAGGCGGGGATTAAAAAAGACTTTTTTTAAGTCTAGTTTATAGGTGTAACCATTTTCTTTGTGAAAGGTTTCTGTGGACTCGCCAAGGAGAAGTTCAAACTCTGCAACTCTGTGCTCTCCTTCAAGTTTACTGATTTTGTTAAGCACAGCTTGAGTGTTACCTCTCATAGATTGTAACCTTGAGGCAATAACTTCTTTATAAGCTGTTAGTTCAGGGGGAATTGAGATTACTGCCACGTCTCCTACATAGTCGAAACTTTTTGGCACCAGACGAAGAAGTGGTTCTTCAATTATTCCTATCATTGCGTCTTGCAAGCTCACTTTCTTTCGAAAACTCATTACTTTTACTTTTACCTGTTAGGTTTTAAACCTTTCAGGTTTTCTTTCTTTTTAAAAAAGAAAATGTATTGATAGTTATTGAAATCGTCAAACTAATACGGTATCAACCAGCGGAAATTATGTCGGAAAACTTCGAAAAAAGAAAAAAGAAGAATCTGCCTCGGTTAGAGGCCGTAGTTCTTCGGCAGGAAGACTGCAACTTCATCTTTATATTTAGTAAGACAGTCGCTCATGAACTTATCTTTGTCGTCAGTAAGTCCTTCGAAGGCTGCCTTTGCATCAGCAAGGGCATTTGCTTCGAACCTGGAGAGCGTGAGTTTGCCTTTTGCGCCTTCTTCAACTATCTTAATGCACTCAAGTGCTGCGTTCCTGGCACGGAGGTAAATGTCATCTCCGTTCTTGACAATGGCCTGCCCTACTCTGTAGGAATGTGGATATGCGAGAACATAGCCCTGTGCATCTCTATACATGTCCGAAGCCACGAGTATATCTCTGAGAACTTTTGCATTACCTGAATTAAGGGCGACATTCATCATGGCGCAATCGTATGCCAGTGTCTCGGACCAGCATTGAACTGTGGTTCCACCGAATTCGCCGTGGTATTCAACTGATTCGTTAGACCAGAGATCACAGCACTGCATGACCAGATTACCCATCAAGTCAGAGTGGGCACAGGTTGAGGTCTTTCCTTCCTGAGCAATCGGAACACCTGCGATTGCTTTGCAAATTGTGTTTTCATATCCGCAGTCCTTGCCCGGGCCAACTGCACCACACTCGTATGCAACAAGGGACCTTGCTCCAGAGATTGCCCTGGCAATAATTGCGATAGTGTGAGCGAGGTTCTTGTCCAGCAGGCCGCCTGCAATGAACATTGCAGTGTTTGCCTGGGCACAGTCTGTGTCACCTGATGATACTACATTATTTTTCTTTGCAATAGACGTAATGTCTTGCCAGATCATTTCCATGTCCATGCTGCCGAGTACGCCAATACCGAAAAGTACACCAGCCATATCGTTCCTGAGAATCGCATAGTCAAAAATTTCTTTTCCACCCATTGACTCAATAGCAAGAATATCTGCACCGTTCTGGGCACACTGCTCAAAGGCTTCCATAAGGGTGTTGTACTTGTCTCCTCTAAGCTGGAGATAATTGCGGTCTTCGCGAATGTCTCCAATGGTGTGGCGGAGTGCACATTTTATGCCGTACTCATCATGATAATCTTCCATGATAGCTTTCTGGGCGTGTGCAACTTCAGCCCCCCAGGAGGGATTGTTGGACATTTGTTGAACGTGTTCTGTCTCAAGCACAACAGCAGGAGCTCCAATCTGAACCATCCTTGCCATAATATCAGTAGTGATCCTTTCATACTCCTTTACGAGCTTTTCTTTAGATGCACCGGCTTCAGGTCTTGGAGCATAGTTCACTTCGGGAGTTGTGTAGCCAGCACCAATCTCAAGTCCCAGCCCGGCTTTGACGGGCGTGATGGCTCTTCCAAAAACCATATCATCTGCACTCGAATAAGCCATTTTAGTATATCTTTTTACTGCCATCTACTCCACCTCCTCAGTGTCTATGGAATTTCTCCCTCAATTTTACAACATTATCCCCATTTGCTTTGATAAAATCAGCCATCTTCGGTGCATCGGCTGCTTCTTCACCGTAGACTCCAAGCTCATACTGAGACACGAAGTCCTGGTTCACAGCACCCCCACCGCATGCAAAGGGAATCCGGTATCCTTTCTCGAGAAGTTTGTCGTTAACTTCCTTGAATGCATACATGGTTGTGGTCATAAGGGCCGTACCTGTAAGCATCATCGGCTTTTCTTTTTCTACCGCTGATACTACTTCATCTACAGGAACATCTCTTCCAAGGTCAACTACATCGTATCCGCCAGCTCTTAGCAGTGCAACCACGATATTCTTCCCGATGTCATGCACGTCACCTTCTGCAACATGGCAGACTATTTTTCCTTTGACCTCAGGTGATTTTCCTGCTTTTTCCTTAATAAAATCAATACCATTGAGCATTGCATCAGCAGACATCATAACATTTGGTAGAAAAATAACTCCCTCATCATAAAGTCTGGTGACTACTCCCATTCCAACCATCAGTGCATTATCGATAAGACTGATCGGATCCTTGCCTGCTTTTATTGCTGCCTGAAGACCTTCAACCACGTCGTCTTCTTCGCCTTCAAAGATAGCTTTTGCAACAGGGTAAATTAATTTATCCTTTGGATAGAGTTCTTCTGCAGCATCTTCCGGTGTCATTTCTTTTTCTCTTTTTACATTATAACGAACCAGAATACCACTGGGATCTATGTCTATCAAATATTTAACCTCCATTTGGCCTTTGAGGAGCAAGCAATCCCTGGATAGTTTCGGTGGGCTAAAGCCGGGCTAAAAATAGAATTTTCCCCTATAATATACCCGAATTTGCTTAGATTCCTAAATTCCCCATTTTTTAAGAGAGCTAAACAAGATCTAAGTAGGTATAAATTTTCTACCTCTTCCCAATTTATTAGAGGGACTCCAAACTCCTCTTAATTAAATTATAATCCTCTATATATAAAACTCACTGAGCAACTTGAGTTTCAAACTTTGAATAAAAAGTAATATTTAGTTATCAAGAGGCTTTATTAGTCTGATATTTCACGTAAGTGAAAATTATTGTCTAGCCTATTCCATAATTAATAAATATTCTTAAAAATATATCCTTAATAATTATTTTAAAAAAATTATTTTTTTAAAACTTTCAAAATAAATAAACATATATTTGAAAAAATACCCTGAGCGTAAATAAAAAAATTGTGACACATCTAGAAGGAAGTCATAATAAAATAAGCCTTAATTTCGATTGCGGATCTCATTTAATTAGGGTCTAGCCTTATAAAAAATTCTTTAATTAATAAAATGAATCTGTAAACCCTGGAACTTGCTTATATGTTATATTTTGTACTCTTCTTCGGAAGCTTACTCTGGTTAATTCATGGGTAATTAATCTCTTAATAATTTAGAAAACAATTATAGAAAAATATATATATAAGCAATGCATTTTGACGGTGCTCTGAACTGCTTTGTAAAGGGCATTAAATATATTATAGATTAAGCAAAATAAGAATTTGTGTTGAAATCTCTTTCATGGAGATATCAAATACAAAGATATATATAGTAGGAATGTCTTGTATGAATCCCTTGCGTACAAGTAAATGCATGGGCTTCAGTTTGTATATTAAAGATTTTCGAGATCAAGACGGCAAGATCTCTATAGATTCATACAAAAATTAATTTTTCGTTATGTATCTACGTTTCAAAAATTGCCTGTTGGGAAATCCTTATATACAAGAAATACTATGTATGTATCCCTCACACAAAGCAAAATTGTGTGGGTTGAAGTTAAAATTCCATTCATCTTTTAATGGAGCCAGGAGTTTTTTCCTGTCTGACGAGGATTTTTGTCGGTTCGGTTAATTCTGGTTGGTAGTTGTTTTACACAAAACATCTATCGCAAGACTTAGAATAACTGGATTTGACAGTTGTTAGTGCAAGTTTCTGCGACCAAGACCTTTAATTTTAGAGTGTGCGATACTTTAACAATTCTGGTTGATCCTGCCAGAGGTTACTGCTATCGGTGTTCGCCTAAGCCATGCGAGTCATATGTAGCAATACATGGCGTACTGCTCAGTAACACGTGGATAACCTGCCCTTGGGTCCGGCATAACCCCGGGAAACTGGGGATAATTCCGGATAACGCACATATGCTGGAATGCTTTATGCGTGAAATGGATTCGTCTGCCCAAGGATGGGTCTGCGGCCTATCAGGTAGTAGTGGGTGTAATGTACCTACTAGCCTACGACGGGTACGGGTTGTGAGAGCAAGAGCCCGGAGATGGATTCTGAGACATGAATCCAGGCCCTACGGGGCGCAGCAGGCGCGAAAACTTTACAATGCGGGAAACCGTGATAAGGGGACACCGAGTGCCAGCATCCTATGCTGGCTGTCCAGGTGTGTAAACTACACCTGTTAGCAAGGGCCGGGCAAGACCGGTGCCAGCCGCCGCGGTAACACCGGCGGCCCGAGTGGTGATCGTGATTATTGGGTCTAAAGGGTCCGTAGCCGGTTTGGTCAGTCCTCCGGGAAATCTGACAGCTTAACTGTTAGGCTTTCGGAGGATACTGCCAGACTTGGAACCGGGAGAGGTAAGAGGTACTACAGGGGTAGGAGTGAAATCTTGTAATCCCTGTGGGACCACCTGTGGCGAAGGCGTCTTACCAGAACGGGTTCGACGGTGAGGGACGAAAGCTGGGGGCACGAACCGGATTAGATACCCGGGTAGTCCCAGCCGTAAACGATGCTCGCTAGGTGTCAGGCATGGCGCGACCGTGTCTGGTGCCGCAGGGAAGCCGTGAAGCGAGCCACCTGGGAAGTACGGCCGCAAGGCTGAAACTTAAAGGAATTGGCGGGGGAGCACAACAACGGGTGGAGCCTGCGGTTTAATTGGACTCAACGCCGGACAACTCACCGGGGGCGACAGCAAAATGTAGGCCAGGCTGAAGACCTTGCCTGAATCGCTGAGAGGAGGTGCATGGCCGTCGCCAGTTCGTACTGTGAAGCATCCTGTTAAGTCAGGCAACGAGCGAGACCCGTGCCCACTGTTACCAGCATGTCCTCCGGGACGATGGGTACTCTGTGGGGACCGCCGGTGTTAAATCGGAGGAAGGTGCGGGCCACGGTAGGTCAGTATGCCCCGAATCTCCCGGGCTACACGCGGGCTACAATGGATGGGACAATGGGTCCCTACCCCGAAAGGGGGCGGTAATCTCATAAACCCATTCTTAGTTCGGATCGAGGGCTGTAACTCGCCCTCGTGAAGCTGGAATCCGTAGTAATCGCGTTTCAATATAGCGCGGTGAATACGTCCCTGCTCCTTGCACACACCGCCCGTCAAACCACCCGAGTGAGGTATGGGTGAGGGCACGGACACCGTGCCGTGTTCGAACCTGTACTTTGCAAGGGGGGTTAA
Source organism: uncultured Methanosarcinaceae archaeon (assembly GCA_963818955.1). Classification (GTDB taxonomy): domain Archaea; phylum Halobacteriota; class Methanosarcinia; order Methanosarcinales; family Methanosarcinaceae; genus Methanosarcina. The sequence goes on along the minus strand of CAWFUY010000045.1, from coordinate 47,568 downwards.
GTCGTAACAAGGTAGCCGTAGGGGAATCTGCGGCTGGATCACCTCCTAAGCAAAAAAACACACCAACCAGATGCCGATAAACCGAACAAAAATCCTCAAACCGGAAATCCATAAAGGATTTCCTATCTTTTAGGGCTTGTAGATCAGCTGGAAGATCGCTGCCTTTGCAAGGCAGAGGCCCTGGGTTCGAGTCCCAGCAAGTCCATTTTTGTGCACCCGGAAAGTAATTTTTCCGGGGAAGGACTGATTGCCTGCGGTGAAACGCGGGCACATGAAGTCGTGTATAAATGCTGTATATTGGACGCTAACTGGACCTGGTTAGGTATAAGGAAATATGCTATCAGGTGGATGGCTCGGCTCAAGAGCTGATGAAGGACGTGCCAAGCTGCGATAAGCCCGGGGTAGGTGCATGGAGCCAATGAACCCGGGATTTCCGAATGGGACCTCTCCCTAGTGATCAGTCATGATCGGGAACGCTCCGAATTGAAACATCTCAGTAGGAGCTGGAAAAGAAATCAATTGAGATACCGTTAGTAACGGCGAGTGAAATCGGTACAGTTCAAACCGAATCCCTTCGGGGAAATGTGGTGTTATAGGGCTGTTCAAACGTCTTTAGGTAAAACTGAACTTGCATGAAACGGCAGACCGCAGAGTGTGATAGTCACGTATGTGTAAACCAAAAGACCGGAACATGTCCCTGAGTACCGTGCGTTGGATATCGTGCGGGAATTTGGGGGGCACCAACCTCCAAAACTAAATACTCCTTGAGACCGATAGCGAAATAGTAGGGTGACCGAACGCTGAAAAGTACCCCGAGAAGGGAGGTGCAAAGTGCCTGAAACCTGATAGTGATAGAACGATACGGCATGAAAGGATCTTTGACGTGAAGGAAGCATTCGCGAGGATGTTGTACGAGCGCCACTGCCAGTGTCGTATCCTACGTTTTGAAGAACGGGCCAGGGAGTGTATCTTGGTGGCAATGGCTAACCTTTTACTTGGGCAGCCGAAGCGAAAGCAACATGTGCGCAACCTTCGGGTGAGGCACGACGTATACAAGTGCGTGGAGTCACCGGGGTACGACCCGAAGCCGGGTGATCTAGGCGTGGGCAGGTTGAAGCGTGGCGAAAGCTACGTGGAGGACCGCAAGCGGTATTGATCTGCAAATCATTCGTGTGACCTGCGTCTCGTAGTGAAATGCTAATCTAACCCGGCATCAGCTGGTTCCTTCCGAAACATGTCGCAGCATGACCTGACTGGAGATTGTCAGTGGAGTAGAGCACTGATTAGCGGTTCCGGGGGAGAAATCCCTCGCCCGCGTGTCAAACTCCAAACCCACTGTCATCGAAGAAAGTCGGAGTCCGGACTGCTGGGGTAAGCTTGTAGTCCGTAAGGGAGACAACCCAGCCCGTGGTTAAGGTCCCCAAGTGTCGACTAAGTGTTAACGCTAAAGGGCGTCCCAAGCCCAAGACAGCTGGAAGGTTAGCTTAGAAGCAGCTACCCTTTAAAGAGTGCGTAACAGCTCACCAGTCGAGGTTTGGGGCCCCGAAAATGGACGGGGCTCAAGTCGACCACCGATACCACGGAGTACCGCAAGGTAATCTCGTAGGAAGGCGTTGCGTTCGGGCTGAAGCAGGGTTGTGAAGTCCTGTGGACCGTTCGCAAACGAAAATCCTGGTAATAGTAGCAGCAAAGCAAGGTGAGAATCCTTGCCGCCGAAGGGGCCAGGTTTCCTCGGCAATGATCGTCAGCCGAGGGTTAGTCGGTCCTAAGACGTACCGTAATTCGAGTACGCCAAAAGGGAAACAGGTTAATATTCCTGTACCATTTAGCATTTAGTCTGACGTCTCAGGGCAGGCCGAGCGGCGTCGTCGCGCCGTCTAAGCAGCGAAACCCGTGGAGAGCCGTAATGGCGAGAAGCGGGCGAATCTGTAATGGCTAAAGTCGGCTGCACCCAGGGACCCGTGAAAAGGCGTTAAATGTCCGTACCGAGATCTGACACAGGTGCCCCTAGCTGAAAAGGCTTAGGCGTGTCGGAGTAATTCAGTTAAGGGAATTCGGCAAATTAGCTCCGTAACTTCGGGAGAAGGAGTGCCTGCTGTGAAGACAGCAGGTCGCAGTGACCAGGGGGCTCTAACTGTCTAATACCAACATAGGAGATTGCAAACCCGTAAGGGCTAGTACAATCTCTGAATCCTGCTCAGTGCAGGTACCTGAAACCCCGGTTCAACGGGAAGAAGGGCCTGTAAACAGCGGGGGTAACTATGACCCTCTTAAGGTAGCGTAGTACCTTGTCGCTTAATTGGCGACTTGCATGAATGGATCAATGAGAGCCCTACTGTCCCTAACTGGAATCCGGTGAAGCTTACATTCTAGTGCACAGTCTAGAGACCTCTAGGGGGAAGTGAAGACCCCGTGGAGCTTTACTGCAGCCTGTCGTTGGGTTGTGGTTCTGGATGTACAGTGTAGGTAGGAGGCGTCGAAGCGTGTGCGCCAGCATGCGTGGAGCCGCAATTGGGACACTACCCTTCTGGAACTACGACCCTAACTCTGAGAAGAGGACCCCGATAGGTGGGCAGTTTGCCTGGGGCGGGACGCCCTTGAAAAGATATCAAGGGCGCGCAATGGTTGACTCAAGTGGGTCGGAAACTCACTGAAGAGTGCAAGAGCATAAGTCAGCCTGACGTTATTCAGCACAGCAGTGGATGACGAGACGAAAGTCGGTTCTAGCGAACTTTTGTGCCTCCTTGGTGGGGGCCAAAAATGACAGAAAAGTTACCCCGGGGATAATTGAGTCGTTGCCGGCAAGAGTACATATCGACCCGGCAGCTTGCTACCTCGATGTCGGTTCTTTCCATCCTGGCCGTGCAGCAGCGGCCAAGGGTGAGGTTGTTCGCCTATTAAAGGAGATCGTGAGCTGGGTTTAGACCGTCGTGAGACAGGTCGGTTACTATCTACTAGAGGTGCACGAGGTCTGAGGGTAAGCTGCTTTTAGTACGAGAGGAACCAAGCAGCGGCGCCACTGGTGTACCGTTTGTCTGACAAGGCATCGCCGGGCAGCTACGCGCCAAGGAATAAGAGCTGAATGCATCTAAGCTCGAAATCTGACCTAAAAAGAGACCTCATTAAGGATTCCGGTAAAAGACCGGTTTGATAGAAACGGGATGTAAGCACCAAGGCAACGAGGTGTTCAGTCCGCGTTCACTAACCATCCGTTCCTTCTAATCAGGTCCAGGCGAAATCCAGTATGCAGCACTATACACGACTTTCACCTTTCACAAAAAAATCCCATTCATAGGTTTGAGTGTGGCGGCCATAGCGGCAGGGTCACTCCTGTACCCATCCCGAACACAGTAGATAAGCCTGTCCACGTTCCTTACTGTACTGAAGTGTGCGAGCCTTCGGGAACTCTGGATCGTTGCCACATTCACCCTATAATATATCTCAAATTTTTAGCTTTTTTAATGATTTTACTGAACGACTGGTGTTTTTTCACTGATTATGTTCTTTCGTAAAAGAAGATCTTTTTTATTGCTTAACTAATTAAAATATGTTTAATACTCGTTTTTTCGTTCATCTTTAACTAAAAACATAATGGAAAAAATGAAAAATACTATATTTTGAAGTCCTTTTGAGCGAAGCGAAAAGGACAGTGCACTGCAGAGCCGCAACTCTGCCGCCGAAGCATTTACATTCTAAGCGAACATAAAAGCTCTGAAGCCAATACAAAGGCCTGATATATTCAAATGAATTAAAAAAAGAAGAGGAAGAGGAATGACTGTCTGGAAGGGAAAGAATGTTGTCCTGCATACTACTATGGGTGACATAACGATCGAGTTTTTTGAAGACATGCCAATAACTGCAGGAAATTTTGCAAAACTAGTGGACAAAGGATTCTATGATGGAACTATATTCCACAGAGTCATTGATAAATTCATGTTACAGGGCGGAGATCCGACAGGAACGGGGATGGGAGGTCCAGGATATGAAATCCCGGATGAGTTTACAAAGCATAATAAGAACAACAAGGGGACGATCTCTATGGCAAACGCAGGACCGAATACAGGTGGGAGTCAATTCTTTATCAACCTGGTGGATAATAATTATCTCGACAAGATGCATCCCGTTTTCGGAAAAGTAATAGCCGGAATGGAAGTTGTGAATGCTATAGGAAAAGTAAAAACTGACCGACAAGACCATCCGAAGACTGAAGTGAAGATCACAAAAGCGGAGCTGGTTTGAGGTTTTTTATCAGGGCCAGTTAAAATTCTTTATTTATTCGTACTTTTTGTAGCGTTTGATCTCCAAACAATAACTATGTTTCACAAGCTAATCGATTTATTTATTTATTTATTTATTTATTAAAGTAACATACGCGTTTTATTTTGATCTTATTTTAAAATTTTATGCTTAAATGTTGATTTGATTTAAACCGAATTTTGGACAAAATTGATTCCATAATGGGTTTTCTCAACAGTATAAGAAAAATTATATATAACTGAGAACTTAATAACATTCTATTAAATAATTTACCAGGTGACTTTAATGTCCAATATAAGAAATTTTGTTTTACGAGAAGAAGATGGCAGTGAACATGGAGTTTTCACTGGGAAACAGCCTCGACAGGCTGCTTTGAAAGCTGCAAATCGCGGTGAAGGGACAACGTCAAAGCCGGAAATTATTCGTCTCCGGGAACGCGGAACAAAGAAAGTGCATATTTTTAAGGCATGGAAACAACTCGTGGAAGCCCCTAAAGAAAGACCTAAATGGATGCCAGATAAAATTAGCAAACCCTTCGTTCAAAAAGAAAAAATTGAAAAACTTGTTTAAAAAATGTTGAATCCAATGAGCTAAATAGTATTTATTTTCAGATCTTAATATGGGAAACAATATCTATAAATTGCTTATTATAAACAACAGGTTTTACTCTTTTATGCTTTCGCAATTGAATTAAAGATCTATATCTTAAACTCGCTTATTTAGATATTTCAGCTAATAATGTTTAAAGTAGTGATCTTTTCTTCTATTGCGTAAATTTATAAGTTTCAAACTAATTTTATATGGATATTTTTTAAAGATTCGTTTTTTGTTATATCAGAGTTTTAATTATTACATCCGATAAATAAATATACTTTGAAGTTTGAATATAATTGTATAATTATACTTATGGAGTAATCCTATGGGATATTCTAAAATTCCTAACTATAAAACGTTGTCAGAAGGATATTTGAAAGGATTGACCCGAGAAGAAATGTTTTTTAAATTTGGTATCAAAGGTTCGCCCAATTTAAAAAAATTTAGCAGAAAGAACGTTATTAGGCTTAAAATTCTTAAGTTCTATGTCGTTGCTGATACGGTTAAAGAATACTACAATGCCAATCCGAATATTAAATTAGATGAAAAATTTATAAAAAGAATTGTAGCCAAAAAAACAGGATACAGTGAGCATGCCTGTGCAGCTACTGTTTCATGTTTGATAAATGCAGGCTTTAAGCCGAAGATTTACCAGTTTGAACAGGAAACAAGTGTTAGTGTTGTTTCGTAATAAGAAATACTCAAAAAGTTTTGTGATTTAACGTTAAATTACCGTTAAAAAGTGGATACTGTTTTGGTACCAATTTTTTAAATCTTATTTTTTTTCTATTCATCTATGCCGTAATTATATATAATGAGAAATATTATTTATTTAATCTAAGATTGAATCCTTTTGGAATTTAGGAGAAGAGATTTTTGTGTGGGGTACTGAAGAAGGAAAGGATGCCCTTACAATCGAAATCCTTAAAACCATGTATTTGCGCGAAGGAGAACGAGATTGGGGGGACATCTGTGAAAGAGTGGCCAATGCAATTGCAACTAATGAAGAAGAATATCTGGAGTTTCGGGACTTAATGGTCAGAAATGTTTTTCTCCCGAGTTCTCCCACACTAATGAATGCAGGCACCAAATTAGGGCAACTTGCCGCATGTTTTGTTATTCCTTTGGAAGACAGTATAGAGGGAATTTTTGATGCTCTAAAAACTGCAGCCCTTATCCAGAAAACCGGCGGAGGCACAGGATTTGATTTTTCTAAGATACATCATGATGTCTCTACTTGTCTGTGTAATGACAACGATGCCTGTGGGTCTGTAGCTTTAATTAGGCTGTTTAATGAAGCTACTAATGTAATAGTGCATTTCGGAAAACGTAGGGGGGCGAACATGGGCGTATTAAACGTTACTCATGAGGATATCATCCCTTTTATAAGAGCAAAGCGGATAGAAGGTGAGTTAAGTAACTTCAATATCTCAATTATGGTTCCTGATGCCTTTATGAAGCTTGTCGAATCCGGCAAAGCCCATGAAATCTGGAACAAGAAAACAGGTTTGACAGCAGGCTATATACTTTCCGAAATTGTTGAAGGAATCTGGAGAAATGGCGAGCCTGGAGTCCTTTTTTATGACCGTATTAACAGGGATAATTATACTCCTGCACTTGGCGATATCTCTGCAACGAATCCCTGCGGAGAAGAACCGCTTCTTCCTTATGAATCCTGCAATCTTGGCAGTTTAAATCTTTCTCATTTCGTTAAAAAAGGGGAAATCAAATGGGACAGCCTTAGAATGACAGCCGAAAAAGCTGTCCGTTTTCTGGATAATGTGATTGAAAAAAATACATACCCTACTGCCGAAATTGAGACAACGACAAAGAAAGACCCGTAAATTGGGACTTGGAGTAATGGGCTTTCATGATATGCTTTTAAAACTTGGGCTGCCCTACGACTCGTCAGAAACTCTTGAAATTGCGGAAAAGGTTATGGAACAGATTAGCTGGGCTGCAGTCCGGGAATCGAGAAAGCTTGCCGCAGAAAAGGGAACTTTTCCTGAACATCTAAATTCCACATGGGAACTTCCAATGAGAAATGCCGCATTGACAGCTATTGCCCCTACAGGCACAATTAGCATTCTTGCTGGATGCTCAGCAGGGATTGAACCTGTGTTTAGCTGGGTTTACAAGCGGAAGCAGACTACTGGGAAAGAATTTCTACTGGTGCATCCGCTGTTTGAGTTGAATTTCAGGCAAAAACTTTCAGACGCTGATTATAACTGGCTCATCGAGCATGTACATTTGCACGGCACCCTTCAGAACGTGGAAAAACCTGAAATTGTGAATGATGAAGAAAAGAAGATCTTCAGATCCGCGCTTGACATTGACTGGAAAGCTCATATTAATGTGCAGGCAGCGTTTCAACGGCACTGCCACGCTGGAATTTCCAAAACTATAAATATGCCTGATTATGCCGAGAAAGAGGATATAAAAAAAGCTTTAATTTACGCTTGGAAGCAGGGACTCAAGGGACTTACTATCTATAGAACAGGAAGCAGGCAGCGTGTAGTCCTCAGCCTGAAAAATTTTCTACCTAGATATGGCAAAAACTAGGTCAGGCGGAAGAAAAAGCTAATGAAAAGAAGAGTTACCGAATACCTGCACCATATCTTGCCTTTAGATTTTTCATGTTTACAGGATTCGCCTTTATTTATTTCTCTCTGTTATCTTCACAGTTCCAAGACCAATGTCTACATATCAACTCGTTACATGAAGTTAGAAGGATATTCCCATCTGTCACAAACCATATAACAGTTAGGAGATACCCCCTCCTCCGTTTGAAGGAACTATAAAATCGCCGATGATGAGCCGCCGTCGTTTCAGCCCCTACATTACCGCCGCCTACATTACCGCCGCCGTACGTTACCGCCGCCTACGTTACCGCCGCCTACGTTACCGCCGCTGACTAGAAAAGCTTTAATTTACGCCTGGAAACAAGAACTTAAGGGAATCACCATCTACCGGACCGGAAGCCGGCAGCGTGTAGTTCTCAACCTAAAAAAACGTGAAAATTGAATATAATAATATTTTATCCATAAGTTTTCCAGGCATTAACTTAAGTTCTTTTAGTATTATTTCGCCCAGTATTCTGTTTTAATAATTTCTTTCTGTAAATGCAGAAAAATATGTCTTATATATTTTCGGATGAAAAGAAGATACCTCGAAAATATTATGAATAGAATGTTAGTTCATTAGCTTAATGACAACACTAGTGTCTTAAGATGCTGAATCACAGGTACAATATTAACAATAAATTCTGAAACTGAAGCGGAAATTATTGTTTATTGATCAACTCATGATCCGATCTTACTAATTGTTATCTTACTAAAAATATATATCAGTTCCTCTCTTCTGAATGAATATGAGTGGCACGATCAAACATCATTTTGAATTATTAATAGCTTGTGTAATATACGGGACTGTAGGAATTTTTATGAACTGGCTTGAAGATATGTCAGTGGGATCAATTATCTTTTATAGGATTCTTTTTGGACTTTCAGCCATTTTATGCTACCTTGCCATTACCGGAAACTTGAGCCAGCTTTCTCTAAAAGGGAAAAAAAACTACCTGCTTCTACTGGGGTTTCTGTATGTTTTCCAAATTTATTCCTATTACTCTGCAATTCGTTACTTAGGAGCCTCTTCTGCAATCCTGCTGCTTTATACCGATCCTATATATCTGACTTTTCTTGCTCCGCTCTTGCTCGGAGAGAAAAACTCGCAAAAAACTATTATTGCTCTTTTCCTTGGCCTTATAGGCGTCTTTTATGTAACACGGCCTGAGGGAGGTTTTGAACACCTTGACTTTGGAAGTAATTACCTAAAAGGAGTGTTTTTCGGACTAACAGGCGGCCTTTTTAGCAGTGGAGTAATAATATCTGTTCGTTATCTGAGAGACGAATATAATGGCCTAACCCAGCTCTTCTGGCAGAGTGCAATCAGTCTGGTCTTTTTCCTGCCTTTTTCAATTTCACCGTCAGTTCATGTACTTGTCAAAAACCTTCCCACTCTTATACTCTTTGGAGTCCTGATCACAGGAATTGGTGCAGTGTTTTACATAAGAGGGGTTACAGGTGTAAACGCTATCACAGGTAGTGTCCTTACACTGCTGGAACCCGTCTCATGCTTCTTTTTTGATTACACGATAATTGGAAACCCGATTCACAGAGGGATGATTATAGGCTGTATTTTCATTCTCGCTGCTGCAGTTATTGTAAGCCTGGATAATTTTGTCCTCTTACGAAAATTCATCTTCGGAGAAAAACTTACTTTTATCGAAAGATATCTCCAAGAACAAAGAATTTTAAAGAGGACAGGATAGAAAATCCTTCCTCGAACTCTTATTTTTTAAGTTAAGTTCTATTTTACTTTTTTTTGCGCAAAGATAAAATAATTAAGCTAACAACCATGTAAATTGTTGTAAAACCAGGCATTCTTTTTACTGAAGATTCTGTTTCTTCTTTCAAAGTAACGTTTTTCTTAGTACTTGCTGTTATACTCTCAGTGTTTGTTCCATTATTAGATCCATGACTTATATTATGCTGTGAATCACTCACAGTTCCACTTGTAACCGCCTTACCTGTAATTGCAAACGGAGAAAACCCGGGGGTTTCAGCTGTAAGATACAAGTACTTGTCATCTTCACTAAAGAGGATTGTTTGGAGAGCATTCCATCTTGCATCATTATATCTGTTCAGAATAATTGAAGATTTATTAATTTTTTTATCCTCTACCCAGGATTTTTCAACCTTGAAACATATAATAGCGTTTTCGATTTTGTCGGAAGTTATGACTCCACCATTACCAATCCAGATATTTATGTATTTATATATTTCATCAGAAGGAATTACTGAAGTCAGCGCAGATTTTCCTTTCAACATCTCAACAATGGTTGTTGTTTTACCTACTGTCTTCTTTGAATCAAAACTTATATTTACAATAGGTGTAGCTTTTTGAGGAAATTCAAACTTTACAGATTGCCCACTGGCAATGAAAGTCTGAGAAAGTTCTTTCATCTCAACATTGTTTTGCGACTCAGGAGAGCCACCAGAACCTCCACCACACTTCCTCCGCTGCTTGAGCTACTACTTCCACTGCTGCTGTCGTCACTGTTTTCATCACTGCTACTTCCTCCTCCGCTTACGTTGTCGGAACTGCTCTGGCTTTGAACAGATACTGAAGTCGTTTGTGAACTAAATCCGTAATCATTGTTTACTGTCAACTTAACAGTATAGTTTCCTTCATTGTAGTAGATATGCGATGGGTTCTGACTTGTTGATATGTTTCCATCCCCGAACTCCCATAACCAGGATGTCGGAAACCCAGTTGATTTATCAGTGAATGAGATATTAAGCGGCAAAGTTCCAATTGTAGGATTACAGATAAAGCTTGCAACTGGACCTGTCGATTCCATTACGATAATTGTTTTAAGCATCGAATTACTGGAAACGTCATTTTTTACTGTTAGATTGGCTGTATAAACACCCGGAGTTGTATACGTATGAATGACATTTGCAGTATTGCTAGTCGGCGAACCGTCCCCAAAATCAAGCTGTTCTGTGGTCTGGTTGATGCTATGATCCACGAAGGTTACGCTTTTTCCAGTTGTTAAATTACTTGTAGAGACCGCATAGTCCGCAGTCACAGTCGAAAATCTGGGAGGCGGCACCCAGGATGCATTACCCAGATCTCCCATGTGATAAAATACTCCGCCATTACGGCTTGTGTAATTTAGAATGGAATCCAATCTCGATGTTGAAGTCTCATATTGTCCGGTCACATTAGTGGTAATTAAATGCCCATATAATACTAACACAGTACCTGTTTTTATTGCCTTATCTATCCCATATTCAATGGATGGCAGGTTAGCACTGGATGTGTCATCTATTTCAATACCATAGAGAAGTTGTGCATTATCCCATTTGTAATAAGCCAGTGTTGTTTCATTTACATTCCCATTTACAATTCGGGGAACTACCGTTCGAAGTGTTCGGAAATATGGAGTTAGTATTGCATCAGTAGCTGCATTTCTACTCGAATATGGATATGCGAGGGTACGAACTGGACTATTGTAATGGGAGACTTCTATGATATTTGGAAATATTTCCTGGTTTAGCCACTCTAATGGGGTGCTGTTGCTTATAAATTGAGCTGAATTTAAGTGGTTATATCCATGTGAAGCTATTTCCCATCCAGTTGAGTGTAGCACATTGAGTTCATCTATTTCAGTCTGCGTTTTTAATTTATTTACATTAATGGTACACGTGGCATTATACTTCTGGAATATTGGCAAAAATTGATAACATGACTCAATATGTCCTGAATCATCCCATGATAGTGCAATGCCTCCGGGTTTACTTAAATTATTTGTGACGTTAATACTTTCTTCTGCATATGCAGTGTTAACTATATAAATTATTAATAGAAGGATTAATCCATATTTTGCGTATGGTTTTAAATTTCTAACTCTCACCGTGATCAAACCTTTCATCCTTGCTTTTTTCGAAAGTTATCTTTATATAAACCTCGTTTTTAGCATATAAATGCCAAAAAATGCCTTAATAGGCTGTTATCTAAAAATGAACAATAATAAAATTATAAAACAGATTTTAATACAACTTACTAATATATATAAATAAGCTATACCAGTTTATAGTTATGCCACGATGATTGGTTTGAGAATTATAACGATGAAAGAGAACTTATTGTTGAACTGCAAAAAAGAAAAAGGAATAGAGAATTTAAACGAAAGTTGAAATCTTAATATTTACTCACTGTTCCTCTACTCCAGATTTGTTTCTTGTTGATAGTTTGTAGAAGGGATTATACCGACAGGTTTGAACCATATCCTTTCGCTATCCAATTTGAAATACTCTTATCGGATGGATCAATAATATTATTCGAAGTCGTACCATATTTTATGCTGCCTACATTCCACAGAACATTGTCATAAACCGAAACACTCCCGGATGCATGAACAGGCTGTACGGCGGCATTACCGCTTGATCCACGATAATCATGCAGGATATTATTATGGATCTTGATGTTGCTTAGAGAGCTTTCCATCTCAAAGACACACCATCCGGAGCCATAATTACCATGCAACGAATTGTGATCAAGCTCTATGTTTTCCCCGTTATCGACGCGGATACCGGTGTTTACCATAATGTCTATGTCATTGTTGTAAGCTCGGCTGTCATGGGTACCGGAAAGAAATGATATACCATCGTGTCCTGATGAATGCATGCGGTTGTTATAAACCTGAATTCCCGAGCTTTTTGCAATTCGAACAGCGTCACCATATAAATACTTTGTAAATAAGATGTCGTGAACTTTACAATCGGAACAAGAGCTGAGTTTGATGCTGTTTCTATAATCTCCATGTCCTCCATCACTTATTTTGCTAGCTGCACTTTTGAACTGAAGATTAGAGATTTCAACGTTAGAAACACCTGACGCATATATATACGCAGGTTCTGCCGCCGAGTTACAAACCGAACTACCGGCATAAATGATTGTACTGTCACCTGCACCTTTTACTATTACATTTGATTTTAATTTTATAGGGCCAGTTATTTTATAAGTACCAGCAGTAAGGAGGACAGTTCCGGGGTTACTTGACGTTGCGCCTGAGGCTACGGAATTTATTGCATCGTTAATTGCATCCTGGGCACCTGTTCCGGATGGATTTACGGTTATTGTACTCTGTGCGCCTAATACTGCAGGTATGGCTGTTAAAAGAAGGCATGTTGACAGGAATAGGGTTCCTAGCTGTCTTTTTAGCATTGTATCACCTTTGGGTTGGATTTTGTATAGGGGTTGAGTAGACTCAAATTCTCCAGGGAAGTTTCATTTTTCTCCCAAAGCCAAAGCTATGCTAAAAGATAGATTGTTGTCAGGAATAGGGATCCTGCCAATCTTCCGTATCGCATCACTTCGGTCTGGTTTTTTAGACTTTAAGTAAACTCAAACACTTCAATGTATATTTTGTCCCGAAGCCGATACGATTGTAAAAATAAGGTGTATTCAGGAATAGGGCTTCCAGCTCCTTTTTTAGCATCGCATCACCTTTGGGTTGGATCTTTTTTAAGTTTCTTATTACGTGCTTCGTAATACTTCATTTCCAAACTATCTATTCAAGTCGGCTATATACCGAAATATGATTAAGTCGGCTCTATACGGTAATTCAAAAACTTTATTACGTCTTCGTAATATTTTTTGAACCTATCCATGTGGTTCTCTGCAATTTTGGGGGGCAGACACGTTGCACACAGAGCTCTACGCTCCAATCACTTTCTAGGGACTGGTCATTGGAGGTAGATGAGAAGCTTTTGCTTCAACAACTCAAAATCTTCATTGACTATCGGATGATAATCAAGTCGGTCAATGTCTCCTGTTTTCGCTAACATGACCTTTAGTCAAGTCAATTTCAAAGAAGGTTCCAAATCAACTTTCTTGATTCTTGAGTTGACCTTTCCATCTAAGCAGTTATATTATTAATATTTTTGTAATTTTAATTTAGTTTGTATAAATATATCAGTATTTTAATTAAGGCTACGAAATTACCAAAAAGTTTTTGAAGAATGTCGGGTTTGAAGACAAAGGATCACTTACTTGGCGGTAGACTTTCTCAGGACAGAATAAGAGTTTCATAGGACAGAATAAGTGAGGAAAAAATATGGAATATGCAAAAGGAAAAATAGGTAGGATTTTTACAGTAAGGATTGACCATGGGGAAGATCTGATTCTGGAATTGACGAAACTTTCGGAATTAGAACATATTAAATCAGCTGTTTTTATTCTACTTGGAGCATTACAAGAGGGCAAACTCGTTACAGGCCCGAAAGAAAGTATAAGACCTCCGGAGCCCATCTGGTTTGACTTTGATGATACCCGTGAGATTCTTGGAATCGGAAACATTTTTCTTGAGGACGGGAAGCCAAAACTTCACCTGCATGTGGGAGCAGGACGGGAAGGCAGCGTTAAATTAGGATGTTTGAGAGGTGAAAATAAAGTTTTTATGGTTGTTGAGGCATTTGTCTTTGAGTTGGAGGATTTTTCCGCTATTAGAATTCTGGATGAAGCACAGGGATTCTCACCTGTTAGCTTCGGAAAATTACCTGATTTTAAGTAAATACTGTGAACTATTAGAGGCTGCAGTCCGGCAAAACAAATCTGCCATGTTGCATTCAGTTCTGTAATAAAGTTTCCAGTTCACGGAGCCGTCTGAGAGCAATTTCTTTTTCTTTATTATCTCTAAGGAATTCCTCTTCCAGAGTGTGAACGATCTGCGGGAAGGGTACTGTTAACTGATAATATTTTACAGGTCTGCCCTTTCCTTTGTTCTTCTTCTCAGGTCTTTCATCCACCCAGCCTCTTTCTTTAAGAGGGCGCATTGCTACACTTACTTCCGGCTGTCTAAGTCCTGAAACAAGCTCTATATGAAGAGACCTAAGTTCTTTGCAGTCTTTCAGACATACGATCGCGGTTGCCTCTGTCCTTGGGAGACCCAGGCTCTGGAGCATATCAATAACTGAATACTCTTTTTCTGTTAAATTAACGGGAGAATCGTCGATCATTAAAAATGAATATACTTTCATGTTTATATATTTTATGTAGATAAAATTGAACTTCTTGAATAAACTTTCATTTTTCAAAAAGTAAAAAATTCGATCTCACTTTTTATAAGTGCAGTATGTAAATTTTTTATAGAAGATCTCACTAATGTTTCCATAAAGACTAGATTTATAATCCCAACCAAAAGCTTTAAAGCTAGTTTTATACAGGAAATAGACATATTGAAATACAGGTTTGACTACCGGGAATACACATAAATATTCCAAAGTCCATACGTTCTTTATTTGTACGTGCTTATACCGTTTTCAGGTATAACGGCATTATAGGGATGAGGTATCTGATCATAGTCCATAAATAGTTAATTAAAATTCTTACAAAATGAGCTAAAAACTTAGTTAAAATTATTCTTTTCTACCGGATAAAGAAATAAAAACCATTTGAGTATAGCTATTAAACTGAGTCAAAGTCAAGCTTCAAATAACAGAATATATGTATAGATATCAAAATTAAAAAGGGTGAAATGATGTCTTATATCGGTCTACAGCAGGATTCTGGAGAATATAAAATCCAAAAGATACATGCTCGGGAGATCCTGGATTCCAGGGGAAACCCCACTGTTGAAGTTGATGTTTTTACGCCTAAGGGTTTTGGCAGAGCCAGTGTCCCTTCAGGAGCTTCCACTGGTACGAATGAAGCCCTTGAACTGCGAGATAGTGACCCTAATAGATATGGAGGAAAAGGAGTCCTTACCGCAGTTAAGAACGTGAACACAATTATCCAGAAAGAATTGCTTGGGCTTGATGTGCGTAATCAGCGGGAAATCGATGAGCTGATGATCGAACTCGATGAGACCGATAACAAATCAAACCTGGGGGCAAATGCGATACTCGGTGTATCTGTTGCTGTTGCAAAAGCAGCCGCGGACTCAGTCAATCTTCCACTTTACCGTTATTTCGGTGGTTCAAATGCATTTACCCTGCCGGTACCCACTATGAACGTTCTCAATGGGGGCAAGCATGCGGGTAATGAACTTGCAATTCAGGAATTCATGATACAGCCCAAAGGTGCTGAGACATTCTATGAAGCTCTCCAATTCGGGGCCGAAATTTACCAGACTCTTGGGAAATTGCTGGAAAAGAAGTATGGAAGATCCTCAACTAATGTAGGTTACGAAGGAGGATATGCCCCAAAAATGAGTGAGTCAACTGAAGCTCTTGATGCTCTCGTGCAGGCAATTGAAGAAGCAGGTTATACCGAATCTGAAGTCACGATTGGAATAGATGCCGCTGCGTCCGAGTTCTATGAGGATGAGGTTTACTCAATCGATGGGAAAAAGCTCACTTCTGCTGAAATGATCGATTACTACGTCGAGCTTGTTAACTCCTATCCGATTCTCTCAATCGAGGACCCCTTCTATGAAGAAGCCTTCGAGGATTTCGAAGCCCTGACAAACGAATTGTGGGATACGATCATAGTTGGTGACGATCTCTTTGTCACGAACATCGAGAGGCTTTCTAAAGGCGTTGATATGGGAGCTGCAAACGCACTCCTATTGAAAATTAACCAGATAGGTACACTTTCCGAATCTTTTGACGCTGCAAGTATGGCAGCCAGGAACGGATACACGGTTATTGTAAGCCACCGCTCCGCAGAAACCGAAGATACTACTATTTCAGACCTTTCGGTTGCCATAGGGGCAGAGATGATAAAGACCGGAGCTCCAGCTCGTGGTGAAAGGACGGCAAAATACAACCAGCTCCTGAGAATTGAGGAAGATCTGGGTGAAGTTGCACATTATGTGCAGCTTTAATCTTTACAATATTCAATTTTTTTTACCTACTTAACTTAGATCGTTTAATTTTCTTTACTAGAAATCCTAGATTGTTCTCATTACTCTTTTGAGCTTGATTTTGTATTCTCAAAATTTTTAGTGGTCAGGACTTTACAAGTACTGTTAAATATTTGATCTGAAACTCTTTTTTCTTAGGGAAACAATTTTTCATTTAAGTAATTTAATATAATATAGAAATGATTTAACTTGACGGTAAAAATAAATATTTAGATTATACTTGCAATTAACAGCCTTAAAATAGAAAAATCTTATATGTTTAAGAATAATTATATTATCAAAAAACAAATATTTAGTCTTAAATAATTAAATTATCACCTTAAATAATTAAACTATTATCTTAAATAATTAAATTGTATCTTAAATAATTAAATTATTATTTAGATGCTGGATACATTCTCTATATAAAGCGACAAAACATGCCTTAATACTAACCTAAATAAAGTGACAAAACATACCTCCAATACTTACGATCCATCCAAAAATCAAAGGTGTTCTAACCAAGTGAGGAGATTTCATGAAAGTATTGCTTGTCGACAATGATCCTTTATTCCTGGAGCTATCTAAGACATTCCTGGAAGTTTTCTACAACATAATTTCTGATACGGTGGAGTCTGCAGGAAAAGCTCTTGAGAAATTAGAAGAGGAGTCTTATGATGTCGTAGTAGCAGATTATGATATGCCTTGTATGGATGGCATCACATTTTTGAAAACAATTCGCAATAGGAGCATCAATATACCTTTTATCTTGTTTTCGGGTATCGAAGAAAGAGAAATTATGAGCTGTGCAATAGAAAATGGCGCATATTCTTTTATCCAGAAGAAAGGTGACCCGAAATCCCAATATGCGGAACTATCAAGACAAATTTGGCAGATTTCATGCACCAATGAAGCCTTCTAAGGCTCTTAGCAACGGCAATGTTATAATAGTTCTAAAAAATCCTCATTTACTCTCGAATAACCTGTATACTAAAAAATATTCGAGAGAAAATGAAACTTTACAATTTTAAGGAGTGAAATTATTTTGGGTTAAAACAGATCGTTTATTGACCTGTTCTGGATTATTATTTGGTGAAATTGTTATCTCCTATAGTTACTGAATATCCGAAATTGTTTAAATTCTTTGGAAGAATGCTAAGTTCCCAATTTCCTATTGCACCAGGTACTTTATAGGTATCTACACGATTTTCAAAAGAGTTCTGGTAGAAATTCCCACTCTCAAGTGCCCATATTGGATAGAAATTTCCGATATTTGTATAACCGTTTTCGACTGATTTCACAAGGGTCATATTAACAGGATTGGAATTTAATTTCAGTCCGAGTTTGACAGACGGTTCTTCATTTTTCGGTGAGATGCGCAATCCCATATCCATGGTAGATTGATAGGACACGTCAATTGTTATTGGAGTTTCGGTTGTTGTTTTAAAGTTTTTCACAAAAGGTACTGCTGGTTGTTGCCAAACATTGAGTCCTAAGCTTATTTGCGTCGATAAGCCATCATTCTCGTTACCATTAACATTGAGGTTGATGTAACCGTTGTAAGATCCGGTTGCATTTTCCGGAACAGAGACAGATATAGTCATGTTAGCGACTTCACCTGCTTTTATTGTTGAAGGTGCAGAGATTTTAATTGCCTCGTTGCTAAATTCTGTTCCATTGCCATAATTATAATTATTTAGTTTCGGATTGATTGTTATGTCTTTCTTTGCTACATTTTTCATTTTTATATTATATTCATATTTCTTTCCAGCCTCGACGTTATCAGATATGTAACTTGACTGAAGCTCGATCTTTGGTTGAGCCTGGACTGAGATATCAAGCTTAGTTGAATATATATAATTAGTAGAATCTGGCACAAGATCATCAGTGAAAGCAATGGTTCCTTTATACTCGCCAGTCTCTGTATCTATTGGCACGCTTTCTTCAATGTCAAATTTCTTTACTGAACCAGGAGCTACTGTTGCACTTTGTGGGGATATCGTGATCCAGCTTTCATCTATATTATTTAGACTACCGGATGTGGGTACCAATTTTGGTATTAAAGTAAGTGTTTCATTGCCGCGGTTAGTAAAGGTTATTGTAA
Source organism: uncultured Methanosarcinaceae archaeon (assembly GCA_963818955.1). Classification (GTDB taxonomy): domain Archaea; phylum Halobacteriota; class Methanosarcinia; order Methanosarcinales; family Methanosarcinaceae; genus Methanosarcina. The sequence continues at coordinate 29,200 of CAWFUY010000045.1, read as the reverse complement.
ATTGAGTGTTTCCTCCGGCAGATAAGTAAGACGAATAATCAGCAGGGTTTACAAAGTTTACTGTTGAACTTCCGACTATTGTGTTCTCATTAGTTGTGTTTCCTGTCAATTCAACATTTGTTAAACTCTCTGCTGCAAATGCAGTCGGCATTAACAATATACAAAGCAGAAAACCAACAAATTGTGTTGTAACTTTACTTCCTTTAATATTGCTCATATTTTGACTCCTCTATAAACTATAGTCAAATCCATGATTGCGGAATTCCGAACATTACAACTTTTACAGGTTTATATTACACTTATTACCAAAGTCTCTAACAATCGGATGCTTACTCAAAACAATTGATCAGACCGTATAGGGTTGAAATTTCTCGGTAATTCTAAGTCAAATTAAAGGCTAAGTTGACACATAAAAGTCGAAAGTGCAAGAAAAATCAGCAAACCTATTTTGAATTTTTTCCATAAGTAGCTTTGGATGGGGGCGAATCAGTTAATATTTTAAATAAAGAAGTATTGGAAAAAAATAAGATAATTAAATTTGTTATCTTATAAACTACTTAATTTTAATCTCTCTGATATCTCTTTGAACTTTGACATGCCAAGGTAAACCTTGTAGTTATTTAGAAAGTCCATCGAAATCGTGTAAAAGATCTTCGTTCCGGTAATAAGGATTTCTTCATCTATATCGAAAGTGCATGAGTGGTTAATTTCTACAACTCTTTTTTCCGGATTCCTGGTGCCAAGAGACATGAAAATACCTGGCACAATTTGAAGGTAAACAGAAAAATCTTCGGCTGCAAAGGTTTTTTCAATATCCGGATAGATTGTTAGCTCAGGAAGACTCTCCTGTAATTTTGAATGTACTGCATCCGTAAATGTGGGATCATTTACAAGGACAGGATATCCGTGCAGGATATCAAGGTCGTAGGTGGGATAGCCGACATACTCTTCTCCGGGTTTCACGTATTTTTCTGTTACTTTATCCAGACATTTCTTAATCGTACTGTCAATAATTTTTGTCGTCTCCATGTCGAAGCTTCGGTAGCTACCAAGTATTTCCACGCTGTCAGGAATCCTGTTGAACTGCGCTCCTCCCTGGATTCTTCCCACGCCTATTACATATTTTTCCCTATCAAGCTGCTTTTCCAGAGCAGAATAAAGACTGCTAATTAAATCAATTACCATCCTTACAGGATCAATGCAGCTTTCAGGTGTAGAGATGTGGCCACCTTTTCCTTTGAGAGTGATTTCGAACCTGTTGGTACTTGCCATAAAAGGTCCGGACCGAAAACCAATGCTTCCGGATTCATGTTTTGTAAAGATGTGTATGCCTATGATTGCATCCACTCCTTCAAGCCCTCCCTCTGCAATAACCCTCTCCGAACCACCTGGAGGGATTTCTTCTGCAGGCTGGAAGATCAAACGAACTTCTCCAGGAAAATCCCTGTTTTCTTGAAAGAGCCGTGCAGCGCCTAAAAGCATTGCCATATGCCCGTCGTGTCCGCAGGCATGCATTACTCCACTATTTCTTGAGATATAGTCTCTATTTCTTTCTGTTAATTCTTCCTGTACCTGAAGCCCATCAGTATCCGAGCGCAATGCAATACAGGGACCCGGCAGTGTTCCACGAATACATGCAATTACGCCAGTATCCGCAATCTTTCTTGCCTCAATTCCCAGTTCTCCAAGGAACTTCAAGATTCGTTTCTGAGTCTCATATTCTTCAAAACTTAACTCAGGATATTGATGAAACTCACGCCTGAGCCGGATTATCCAGGTCTCAAGCGCTTCTACACTTGGGTTTTCTCTCAAAAGTATTACCTCGGATTTTCTGAAATACAGAATATTCCGTTTACTGATGGTTTTACTTGTATAGTGTTTAAATTAATACTTGATAAATATATACATGAATAATACAACATGTTTCATGTTGATTATTATACATTGTGATACAGATGTTTATAAATTATGATACAGATGTTTTAATTTTGTATGGATTAAATTACCTTAAGACCACATACCCAGGGTTTCATTGCAACTACTATAAGAAAATTCACGGATGATAAAAATGCTAAAAACACGCCTTAGAGATTTTCTTATCACAAAAGATGAGTGGATTTTTGCGGTTTCAGACTATTTCCACAGCAAAGGGATCAGAGCTATTCTTCGATATGTCCCGGATGAAAATGGGGAAAGGGAGTTTAATGGAAAGAGATTCAAAAAATATGATTTTGGTCCGGCTTTTGAGTTTATGAGAGAACATAGACCTGAATGGGTACAGGATGTTCACGTAGTCCCCGAGTCTGAAGTGAGGCAAATACTCCATCCGCCTGAAGTCATTCCCGAACTCGTAAATTCCAATGGCCGCATCAGGGAAATAGTAAAGGTACTTGATTTAGCTGGAGTTCCGAGAACAAGTATGGGAATTACAGGATCATTGTTAGTCGGCCTGCAAAACGAAAGTTCTGATATTGATTTTGTTGTTTATGGCCCTCAATGGTTCAGGGCAAGGGATGCAATAACCACTGCAAAAAAGGTACAAAGTCCCATAGAAGAAGTCAGTGAAGAGATGTGGCAGAGAATATATAAAAAGAGGATACCGGAAATTTCATTCGATGAATTCATGCTGCACGAGTCCAGGAAAGGAAACCGGGGCATTGTTGAAGGCACTTATTTTGACCTTCTTTTTGTAAGAGAATGGGACCAAATTAAAGATCCCCTCCTGCGTGGAAAGGATACCGTTAAAATGAAAATCGAAGCCAAGGTTGAAAATGCTGACTTTGCTTTTGACAGTCCGGCTTTCTATAAGGTAGAACATGATGAGATAGACCATGTACTCTCCTACACCCATACATATGCAGGCCAGGTTTTGCCCGGTGAGATATTAGAAGCTTGTGGGATCGTTGAAGAGGTCGGGAATATAAAACGCCTTGTTGTAGGCACGTCAAGAGAACCTAAAGGAGAATGGATACGCTCGCTTACCTGGCTTGAAAAGTGCGGATATATCTAAAGAAGGAGATAAAACGAATTTAAAGAATTATTAACGTTTAGAGTTCCTGTTTAATAAATGGAAAAATTACTAGATACTGAAAATGGGACTAATACCCTTTGTTAAGAGTGATTAGCTATTTATAAATCGATGTTCATTATTTTATCGTTTATATTAAATTGTTTTTATTTTAATAAAAAAATATTAATTACTGGCTGAGTTGCTGCAAAGCTTTGGGGGGTAAATAATGAAAATGAAATTGATAGTTACTCTACTGGTGCTGTGCCTTGTCTTTTCTACTGGATCTGCACTGGCAAACAATGATAAAACTGGAAGTATGGATCAATCCATGAACACAAATATGGATAAGATGACATCGATGGATAAGATGACATCGAGTTCAGATAGAGCAGTTGTAGTATTTGCAGGAAACGTTACCGGAAGCGTTACACATTCAGTAAATGAAATGAATGGCATGGCCGGAAACATGAGTGCAGGGGGTAAAAACAAGACACGAAATATAAACGGAAACCTGCTTGTTGTTAAAGATATCGAGAAAAATACCGAAAATATTGTCCTGATCGGAAAAATGGATGGTATGGCCAAACCGGTGACTATCATCGGAAGATTAGACCATATGGATAAAATGACCGGGAATACAGATGGTATGGACGGTTATCTGGATAATGAGAAAGTAATAGTCACTGGCGACATTAATTGTGATATGGCCGGAAAAGTGGTCATTATAGGCAAAATGAATGATATGAAAGAAATGTGCTGGAATGACTGGATATAAAGCTGAAGCCGCAGAGTACAAAGAAAAAGGAAAAGCAGCAGTCGCTGGATACAAAGCCGCCACAACAGCCGGATGTATGAGTGAAGACAATATGACCGGAAATATGGACAAAGAAAATATGGCCGGAAATATGGATGAAGACAATATGGCCGGTGATATGGATAAGAATGTAACCGTAAATGCAATCATCAGATGTAACGTAGCCGGAAAACTGGTTATTATCGGAAAAATGGGTGATATTAAAGGAACGATTGGGAAGGAAGAGATGACCGGCATGGATGAATACAAAGCCGGAGCAGCTGGATATTCTGACGAAGAAATGAAGGGAATGGCTGTTGGAAAAGCCGGAGCAATGAAATTTTCCAAAGATGATATGAAAGGAATGGCTGCTGGTAGAGCCGGAGCAATGAAATTTTCCAAAGATAATATGACGGGAATGGCAGCTGGAAGAGCAGGGGCAATAGGAGTTTCTACAGATAATATGAAAGGAATGGCTGCTGGTAGAGCCGGAGCAATGAAATTTTCCAAAGATAATATGAAGGGAATGGCAGCTGGAAGAGCAGGGGCAATAGGAGTTTCTACAGATAATATGAAAGGAATGGCTGCTAGTAAAGCCGGAGTAGTCGGATATTCTGGCGAAAACAAGAAGGGAATCGTAGCTGGAAAAGCTGGAATGCTGGCATATAAAAATGCAGATGTTACCGTACTTATGGCCGGGATCGTTAAATGTAAAATGACCGGAATCAACATAGCTGTGCTAGGTAACATGGATAAGATGACCGGGGCTCAGGCTGGAATGGCAGAAGAAGAATGTGGGACGATGGCAGAAGCAAACCAGTCTGGAATGAGCAGTTCTCAAAGTCAAATGTGCGGAAAAGACCAAGCTCAGGCTGGAATGACCGGAGAAGAAAGCGGAATGATGACCGAGAATATGGAGTCGTCTACTACTGCAAAAGGATGTTAAAAATTGAATAATGCTTGAGAGATCGGTGGACGAATAATAGTAGCAAGATAAACATTAGAAGCACATCACTTAAAGCAGTCTGAAAAGTCATGAGATTAAAAGTCATGAGATAATACTAACACATCTGGGAGTTCGATTCGAGCTCAGATTAGGGAGTAAGAGCTGAAAATATAGAGTAGTTACAGCTCTTATTTCTTAGTTTACTATTTTTTCCAGGCATCAGAATTTCGGTGAGATTTCTCGAATAGAATTTTTTGTAATTATATTTGTAAACAATTGAATAGTAAACGAGTAAGTAGATTATAGTATTCTATTGCTTTTTTCAGATAAAATCTATATCATCTTCTGTGTGAAATCTGATGGTAATAGATAAAGGTCTCAAAATTCTTCTTGCTCTGAAAATCATCCTAATGTCTATTGTTAATAGGGATTAATTATTTATAAGCTGCTATTTATTATTTAATTACTTTATATTAAGTGCTTTATATTAAATTATATCAATTTTAGCTGCATTTTTGCTGAATAGCACTCGGGGGTATTGAATGAGAGTTAAATTGGTAGCTTCTCTATTAGTATTATGCATAGCTTTTTCAATCGGATCTGTGCAAGCACAGACTGGAGAGGATAATACATCACAAATGGGAAATTCTACGGCGGAGAGAAAAAAGATTACAAGTACACTCGCAAATAAAACAATTTATGTGAGCCAGGCACCTGGAGGGACTGTCCGATGGATTCTTCCGGGAGAAAGAAGGCTTGATCCGAGCATATTCGGAACTCCACAGGCACCGCTTGGATTTGAACCGGATATTGGTGTACCAGTTGAAGATAGAAATGTAAACGAGAACGGAACAGCTTTTACTACAACTAAGTCTCAGACACCATTCTCAGATAACTTCACAGCCATCAATGGTTCCTTCTATATGAACCTGATAGACAGAACTCCTGTCGATGTAAACCTGTCCAGAGACGCAGCGACAGCTGAGTTTAATTTCACGGACCCGACTGGTAACACCAGATATAGAGTTATCCTGACAAACATTACTCGAGTTGGACAGGTGCATCCGGTATTCGGCGGCGTGCTTATTGATGGAATCGCTCATGGGAGAACAGCAATAGATACACGTCTGGAGCCTACTTCTTATGTATACGGCGCTGTTTGGGGTGTTGGAGAACTCTATATAAATGACACACTCGTGAGTGAGAACAGAGTTATACATGCCATGGCTACCGAACGTCTCAGGAGCTATGATCAACAGGGATACAGGTTGCTCGTTGATAAAGAACTACCTCATAGAGGAATTCAGGCCCATCTTGTACTACTAGATAGGGTGATAGCTGCAAATGGAACATTGCAGAAAGAGCCGGTCCCTACAAACTTCACTTTGCCGAACGGTCAGGAACAGTCTTTCATTCATATTGCATATGACAATCCTCAGCTTGAAGGTCTAAGGATCCTTAATTTCTACAATGCAAGCATGAATATGACCGAACTGGCTGGAATTGTGGGGAATATGACTGGAAATCAGACTGGAAATATGACCGGAAATCAGACTGGAAACATGACCGAAGCTCAGACTGGAAACATGACCGAAACTCAGACTGGAACAACCGGAACCCAAACTCAAAATATGACCATGACTCAAACTGGAACAACGACCGGAACTCAAACTGGAAACATGTCAGGAACCCAGGCTGAAACAACAGGGAGCCAGGAACAAACTGGAATGAGTGGAGAAAGTCAAGCCGTATCTACGGGAGAACAGGCTGGAACTGTGACTGAAGGAAGCCAGATGGGACAATGACTAAAACCCAAGTTTGGAGGATAGATCCGAAACTCAGCCCGAAACTTGATCGATCGAAGGAGGAACCAAGCTCAAAAGGTTGAGGTAAATAATGACTTAGTTTTGTTTCTCCGATCAGGTGCCGATTTAGGAAGTAAGACTAAAATTGAGGCATTCATTGTTCTTACTTCTTGAACCTTCTATTTTTATGTTTATTGCAATTTACATGTGAAGCTATACATTGTTACCTTATACTTGCAAAGAATGTGACGGATTATATTCACAAGACTCTCAGGCTCTGGAATATGAACTAACCTCTATAGTTAATAGAGATTAATTATTTATAAGCTGGCATTTATTATTTAATTGATTATATTAAATCATTTGTATTAAATTTAGTTTTATTTATTAAAAATATTCAGTCAACTGATTTGACTTGATTAATATGATGGGGGGGCAAGAATAAAATGAAATTGATAACTTCTCTGCTAGTGTTAGGTTTAGCCTTATGCGTAGGATCAGCAATGGTACAGGCTGACACGGCCGAAAACTCGGAAAATATGTCTGATATGAATAATATGACAGAATACACGACATGTTCTGTTTCCGGAATTATGACACTTATGCCTGAAGCAATGGGTAATACGACTGTCACTAATAATATGACTGGAATTCAGGCTGGCAATATGGCCGGTATGGACAATATGACCGGATCTCAAGATTATTCCATTACCGCAACTGTCGAATGTATGCCCGGAACTATGAGTAATATGACCGAAGGAGCTCAAGCCGGGAATATGACTGAAAACATGACCGATATGGGCAATATGACCGAATCCAAAATATGCTACATTAAAGGAACTGCAATGCCCATGCCTTCGACTGTAGCTCAGACTGAAAATATGACCGGTATGGACAATATGACTGAATCTCAAAATTATTCTATTATTGCAACTGTCGAATGCATGCCCGGTACTATGAGTAATATGACCGAAGGAGCTCAAACCGGGAATATGACTGAAAACATGACTGGTATGGATAACATGACTGGCGGCCAGGCAGGTAACATGACCGGTATGGACAATATGACCGGATCTCAAACCTATTACATTAACGGAGTCATGACATTGACATCTGCAAATATGACTGGTAACCAGGAAGGCAGCATGACCGGTATGGACAATATGACCGGATCTCAAAATTATTCCATTACTGCAACTGTCGAATGTATGCCCGGAACTATGAGTAATATGACCGAAGGAGCTCAAGCCGGGAATATGACTGAAAACATGACCGATATGGGCAATATGACAGAATCAAAATATGCTACATTAAAGGAACTGCGATGTCCATGCCCGCGATATGACTCAGGCTGGAAATATGAGCAATGACCAAACAGGGACTATGACTACCGGCCAGGAAGGCAGTAACATGACCGGAGCTCATGGATAATTATGACCGCATCTCAGAATCATGCCCAATTACTGCAACTGTCGAATGTACATGCCCGGTACTATGAGATAATATGACCGAAGGAGCACAAACCGGGAATATGACTGAAAACATGACTGAAACTCAGGCCGGAAACATGACAATGGGTCAAACTGGAGCAACGACAGGGACACAGACTGGAACGATGAAAGAGACACAGACTGGAACAATGGCCGGCAGTCAAACACAGAATATGACAGCCAATCAAAGTGCAAGCATGGGTGAGAACACGACAGGAATGTGATATAAGTAAAAATAAAGAAAATTACACAAATGTGGCTGGTAACCATCGATCTTCAAAAGAGTTATATAACGAACTGGAAATTCAATCACTATTGATTGAATATTTACAGCTTTTTTGCTTAGAAGTAGAGGCCCAAGTTTAAATCAAAAATCCTTTACTTCTTATTTTCCGAATTTTTCTCTGAAAGCTAGACTAATTGCTTTAGTTGATAAGGATTAACTATTTATGAACCGAAAATATATTATTGATTACATTATATTAATTAGTTTTTATTTAATTAGATAGATTCTCAACCGACTCACTGTCGGATCTGTAAATGGGGGAAATGTATGATAATGAGATTAGTAGCTTCCCTGCTAGTGCTATTCCTGGTCTTTTCTGTTGGATTTACGCTAGCTCAGACTGGGGAGGATAATTCGTCCCAAATCGGAAATTTCAGTATGGAGACAGGCGTTAGTACTCTACAAAATAAAACAGTTAACATAAGCCAGCAATCAGGTGGAGACGTCCGATGGATACTTCCAGGAGAAAGAAGGCTTGATCCAAACATATTTGGAACTCCGCAAGCACCTCTTGGATTTGAACCGAAAATTGGTGTACCAATTGAAGATAGAAATGTAAACAGTAACATCACAGCATTTACTACAACTAAGTCTGTGACACCGTTTTCGGATAACTATGAGCGCACTAACGGTACCTTTTATATGAATTTGACAGATAGAACTCCTGTCGATGTAAACCAATCAAGAGATGCTGCTACGGCTTTATTCAGGTTCACGGATCCGACAGGTAATATCAGGTATGGAATTTTCCTGAGAAATCTCACTCGTGTAGGACAGGATCATCCGGTTGCAGGCGGTGTGCTTATTGGTGGAATCGCTCATGGCAGGACAGCAATAGATACGCGTTTAGTGCCCACATCCTATGTTTACGGTGCTTTCTGGGGAGTTGGAGACCTTTATATAAATGGGACACTGGTGAGTAGAAATAGGGTCATACATGCTATGGCAACCGAAAGCATAAGGAGTTCGGACGGAGACGGTTACAAATTGCTCTTTGATAATGAACTGCCTCATGCGGGAATAGAAACCGAGCTCTTATTACCTGATATGGTTATAAGTGAAAATGGAACAATGCAGAAAGAACCGGTTCCTACGAATTACACTTTGCCAAACGGTCTGGAACAGCCTTTCCTTAATATTATGTTTGAAGATTCCCGTATCGAAGGTATGAATATTCTAGACTACGATAACACGACGAATAGCGAATGGCGAAACCAAATTGAGAACCCGACCGGCAATCAAACAGAAAATATTGCAGAAGGCCAGAATGAAAATTTGGCAGGAACTCAGAATGAAAATGTAACCGGAACAATTACCTGAATCCAAACTCAAAGTTTAACTCAAACAAAATTTATTTTTTTGTGAATGTAACAACCGAACTTAAAAGAATTTTTAGAGCATAACTGCGAAAAAAACCGCACTTTAAGTCAAATATAAATAAAAAAGTGATCTATTCTTATTATGGAGTTTAAAAAGCTATTTGCCTTGTCTATCCTGGCATTTCTGGGATTTGCAGTTGTTTTTTTAGTAAGTGGATCCGAATACTTAGTCAGTAGTAAAGACCAGGCATTTCATATGGGAGATAATTATAAGGGAGTTAAGTCCAGTCAGGATGTAACTCCAGACGCCTCTCGCGATACATTACCCGCTTTCATGGTCGCATCTGCAGAACCGATGGGTGGGGATACCGAAGTTACTGTCTATAACCAGAATCTAGCTTTTGTAAAGGAGAAAAGAGGATTTGACTTAAAAAGTGGAATCAATAGTATAGAATACACGGATGTGGCTTCCCAGATCGACCCGACCTCAGTCCTGGTAGAAGACCCGAATGACAAGAAAACCACAGTGGTCGAACAACAATATGGGTATGATCTGGTAAGTAGCTCAAATCTTCTGGAAAAATATCTTGGAAAGGAAATCACGGTAACCGATAGGGAAGGTAAAACCGAGACCGGCAAATTGCTCAGCCATGACGAGAAAGGAGTCGTCCTTGAGAGAAATGACGGCAGTGTTGTAGCTCTAGATGCTTCAAAAATGGATTTTTCAAACATCTCTGGGCTCCTCACAAAACCGACTTTGGTCTGGCAAATTTACTCTCCAACTGCCGGAAAACGTGATCTCCTAATTTCTTACCTTACAGGCGGGCTGAGCTGGACGGCAAACTATATTGTAAAGACTAATGCCGATTCTACAAAAGCCGATATCAAATCCTGGGTCAGCATTGACAACAGAGCCGGAGTCACCTTTGAGGATGCAACGCTTAAACTGGTGGCAGGGGATGTCAATCGCGTCTCTAATTATGTTTCAATGTATGATACAGCTTCGGGGGCAGCTCAAGCTCCTGTCGCAAAGGAAGGAATTTCAAGCTCGTCCTTCTCTGAGTACCACCTTTACACTCTGGACAAACCCGTAACCCTGATGAAAAACCAGGCAAAGCAGATTTCTTTATTTTCCGCAGACTCAGTGCCTGTGCAAAAAGAACTTGTGTTTGACAGCTGGAAAGGGGACAAAGTACAGGTTGTCCTGAATATGCAAAATTCAGAAGCTGAGGGCCTTGGAAATCCACTACCAAAAGGGACTATAAGGGTTTACCAACCCGACTCGGAAGGAAAGCTTCAGTTCATTGGAGAAGACCAGATAGATCACACGCCAAAAGGGGAGAAAATACAAATCACTGTCGGCAATGCATTTGACATAGCAGGCAAAAGGACTCAGACCGGTTACGAGCAGATCAGCAATAGTATACAAAGGACAAGCTATAAAATAGAGCTTAACAACAGCAAGTCCGAAGCCCAGAAAGTAAAAGTCGTGGAACACTTCTACGGAGACTGGGAAATAATCAATAGTTCTGATAAATATACAAAGACTGATGCTTCTACAGTTGAATTCTGGGTGTCTGTCCCACCAAACGGCACGAAAATACTTACCTACACTGTTGAAAACAGAATTGCAGTTCCGACTCCGATTGGAACTACAACGTCAACAGCGGCTGAGATTTCCAGTTCTGCTTCCGTGCCTGCTTCCATGCCGGCTTCCAGTGGAGCAGGAGTCACAAGTAAAAGCAGTTAATATCTTTAGTTATTTTTTACTTTTTTTGACAGAGTTTAAATGAGACTCTGAAAAGTATAAATATATCCAGAGTGTATCTAAACATATGAAATTTTTTAATACTGTTATGGGGAAAGTTTCTACGCTTAGCACCGAATGCGAATATAAGTCAATATGTGATGCATACCAGAGTGACTCACACACGTGTGTAAATGAAGTAGATAAGAGCTATTGTGGAAATTATAGAAAGTTTTTATAGAAATCCTGAGATACTAAAACCGGATCATAATGTCACCCATAGGTGGTATAGTCATTTGGAATTCCTGGTACATGAGACAGAGGTTCATTTTTGGCTCTTCAAATTAGTAAATTTTTAGTCATATTCTCCTGAATAAAATTCAGAATAATTTTTTCTATAAGTTATATAGATCAAGAGATCGTAGTAAGATTGTTTAAGGAACCTAGAATAAAATAAGCCTCAGTTCGTAGATGCGCAGGGAGCTTAGTGGGGAAGCTTCCTGTAATTCCAATTTAAGTTAAAATTCTGATTGGAGGGCCGCTTACAATAAGCCCTGTAAAGAGAAAAGCGAGCAAAATGAATAATATATAAAGTATCCACATGGGAATTTTCAACGAAATAACGCCTCCTGGGGGCAAAGAGACTTAATTTTAGTTCGGAGAGGGGCGTAAAACACCCTCTAAGTTTCGGTAATTCATTTATAACAGGTTAGACAGAAAAACCAAAATCCTATTAATTTTCTGGTCATTATTCTTTTAACAGTCTGTCTATTTATATGTTTCTACAAAGTTACGTCCCTTTATTCAGGGGGCCTAAATCACCTTCACAAAAAAATCATTGGTAAAATCTCTATATCCGGATTTAATTACTTTTACGGAAATATACCCTTCAGCTTTTCCAGGAGGTAATTTGGGGTTCAAGATCCTTATTGTTACATTTCCGTGAGGATCAGTGATGCCGGAATATACTTTTTTTCTGTCAGGGCTCCAGGCAAGCACATTTGCATCTTCTATCCCGCAATTGTTCCGGTCCAATACTCTTACAAACAAACTCATATTGGCTTCAGCTTCTTCTCCTGCTTCATGTGAAGGCAAATATAATTCACTTATATTAGCTGTCGCATACATGGGCTCAGGCGGAGCAGGAGCGCTGTCAAGAGCTGAGAGAATAGTGTAAAATCCGATAAGACCAACGATTGAAAGAACTGTAATTCTTATCGGAAGCCCAATAGTTCCGGTTTCGTTTTCTTTCAACTTTTTGGGCAATTACACTCCTCCCCTGAGTATGCGAAGATAGATATCTGCTTTAGTAAATTTCTGTAATTAGCAAGTCATCTGCTTTAGCGAGTCTTGACTATCATTAAGGCATCTTTTTTCTCATAATCATAGAAACCGTCGGCCAAAACTTTCAGGTCCATTGTACCTTCATTCTGGTTAGGGTCAAGCCTGACAAGTGCACTATCAGCTGTAGTCAGGACGCTTATCCCGTTAATATCAGTAGTGTTTGATGCCGCACCCCCAAGTCCGTTCAGGACAATATTCGCATTTCTTACCGGATTTCCATCTTTGTCAGTTGCCTTAACCATCACAGTCACTCCAAAAGGGTTTTCTGCCGTGTTTGCATTGACTACTATCGTATTACCTTCCTGAAGTGCCCCTCCTCTAAGTGCTGTCCCTTCAACGAACACCGACATTTCTTTTGTCGGAGTAGGTACTATTGAAATAAGAGTCGCAAGGGCGACAATACCGACAACTAGCATCACCACAATATTTATCGGGAGCTCCATAGCTTTATTGTCATGTTTGAGTAGTTTAAACTGCGTCATAATTTTCCCAGTAAACGTTGTTAAAAAATATACAATGTTCTGTGCAAAAAATACACTCTTCATTCTATATATAGTTATTCGATTTTTCGACTAATTTTTAATTTATTCGATAAAATTAATAATTAAAAATTAGGGTAATGTATTTTACAAACTATTTAAAAATATTTTTACAAGTTTTTAGTTTTTGTATAACTTAAGGTCATTCTTAAAAGAGAGAAAATTAAACAAGGAAAGTAAGTCCGGATTTAAAAATAATTTGATTACTCAAATTTTTATGGCACAAATTATATATTTCATTATAAAACCTTGAAATAGTACGAAATCGATTTAAATTAACACAAAAGACTTCGAGTTCACTTTTATGAAAAAGGCAATCCACTTAAAAAATGACCCCCTTGAATCCAGACTTGATGATTTGCGAGAAGAACTTCAGGACTTAAAGCAGTTTCCTGATTCGGAGTTTATTAGCATTATTAAAGAACTGGGATTTAAGTGTGAACTTTGTGCGCGCTGTTGCACAAAGGAGTTTAATGACCACGTTTTTCTGCTGGATTCGGATCTGGCCGTCATACGAAAAATAGACCCTGATGCTATTATTCCTGCTCCTTATCCTGAGTTTTGTGACCAGAAAGGCAGATTTTATGTCTCAGGTTATGCTCTTAAAACTAACTCAGACGGTTCATGTATCTTTCTTAACATCATATTTGAAGAATGTAATGAGGAAGGCTCTGAGATACCAATTATCCGTGAGAAAAAGCGCTGTAAAATCTATGAGAGCCGTCCGTTAATTTGCAGGGTTTATCCTCACATGCTCCATAGGGAAGCCGATGAGTCAGGTAAGGTTGACTGGCGCATGATAAGTGGCTTAAATGAACATGGGAGCTACCATTCCGAAATTGAAGATTCCGAATGTAGAGCAATTGTTCGGGAGACCAGGGCTTATGAAGAGGCTTACCTGAGACAGATGATCGATTTTCATGAGGCTGTGCAGACTCACTTCAACAAAAACGGCCTTGAAACATGTCCAGAGAATATATGACCGCAAAATGCGGGAGTTTCTTAAAAGAGACTCCGAGCTCGAAGTCCTCGTATACTCCGGGAATGGATTTGAAAAATGTAATCTCAAACCTTAGAGTACATCAATAAAGGGCTTTCTTCATAAAGGGCATTTGTTTATATGCAAGCATTTCTTTTTCCTTTTACCTTCCATTTAAGGAGAACCCCCTCCTCTATTTTTTCCAGTGAGATAAGTTCAAGTTCGAGGAGTTCAGATTCAGAGAAGCCCTCTCCATCAGTTAAGGTTGGGGCTGAAACTCCTCCGATTATCAGGTTTCCGACAAAAGTATAAATTTCATCAACAAGGCCCGCAGAAAGCATGCCCCATATCAGAGTTGCGCCACCCTCTACCATGAGAGTTTTTATGCCCAGATCTTTTAACTTTACTACGAGTTCTGAGAGATCAACTTTATCAGTTCCTGTTTTTATAATGAGAGCTTTTCTTTCCAGTTTTTCCACATTTTCGGCAGGGGCTGAATTCGAAACTGCAATTATCCTTGTCCCCTCTCCTTTTTTAAAAATATCCGCATCAATCGGAGTTCTTGCTGCACTATCTACAATGATTCTTGTTGGGTTTTCATTTTTTCCGCAGGTTTTTCGGGCTGCTTTTCTTTCAGGAGATTTCACTGTCAAGCTTGGGTCGTCTGAGAGTACGGTCCCGATTCCTACCATTATCGCATCGGTCTGGGCTCTAAGTTCATCCACTCTTTCAAAATCAATTTTGCCGGAGATTCGGACCTGTTTTCTCTCCTTTGTTGAGATTTTCCCATCAGCTGACATAGCAGAATTGATAAAAATAAATGGCCTTTCCATTTTCTGACTCCTAAAAAAAGTATTTGGGGGGTATTCGGAGGAAACCACCCACTGAAGTTTTTGAAATTAGAGAGGTTAAATAATTCTCAGTTATTCACTGTCGATTAATGGCTTCAACAGGTCATGGTCTCTCAAAAGTCCCTGGAGCTTGCGGTTGGAATTTATAATCGGAACCTGGTCGATCCTGCTGCGCTTCATTTTTCTTGCGCAATCACTAACCGATGTAATATAGGTTGCCGTAATCGGTTCCCGAATCATAACATCGCTTCCTATAAGGTTCGGGACTTTAATTCTGGATACACTGTAATAGATGCTCATTGTATCGCGCATGGATTCCCATGTCCATGCATCATCATCCGAACCTGCTGACATATCTGACACTTCCACACTATCCTCAATAGTACTGGCAGAGATAACGTCACGGTCCGAGATTATACCTACTAATTCAAGATTTGAATCAAGTACCGGGACAGCCTTGACACTTGCAAGTTCCATAATCCTGGCAACTACTGGTAAAGGTGTTTGACTATAGATAGCTACTACTTCCTTTTCTACATAATCCTTGATAGGAATACCGATATTCATATCAGCAATCGTCCCCACAACATCCGCAACCGTAACCAGACCTACAAGCTTTCCCTCATCCACTACTGGGAGTCTTCTTATGTGGTTTTCTAAAAGCAGGCGTGCAGCTGCCTGCAAATCCGATCCCGAAGATATGGTTATCGGATTCCTTGTCATTAGAAGAGCTAATTGTTCTTCTTCCGGGTTTTGTAGTAGGTTTGTCCTGGTCACGATCCCTACAACTTTGGAATCTTTAAGTACCGGCACCCCTGAGATATGTTTGTTCTTAAGAATTTTAAGAACTTCATCCCTTGATCCGGGAAGGGTTACACTTGCCACATCCCTTACCATAATATCTTCAATGAAGATGCTTTTTGGCATGAAATTTACACCTTGTATCCTCTAAATCCTGAATTTTTGATTAAACTTTTTTCCCAGAGATTTCCATAAAATGAAAATCTCAGCTATGTGCTTCATTCCGAACTACCAGGACAGGAACTTTTGAGTTTCTTACTACTTTTTCTGCAACACTTCCCAGTAGAAATCTATCTAGTCCTGTTTTTCCGAGAGTGCCCATTACTATTAAGTCAATATCATTGTTTTCAGCGAAATCAATGATCTCACTACTGGGATGTCCTTCCAGAAGAACCTCTTTTACATCCACACCAGAGGTCTCTCCATACTCTTTTACTTTAGAGATAGCTCTCCGCCCTTCATTTTGCAGGATTTCGTAGATTGTCTCCCATCCAACAGTCCAGTTTTGAGATAAAGAAGACGTATCTACTACGTGAAGAGCATAAACAGTAGCTCTGCTGAATTTTGCAAACTTAATTCCGAATTCAACTGCTCTTGAGAGTATTTTCGGAGCCATCTGTCGCAATCACTATATTTCGAAAAAACGTGCTCTTCATTTCCTTTTCCACTCTCATTATTATTGGTATTATTTTTTTCCACTCTCATTATTATTGGTATTATTTTATTACATTATTTTATAATCTATACGAAAGTCCTAACTTTGCTCTTCACTCCGGACAACAAGCACAGGAACTTTTGAGTTTCTTACCACTTTCTCTGCAACACTTCCCATAAGGAACCTATCAAGTCCTGTTTTTCCGAGGGTACCCATTACTATCAGGTCAATATTGTTATTCTCAGCGAAATTGATAATCTCAGTACTCGGGTGTCCTTCCCAGAGCACCTCCCTTACCTCTACTCCTGCAGCCTCTCCGCGCTCTTTAACCTCATAGACTGCTCTCTCCCCTTCTTTTCTCAGGATCTCGTACATTTCTTCCCAGCCGGCATCCATCGGTATCGTGGAAAAAGAAGAGGTGTCAACTACGTAAAGAGCGTGAACCGTAGCTCCGCTAAGCTTTGCAATCTCAATACCATAAGAAATAGCTTTCGTCGTATTCTCGGATCCGTCTGTTGCAATCGCTATGTTTCGGTAAAACTCGTTCTCCATATGCTGTTCTCCATTATCTTTACGCATGAAGTACCGATATTATATCATCGGGCCTTGCCCGCCTTGTAATTCCACCTAACGGGTTTTTTGTTCCTGCAAGATTATTGGAATTTCCATTCAAGATCATTAGATTAGCTTTATTCCCCTTTTCAATAGAACCTTTGGAATTCGGCCCCATTACAAAGGAACCATTAAGTGTGCAAATTTTAAATACTTGCCTATCCTCAATTGAAAAAACCTTAGACATGAATTCCATTTCGGCAAACATATTTACAGAATTTAACATTACATTATCCGTTCCTGCGGCGACTCTAATTCCAGTCTCCAGCATATCGGCAATAGGGGGAGTTCCAGCCCCTGTAATTAAATTGGATCTGGGACAAACAATCACAGGAATCTTTGCCTCAGCGACTAATTCGAGATCTTTTTTTGTGGCGTTTGTTAAATGAATTAAAAAATCCGGTTCTAATGACAATGCTTTTTCTATATCGCTTCGGTCTTTTTCTCCGGCATGAATTGCAAAGAGCTTTTTCCGTTCTCGAGTACAGGCAACAATCTCCTCCAAAAGTCCAAAATCAAGGTCATTTGCCCCGCTGAGTCCCAGTCCATTTGAGTGTAGAAGCATTCTTCTCACCTCAGCCAGTACTACCTTAAGGGGTAATTCAGGTTCCGCAGGTCTACCCAAAACCATTGAATGAAGTTCAAGTCCTTCAAGAGCTTTATTCAACGCTTCGACTCCTAAAACACCTCCTTCTCTAAAATCTGCAAAGGCACAGATCCCGGTCTCAACCATGTCAAAAAGAGATTTTCTTATAAAATCGATCAGAGTTTTGAAAGGTGTTTCCTTGAGAATTCTGTGCTTTAACCCGTCAGGAGGCTTTATTAAAGAGTCAAGATCTACTTGCGTCCGAAAGCCGGAAACTTTGCCCAGTGGAGGATCCTTATATACCGAATCTCCAAGGTGGGTGTGAGCATTGACAAAACATGGAGCAATAATATTGGAAGAAGATGTATGTTCTTCTCCAATTTCCGTAATTATCCCATTCTTTACGCATATATACCCCTCAATAGGTTCCAATTCCGAGCCTGCAATGATTGTTCCGGAAATTACCTGTTCAGTGCCGTACATTACGAAGCATCTCTGCCAGTTACTTTACGTCTGTGCTCATTTTGGAAAAGCAATATATACATAGTATATAACTTTTTCTTCAATACCAGCATACTGATTTATGAGGTTTTATGAATGTATAGTATGGATCCATCTCCTGTCGCAATTTTTATATATTAAAATAGATATATGTTATAGCAATCGCATTGTATAGGTCCTTGCATGAGATAATGGGAAATCCTGACTGTGATTGTATAGACAACCCCAATGCGGTACATACATAGTGTGACATTGGCCCTGCACGAGGGTAACTGAAAGTGACTGCGGAGAACCAGAGGATGATCTTTCGGAGTTAGTGCGCCAGGGCTACAACACTATTCATCCATCTGCTTTCTGATTTTCAGGTTTTATCGGTTATTGATTTATAGTGCATCCTTAAAAGATAATACATATGTCCTTTGAGGAGGCAATAAAAGATCTGGGTTGCAGTATTATTCTTGATATCGAAGTGACTCCTGGTTCCAGGTCCATCTCAGTTCCGAGTGGTTATAATGAGTGGCGCAAGAGAATTGAGGTAAAGCTAACCAAAAATGCCCAGAAAGGAAAGGCAAATGATCAATTGATAGAGTGTCTTGCCACACTCTTTGGAATTAGTACTTCGGATATTCTTATCAGTAGCGGTGCGACAAGTAGTAAGAAGTCAGTACTACTAAAAAGTATTTCGTATTCAAAGGCCGTTTCTGTTTTAGCAGCCCATTTAGAAAAGTAAAAAAGGATTTGGGCAGTTAGATTTGATATTTTCTACAGTTTCGAATAAAATGGCCTTTATGTCCATGATTAGCTCTGATATCCTAAATTATAGAAAACAGGTTGCAGAATAACGTGGTTGATCCTGATATTTACAGAAGAAGACTTGAAAGAATTGAAGAATTACTCTCCGAGCTTTCAGATTATTCAGAAAGAGGGGCAATTATAATTGTGGAAGGGAAAAGAGATATTCTATCACTAAAAAAGCTTGGAATAGAAGCCGATTTTGAGCTTGCAACCAAGTATTCTCTTTTTAATTTCTCTGAGAGAATTGCAACACTTGGCAGGGAAGTGATCATTTTAACAGATTGGGATAGAAGGGGGGACCTTCTGGCTATAAAGCTTAAAGAATATTTCAATAATTTTGGTCTGAATCCCGAACTTCAGATCCGTAATAAACTTAAGCTTATATCCCAAAAGGAGATTAAAGACATTGAAAGCCTGTATAAATACGTTTCAAGGCTGAAGTCAAAAACGGGTTTTTGTTCTGATCCGGATATAGGATAAATAAATGAAAATAGTTAATAAAGAGAGTCTAATAGTTAATAAAGAGAGTCTAATAATTAATAAAGAGAGTTTATTCTTTTTGCATAGGATTGGAAGACTCCACTTTTTCCTGAATTATATCCAGATTCTGCGGGTTTTTTTGATGACTGAATGTCCGGTCAAATTCCGGGTATTTTGAAAACCTGGTGCTTAACTCTTCAAACATTTTATGTCTTGGGCTGATAATTATTATATGAGCTGGAGGGTGAATTTTCTTCAACCTACTAATTGCCGCTCCGGCATGGTTATTTAATTCAACAAGTGCTGCAGAATTACACTTTGATTTGAGGGCCACACCCATTACACTCACAAGAAGCTCATCAGCGTAATTTGATTCTATGCACTTGGGAGTTGCCGAAAATTGAATATGTCCGTATCGTTCCAGGTCATGTAACGCTATTTTTACTTTATCTGAGTCGTCGGCTCGGACTAACGCAAATGATTTCATTTTTTACACACCACCAATACTGAAGTTATCCCCATTTCGATATGGATTTACCCCTATAATAATCTTTGCGTATAAGAGCTGGGAACAGCCGGAATTATCCACAGGGAGTGACATCTTAATCTTGTTTGTTATGCTAGAAATGACCGGTATCAAGACCGCAAAATCTTAGTGACCGTTTTCTCTTATGCAGTATGTCTTCAAAATTATAAGGGCATTTTGAAACTTCTTTTTTCAGATTTAGTATGCATTTCCTTTAATGGAGCAGCATTCTATAGTTATATGCATCCTATATATATTCGTTTTGAAATAATATTTTGTTACTAAGGAACTTTTAGGGAATTCGTTTTGTTAAAGAAGGTTAATTAACTCCTTTCATAGTACTTACCCTCAAATTTAAAATCTTTTCGAAAAGATTGTATTTCAAAGAATTAATCAGGTTTCACTTATAAGAGTTAATAAAAAAATTCTTAGTTTGTTAAAAAAGATATCTTTTATCTATAACTTTACTGTATCACATAAGGAGCAGCGTTTAGAAACAGATGAAACAGATGTAAGACTGCCAGTGCACTCTTTTCATTAATTACTTTAAGCATACGAAGAATTAATACACCTTTAGAGGTATGAGTTACACGAAATTTTAAAGATCAATTGATCTGCAGTTAACGCTCAAATCTTATAAACAAGCCCGGTATTCGAAGGCGGTGAATGTATGGCTAAAGACATTCGAAGCAAAGTTCTGGATGCAAAAAAGGCATCAATTGAACTTGCCAGTATAAGTGAAGAAATAAAAAACAAAGCATTAGGGTCTATGGCTGAAGCTCTCGATAAGGAGAGAAAAGCTATTCTTGAAGCGAATTCCAAGGATCTGGAAAATGCTGCTGAACTTAAAAAGAAAGGGAAGCTTACCCAGGCTCTTGTAGACAGACTTAAAGTAAATGACCTGAAGATTGATGGGATGATCGCCGGAATCAAAGATGTGATAAAACTCAGAGATCCCGTAGGAGATACTATCTCTACTCTAGAACTTGACAAAGATCTTATTCTCTATCAGGTAAGCTGTCCAATAGGTCTGATAGGGGTTATTTTTGAATCCAGGCCAGATGTGGTTCCACAGGTAATGTCACTTTGTCTGAAAAGTGGGAATGCAACGATTTTTAAAGGCGGAAGTGAGGCAAGAGAATCAAACCGGACAATTTTTGAAATTCTCGTAAAAGCCATAGAATCCGTTGATGGGATGCCCCCAGGCGCGTTTCAGCTTATGGAAACCAGGGAAGAAATAATGGATCTTTTAAGTCTTGACGCTTATGTTGACCTCCTGATCCCGAGGGGTTCAAATGAGTTTGTCAAGTTTATTCAGGACAATACTAAAATTCCGGTGCTAGGGCATACCAGCGGGATCTGCCATATTTACGTGGACGAGTATGCAGATCTCGATAAGGCCTGGAAAGTCTGCTTTGATTCCAAGGTTCAATATCCTGCAGTATGTAATGCTATTGAAACTCTCCTGGTAAACCGTAATATTATCGATACTTTCCTTCCTAAAATGGCAGAAATGTATATAGGGGCAGGGGTTGAACTGCGCTGCGATGAAGACAGCTACGCTTTGCTTACAGAAAGAGGGCTCTCTCCGCTTTCTAAGGCTACCGAAGAGGACTGGAGTCTTGAATATAATGACCTTGTCCTTTCGATAAAGCTCGTAGACACCATAAAAGAGGCAATTAGCCACATTAACACCTTTGGTTCCCATCATACGGATGGAATAATAACTGAAAATGCTTCAAGGAGAAAAGAGTTCATAGGGCTTGTTGATTCTTCGAGTGTAATGGTAAATGCCTCAACCCGTTTTGCAGACGGTTATAGGTATGGTAAAGGTGCTGAAGTAGGAATCAGCACGAACAAGATCCATTCTCGAGGACCTGTTGGAATGGAAGGGCTTTTAATTTATAAATATATCCTGATGGGAAAAGGACAGGTTGTGGCGGACTATGTAGGAGATAAGGCAAAACCCTATACCCACAGGAAACTTGATCTCAAATTTGAAAATAAGGATTGATACATCCGCTAATATTTATATACTTTAATCGGAATACCAGCTCAAATTGAACGGTAAATTTATGCAAGCAACGGAGACCAGGACTGCGGTTACCAGTTTCCAGCCCACTTCAGATCCCCTACGAGGCCTTCGAATTGACAGATAGAAAACAGTTTCTTTATAGTGTTAATAAAGTCGTTATCAAAATCGGTACTTCTTCAATCACAAAAAAGGATTGTGACGATACCAGGGAAAATTGCAGCATTGATCCTCCTTTCATGGAAAGTATCGCAGCCCAGGTTTTCGAGCTTCGAAAGCAGGGAAAAGAAATAATTCTGGTAAGCTCGGGAGCAATAGGCGTAGGACTTTATGAATTGGGCATTGCTCCAAAACCCCGCGAAATTCCAATAAGGCAAGCGGCGGCAGCTGTTGGACAGAGTATCTTAATGCAGTACTGGAGCGAAGCTTTTTCAAAATATGGAATGAAAGTTGCTCAGATCCTGCTTTCCTATGAGTTTTATTCGGATCGAGTATCTTACTTGAACCTGAGGAATAGCATTTCTACCCTGCTGGAGTACGGAGTCGTTCCGATAATAAACGAAAACGACTGCACATGTACAAATGAGATTGAAGCGATCTTCGGAGACAACGATAAGCTCTCTGCAATGGTTGCAAGCAAAATCGACGCTGACCTCCTGATTATTCTTTCGGATATCGACGGCCTTTTTGATCAGAACCCGAAAATCCATTCCGATGCCAGACTGCTGCCCCTTGTGGAAAGAGTCACGCCCGAAATAGAGAGTTATGGGGGTGACCCTACCAGCTTCAAGGGTGTTGGGGGAATGAGAACCAAAATAAAAGCTGCAAAAATATGCAGTATGGCAGGCTGTTACGCGTTAATTGCAAACAGCAAAATTAAGGATGTAATCCTGAAAATACTAGCCGGGGAAGAGATCGGAACTCTCTTTCTTGCAGAAAGAAGTATTCAGAAAAACCGCTCTCGCTGGATAATTCTTGCAAGAGCTGCAGGCACAGTTCGTGTGGATGCAGGCGCAAAGGCTGCAATTTTAGGAAAAAACAGCCTTCTGCCAGCAGGAATAATTGATGTAGAAGGGAGTTTTGACAGAGGAGATATAGTAAAGCTGGAGTGTGAAGGCAGAGTCTTTGCAAAGGGAATTACGGATTATACATCCGTAGAACTTGTGAAAATAAAAGGAGCCCACACTAACGAAATTGAAGGTATTTTAGGCTATAAAAACTACGATAACGTAATAAAAAAAGAGAATATTGGCATATTGAATGAACTAAATTGATTTCTTGATTTTGTTATATCTTTCGAAATAGGAGTGTCGTGAATGGAGAATCAAAATATAGGATTTATTGGGGCAGGAAAAATGGGATCTGCTCTTATCGAGGGAATCCTCAAAGCCGGACTTGTAAAACCTGAAAATATCGGTGCAAGTGATGTATACGTGCCTTTTCTGGATGAGCTAAAAACGAAGTTTGGAATTCGGGTATCAACCGATAATATTGTTATTGTCCGGGATTCGAATATTCTAATTCTTGCGGTAAAACCCCAGATACTCAGTTCAGTACTCGCAAATTTAAGGGATTACATAAGTTCTGACAAACTTATAATCTCAATTGCTGCAGGAGTACCTTTAGCAACTTATGAAGATGCTCTTCCCAAAAACACCAGAGTAGTCCGTGTAATGCCGAATATTGCAGCCACGGTTTCGGAAGCTGCCTCTGCCATTTCTCCCGGGAAAAATGCTACTTCCGAAGATATGAAAACGGCCCTTGAGATTTTTTCTGCGGTTGGTACTGCAGTTGAGGTTCCGGAATCTCTCATGGATGCCGTCACAGGACTTTCCGGGAGTGGGCCTGCATTCGTGTTCCCAATAATTGAGGCAATGGCTGACGGAGCGGTCCTTGAAGGGATGGACCGAAAAAATGCCCTTACCCTGGCAGCCCAGACTGTGCTAGGAGCTGCAAAAATGATGCTTGAAACAGGCATGCATCCTGGAGAGCTCAAAGATATGGTCACTTCTCCTGCCGGGACTACTATCCAGGGCATTCACGCACTCGAAGAAGCAGGGGTAAGGGCTGCATTCATGAATGCAGTCATAAGGGCTAGTGAACGCTCAAAGGAACTCGGAAAAAAATAAACTTTTTCTGTTTCTCCGTTCGATTTCATTTTTTACTTCCTTTTTTATTTACTTTTTCCCAATCAAAGGCATGTGCATCTGACCAACTTCTATTTCTCCCATACACTCCCCTCTTTTTGCTCTTCTCCTATGAAAGAAGCTTTTTTCCTGAAAAATAGCATATGGATAATTGAATAAGTTAATTTATATTCAATGATTTATATAATTATATATTACACCTCTTCACTCATCAGCTGATATGAAGATATGAAGACGAAAAAATGAGATCGAGGTTGCAAAAAAATCCATTCGGAGTAAATTGCGATTCAGGATGAATTAATCATTATAAAAGAACCTTATGGAGATAGGGGTTATGGAACAACCAAATGATACTGGTATTGAATATCCAGGTGATTCTGATATTGAACAAGCAAATGATGATGTTATGGGACAACCGGTTGTCACAAGGTCACAAATGGGGTATGAAGTTATTGACACACCCTGGTGGGTAGTTTTTCTGGAAGGGATTATTGCGATCATTGCGGGCTTATTCCTTTTGTACCAGCCTGTAACAACCACAATCCTGTTGATACAGATTCTGGGCATTTTCTGGCTGGCGGAAGGAATAGTTTCCGTTATAGGAGCACTGGTATTTTCATATAATCGGTGGTGGAAACTACTTTCAGGGATTCTGAGTATTATTGCGGGAGTTGTTATCCTGACTTATCCTATTTATAGCTCATTCATAGTCCTTGCACTCTTTGTCATCTTTATCGGGGTATGGGCTATTGTCACCGGTGCTGTGAAACTCGTCTGGGGGCTTAAAGGAGGAGGATGGGGTGTCGGAATTCTTGGAATCCTTACCATAATCCTTGGTTTGCTCCTGCTAACAAACTCCCTGGCAGGTGTCCTGGTCCTACCCTGGATATTCGGGTTCTTCCTTATTATCGGTGGACTCGGATCGGTTATATGGGGATTGAGAATAAGATCTGCGTGAAGAACCAGGATTTAGGAAAATTTAGGAAGTGGGATAACATGGAGCAATCGGTCGCTACTGAGTCCAAAAAGGAGTTAAAAGTGTCGTATGCGCCCTGGTGGTCGGTACTTCTGGAAGGGATTATTGCTATCATAATTGGCATATTCCTTGTTTACGAGCCTGTTGCAACCACTATTCTGTTGATACAACTGTTAGCCATTTTCTGGCTAGCAGGAGGAATTATCACAGTTTTAGGAGCGCTGATATTTACGAAGGACGGGAAATGGAGATTGCTCTCAGGTATTTTGGGTATTATTGCAGGAGTTGTTATACTGATGTATCCTATCATCAGTCCTTATATAGTTCTTAGATTTCTCGTTATCTTCGTAGGAGCATTAGCTATTGTCAATGGTGCTGTAGTACTCGCCTCAGCTTACAAAGGAGAAGAATGGGGTATGGGAGTTCTTGGTATCCTTAGCCTAATACTTGGTTTGCTCCTGTTAACTAACTCCTTTGCAGGAGCTATGATTTTTCCGTGGATGTTCGGATTCATTCTGATTATTGGTGGAATTGTAGCAGTTATCTGGGGAATTAAAATTAGAACCGGAATATGAAATTTCGCAGGAAAAGATGGGGGGATTTAAGCATGAGAAGACCTTTTGGTGTTACTATTCTAGGTATTGTAGCTGTCTTGCTGGCATTTCTAAATGCTATTGTGATGCTCCGTTTTCTTGGATTTTTGCCTTTCTTGGGTCCAATCAATATCCGTATTTTCAACCTCTGGTATGCATTATTGTATGGCTTGATCGCGTACATCTGGGCTATGGTTGGCTCAGATGCTCTTCCAGGTGGACTCACAGGCCTGGATGTTTCTGGCTGTTATAACAATATTTAACCTCTGTTTGGATTTTGTGCTGCTGGTTACCGGAGGTTCGTGGTATGATGTTAATTTATCAGTTATTATTAACGCCCTGATCCTCATTTACATCATGTTACCCGGAGTCAGGAGAGTGTTCGGGACAGAATCTAAAATCGATACTATTAGACAGTAAATGAACAAATTCTTGAAAAATACTCTTGACAACGAGAAAAGCTTTCGGATTTTTTATTTTATTCCACTTTTTTGAGACTGATCCTGATATAAAGGAGTATCTCACGGAAGCATATCAGGCTAACATATTATCCCGGCTGGAAACGGTTACATGGAAAAGAAAACTGTACTTATTGTACTCTCACTTGCTATGTTTATACTTGTTATTGACACTACAATCATGAATGTTTCCATTTCAGCACTTATCAGTGAATTCAATACTAATGTTGCCACTATCCAATCTACAATTACACTGTACACACTCGTGATGGCATCCGTAATGATCACAGGGGGAAAGATAGGGGATATTATAGGTAGAAAGAGGGCATTCAGAGTCGGATTGATAATATATGGTACAGGCTCATTCCTGACTGCACTTAGTCCAAGTATAGCTGTATTAGTTCTTGGCTGGGTAATCCTTGAAGGACTTGGAGCAACGCTTGTGATGCCCTCAGTCCAGACACTTGTTACCTCAAATTATAGCGGCGCTGGTCGCGCTTTTGCCTATGGGAGCGCCATCTTATTGCTCATGGAAAGTCACCGCTTGAGCTTGAAGAAGCTTATATATCATTGAAAGAAAGTGAAGAGCGATTCCGTATTGCTGTAAAGAATAGTAAATTTGTGTTGGCCCAATTCGATCTCGATCTGAGGTACACCTGGATATTTAACCCTCATCCAGACTTCGATGCTCCTTTGCTAATTGAGAAACTCGTTGAGAGCCTTTTACAGACATATCGTATCGGAAATATCGAATCAGCTTAAATATGGATCTGGTAAATGCATTTTTCGATATGGACACTGCCATCCCATTAGGAATTAGTATTAATGAACTCGTTTCTAACTCCCTCAAACATGCATTTACTGACTGAGATAAAGGAGAAATTCAAATCAAACTCCAAAGAAAGGAAAATAGAGAATGCAGAATAGAAGGTTATGAGAATACCAGTTTCATTTTGACCGTTTCAGATGATGGTGTTGGTATTCCTGAAAACCTTGATATTGAAAACCTTGAAAGTCTTGGAATGCAACTCGTGATTTCACTCGTAGATCAGTTAGACGGCGAATTTGAATTGAAAAGGAATAACGGGACAGAGTTCACTCTGAGATTCACAGTTACAGAAAACGATCATCAGGTATCAACTCCAGCTCCGCAGTTAGTTGAATAAAGAATGATAATGTTTTACGGGATATGAAAGGGCGGCCGTCGTAAGTACGTACGGATATATATCTTACTTTATCCCATACGAGCAATACAAGAGAGCTAATACACGTACAACAGCCATTACGAGCCAATCTCTATCTTAAGGAAATTCGCAATACCAGCTTCATTTTTCGAGCACTGATGAAGATCTGACATCTGGACAACCTTACCACCAATCTTGAAAAGTATGTACAAACTATCTGGCATCGCTTCAGCCTTCTAGTCAGTCACAAAAAGGAGGTCTTATTTAACCACAAAAGTGATATTATTCGTTAAAACATTTAGAAGTAGATAGTAGGGGTTTGAGTCCCTATTCTCAAGTCCCTACTGTTGATCCAACCCAAAGATTAAGATGAAACCCTATTACTCTTAATCTGTTCTTATATTGTATCATAAATATATAAATCACAATCGATCTGAAACGTTTGTTCAATTTGAAAGGTTCACCATAATTGAATGCTTTAATTGCGTTACAACTTATGATGCTGCAATATGTTTTAATTAAAAACAATTTTTATTATACTTTATTTAATATAATATAATCTCTTTGTTAATTCTGGAGTGGTGGAGTAAAGAATTACATGGGGAATAAGTGGGATATCACAATATGAAAGAATTACCTGGAGGTCGCTGATCCGTCTTCGAATGCTTATGTTCGGGGGAGCATAATATTTCGAACAGACTGTATTGGGGAATGCAGTAAAGGGATAGCACCTCTGGGGTAATACTGTTTTTGATTTCATTTTCACCTGTTTTAATCGCTTATTTGTAAGGAAACATTAAATATTTTGAACTTTTTTTGAGAAAAAGAGACTTCTTCTACGTTTCCTCTTCGCGATTGGTCAATAAACATTTTTATAAGATAGATTTATATAAAATAAATGAGTTGTAAACATCGATCGAGCGAGGAATACTACACCTTTTTTGATATTAACTCTCAAAACCCCCACTCCCCAAAACCCCCCACTCCCCAAACTCGCTCGATTATTCCTCCATTACAGAGACATGCTAAAATATACTTATACTGTTTAAATTGTTTTTTTAAAACCAGAGGGTTAAAAGTAAGTTGCTATGCGATTATTACGGGATATAAAGGACAACAGCCAGCTTGTAAAGATTATTCAAACACCTTACTTTCTCCTATACGAGCCATACAAAGGGTGAAGGCACCAGTCACGAAGCCTTACAAGGGTGGCTTTTATCCCAAATCTTGAATCCAAGGACTGTATAGATTAATATACCGAATTCAGTTTTGAAATAGACTTATTTTCTTTTAATTTATGAACCTAGATTATATATTGGTTGAACAACCTAATTATATTAATAAATGGGTGGGTAAATGACGAGTGAAGTGATTTATACATGACAATCAAGATGCAAATACTCAAACGAATCGGTGGAAATGAATGGAAAAACGATGAAAAAGGTATACATCGTGTATACTTCGATAATCTCGTTGACTGGTATGGATTAGAAGGTATTAGAAAAGATCAAGAATCTAAAATACGCAGCGTATTAAAACGAACGAAAGTCTGGTACGATGTGAAAACAGGTAAAATATCGTACACGGATACCTGTAGAGAGAGCAATGATAGTATGATGGTTGGTCAAATATTCGAAACTATCAAGAAAAACATCATAGCACGATATAAACTTGAAAAACAACTAAGTGAAAATCAAATTCAAGCGCCCGAGTAGGCGTTATAATGGCAAGTCACAAGCTGGTGA
>CAWFUY010000044.1:0-86098 GCA_963818955.1 uncultured Methanosarcinaceae archaeon | reverse complement strand
GAAACCAGGATTACCACCAGCGGATCAGTTGATTATGGTAATGCTCCTTCTATCTACCGCAACAGGATAGTGTGGCTGGATAACCGCAATGGCGATGGCAGTTCAAACTGGGATATCTACATGTACGATCTCTACTACTCCAGGGAAACTTGAATTACCAGAGATGGATCTGCATCTAATCCTGTTATCTACGGTGACAGGATAGTGTGGAGTGATGAGCGCAATGGAAATGGAAGTAATATTTACATGTACAATATTTCCACTCACAAGGAAACCCGGATCACCACCCATTCAGCAGCATCTGATCCTGCCATCTCCGGTGATAAAATAGTTCAGGGATGATTATCGCAATGGAAACTATGGCGATATCTACATGTACGATCTCTCCACTTCCCGGGAAACGCGAATAACTACCAGCGGATCAGATCAGAAGATACCCGCTATCTACAGCGACAGGATAGTGTGGCTGGATAACCGTAATGGTGATGGTTATTCGAACTGGGATATCTACATGTACAATATTTCCACTCACAAGGAAACTCGGATCACCACGGATGGATCTGCATCCTGTCCTGCTATCTACGGTGACAGGATCGTATGGGCAAATCGGGATGTATACATGGTTACTCTTAGTCCAGATCTCCCTGTTGCTGCTATCTCTGCATCCCCCCTCCGGAAATACGCCCATGAAAGTCAGTTTTACTGACAGGAGCACAGGAACTCCCACTTCATGGAAATGGAGTTTAGGAGATGGAACCTCTTCAACAACCCAGAATCCTGTACATAAATACTGTAAAGCCGGAAGATATACCGTTAGCTTAACAGTAAGTAATGCCGCGGGCAGTAATGCGCTAACAAAGTCCAGCTATATTGTTGTAAATTCTTTGAAAGTTCCTGTTGTTGCTTCGGCATCTCCTACCTCAGGAAATAAACCACTAACAGTGAAATTCTTCGATAAAAGCACCGAACCACTCACATCGTATCTCTGGAACTTTGGTGATAAAAACACTTCAACAGCCGAACCCTGTACATAAATACGGTAAAGCAGGAAAAGTTTCCTGCTGAGGAATGCACAAGTATGCATTAAGTATGCATTGGATTGTGCTCAGTTGAATTGGCTCGTCTACAAAGTTCCAGTTCCATCAGTTGCATTTTGCGAAAGGTCTGTAAATTGGACTGAGAAAAGGGCATAACCTTGTAGTCAGATTTACGGAAAGAGTTGCCAGAAGAATAATCAAGGGGAAAATTTTTTAAGCATAATGCCTGTCAGTATAATGCTTAAAACTACTACAACAATTATACCTCCTGAAGCTCCTATTGAATATTTTGTTTGAGGGCTACGGATCGATTTTAAAATTCGGGAGAATTTGTTTTCCAGGAAATTTATAAATAAGATGTATTGGAAGAATTTGTTTTCTAAGAAATTTATAAGAAAGATAAAATGGAAGAATTTGTTTTCGATTACTTCTGAGATATTAGGGATTGTCCAGTTTAATTTTAATAATCCTTCTCTGGTTTTCTGTTTTTTTTTTTGTTTTGTATATATCCTTTGATAGTTTTCTGGTGATATCGCCAGCAACCAAAAATGTAACAATCAACTGCAGGAAATTAATTAACAACATATTACCACTCCTGATTCGATTTGAATAAGAAGAGGTAGTATGCATAAATTTGTTGAGCAATAGTAAACCACGCATACACCAATTGCGGGATAAATGTCACTCTTACGATGTAGTCCCACTTTGTAGGTTTTTGCACGTATCGTAGTGTATAGACACAATCCACGTACATTATAATCATTACCAGCATGACCATCGAATTGAAATGAAAGACGCCACTCATTATATCGTTCAGTGCATAACCTAACAAAATACCCTGGAATAACAGCATAATCCAGAAGAATCCAGAGTTCAGGATATCTATTCTGGTGCTTTTATTCCAGCCATGCTGCCACAAAGTATCAAGCCCACCGCGGAGCCAGCGAACTCGCTGTTTCCACAAATCTGTTAGCTTTAACGGAACATCTGTCCAGGCATACATCCCAAAACCTGCTGCTATGTGGTAGCCGAGTTCTTTCAGAGTCACACTCAACTCGTAGTCTTCAGTGATGTTATGCACGTCGGTATACGGTGCAATCGAATTTTCCGGCAGCTTTACGTTTTGCCATAACTGCTTTTATCGCGTCCACTTTATACATTGTGCACATGCCGTGTGCAACTTTAATACCCCTATCCTGTCCAATTCGGCTCCTGTCGAATTCTGCATATTCGACATACTGCCAGTGATATATTAGCTTTTCAAATACTCCGCGAGTCACCTGTTTGATTACACCGGCACGGGAGCACACCGCACCGAGCATGGGATCTAGCTGAAATTCTATCAGTGCTTGCTCAACCAGATCGGGGGCTGTGACTGTATCACCATCTACTGATAACACGTAATCATACGGCTCCAGATTGACAGTCTGATAAGCAGCATTCAATGCCCCCGACTTCTTAAATTTATTTCCTACCGTTTCTATCAAACTTACGCGGTTATCAGCAGCAGCTATACTTCTTACTATACTTGCAGTGTCATCTGTACTATTATCATTAATGACAACAACATCAATCTTGCGTGTTTGAGAAAGAAGTGTTTCAATGGTTGAAAGGATTACACTAGCCTCATTATGCGCTGGCACAAACGCGATGACATTTGCGACAACATTTTTCGATGAAGGAGAATTTGATGTAATTTCCCCATCCCCCTAATGACTTTTTTAATAAAGCCCTAAATTCCCCTATTTTCTATGAAAAAACTCTTATATTAATTTTAATATATTATCATAAGCTATAATAAAACTTTCTAATATAAAGTTTTAAGTTGCTCCACGTTTAGATCATAATCCAAAACTTATAAAAGAACTTGTTTAAAAAATACTTTTAATATCTCTGAACCAATATTTTGGAACTGAAAAATCAATAGAACTGAATAGAATGCCGTTTTTGGTCAAAAATTTAAATAACCGGAATTTGGAAACCGCTCAAGGAAAGTATTATATTTTCGAATCAAATCCGAAGTACAGGAGTCTGAAATTGCACCTGACAAAAGCTTAAGTTGATGTATATCATACAACTGCAAAAACACCAACTGCAAAATAAGCAATGAAAAAGTAAGCTTTCGTTACACAGATAATCAATCAAGGAAACATCAATAATTAATGATGATACCCAATTTATATAATAAGGAAATCCTATCAATAATATAATAATGAAACCCTATTTATATAATAAGGATGAAAATTGAGATTATCCTCGGACTGTCTGACATTTAATTTTAAATTATGAAAAACCAATTTTTCACCTGTTATGCCACCAGAAATTATACCTATTCTCGAAGAACCCGCCCTCAAAGTCACGAATGATGAAATTTCACTGGTTGTTGCTGACATCCACCTCGGGATTGAATGGGACCTTTACAGGAGCGGGATCAATTTACCGAGCCGAATGGAAGAAAGGCTGGACCGAATTCTGAGTTATATCCAGACAAATTCCCCTGATAGAGTAATACTTCTGGGAGATGTGAAGCACAATGTCCCTCAGGTTTCCTGGCAGGAGAAAGGAGAAATTCCTCGCTTTCTCGAAACGCTTGCAGAATATGCACATGTTGATATTTTTCCGGGAAACCATGATGGAGGGATTGAGCTTCTTTTTAACAGGCAGAAGGATATCAGGGTCCATTCCACACGCGGTGCAGTCCTTGACGGGGTCGGGTACTTCCATGGGCATACCTGGCCTGCAACTGAATTGCTGGCTGCATCTCATGTAGTCACCGCCCACAATCACCCCACTGTTCGTTTTACAGATGCTTTCGGCCACTCAATAGTTGAGCCTGCCTGGATCAGGACAAAGTTCAAACCGGATACCATGAGGAGTCGTTTCGGAAACCTTGATTTTGAAAACCGACTTCATTGGGCTGATCCTGAACTTTTCATAATGCCAGCCTTTAATGAGCTGTGCGGAGGCGTGCCTTTCAATGAATCAGCGCAGGAAGACCTGCTGGGCCCGGTTTTTTCTTCAGGGGGAATTGAACTTGAGAACGCAGAAATGTATCTGCTTGACGGGACAAGGCTAGGGCTGATCAAAAATATCCGGAAACTGCAGCATACAAGAGTCAGAAATAAGATTGGAAGCAGGAGACGCAGGAACTCCGAAAGCTCAGCATGATGACCGGACAGGAAACCAGAGGATTCAGCTTCAAGTATGAAAGCGGCTTTGTTGCAAAAATAACTTTTTGGCTTCAATTTTGCATCATATCAGGTTTTCACGGAAAATCGCTATATTCTCGTTCTGAATTTGAAGCTTATAACTATAAACGACACTACCTTCAACTTCTGTCCTAATTTTTCTTTTTGAACCCTTTAGCTCTAATATCTTCCATCCTATCCAAATATTTTTATGAAATTGGCGATTTATAACTGATACAAATCTTTGAATATTTAGAGAAAAAAATCTGAAAACTGCAAAATAATGAAATGTATCAGATATATTAATATACAATTTATTTAAATACTGATATAATATTAAAATTGTAAGGCAGATTGATTCTCTTTTTTCCTGATAAAGCGATTATGGAATATACCCTGCTTACTGTGACAAGGATTTTAGAATAGTTCCCGGGTTAAGAAATTACAGGTTAAGAAATTACAACTACTCAGAAAAGATTAAACATTGGATTTTAAAATCATTTTAACAATTGGAGAAGGGCGGAATGGCAGCAAGACTGAGGAGTTCTGGTATCGATATTATTGGAGAAATGTCATGGGGAACGCACTTCTGCCAGTTCTATCAAACAAAAGAGGATTTGACGGACATACTGATTCCTTATTTCAAAGCAGGGCTGGAAAACAACGAATTTTGCCTCTGGGTCACGTCACAACCCCTGGAAGTAGAAGAGGCAAAAGAAGCCCTTGGAAAGGCTGTTCCTGATATTGATATTTATCTGGAGAAAGGGCAAATTGAAATTATCCCCTGCACTCACTTGTATTTAAAGAAGGGTAGTTTCGACTCAGAAAGGATTTTCGACTCCAGACAAGGATATTACAAGGCTGGATTAAAAAACTCAATCAAGCTCCGGACAGTGGTTACGATGGTTTGAGATTTAGCTGGAACGCCTCCTGCCTGGAAAAAGAAAGCTGGAATCTTTTCGTTGAATATAAGGAACGGATAGACAAGCTTATCGACAACCACAGGATGGTAGCTCTATGCACCTATTCCCTTGATAGATCCAGCGCAACCGAAATAATCGATGTAGTCGCCAACCATCAGTTCGTTCTTGTCAAAAAAGAAGGAAAGTGGGAGAGGATAGAAAATTCCGGGCGGAAAAATATCACTGAGAGCAAACGGGCAGAGGAGGCACTACGCCAGAGTGAGCAGCGCGGCAGGCTGAAGCTGGAGAGCATTCTCTCGCCTGATAGGGATACGGCTAACCTGGAACTTGCTGATATAGTTGATACTCGGGCAATCCAGTCCCTCATGGATGACTTCTATAAATTTGCTCATTTTACAATGGCACTGCTTGATCTCAAAGGAAACGTTCTGGTAAGTGTCGGGTGGCAGGATATCTGCACTAAGTTCCACAGAGTTCATTCCGAAACATGTAAGCACTGTGTAGAAAGCGATACAAAGCTGTCTGCAGGCGTTCCTCTGGGAGAATTTAAGATATACAAGTGCAAAAACAACATGTGGGACATAGTAACTCCAGTTTTCTCTGGTGAGTACAACATGTCGGCAATATCTTCTCAGGACAGTTCTTTTTTGACGACGAGCCTCTGGACTATGAATTTTTCCGATCCCAAGCGAAAAAATACGGCTTTAATGAAGAGGAATACATAGCAGCTCTGGAAAAAGTTCCACGGTTGAGCAGGGATACTGTTGAAACGAGCATGTCCTTCTTCATGAAACTTGCTAATATGCTCTCACAGCTAAGCCACAGTAACATCAAGTTAGTCCAGTCGCTAGAGGAACGTGATACACTAGTGGATAAGCTAGAGAAAAAAAGTGAAGATTTCGACCGGGCTCAGGCTGTAGGAAATATAGGAAGCTGGCGTCTGGATGTGTGTAAAAACGAATTAACATGGTCCGATGAGAATCACCGTATTTTTGGCATCCCAAAAAGTACCCCTTTGACCTATGATACTTTCCTTTCAACAGTTCATCCGGATGACAGGGAATACGTTGACAAAGAATGGAAGGCTAGCTTGAAGGGCAAACCATATGACATCGAGCACCGCATTATCGTAGACGGTAAGATCAAGTGGGTACGTGAAAAAGCATATCTTGAGTTTGACAAAGATGGAGTTGTCGTAAGCGGTTTTGGTATAACCCAAGATATAACCGAGCGCAGGCAGGCGGAGCACCAGCTCAGCAACGAATTGGCACGAGCGACCGGCTTATACGAGTTATATACCCGATCATCGAACCTATCAGACCGCGAACTCTACGATTTCGCACTCAATCAAGCCGTCAAGATAACCGATAGCATGATCGGTTTCTTCCACCTCGTCTCCGAGGACGAAAAAGAGATCATCCTCACCACCTGGAACCAGGAAGCATTGAGGTCATGCACTGCAGGGGACGAAGGGCACTACCCTATTGAAAAGGCAGGTAACTGGGTCGATTGTGTCCGGCTAAAGCGGCCGGTGGTATACAACGACTTTCTTTTCTCACCGAACCAAAAAGGGCTGCCGGCCGGACACACTACAGTGAAGCGATTCATGAGCGTGCCGGTCACCGAGAATAGCAAGGTGAGGATCATCTTCGGTGTGGGCAACAAGGTGGATGAGTACAACGACCGCGATGTCATGCAGCTCCAATTGGTGGCTAATGAGCTTCACAAGATTATGAAGCTGCGTCGCATCGAGAACGAGGTCCGGGAGAGCGAGGCCTTCCTCCGAGGCATCATGGAGAACGTCTCAGACGCCATCTTCGTCAAGGATAGAGAAGTCCGGATGATCCTGGCAAACCCAGCTTACTATAGGCTTATGGGCAAATCCCCTGAAGAGGTTCTCAATAAGACCGTTGCCGATTTTCAACCTCTTGAGATAGCCAAGAAGCTAGCGGAGGATGACAAACGAGTCATGGAGACCGGAAAAGGGACAACCTTAGAGGAGAGAATATTTACATCACATGGATGGCGCATCCTCCAGACCGTAAAAGCACCGTACTATGATGGACAGGGCAACATCATAGGATTGATAGGAGCGGCGAGGGACATCACCGAGCGCAGACAGGCAGAAGAAGCTCTAAAAAAAGCACATGATAATTTAGAAGTAAAAGTTAAAGAGCGTACAGCAGAGCTTGAGAAAGCTTACAACTTTTTGAAGGAAAGCGAAAAAGGTCTTTCTGAAGCTCAAAGAATAGCTCATATTGGAAATTGGGATTGGGATATTGCGACTGATAAAGTACATTGGTCTGAGGAAACGTATCGTATTTTTGAACATAGTCGTCAAGAATTGGCCCCATCTTACAATGAATATATAAATTATGTGCATCCCAAAGATCGCGATTATGTGAATAATGCCTTTAAGGAAGCTGCTGTAAACGGAAAACCTTACAGCATTGATCATAGAATTATCTTAGCTAATGGGAAAGAACGCACAGTCTATATACAGTCTAAAGTTATATTCGATGAAAAAAAGATCCCTATTCGAGTGAAGGGAATAGTTCAGGATATTACCGAGCGTAAAAAAGATGAAGAGAAAATTCAGAGCTTAGCGAATATTGTGGAATCATCAAATGATGCCATTGTTACTACATCCCTTGATGGTATCATTACTAGCTGGAATAAGGGTGCAGAGCAGATTTATGGTTATTCAGCTGAAGAAATTCTAGGAAAAAGCGCATCGGCGCTCGCACCAGATAATCTTAAAGGAGAAACAAAACAGTTAATTGAAAAGGTTAAGCAGGGAGAAAAGATCCGGAACCACGTAACTACAAGGTTAAGAAAGGATGGTAAGTTAATATATGTTTCAATAGCTCTTTCTCCAGTTTTTGATGCATCTAAAGAGCTCGTGGCTATCTCAGCTATTGTTAGAGATATTACTGAGATAATTAAGGCGGAAAAATCCCTGGCGAAAGCTGAACATACCAGAAAAAAAGAAATCCACCACAGAATAAAAAACAACTTGCAAGTAATCTCTTCCCTACTGGATCTTCAAGCTGATAAGTTCAATGATCCGAAAGTTATTGAGGCTTTTAGAGAAAGCCAAAATAGAGTTATATCTATGGCTCTCATCCACGAAGAACTCAATAAAGAGGAAGGGATTGATACACTAAACTTTTCGGAATACCTTAAAACGTTGGCTGAAAACCTTTTTCAAACTTACAGGCTTAGTAGCAAAAATATCCATCTGAACATGGATCTGGAAGAAAACGCATTCTTTGATATGGATACTGCTGTTCCTTTAGGAATAATTGTCAATGAACTCCTTTCGAACTCCCTCAAACATGCATTTCCAGGTAGAGATAAAGGAGAAATAAAAATCAAACTCCGCAGAGAAGGAAATGGAGAATATAATGTAGAAGGCTGTAGAAGCACCAGTTATACTCTGACTGTTTCAGACAATGGAGTTGGCATTCCTGAAAACCTTGATATTGAAGATCTCGATAGTCTGGGGCTTCAGCTGGTAATTTCTCTTGTAGACCAATTGGATGGGGAACTTGATCTTAAAAGGAACAATGGAATGGAATTCACTATAAGATTCAGAGTAATAGGGAAGTAAGTTTATTGCAAAAGTTCATCGAATATTATCCATGATTGCCTTTATGAGATGTTGTATATTTGTTTTCCATTTAATTTGAATAAAAAATTTAAATAAGTTAAAACTGAATCAGTCACAGCTGAATCAAGTTAATGTCGCTGATTTTCCGTTTCGTAACGAGACCCCAAGTAGAAGAAAAATAGAAAAATTCTCAAAAACATTATGAAACACGTTTTTATTTTTATTTCAGTATTACTTTTTTAGGTTTAAAACCGATATTAAGAGTCGTAACACTATAAGCGCAACTACAATTTTATTTCCTGATATTTATAAGAAAAATTCGTTATGAGAGTGCAAAAATCCTGCAAGTGCCTATGTGTTTGTTTTTTCAATCATTAAATAGTATAGGAATTTACTTGTTTCCTTCGATAACCCCTGACCATCAAATATAAAAAAACTAAAAGAAACACATAGACACTTTCTCAATGCTTGCAGATATCGATTTAAATGAGTGTTACCAAATGGAAAGTATAATGAAAAGCGGACTATGGCAGTTTTAGAACCCTTAATCAATTGGGAGTTTAGTTAAAGTCTTCCAAACTTCGATTTACTTTATTATCCTTATTCTTCACAACAGAATCCTCATTTTCCGATTCTGATTCCTTTTTTAATTGAGCTTCCTTTTCTTCCAATACTCTAATAACAGTAGAAACCGGAACAATAAGCCCATCGATCATTACGAATTCATTCAGGGGATTTTCCTTGAGCATTTTTTCTGTTGAGAATTCCTCATCGAAGTATCTCATTTTGAACATATCACGGATTAACTTTGCTTTCTGTGAAGTTGTGCTCTGGCTAGTCTTGAAATAATTGCAGAGATCAGTAGCGCTTACGTAGGGCTCAAAACTTTTGTCAAAAAGGAAATTAATCTGCCCGAGAGAATAAACTACTGCAGCCGCCCAAATCTCCAGTCTTCCTGAAAGAAATGGTACCTTCCTTTTCCGGCTCATTTTGTCGATAAGCTTCCGGCACAGCATTTTATACTCTTCATCAAGATAGCGATCCGCAAAATCATCTGTTATCTTAATGAGAGCTTCTTTCTTCTGCATTATAAGTTCGCGATCGCTCATAGTTCATACCTTGAATATATGTTATATGATTTGTATTTAATAGTCTTTTAGGTCCATATTTTATTCCAAAATAATTTAACGTTTTTAAGTTTTTAGTCGTCCACTAATTTCCGATTGAGATTTTGATGATATAACTCAAACACGGTTCCCGCTTGTATTGATGGACGACCATCACAGACTAATTATAATTACATTTAATTTTAAGCAGACTTAGAAAAAGTCTAAAGCACATACCAGTCCGTATCATCAACCGATAAATCTTCCCTGAGCCCCACTGTTCTTCCGGGAAGCTTGAGAGCGTCGGTAATTGCATCGGAAAGGTCCTGCAGGTATTCTCGGGTGGATAAACTGCTATAGATGAATTTTTTCTCGGGCTGGATCATACTCTGGATTGTGGATTCCTTAGGGACTATGTTTACTTCGATATCTACCATTTCTGCGGCTTTTTCCATCGCGGTCCTGAAGTCACCGATACAGTAAGCGATCCTGTGTTTGTAGTTGTCCCTGGTCTTCAAAAGATATGCGGCAAGCCTTTCGCTTTCCATTTTTATGAAATCCCTTTTGACCTTTGTTACATTACATTTTCCCATCATGAAGCTGTAATGCATGAAAGGGTACTGGGTGTCAAGTTCCCTGGGAGTAATCCCGCAGGTGCCGAAGGTCACTATGTGTACGTCTTCAGGCTTCGCTATTCCGAAAATCACCCGGTCGAATTTCTTGTGGGAAGGGCTCTCATGATAGGGTTTCTTTTTTGGAGCAGGGCACGAATATACAGAGCTCACGATAAGGGGCTTCGTATTCGCCCAGGACCCATTCATTGGCTCTTATCATGTCGGGGTGGTAAATAACCCGGTCAGTGTCAAGAGGTTCCTGGGAACGTTCAGCTTCGGGAATGATCGGCTTCATAAGCTTCAAAGCAATTTGAGTCCTGAGATTGTATATATAATTAACTTTGCTAGCCATGACATCAAGCTTTAGTAAGCAAGTAATCAGTAATCTTATAAGAGTTCAGTAAAATAGTTATCGGATTAATTTTTATAAAATTAATATTATATCAAAAATGGAAAATGACCAAAAGAGAATTTATTGAAGAAGCAAGAAAACAGGGAGCATCACAGGACGTAATAGATGCATTAGAAAGATTGCCAGAATAACCAATAAAAATTAGCCTTCAATTTATAACCTTATCGGTTTTATACCTGCAAAATGATTTGTAATTAGCTGATTGATTAAATGAAAATTTTTTTAATATTAACTGATTCTCTACATCAATTCACTTAGTTATCGATTTTAAGAGCTTTTCTACCTTGCGGGCTTTAACTGATCTTTAAATAGAAACAAATATATTTTTAATGAATTCCTACTTCTCCGGAGTATCAAATTGCAGTCGGCGGAAGCTATTTTCCTCCAAGGAAAACATTTATACATGTGTAGGTAAAGCTATGCTTAAATTTGACTTAATTTTGACAACACAAAATATTTACGACTTTTATAAATCATTATATCCCGGTAATTCCTTGTTCAAGCCTTCAATTTCTTCCAGGCAGTTTGTCACCTATATATCACTAAAAATAATCAAAAATAAGATCCCAAAATAAAGAAAATCACAGGAAACAGTAACCATGCCAGAGAGCGAGCAGTATTCAAGAAACACATTAATGGACTTTATTAAATATCGACCCTTAGATATCGAAATTTGTGACGTGACGCTCCGTGATGGGGAACAGACTCCAGGTGTTCTGTTTACCAAAGAACAGAAGCTAACGGTTGCCAGTGAGCTCGATTCCATGGGTATTGAGGTTATAGAAGCCGGATTTCCAGTAGTTTCGGAAAATGAGAAGGAAACGGTAAAAGCAATTGCAAATCAGGGCCTTGATGCAAGGATTTGCTGCCTTTCCAGAGCAGTAAAAGGGGATGTTGATGCTGCCCTGGAGTGCGACGTTGATATTGTGAGCATATTTATTGCAATGTCTGACATGCATCTTGAACACAAGTATCACCGAAGTCTTGAGGATATGCTCGGTTGCGCCAAGGATACTATTGAGTACGCAACTGATCACGGATTAAAAGTACGTTTCGCAGCTGAAGACTCAAGCAGGACTCCGATCGACCGCCTCAAAGAGATATTCAAGGAAGTTGAAACGGAATGCAAAGTGCAGTATTTGAGCCTTGCGGACACTATTGGCATTCTGAACCCGACTACGACCCACTACCTGGTGAGCGAGATTTACAAATCGGTTAATACTGACATCTGTATTCACTGTCACGATGACCTGGGCATGGCTACGGCAAACACTCTTGCAGCTGCAGAAGCCGGTGCAAAGCAGCTCCATACGACTGTCAACGGGATTGGAGAAAGGGCAGGCAATGCATCCCTCGAAGAAGTAATGGTAGCCCTCAGGGTTCAGTACGGGATTGACCGTTATGATACCACAAAACTCACAGCAATTTCCAAAATGATCTCCGAATATTCAGGCATCAAACCCTCAGCCAATAAAGCTATCGTAGGGCAAAACGCCTTCTCTCACGAATCAGGAATCCATGTTGCTGCAATCCTGGAAGAGCCTCGCACTTATGAACTCTTCCTTCCGGAAATGGTCGGAGGAAAACGCAACCTTATTGTTGGAAAACATACCGGCAAAAAGGCCTTAAAAGGTATCATCAACAGCATCGGGTTCTGCCTTGAACGGGACGAACTCTGCGACCTTATCGAAATGGTCAAGGTTTGTACTGAGGAGAAGCACAAAAGCATCTCAAGAGAACACCTTGAAAAGTTAATTACACAGGTAAGGCAGAAAAAGGGATCTTCAGAAGAAGGAGACGAGAAAGTTTCGATCTGAACGTTCTCTCTTCTCTTCTATTTACCTCTTTTTCTTTTCCTTATTTACCTCTTTTTCTTTTCCTTTACTTTTTTATGAAATGTATGTGGAGGTCCACTCAGGCCTTTTTGGCGGGTTTACCTCCAGCATTTCTCTCCACTTTTCATCGGTCAGGCGGTCCTGCATGGGCTGCTTGAACTCGTATTGGCTCATTACCGGGCCGGCACCAATTAAGATTCTACCGTCAGGAAGTTTGTAAGCAATTACAAGCATGTCAACATGCCCGACTCCTTCTTCAAGCACTGTTCCTGTGTTCGCATCCGTATGGACATCTGCTATAATTGTGGTTTTCTTAGCCTTTTCGTCCACATCTGCGATAGTACCTTGAAGCTGGTCTCCAAAAGTTTTGATGAACTCATAATCTTCTATTGTCAGTTCTTTATTTTCCAGTTCTTTTTCCGATATTGTCTGAAGCCTTGAAAGTGTACCTTCAAGGTTCGTGAGCCTTGCCTTAGAAGTGAAGTCAAGCACTCCCATTTCATCAAGGCCCTGATTTGTCATATTTGTCAAAGCAAAAAGCCTGGAGTAGAAATCCGGAACAGGTTCGACATAGCCTACGATTGGTTTTTCTTCAGCCGGCAATGGCATTGAAGTTGCAACTATAGTGTAACTTTGCTTTGCGTAAAGGATGGTATCGTGCCTGAGTTCTGTCCAGGAAGCCAGAGCGGTATTCATTTCCTTGTCCTGCCAGGCAGCAGTCTGCATAAAAGTGGGGTAACCATTTCCGTAGTTCTTTAAAAGTGGCTGGAGGGAATAAAGCCAGGACCAGTAGAGGTTCCGGTTCCAGTCGGCCGCACTGAAGTTCGAAAATTCCGATTCCATCTTTCCATACCGGTCATCGTAGTTCTCATAGCTGGAATCATTCAACTCATCGAGCCAGTAGATAGCCCTTTTGGAACCCAGGAGAGCCATAGCATCAAGCCCGCGTGGGAAGCCGCGGATTGGGCCAGCTTCTGAAATTACAAGCGTAAACGGTTTTTCCTTTTCCCCCCTGTATTCTCCTGTATAGGGTCCTACCAAATTTGAGAAAACGTAGGAATCCGGAATGAAACGCTGTCCCATAAACCGGAAACCTGCCGTATCATTCAGGCATTGATCTGCTTTCTCGGGAGTAAGGGGTGGCGTTACAACGCAGTTTCCTGTACCTCCATAGATTTTCGGGCCCTGGTATTCGGCAAGTTTGGTTTTCAGTTCCTCAATCGTTGTAGAATTAAACTCTCTTGCTCCGTTACCAAATACCGCATCCATTGCTTTCATGTATTCATAGGGTCCGAGATCGTCGGAAAAACCAACATAAAAAGCCGTGACTTCGTAGATCCGGTCCCAGTTTTTAAGGAGTTCAGGTTTGCTCTGGAGTCCGGAAGCAATAAGGCTTGCCTGGATTGTCTGGATACGGGCATCTTTGGCAGGGTCTCCGGATTGAATCAGTTTATCCTTCAGGAGCATGCTCATCCTTCCGTGCCACATGAAGGCTTTGAAATAGTTTTTCAGTTTCTCGGAGCGTGTATAATGGCCTCTGGGCACATACTGGGAATAATCTTCCTGATATTTGAAAATCGGAGAAAGCGAAAAACCAGTATGTGCTTCTATCAGGGCAAGTTCGGCTTTGACATCTTCTTTTACAAACTCCGGGATTTCAAATTGATATTGTTTCTCGGCACCTGCAGGGAAAAAAGACTCGTCAAAGGAATCATAATATTCTTCCTGGCTCTGTGTTTGCGTAGACTGTACCTGCTCCGGTTTTGGTTGGAGCAAGCTTAAAGCGACTGAGAAGTAGGCTGCATTTCTCCTTGCAGCTTCCTTTTCCTCCCCTGCGGCACTGTTGTACTTTTCGATAGAGGCATTTAGCATGGCCAGGTCCATATTCCAGATAGTATCGTAAAACTCCCTTTCTTCTATCTGGCGAAGAGTCTCATCGAACTGGATATGATAGAGATGCAGCAGTGAATCAGTAGTAATAAAAATAGGAATATCCTCTTGTTTGAGAGTTTTATACATCGAAGTTATGTCTTCTTCTCTGGAAGAATAAGGATTTTTAATTACTACAAAGCCGTTATTTTCCAGTGTCTTAAGAGCAGACTCACTCAAATTAATTCTACCGGAAAAGTTTTCGTAATTTGCAATATCTCCTTTGTTCAGGGGCAATTCATAAGCAGGCACTTTTAGCTCAACATCGAGAGCCTCAAGTTTGTAATTTCTCGAAAGGTTGGAATTTCCAGTTTTAGAATCGAAAAGATCTACAGCTTCTGATTTAAGGTGGCTTGTTGAATCGTTTTCGTCATTGCTTAAATTACTGGTTGCGTAACTATTTTCTTTATTTCCCATGTTATTGCTTACGTTTTTACTTTCGTTACCGTCCATTCCTGCTTTCTTTTCTGTCATGTTGTCACCGCTTAAACCGGAACTTTGCGTCATGACATCCTCCTGAAAAAAGGGAGACTAAAAGAATC
Source organism: uncultured Methanosarcinaceae archaeon (assembly GCA_963818955.1). Taxonomy (GTDB): domain Archaea; phylum Halobacteriota; class Methanosarcinia; order Methanosarcinales; family Methanosarcinaceae; genus Methanosarcina. The sequence continues at coordinate 70,899 of CAWFUY010000044.1, read as the reverse complement.
AGAAAAGTTAAATAAGCTATAAAAGTCCTCATCCTGTGCTTCATTGTTTCATCTCGGCAAATTTGTATTCAGCATATTTGGAGCATTATATACCCTTATTACATACTATTGAGACAGCAAAAAGGCTTAAGTTTTAAGCCAAAGTTTTAAGGCCAAAGTTTTCTAAATGGTTAAATGGTCCTTACTAATAAATTAATTCTGTTGTGCCCTGTAATGGGAAAACCTAACCGTAATAACCGTGATATTTCTGTCGGAATTCGGGAGTTTTTCCGGAAAAAAGTCTAATTCCCGTAATAGAAGATACGGTGCTGGATTATTTATATTTGACTTTGACTGCGGATTATTTCGAAGTTATTTGGATCCTTTGAAAAAAGCCCTGACATCCTCTACTTTGTGTTCAAAACCTTTTCCTGTAAAATCCAAAAAAATAGAAATTTCGTATTCTGATTTCATCTTTTTGCAGAGCTTGAATAACAAAGAATAGCCCCTTTCTATCATTCATTTGGACTTTAGAGGATCTATCCTGAAAAGCAAAATCATGAATAATGCAGTTACGACTCCCGTCCCCCACATAAGCGGGTCCCTGGTAATATTCAGGAGCGCACCTATTATAAGTAACAAGAATCCAACAGCCAGCAAAATTTGAACCATTTTGCCCAATTTTTTTCCCCCTTAGTTCATATTGAGAGCTATAATTACTTAAACATTGTCTAAGAATTTTTACCCTATTACCCTATTTTTATATTGTTCTTCTTAGTTATGTATCTTTTTACAAGGCATTTATTCTTTTGTTTAACTTCAAATCCTTTTGAAGTTATATCTTTTCATAGCCTCCCCTCCATCGTTAAAACAATTAAAAATTATCTAAATTTATATAAATTCACCTTATAGACAAAACAAGGATTCATTAACGAATTTAAAAAATAGAAGTAAGTATTAAAGAATAAACTGAAAATCAATTTTTTCTACACTTTCCTTTTATGAATATTACAGAAATGCCAGGTAAGGCTATTTTTGTCCTTATAAGCTCCGAGAGTTTTGAATTAAGCTCCGAAAGCTTTGAATGCGAGATCTGGTTTTCGATATTGACATCAATATCAATATCAATATCAAAAGTTGAAACGTCGGGAATTATTGCTTCTACAACCCTTCTGAGGTCAGGAGCTTCCTGCCCGCCGGTCATGGCTGCAATCTCATTCTGGAGTACAAGTACAAGCACGTTACAGCCTGAGGTAGCGGCATTAATTAGTCCCAGGATGCCTGAGTGTGCCATCGCAAAATCTCCTATTACTGCCACACCCTTTTTCTCAAAACCGCATGCAACCGAGATTGCAGAGCCAAGGGCAAAACTAACATCAACTGCTGCAAGAGGCTCGGGTGCGCTCCGGATTGAGCAGCCCATATCACCTGCAATCGGCACATCAAGTGTGTTAAGAAGACGATAAAGAGGAAGATAGGGGCAGTTATTGCAGATTGCGGTTCTGCTTTCAATCTCTCTTTTAATGAGGACAGCATCTGCATATGTAGAATATAAGACATTTTCTTCGTTTATGTGTTCAAGAGCAAATTCTATATCCTCAAGTTTAACCTGCCCGTATGGGAGGTGTCCGGTTTTTTTTCCGTATACATGACCTGCGATACGGATCTGTTCTTCTATAAAAGGTTCTGACTCTTCAACCACAAGCACTTTTTGATTATTCCTCAAAAACATTCCAATTGTTCCAAGAGGGAGGGGATTAACAAGGTTGAGTGAGAGATGAGAAATTTCACAACCAAAATCTCGTTTTTTCAGTACTTCTTCCACTATTGAAGATATGAAACCTGAGGAAATCATTCCTATCCGGTTCGTTCGCAAATCTGACATCGCAGACTCCGGATGTGTATATTCTTTTTCGGGGCGTTCAAACCCTTGTTCAGGTCCGGAACCAATTTTCCTTTTTTTCACTGCCCAGGATGTTATTTTGTTCAGCTCGGTATTCTCAGCTTCGGTTTCCAGGAATGGGTAGACCTTTGAGTGAAACAGCTGGTGCTTTTCCATCGTCCGGTATTCCCATACAGAGCGGTCAAACCTGGGATGGGGGGCAATAGATCGTGGAAGACGTTCCAGGTTTCCTGCACTTTTTTCCAGGCCGGCAGTAATTCGCAGGATAACTGGAGTCTTTGTTTCTTCGGAAAGTTCAAAAGCTCTTCTCAAAGCCCTATATGTAGAATCGGAATTCGAAGGATCGAAAACAGCTATTTCGGCTATCCGGCCGTACCAGCGCGAGTCTTGCTCATTCTGGGAGCCTTTTACTCCAGGGTCATCCCCGGCAATAACAACCAGGCCAGCTCCAATGGTATGTGTAACCGAGGTTATTAGCGGGTCTGAAAGTAAGTTCATCCCAACATGTTTAACAAGAACAAGAGCCCTTTGTCCCGAAATAGAAGCTCCCAGAGCGGTTTCCATGGCAACCTTCTCGTTCGTCAACCATTGGGCGCTATAAGCTGGATAATTCTGCTTTTTGGAAAATAGTTCCATCAGGGATGTGATAGGATATCCGGGGACACCTACAATCAAGCTTACGTCGCTGTCGCATGCTGCAAAATAAAGAGCTTCAAACCCTGTGCAATATCCTGTTTCATTTTTCAAGCTTATCCCGGGATCTAGTTTTAATCTGAGTTTAATATTGTTTTAATGTAATTTAACATTGTTTTAATGTTAATTAATGTTGCTTTAATCTCATAAAAATATTTTATTGATGTTATTTAATTTATATCATAGATCCAAATATCTTTTGAATGCGTTTCATACTTTGTCAACTAGCATAGGTTTGATTTCCGTACAGGGAAGAATGGACTCTTCAGGTCTCGCAAACCAGGGCAGAGAGGCAAGTGCACCTATTATCCCATTGCCATCAAGCAGTACATCCACACCGTTCTCTTCGGCACAATTCAGAGCATCGGTTTTCAAAACTCTTTCAGTTCGGCAGCGATTGCTGTATCCGTATATTCCTTCTGCATAGAAGTCTGAGAGAACTGCCATTCCGGTTTGACTTGAGGCACTATACTTTTTTATAGCTTTTTTAAAAGAGTCTACAAGCCTTGATTTTGCTTTCTCGCCAACGCAGCCGAATTCAAGTACTGTAGACATGCAGTTCTGTGTCTTTTCCGGGACAGGGAAAAGCTGAACAAGGGAGTGAGAGAGATATACCGCTTCATAGCAGTCCAATTTTCTTGCAACATTATGAGTTAGAGTCCAGGTGGCTCCTATATCCTTCGAGTCCGTGTCGTCTATACCTATCAGGATACGGTCTCTGCGGGGTACCACAATTGTTCCTCTGGCACACTTCTCTCCCCCGGATTCTGTAATCTCATGACGAAGAACTCCCTCTGCAAAAGCCCTGCAGCGAGTTGCACCCACACCTCCGCCTCCTAATCCGGCATAAGTGATTTCTACTTCATCTCCCTGAACAATAACGGATTCGATACCTGCAGCTGCTACTGAAGATTTGAGTTCAAGCCTTGAAGTTCCAATCTTCATGAAGTAACGGATCATATTCCCGGTTGAGCGGGCTTTAATGACAAGGGGCGATTTTGAGTAGTGATGCAGAGACCAGGCTGCTCCACCGTAGCAGTTTGAATGTTCAACTATCTCCGCATACTCATTTTTAGCATCACAGATTGCGTAAATGCCCCTGTAAGGTACAGTATAAGGGTCATCGAGGGTAATTTCTTGAATGTGACTGTCATCCAGTGCACAGGCGTTTAAACTTGTTGTAATTCGCAAAACCTCCTATTTAAGGGGGATAGAAATGAGAGGAGAAATTAAATTGATCGAAAAGCCCATTTCTTATAGGTATATAAAGATTTCGTAGATTTAGCATGTGATACCTATTTAGTAAACATTATAGAGATATCAAACATTGCAAATTTATACATTATTGAGATTTAATAAGTATTGCAGATTCAATATATATGTAAATTCAAAATATGTGACTACAAAATTATTTGAAATATTCCGGATCATATTTAACTTCTCCGCAGCATTTCCGTAAATCAAGTTCCAGTAACTTGAACCTATTAGGAACATCTTCTTTGCCGTACAAAAAATTAGGCTAGATTAATCAGTGTTTCATTTAAGAAGTCACGCCTAACGAATATACCGGAGAAACAAGAATAATCCCATCCGAACTCTCCATTTTTGCAAAACATTCATTGAAGAAAATCATCTGTAATAACACATTGCCTGTCTTTTTACTGCACGGGATTTTACCTCACAAAACCTTCGTCTTTAAGGCTGACATACCTGCCGTCTCCAATGATAATATGGTCAAGCACATCGATTCCCAGGAGTTTTCCTCCTTCTATAAGTTTCTCAGTAACCATTATATCTTCCCTGCTAGGGCTCGGGTCCCCGGACGGATGGTTGTGGATCATGATTACCGATGCAGAGGACTCCATGAGCGCAGATTTGAAAACTTCACGCGGGTGGACTATGCTGGCATTAAGGCTGCCTATGGAAATCACTTCTTCCTTAAGAATCTGATTTTTTGTATCAAGATAAAGTGTTATAAATTTTTCTTTCTTTTGTTCGCGCATCTTAGGGTACATCAGGGCATATACATCCTTTGGGGAACAGATTTTTCTTTTTGGCTCCTCCACAAAGGTCTCGAGGCGGCGAGCAAGTTCAAAAACCGCAGCTATCTGGGCAGCCTTTGCCTTTCCAATACCATGCACCTGCATAAGCCTTGTGATATTTGCTAAACTGAGTTGCTTAATACTGTATTCCGATAGTATCCGGCTGCACAGGCTGACAACATTTTCTTCCTTTGATCCTGTCCTCAGGATTATGCCCAGCAGTTCCGCATTTGAGAGAGACTCCGGGCCATTTCGAATAAGCCTCTCTCTTGGACGTTCATCTTCAGGAATATCCTGAATTCTGACTTTATTAATTTCCATGCTTTACCCACTCTTTTTGATGGTAAAAAAGATCATTAAATAATAAATACACCATCTTCTCTAATTATAGGCTTACTTACTTTAATCAAAAGAAATATGGGCCTTTCAATATTTGAATCTTCACAGAAATATTGGGTATGTTTCTTTACACCGAATTGAATATGTTTAACCTTCATTGAAGTATGGAAAAAATAGAAAACAAACTTGATACTTAAAATCTATCCGTATTACAAAAATAATTGGTAACTTTAAGATAGCTTTACTCGATTTCCGCTAATACGGTACAGGGAGCACCATCAATTCCACTCACTTGCCATGGAAGTACTATGATCGATTTTAATATACTGTTTGACAATGTGCTTAAGTTCATGTCCTCAATTAGAAGCAAAGGTTTACCCAATCCGTTTTTTACCCTGAAAGCCGCTTTATGTGCTTCTATCCCCGTGCTTGTGTGCTGGTAAGAAGAAATCGAAATACTATCAATTCCTATACATCGAACGTTTGGGTATTCCTCTCGAATCCATAGGATAGTTTCCGGAGCAATTCCGGGGTTAAAAGTTAGATATCTTTCTTCACTCCTATATTGCCCGAATCCGGTATGGAGTAATAAACAGTCGCTCTTTTGAAGCATTTGTGAAGCATGCTGCAAATCTTCCTGTACAATTAATAACTCCATCACGCTTCAAACAGTCAACCATAACAGGATTTTTGAACACAAGGTCATCCAAAAGATATTCAGATATTAGTTTTCCGTCATCAAGATAGTGCTTAGGTGCATCGATATGTGTCCCGGTGTGATTATGAATTGATATAATAACAGAATTATATTCATCTCCTTTTGAGATCTGGCTATGTGGTAGTATACCAGGCATTGGTAGGCTTTTATGTTTTGGTGTATCCTCATTTATTGGATAGGACAATAATATGTATTTCATATCAAAGACCTTCTTTAAGAAATGTATCAAATTTTTTATTTTATCCTGATATTGAATTTATTGCACATAATATCTTTTGGTCTTTTTTGCACAGGATAAGCTCTAAATCTCTGTTTAACCGTGATTTTAAAGGTCAATAAATATAAATCGAAGATATATCCCTAAATCACTTATCAAGCTTCTCACCAATCTTCATATACCTTCCTGTTACATAGCCACAGTATGGCAAGCTACAAAGCTCTGGTAAAAGATGTAATAAAAAGAGCTGATGTTCTTCTTGAAGTCATAGATGCCCGGTTTCCTGATGAGACCCGAAATATGGAAGTCGAGAGTGAAATAGTCCGCTTAAAAAAACCGTTTATAATCGTCATCAATAAATGCGACCTTGTTTCAAGGGAAAAACTTGAGAAAACGAAAGTCCGCCTCTCAAAAATAGCACCCACCGTTTTTATTTCCAGTAAGGATAGGTCGGGAACGACGATCTTAAGACACCAGATTCTGGAATCCGCGAGTATAAAAGGGCGTGATATCCTTGTCGGTACCCTCGGCTACCCCAATGTGGGCAAATCCTCGGTAATCAATAGCGTTACAGGCAGACACAGAACAGGCACATCCCCTATATCCGGCCACACAAAAGCAGTCCAGAACGTGGGTGCAGGCTCACGGATCATGTTTATAGACACACCTGGGGTAATACCGTTTGACGAGAGAGATGAGTATACCATGGGATTGTTGGGAACAAAAGATGCGACTCACCTGAAGGATCACTTTGGTGTATCCCTAAAGATTATAGCCAAAATCCTTGATGAAGATAAAACCATCCTTGAGTCCTTCTATAACATTAAGATCGAAAATGAGAGTTCCCATGAAGTACTTGCACTTATAGGCAAACAGTGCAATTTCCTGCAGAAAAAAGGTGAAATCGATGAAACAAGGACTGCTACCAGAGTAATCAATGATTGGCAAACTGGGATGCTTACTATTTAGAATAATCGAAAGTAAGAGAGAAATGGAAAATAGAAATAAAAAGTGCCGGCCCTTACTTATACAGGGAAGTCCATAACGCTCTTTAATGAAAGTCATTTCAGTTGTCGGGTATAAAAATTCGGATAAGACAGCCCTTGTTACAGCCCTTGTCCGGAAGCTTTCCGAATTCGGGACCGTAGGCACTGTAAAACACATGGGGAAACAGAGCTTCAATCCTGCAGAAACGGACATAGGACCGCATTTTGATGCAGGCGCTGACATGGTAATTGGAATAACGGGTACGGGAGCAGCAGGCACAGGAATTCAAGGCGCAGAAATTGCAGATATAAAAAACTTAGCGACGCCAGGCATAGGACTTGTTAGCTTCTCCAGGGACCGAGATCTTGATGATGCTTTGGATATGTTTTGCGACCAGGGCTTAGATTTTGCAGTGGTAGAGGGGTTTAAGGAGAGTCATCTCCCAAAAATTGTACTTGGAAGCCTTCAAGACGTATCAAATGTAGTTTTCAGGGTGCCGGAAGACATTGATATACATGAGGAATTGACTAGCTCTCTTATTGAAATGGCACTCATTCAGCCAGATCGTTATACTCTTCAAGCTCTTGTCAGGAAAATCCAAAAAGATCCTTCTATTAAAAAAGCAGGTGCAATAGGCACTTTTACAGGTATCGTCCGCGAAATAGCCGAAAGCGAGAAAACTTCCAGGCTCGATTTTGAGAAATATGAACCTGAAGCCACAAAAATCCTGGATAAGATCCGAAAAGAAATCAAGCATAAAGAAGGAATACAGGAAGTCTTGATTCACCATAAAACAGGCGTTATCAAAGCTGGAGAGGACATAGTATACATCGTTATTGCGGCTGCCCACAGGACCGAGCTTTTCCCGGCTCTCAGCGAAGCTATAGAACGGATAAAAGCCGAAGCCCCGATCTGGAAAAAAGAATTCACGGAAAAAGAAGAATTCTGGGTTCACGACAGAGAGCAAGATAGAAGACAGGCCTGAAAACAAAAATAAAACCAAACAAAAACTCATAGGTAAATCCAAGCACATTATTTCCTGGATGGATTAAATGAGTGAAAAAACAAAACCTGAAAAAGAACCTGAAAATGGTAAACCAAAGCTTAGAAGTGCGATAGTCCTTGCAGGAGGAAAAGGAAAAAGGATGGGGATGACCGAAAAAGCACTTCTGGAAGTCAAAGGGAAATCAATTCTGGAACGCCAGCTTGAAAGCCTTTTTCAGGTAGTGGATGAGGTAATTCTCTCATTCAGGGACATAGCTCAGAAAGAGAGATTCAGGCCGGTACTTGAAAAATTCTCTTCATATAAAGTCCATTTTTGCTTTGACACTTTAGTAAATGCCGGCCCCCTGGAAGGCATTCGGGGAGGCCTGCTCCAATCAAGGTCTGAGTATTCTTTTGTATGTGCAGGAGACATGCCATTTATCGATTCCAGGGTTGTGGACTTTTTATTTGAGAAAGCAATCGGACACAATGCTGTTCTCCCAAAATGGGAGGATGGGAAGTTTGAGCCTCTTCATGCCGTTTATTCAAAAAAAATTATTACTGAAATCGAAAAGGCCTTAGAGAAAGGAAAACATTCTGTACTTACCCCCGTTTTCGAAACTCCGGATGTGGTTTTTATTGAAATTTCAGAAATTCGAAAAATCGATCCTGATCTGAAGACTTTTGCGAACATCAATACAGCAGAAGATTTAAAGTCTAATTTTTTCATAAAGTAACCCGAATTCCTGCTGGTTTATTCCGGAGCCTTTGCTTCAGAGAATCAAGGAGAGAATCTACTCAGTACAATGCCTGTAAGTACAATAACTAAAGCCACGGTGACGATGATTGCTCCGGCAGACTTCATCGAAATTTTCAATTGAGGATTAATTATCCTATTTAATATACCGGAAGATTTATTCGACGCAGGTGCGTAGGGTACATCTGTCCCTGAAGCACGTTTATTATCAGTAATTTTCTGATCGGCTCTTGATTCTATCGGAGGGACGGATTTAACTCCCGTCCTCTCAATTAATTCTGTTGAACTTTCGATTAATTTGGTCCCGGTTCCGGAGTATGAGATTGTTTTAAGCTTATATACATCCATCTTTTTCGTAGAGTCCTGGATTATCTTCTCAAAGGGTCCCTCCAGGTTTCTGGCAATTTCACTAAATTCACGGATATACTCCTCAAGTTCTCGTTCTTCCTTTAACTTTGCAATTTCTTTCAATTTATTAAAATTCTCTATCCGTACTATGAGTTTATTGAGTGATTGCAGTAATTTTTCTGATTTTTCATTTCCCTTATATATTTTTTCACAATTCGCCAACCCTTTTTTCCAATCTTCGACTTCATTTTTAAGTTCTGGCACTTTATCCTGTTTTATTATTGTAAGTATATATAGTAGCATTTCAGAAAGACAGGACATGGAAACTAAACAGGCACTTCTGGCTTGGTCGCTTTCGGAAGATGCTTTTACTGCATTTTTATAGAATTTAGAAGTTTCCTCGATGCCGTTTAGAAGTTTTGTAAGAGTCCCAATATTATAAGGAGGTCGGAAGTCAAGTTTTAGAATCCGGACTTTTCCTTTAAGCAAGTAGCCTCTGGTTGAAGAGATATCCTTTAGTTTACCTCCGGCCAGTTTGCCTGCTTCAATATACTTGTCACCTGCAGCTTCAGCAAATTCTCCAAACTTACGATAATCGTTCAAATTATAGTATTTATTTGCAAAATCTTCGTAAAGCCATGCTAAAGAAAGATACTCTTTTACTGTGTCACCCTTTTCTCGGAATAGATTGGCTGCTACCTTTATTTCCCCAATTGATTCCTTTTCCAGGTTCCTGGAAAACAGAAGTAAGCTGTTGATAGCGTGGATATCCGGATTTTTGGGTTCCAATTTAATTGCAGCTTGAAATTGTGCTCCGGACTCTTCAAGCCTTCCGGTTTTCAAAAGGAGAAGACCGTAACTTGAATGTACAGGCGCATATTTTGGATTAGTTACGAGAACAAGCTTATACTGATCTTCTGCTTCCTTCAATCTATCCATTTCAAAAAGGAGCAGACCGTAGTTAAAGTGGGTTTCACTATTTCCGGGATCAGCTTTAAGAGCCAGCTTGTACTGTTTTTCAGCTTCTTCCTTTTTTCCCATTTCCGAAAGAAGGTTCCCATAGCTTAAAAGGGCGATTATGTTTTTCGGATTTACTGCAAGAGAAAGCTTATACTGTTCAGCTGCCTTTTCCAGCATTCCCATATCCACAAGGAGCAGTCCATAGTTATAATATGTGTAAGAATCGCCTGGATTGTTTTTCAGGGCAAGCTTATAATGTTCTTCAGCCTCCGCTTTCCGTCCCACTTGCTTCAGTAAATTGCCGTAATTTGAATGAACTTCTGCATTATTCTGATCAACTTTTAGAGCCAACTTATACTGTTCTTCTGCTTCTCTCAGTTTCCCCATTTGTCGAAGCAGAAGCCCGTAACTGCAGTTAGCTGCTATATTTTTCGGATCAATTCTCAGTACAAGCTTATACTGTTTTTCAGCTTCTTCGAGTCGTCCCATCTGTTTAAGCAGAAGTCCATAATTATATTGGGCAGGTAAGAACTTCGGAGCAATTTTTATAGCAAGCTTAAAATGCACTTCGGCTTCTTTCATTCGACCCTTTTCAAATAGGAGAAGACCATAATTTAAATGGGCATTGACATGTTCCGGATCGGCTAATAAAGCAAGTTTATACTGTTTTTCAGCTTCTTCTTTCCGGTTCCATTCTGACAGGAGAAGTCCATAATTATAGTGTGTAGCTACATGTTTCGGGTCAATTTTTAGAGCAAGTTTATACTGCTCTTCTGCTTCTTTCTTTCGCCCGATTTGTTTAAGGAGAGTTCCATAATTTAAGTGCGTTAAGATATGGTTAGGATCAGCTCTGAGAGCAAGCTGGAACTGGATTTCTGCTTTTTCCGGAAGCCCCATTTGTCTAAGCAAAAGCCCATAATTATAACGAGTAGCCACATGTTTTGGGTCAATTTTTAAATTCAATTTATACTGTTTCTCAGCTTCTTCCAACCTCCCCATTTGTTTGAGCAAAAGTCCGAAATTATATCGAACGTCTTTATTTTTGGGATCTGCTTCTAGAGCAATTTTATACTGCTCTTCGGCTGCTGCAGGTTTTCTCATTTCTTTGAGAAGACGTCCATAATTTGAACGAAGATCAGTGTCGGAGGGATTTATTCCCAGAGCCAGCTTATACTGCTTTTCTGCATCTTGCAGTCGTCCCATTTGTTTAAGAAGAGATGCGTAGTTAGAACGAGCCGCCAGATGTTTCGGATCTACTTCCAGGGCAAGTTTATAGTGCCTTTCAGCTTTATGTGGCAGTCCCATCTCGGAAAGTAAAAGCCCATAACTGAAATGAGTATCGGCATGATTAGGATCTACTGTTAAAGCGATTTCATATCTTTCCTTAGCCTTCTGAGGCAATCCCAGCTCTGTAAGGAGGAGTCCGTAATTATAGTGAATATTTGCATCTTCCGGGTCGGATGCTAAAGCTTTTTCATATTGTTTTTCAGCATCATAAGGCCTTACCATTTGTTTAAGTAAAAGTCCGTAATTTGAGCGAACCCCTGCATTACTGGGGTCGACCTCCAAAGCAAGCTTATACTGCTCTTCTGCTTCTTTCAGTTTTCCCATTTGTCTGAGAAGAAGTCCGTAGTTTGAGCGAGTAGCAACATGATCCGGATTTGCTGCCAACGCAAGTTTATACTGCTTTTCCGCCTTTTCCAGCATCCCCATATCTATAAAAAGAAGTCCGTAATTGAAATGAGCGTCTGCATTGTCAGGATCAGCCTCCAATGCAAGCTTGTACTGTTTTTCTGCTTCCTCCCCCCTTCCCAATTCTGACAGAAGGATTCCATAGTTCGAGTGGATTGCCGGATTCTTCTGATCCAGTTCCATCGCAAGCAAATAATGTTCTTCCGCTTCTTCCGCCTTTCCCATCTGCTTAAGCAGGTTCCCGTAGTTGTAATGAGTCGTCGGATTGATCGGGTCAATTTCCAGAGCAAGGTTATATTGTGATTCGGCCTCTTCCAGCTTCCCCAAAAAAGCAGCAGCTACTCCGGCATTATAATGAGCTGTCGCTTTAGTATCTCCTGAAGAAAATCTTGCGGAAGTTTTAGCAAGTACATAAGCTAAATTATACAGTCCCGCAGATCCGCAAAGAAAGCACTCCTCAAGTAAGGAATCAGGAGGGATAAAATTTCTTTTCGCAAACTCCGAAACAAGGTCTATTGCGCCTTCATAGTCTTCTCTTTCGAATCTCAAGTGTTTAATGGCAATGTCTAAGAGTTTTTTTGCTTGCTCATCCTCCATAAATAAAAACCAACCAACAAAAATTGATTTGTTATTAAACTATAGTAAGTAACGAATAAATATTTTATTATAGTGTATATAATTCATTGGATTTTTGTAGAAAACAGTTAAAAAGCCTGGGAATTAACAGCATTGGAGGGAAAACAAGAACAAAACTACAACATATACTGTTTATTTGTTCTGTCAGTTATGCTGATTTCTATTATTCTGGCAGGAGTACTTATATGCCCTACAAATATCTACTAACAGGTATTTTTTTAAATATTTTTACTGTTTGGAATACTTTACTGTTTTATATATTTATGTATATTGTTAAAATCGTTTAATATTACTCGCTAAATTTATATATTATTAACATCTTTTATTTATTCATTAAGACATGTCCTTCATATTCAACCCCCAAGATCAGGATATTAAGGATTGTCCGAGGTTTTAAGAAATTTAAATGAAGGCTATGAGCGGAAGCTTTCTTTAAATCTTACGTAAACTTTTTGGACTCCAATATCTAAAAACACTAAATATAATTTTTGTATGATATAATTTAATTTTGATTTTATTAGTCGTTTGTACAATCCCTAATATAAAAATTTCACAGATCCGGGAAATAAGGCTCCATGTTACTTATGGTTTATTGATAGTGAAGACCTAAAAACAGCTCTAAAAATGGGCTCCAATTTTTGGAGATGATAAAACGTGCCTTTTAAAATTGCGGCAATGCCTGCTTATAATGAAGCTCAGGCCATTGAAGAAGTCATTAATGGTTGTATGAAATTTGTCGACAAGGTAGTGGTTGTGGACGACGGTAGTACGGATACTACTGCCGCTATTGCCGAATCGTTGGGAGCCTACGTTGTTCGTCACGAGAACAATAAAGGATATGGTGCCGCCCTTAAAAACTGTTTTGAAACCGCACGTCAACTTGGTGCGGACGCCATGGTTATTTTAGACTCTGATGGCCAGCATGATCCATCTGATATTCCGAAGTTAGTTGAACCTCTGGAAAATGGCTTTGATCTTGTAATCGGCTCAAGGTTTGTCAACGGCAACGGCAAGGATATCCCGGTTTATCGGAAGTTTGGAATGAAAGTACTTGATATTGCAACATACATTGTTGGGGGTCTCAATGTTACCGACTCCCAGAGTGGTTTTCGGGCTTATGGAAGAAGAGCCATTGCTAATATTAATTTGAGTTGCACAGATATGTCTGCAGGTTCCGAGATTCTTATCCATGCATTTGATCACAAGTTGAAGTTTACTGAGGTGGAAATTTTCTGCAGGTACGACTTAAATGACTGTTCAAGTGAGAATCCCATTTCTCACGGATCAAAAGTTTTGTTATGGACATTAAGAGAAATGAAAAACAGAAGACCTTTGTATTACTTTGCTCCACTTTGGATAATTTTTTTTGGAGTTGAGTTCTTAGTGGGGTCGAAATTGTTACCGTTTTTTCTCCTGGGAGAGGGTTGGAGTTTTTGGTTGGAGTTGTTGATGAGCTCACTGATTATTTTTCTTGGCACTTTTACGATATTACGGGGATTATTTTCCAAGCTGTTAAAAGAATAATGTTTAAAAAATAATAAAAAAAGTGAATCTTGGATAATAATTAGAAAGTATAATTAATTGAACTCAAATTCGTTCCTTATTTGTCTTATATTTAGGACGGCTTTGTTATGAATGTATGTATCATCGAATTGATCAAAAGCGGAGGAATGGTTCACTACGCTTCTCAACTTTGCAATAGCCTGGCTTTTCTTGGGAATGGGATTAATGTGAGCATAATTGCTCCAGATGGACTAAATGAGACAATATTCAATGACAAGGTAACTGTCAATAAAATCCCATCTGTTGGAAGGCATGGTTATAGAATTGATTTGATTGTTAAACATATTTTGGATATAAAACCGGACATAATACATATTACCGTAATACATCCTTTCATCATACCTTTACTGAGTACTTTAAAAAAAGTGGCGCCAATAGTACTTACTATTCATGATGTTGTACTACACTCAGATCAACAGAATTTTGTTGTTAATATGACAACAAATATCATCTCCAGATACGCAGATTTGAACTTTGTCCATAGTGAAAAATTGAAGTTAGAATTAAGTAAAAAAAGGGTTACAAACTCGAAAATCTCAGTAGTTCCTCATGGAGACTATTCTTTCTTCAATAATTTGGGCAAAGAAGAAATTACTGAAGAAGAAAATATAGTTTTATTTTTTGGCAGGATACTTAAGTATAAAGGAATAGATCATTTAATAAAATCTGAACCATTAATATCTTCCAAAATTCCAAATTTTAAAATAATAATAGCTGGGGATGGAGACTTCACACCGTATAAAAAATTGATAAACAATCGAGATAATTTTATAATTATTAATGAATATATACCTGATGAAAGAGTTTCGGAATTATTCCAAAAAGCTTCAGTTGTTGTCTTGCCTTATATTGAAGCTTCGCAGAGTGGAGTAATTCCCATAGCTTACTCATTTAAAAAACCAGTAGTTGCAACAGATGTTGGAAGTCTCTCCGAAGTTGTTATTAATGGTGTTACTGGATTTATTGTTCCTCCATGCGATAATGATGAATTGGCAAACGCAATAATAGAAATATTATCGAACAAAAATCTAAGGAAAAATATGGGCAATGCAGCATACGAATTTATGATAAAAGAAATGTCTTGGAATGAAGTAGCTAAAAAGACATTTGAGGAATATACAAAACTTACTACTCTGGACAACAAGCAAAATTATTATGGCTTTAATCGTAGTTCAACTACTAAAAGCCTATCTGAAAAGTTAAATGGTATGTTATAAAGTGTACAAAGAACTTAAATTCCTGTTCTCTATATCATTGCCATCAGCAGGTTTTAAAAGCTACAATTTTAAAATATTTCTTTTACAAGCTAATGCCCACTTAATTTTATTTTTGTTGAGAAAATAAATCAATTGAACTTGTTAATAGTTTTTGAGGTCTTAGTATGCTAAGGTCTAATCTGAAAGATGACGTTCTTGTAAAAAATAACATCTCTGAACTTGTGAATGAATTGACAGATAAAAAAAAGTTCTTAAAAGTTGCAATTTTAATATCAGCATTCTCAAAATTTGAGGGAGCTAGCAGAGTAGCAGAACATCAAGCATTAGAGCTTTCTGAAAACAGTGCATCTGTGACCATATTTACTTTTAATGCTGATTTAGATTCAAGGAGTTTTAGAGTTAATCTTATTAATCCTCTTGTTCCATTTAGAAATCCTTTTTTAAAGAAGGTGTATCGTGCCTCATTTCCAGTTAATTTAATTAAGGTCTCCTCGCTTCTCAATAAGCTAAATGATTTTGATGTAATCATTCTTCATCATCCAACTTTGGCCAATTTAGCATTTTTTTGCAAAAAAATTTATGGGACTAAAGTAGTAGTTTATAATCATCATGCAGACGGAGACTCACCTGTTTATTCATTTACACCTCAAGGTATCTCTGAGAAAATTTATAATCAATTAGTTTGGTCGCTTTATTGGAAAACAATAAAGAGATTTGATACAGTTATTTCTGTAAGTAAATATAGTAGAAAAAGACTTAAAGAAAAAAAAGGCATAGATAGTATAGTAATCTACAACAAAATCGATCATAGTAGGTTCAAAAAGGGGCTTGATGAGAATAGAATAAGGTCCAGATATAACATTAACAATGATCCTTTGATATTATTTATTGGAAGAATTATCCCCTCTAAAGGCATACACTTGTTAATTGATGCTTTTAAAAAAATTAAGCTTAAAATACCTCATGTTAAGTTACTCATTGTTGGAAAACATTATGATAGAGAATATTCTGAGAAATTGATGAGGTTAAGTGATGAATCCATATTCTTCGCAGAGCAAATTTCCGATGGTGACTTGCCCTTTTATTATGCGGCATGTGATGTTTATGCAACCTGCTCTTTGCAGGAAGGTTTTAATTTAACTATTGTAGAAGCTCAAGCATGTGGGAAACCAGTTGTGGCTTTTGACATTGGGCCTCATGAAGAAGTTTTAGATAATGGATATTTAGTTAGTGAGTACGATTTGAAGGATTTTAGTGAAAGACTGGTAGAACTATTACTCAAAAGGAGCAGAAATGTACAATAAAACGGATAAGCAAAATTTATTATACATAGACTCTCTTCAGCTAATATTATTATGCTTGTTCATTCAATTGTCTCTCTTTGGGATAATCGGTTTAAACCTGATCGGGATCGATATTCCATTTTTAAGAATAATCTTTGGTTTTTTGTATCTCACTTTCCTTCCCGGAGTTTTAATTCTCGGGAAATTTAGATTCAATAAACTAACGGTGATAGAAGTTTTTTTGTACTCAATTGGATTAAGTTTTTTTTTCTTAATGTTCATTGGAATGTTGATTAATTTTCTATATCCATTTTGCGGTATTGAAAAACCGATTTCAGAAGTACCATTAGTCATTACATTTAGCATTTTAACACTGGCATTAACATTAATATGCTATTCGTCTAATAAAAAGTATACTTTTTGTCTTCTTTCCAGAAATCCATGTAAGATATCGTTGGAATTTTTTCTAGTTTTAATGATACCTTTTCTATTTATTTTAGGCACGTACTTTATTAACTTCTATAACAGCAATGTATTATCAATAGTTTCCATACTTTTCACAATTATTATAATATTTGGATTGTTAAAAAAAAATCGTTTTGATCTATTTCCATTTGCTATTTGGGTGATTTCACTTTCTTTCATGTTTCATTGGTCTTTGATTACTATGTATATCCCTATTAGTGATGGAACAATTGAATATTATTTTTCAAACATGGTTATTAAAAATGGAATATGGGATTACGCCATTGATACTGGATCAAATAGTCTACTTAGTGTTGTAATACTCAATCCTATTTATTGCCATATATGTAACATACCCCTTACCTGGGTATATAAGCTAATTTTGCCAACATTAATGTCTTTTGTTCCAATTGGATTATATAATGTATATAATAAATATTATTCGGAAGATATTTCTTTTATATCGTGCATATTTTTTTTTACAATGTATTCTTTCTTCTCATGGATAGCATTAGCAATGAAACATGTAACGGCTTATATTTTTGTGGTCTTAATATTTACTTTGTTAACTAATAAATCAGAAAATGATTCTAAAAAAAGTTTGTTATTAATTATTTTTACAATGTCGCTTATTGTATCACATTATGGAATATCATATCTTTTTATATTAACAATATTCACAGTTTTACTGTTGTCTCAGGTAAACAAACTTATCAAAAAAAATTTTCTGGCGGCAGGCAAAATAACAAATACATATATGATTCTATGCTTTATATTTGCGATATCATGGTATATGTATACGTCTAATAGCAATGAATTTAACATTATTGTAAATATGGGATACAATACTGTAACTCAAGTTTTGGAATTTAGTGTTGAAAGTTCAAGAGCCTATGCTTACATCGGTGATTCATTCGGTAAACCTTTATCTTTAATCGTACGACATTTTATATATTACACATTAATTCTTTTTGAAGGAGTAGGTGTTTTTTACACATGTTATAAATATTTGAATAAAAAAATTGTCATAAAAGAATACCTTTCCATTGCAATAGTGTCATTTTTAATGCTTTTTTCAATATTTCTTCCTTTTTTTACAATAAATTTATCGATAGACAGAATTTTCAATTTTACAGCTATTTTTTTAGCTCCATTTTGCATCAATGGTTTGAGAATTATTATTCGGAGCATCATGTCAGCAACCCATGTCCCAGCTATTAGCAAAAAAAATTTAACTGAAATTGTTTCTATCTACTTCCTTGTTTTTATTCTCTTTGAAACCGGTATTGTTTCAGGACTGATCGTAAAAGACTATTATTTTTCGAGCGCGTTATCACAAAAGGATATAATGAATCAAGGAACTACCGTTAATAAAAACAGTTATTATAGCGATTATATGATAAGTTATGATGTATATTGTGCCAACTGGTTGTCATTATACAAAAACCCACAAAAAAGAATATTTGCAGATTTTATGGCAATATACCCATTAATCACTTATGGAGAATATCCATTTTATGAATCAAATATGAATATCACGCTATTAAAACCGTATGAAAGTGAAACTTATTTAAAAGAAAATGACTCTTATTTTTATTTACGATATTCCAATGTTGTTGATGGAATTATGGCATATAATCTCACTATGTCGGGATACAATACTACAGTATATTCTCCAACTTTAAAAAACAGGGATTTAGTTTATAGTAATGGTGGTTGCTTACTTTACAAATAGAATGTCAACTTCGCATAAATAACTCAGTAAATTTGCTTATCCCACCGCAACGGAAGTATAGTAAAAAACAGACATTCACTTTATAAACCTTTCAAATAATCTAAGAACATTCGGATTTACCATGTTTCTAGCCGAATACAGTAAATACAACCGACTAACAACTTCTCTGGATAACTTCTTTATATGCTTTCATAACAGCTAGAGCACATTTTTTATCTTTTCTGCTTATATGGTATCCTATTGCTATCAAAGTTCTTGCAGTGACCAGCAAATATACTATTGGCTTATATTTTAGCGGACAGTACGTTTTAATTATCCAAAATCTATTTCTATTAGCGTAGTATAAACTTTCCGGTTTAAACTTCTTTGAAGCAGTTGCAGAAACTTTATGATAAATTTTTGATAAGGGAGTGACTACAATTTTAAATCCAGCATTTTTCGCCCTCAAGGAATAATCTACGTCTTCAAAATAAAAAAAATATTCATCGGTTAAAAACCCAACTTTTTCTATTGTAGCTTTTTTAATAAGGAATGCACAACCTGTCATAAAGTCAGTTGATACTACCTCTTTATCATCCGTTATTTTTGTATGTGTAGCTATGTTAAAACTGAACCAATTTATCTTGCCTTTTTCAAACCATGAATTCTCAGGTTCAGAATAATAGCGAATAATTGGGCCAGCTATTCCTATCATGTCATCATTTTTAGCGACAGTTATCAGGTTATTTAAGAAATCTTTGTTTACAGTTGTATCATTATTTAAAAGTAAAATGTAATCTGCTCCCTTTTCAATAGCCTTTCGTATCCCTACATTATTTCCTGCTGCAAATCCCAAATTCTTTAAATTTTCGATAATTTCCATATCCGGGTAAAGTTTTCTTAAGCTTTCGACAGATCCATCTGTTGAACCATTATCAACAAGTATTATCTCATAGTTAGGATATTCTACCATTTTAAGTGATTCAAGACATTCAATTGTATCTTTTTTTCCATTCCAATTGAGAATTATGATGCAGACCAGTGGATCATCCATTTTCTTACCTTCTATCTAGTAGTGATTTGGCAAAGTTGACATCAGATCTGTTAATCGTTTTGAACATATACAATATAATAAAATAAAATAACATAGCAAACAAAAAAGATAAAATTAAATTCCAATTATATATAAATACAATAAATAGGCCCATTAGCATACTTGCAATCAATACTTTGATTATTTCGGTGTAATCGATTTTAAAGTATCCTAATTTTATTGCGTACGTCATTAAAGAAATTGCAACAATGGCCTCAGTAATTAAAGTAGCTACACTTGAGCCTACTAATGAATATCTTGGAACCAATAAATAGTTTATACCTACATTAATAAATGCAGAGAATCCAGTAATCTTAGTGACTAATAGCTGTAAGTTTATAGATTCAAATAATTTTACAAACGGTGCGTTCATATATGTGAATACTAAGGACCATATCAGAATCTGCAAGGCTATAGCTGCTGGAGTATATTTTGGTCCGAAAATGAGATCAATAATTCTATTCCCTAAAATTGTTGTTCCCACTCCTATAGGTACGCCTATAATTAACATTATCGAAAAATATTTATGAAGGATTCCATTAATATTTACTCTTTCCGAATATTCAACATAATATCTTGATAAAAGAGGGTAAATAATTGTATTGAAACCTGTTGGGATAAGTAATAGTGCTAATACCATCTTATAAGCAATATTATAGTATCCGACCTCAGCTTCACTTTTGAAAATCGAAAGCATTATCGAATCAGTCCAAACATATATAGTAACAAAAGTGTAAGTGATTGCAAACGGCCATGATTCTTTCATTAAAAATTTAATATAGTTAAGATCTATTCTAAAGCAATTTTTGAGATTGACAAATTTACTAATTGATAACAAAAAATATGATAATATTATCACACTGACTAAGAGATACAATATTGAAAATTGTATTACGTTTAAGTTCAATATTTGCGTTACTATGATACTAAGAAATAATAAAATACTATTCAATATATTACCAACTGAAGTGTAGATTGGTTTCTCTAAACCTTGAAAAATTGAATCTAAAACTCCTTTGATGGAACTAACTATCGTTGATAAAAAAAATATATTTATCACAAATATTGTATTCAATTTGTAATTAAACAATTTCAAATAAAGAGTAAGTGCTATAAACGCTATTGCACCTAGAATAAAAGTAATTACCATTGAATTAGGAATGATTTTAAGTATGGTGGATTTATTTTTTGCAACTTCCCTTATAAAAAAAATGTTAGTTCCAAATACTATAAAAACAGCCAATAAAGAATTTATTGCCATCGCAAAAGAAATAATACCAAAATCAGTAGCATCAAAATACCTCGCAGAAGAAGCAAAATATATGAATCCTAAAATAAAAAAAATTATATTACCAGATAAAACTAAAGTTATATTTTGAACTATTTTTTTAGTCACGTTCAAGTTCAATCCTCTGTTAGAGTATATCCAAAAAATGTTTTAATACTACAGTTTTTGAAACAGTCGATGACAATGATATAGAGAATTGGGTATTTAAGTTCTTTGTAAACTTTTGTAATCTGCCCATCGATTTTTGGGACCAGCTCTACGCTTATAATTTAGATTTTCCTTCAGCGAGTATAGAGCCTCGGGTCTTCAACTATGAAAAAAGTCCCCACGGCACGGAAAAAACAATTCCCTGGAAACAGGGGGGCCAGTTAAAGCTTTCAAAAGCATTCCCTCTCTTTACGGGCTTTATGAAAGCTCTTTCGCTCCCACTAACCGGCCACACCTGCTTCTGGATCTCAGATTTATATCTTAACCTTATTTTTTCTATATTTTATCATTTCTTTTATCATTACTTGTTCCCACATTGAAGTTCTATCTCTTTCATTTACTTCGATGGGATCAAAACCATATCTATCTGATGGATTATCCCATTGCTGGGTTTGGTGTCAGTATCTGTTACTTTAGCACCCCCAACATGCAGGCCTTCACCCGTATTGTTGACCGGCAGTATTCCTCCCTCAAGTGTCTGGATACCTGTCATATTTACAAGATCCTGCTCTGTTACTTCTCCATTGGTAACATGGTAAGTAAGAATTTTTCTTAGTTCAGTTGTATTATTCATAAGTGCATCAACAGTACCTGTCGGAAGCGCTTCGAAGGCCTTATCAGTCGGAGCAAAGATCGTGTACGGTCCACCCATAGACAGAGTATCATTAAGCCCTGCAGCATTAATAAGCTTAACAAGGGTTACGTACTTGTCGTCAGAAAGTATTTGCATAATATTTCTGTCACTCTTTCCAGCAGCAGATTCTTTTGTTGCGTTCTTACTTACATTGCCTCCACCAGTTTCGTTTGCCCCTTTTTGAGCACAACCTGAAGCAAATAATAAAACTGAGATAACTAGCATTGTAATAAGTACAGTGCTAAAGAGTCTTATTTTCCTAATAATCTCATCCCCCTTCTTGATAGAAAATACGTGTAAAAATAAATTCCCTGGGAATATATATATATTATAATTTATATAATTTATTATTCACAGCACTGAAGTTTTAAAAAAGAAATGGTAGAATTTCTACCAGAAAATTATTTGACTATAACATATCCTGGGTATAATGTTTTCTTGTAATGACCTTTGGACATTACGGTTAATTTGAGAGGGTATGTTCCGGGTTTCTTATAAATATGCAAAATATTTCTACTTGTTGAAGTCGTTCCATCACCAAAATCCCAGTACGTGGATATATGATTCTTGCTTCTGTCAAGGTACATAACCCGGAGTGGAGCTTTTCCGCTGCATAACACTCTACCGTACAAAGAAACTGGCTTAGTAACATTGATATAACCTATCTTAGTGGCAGTTTTATTGTCAGTGGAATTCGATATAGTCAACGACACATTGTATTTCCCGGGCAGTGTATATGTGTGGATAGCTGTCAAGTTGTGAGTCGAATAAGTCCCGTCACCGAATGTCCAATTAAATCCGTTCGGATTTCCAGTGCAATTGCTTGTAAACAATACATTAAGAGGGGCTTTACCACTAGTTGCATTTGCATTGAAGTCTACGGTTAAGTAAGTATTTATATTTCCTTCATTAGTGCTGTTGTTATTTGTCGAATTGTCATTTGTCGAGTTACCGGATGCGTTGTCAGAGTCTGTAGCTGCGAACACCGGCGTCACAGAAAACAATATCATACAGACTAAGGACATTACAAGTAACCTCAGTTTGCTATCCATGTTCTACCTCCTTGTTATATTGATACAAAGTCTACCGCCTATTTACCGGTAGACGACCTAAAAAACAACTGACATACATATAAACTTACTTTAACAGAACCGATTTTTTGCACCTGGTGGAACTATTGCACGATGTGCCCTAAGACTATACTTAAGCTTCAAACTTAATAGTTGCAAGGTGATCTTAAGCAGTAAAAGCCGAAATAAGCATCCCATTTATTGTTCTCTCGATATCTCTATAATAAATGCTTTACTAAAGGTTTTTTTGGAAAATTAAAGGTTTAACAAGTTAATTCCTATAATTAAATTTGTTTGGTTTAATTCTTGAAAGTATGCTTATATTTAAGACGCATTCATTTCTTCAATTCCTTAAAGTATGCTTATATTTAATCTAACTAATTATAACACCGATAACCCCAGTTTAGCCTGTGAAACAATTACAAATACCGGACTTACACAATTAAAGGAAAATTAAAAGAAGAAACTTCAAGGCTAATAACACAAAACGATAAATAACCCCTCTGATTTGTTAGTTTTAGTGTTTTGTAGCCGATAAAAATTTTTGAATTTACTTTTCTTACAGAATGGTTGTTATAAAAAACAGCAGAAAAATAAATAACAGTAAATCCTCAATGTAGTATTTGTTATATTTATGCTTAATGCCTTCAAATTCCTTAAAGACGCTGATGGAACTGATATATTCCTGGTCCGGAATACTTTTAAGGTCTTCAATTACACAACGGCTAGCTCCATGTTTCAAAGCTTGCTGAATTAGATTCTGCTTTGTTAATGGATAATTCAAATCTCTCAGTACGATCCTGACTTCAACATAACTGGCTTGCATTACTTTTACCCCCATATTTATATAGACAGTTTTAAATTCTATCCGATACTGGTGTTGCCTACTCATTAGAGACTGATCTAAGAACTTCTGTGACTTCATACACATTATATAGACTCAAAATCCTGCGTTGAGTCCTTATTTATATATATGTATTTCTATTTAAGTATCTATTGATTTTTCCACATTAGCTGCCTTTAACATCTCCAGGAAATTTATTTAAATAATCCCGTTGATATATTAATGATCATTATGACTCCCGAGGAAGCCGCAAAAAGAAAAAAAGAATGGGTTGCAAAGATGAAACAGGAAGGCAAAATGAAAGAGGATATGACGGAAGATCATAAGACCGTCCTTAATGCCCTGCAGAATCCTGTCCGAAGAAAAATCGTTAAAGCTCTCGCCGAGAAGGAGAAATCGTTGGAAGAAATCAAAGCCGAATTCCAGTTTACGGATTCCCAGGCGAGTTACAACCTTAATATGCTCGAAAGTACACTTTGCATTGAAAAAAAGGACGTAAATGGGATTACCTACTATACCTTAACTCCAAGAGGAGAAGGATATGTAGAGAATGTTGAAATGAAAAAATAACCCCTAAATAAGCTCCGAATTTCTGTGGAGAAGTATGATAAGGTTCTGGAGTAAGGTTTACTCCAATTTGTCAAATATTATCTCCATTTTTCCCATTTTCCGTGCAAGATTTTTTGATATCATGCCGTTTTCAAGCCAGCAAGCGTTCAAAACCGTTGTCGGCACAAAACATGTAGGTGTAAGAGGTGATTTGGCAGTCTTTAGGGCAAGTACACTTTCCAATCCCCCCATCAGGTCTTTTGTTTCCATCTCAAAATCTGTTCCCCATTTCTTGAGTTTTTCACAATCCGTGTCAATGTGTATGTGAGTACTCTTTCCGGTTTTCGTGGCAATAACCTTTGTAATATGTCCGCATATTGTGTTTAACGAAATCTCTGTAACCATTATTTTTCCCCGGTGCTTTTCGTGTTTTTAAGACTCTTCTTCAGTCTGATCGTAAAGTTCTTATACGAATCTATTTGTATTGATTAGTCCATAGCAAATATGCTATAAGTACTCCTGTTAAAACATTATATATAATAGAGCATTTATTTACTGCTAAGTATGATTTTGCCCTTAAAGATAACCCTATCTAATAAGGTCTACAGATATCACAATCAGAAATATAATTATAAGTCTAAATTCTAATTTCGACTTCATAACTTGAGGTTTTAAAATGAGATGGCAAGGTAATTCAAGAAGGAAAGTGACCGGTGGGAAAGTTATAGCTGCCCGCGGGAAGCGTAAATATGAGATGGGCCGCGAGTCTGCGGAAACCCGCATAAGCGAAGTTAAGAGGAAAAACATCTCCACAATGGGAGGCAACAGGAAGGTCAGGTTACTCCAATGCAACGTTGCAAACATAACCAACCCAAAAGACGGGAAAACTGTCACTGCTGCCATTGAGACAGTTATTGGTAACACTGCAAATAAGCACTATGTCAGGCGTAACATTCTGACTAAAGGCTCAGTAATAAGAACTGCGGCCGGAACTGCAAAAATCACAAGCCGGCCCGGGCAGGACGGAGTTGTAAACGCTGTATTAATCGAATAAAATAAATTTGACCTGAAAAAAGACTTAATCCTGAGGCATGAACTCTTCTCCAATTTTACTTTGGTGCCGGTGATCATAATGGACGAACAAATTCGACATATACTGGAAATTCTTGAAAATGACGCACGAGCAAGTCCGGACGAAATTGCAGCCCTTACCCATATGTCTGCACAAGAAGTTTCCCAGACGATCGCAAAACTTGAAGAGACAGGAGTTATCCGGCACTACAAGACAATCGTTGATTGGGATCTGGTTGGGGAGAATTATGTGTATGCTGTAATAGAGCTGAAAGTAACTCTCGAACGCAACCTGGGGTATCAGGCAATTGCAGAACGGATTTTTAAGTTTCCTGAAGTCAGGTCTGTCAGACTCTTATCAGGGGACTATGACTTATCCCTTACTATAAGAGGAAAGTCAATGAAGGATGTGGCTTTTTTTGTTGCAGAGAAAATTGCAACCCTTGACCAGGTAAAGAGTACATCCACTCACTTTGTGCTGAAAACCTATAAAGAAGATGGGGTAATTCTTCATGAACCTGAGGTGATCAAGAGGCTGCCAGTATCGTTTTAATAAATACTGCTTAACAGCCTGATCCCTGCAGTTCTACAGTTTATCGTTAATGTAAATTTTACAGGGGTGTTTTCTTGAGACCTCCATGCGATCCTTCAAAATTTATTGCTGAAACAGTGAAGAATATCCCGCCTTCAGGAATACGTCGTTTTTTTGACCTTGTATCCGGACTTGAAGATGTAATTTCCCTGGGGGTAGGAGAACCTGACTTCATTACTCCCTGGCACATCCGTGAAATGTGCATTCATTCTCTGGAAAAGGGGCAGACTTCATATACCTCTAACTATGGACTTCCTGAACTAAGAGATGAACTTACAAGGACATATTATAGGCGTTATGGCCTGGACTATGATCCAGGATCTCAGATATTGATAACAACGGGCGTAAGCGAAGCGCTGGACATAGCAATCCGGGCAGTAACAAATCCCGGAGATGAGGTTATCGTAGTCCAGCCCTCTTATGTAGCATATGTCCCTTCAGTTATCCTGGCCGGAGGCAAGCCTGTTATTGTTCCAACTTACAGGGACGATGACTTCAGCCTTACTGCGGAAGCTCTCAAACCTGCAATCACAAATAAAACCAAGGCAATAATTCTCAACTTCCCTAACAATCCTACGGGAGCAATAATGACTAAGGATGAACTTGAGGATATTGCAGACCTTGTTGTGGAGAATGATCTTTTTGTAATCTCGGATGAGGTTTATGAGTGCCTGACATATAACGGCAGTCACGTCCCGGTATCTTCTCTGGAAGGTATTAAAGAACGAACGGTCATGCTGAACGGCTTTTCCAAGGCTTATGCAATGACCGGGTTGAGATTGGGATTTGCAATGGGCCCCTCTGAGATAATACATTCTATGATGATGATTCACCAGTACTGTATGCTCTGCGCTCCTATAACTGCTCAGGTAGGAGCTATCGAAGCCCTCCGCAACGGCAAAACGGAGATGGAACGAATGGTCAGGGAATACGACAGGCGCAGGCATTTTATCGTCAGAGGCTTTAATAGCATCGGGCTTGAGTGCTGCAATCCCAAAGGTGCTTTCTATGCCTTTCCCTATATAGGGAGTACCGGACTTTCTTCTTCCGAGTTTGCAGAGCGTCTGCTGGATGAAAAAAAGGTTGTTACAATTCCCGGAGATGTCTTCGGAGACGCAGGTGAAGGTTTCCTTCGATGTGCATATGCAGCATCGATGGAAGACTTGAGAAAAGCAGTAGACAGGATGGGAGATTTCGTAGACGGGTTAAAACAATGAAAACAGCCTAAATTTTGGGCTGTCTTACCTTTTTTATGTACTTTTTAATATCTCAGGCAAGCTTCTTCTGAACTCTTTCGTAAAAGCAGGTATCTGAGATCTTCACAAAGCGTGCCGGAAATTTAGATTTCTTTAGTTTGACTATATCATCAGGCCTGATTCTGTAGGATTTCTGCCCATCAATTGCAATGACAGCTTCCTTTTTAGGCACGGACAGTTCGATAGTAATCTCACTATCTGAGGGGATAACCCAGGGCCGTGAAGAGAGTTTGAAAGGGGCAATAGGAACAACTACTATTGCATTTACTCTGGGATTAACGATAGGGCCGCCTGCACTCATCGCATAAGCAGTCGAACCTGTGGGAGTTGCAAAAACCACACCATCAGCTCGCATATTCTCAAGGAGGCAGCCGCTAACATGTACTTGAAATTGGACAATTTTTGCAGGCTTTGCTGACATTATCGCAATCTCATTGGTAGCAGTATCTATCAGTTCTCCGTTAAGGAAGACATCTACTCGCATCCTTTCCATGTATGAGAATCCGTAAAGGACTTCCTCTATGGTCTCAATAGCGTCTTCTGGCTCAACATCAACGAGAAAACCGAGAGTTCCCATATTTATGCCGAGTATTGGCAGTGGGTCTTTCATCTTGGCAATATTCCTGAGGACAGTCCCGTCACCTCCAACACTGATTATAAGTTCCACTCCTTTCTCTCGCATTCTTTCAACCGGAGTGCCTTCTATTCCGAGTACATCTGCCGTTGGAGTGGCGACAAATATCTGTACTCTCGAGCTGAAATGAGTAAGAATTGTCCTGACCATTTCGATAACGTCAGACCTGTCACAGCGCGAGGAGATTCCTATCTTTTTTATCGCCAATTTATCCTCCTTATAGTAATTTTAAGAGCTTTTCATGCACATGTCCATTGGACGCAACCATTTCAATCCTTGATATAACATTATCAGGAAGTGTTAAAGAGTTTCCCTCCCTATCGGTGACAAGCCCACCAGCCTCTTTGAGGATGAGCTGCCCTGCAGCTACGTCAGTCACACGCAGTGCTCCCCGGATGTCCACCAGAGCGTCAAGCTTGCCTGATGCTACGTAGCACAGTTCGAGCGCAACGCTCCCAAGCAGCCTTACCCGTCGGACATTTTTGTATATATTTCGGGTTCTCTCCACATTTTGACGGTAACCGTATACACTGACACAGAGTTCCCTTAGCTCCGACTGCCGGGAAGTTTTGACCCTTTCCGCATTAAGGTAGGCTCCTTTTCCAGCCTCTGAATAATATTCCTCGTGCAGTGCAAGGTTACTTACATAACCAAATCTTACATGTGAAAGGTCAAGAGAGGTAATAGCTATTGAAAGGTTATAAAAGGGAATACCTACGGACGCATTGTAGGTTCCATCAAGTGGATCGATAACAATAGAAAATTCTGGAGAACTTCCCAGAATACACTCCCCCAATTCCTCACTGATTATCCTCATAGACCTGCCATCAGCTTTGAGGACTTCGAGGATAGCATCCTCTGCTGCAATATCTATTTTTGCAGTTGGTGTCCCATCGGCTCCCATACGGACTATAGTACCTGCGGCATCGGTGCCGGTAAGGTCAGAAATAGAATCAGAAGCCGCTCTAAAGGCTTCACGAGACAATTTCAAAAAGTTTGAGTCTATTGGGTTCATATCTGGTTCAGTTATCTCAAAATTTAATATAATTTTCCAAATTTCAAAAAGGACACGGACACTCGAAACGAGTATCTGCAATCCTCAAAGCCGAATCTCCACAGAGAATCTGGTTCATAGCCTTTTTAATTCTCAGTCTATTTTTACATCATCCAATCATTGGACAGCCCAAGGGCTTTGTTTGTTTTCTCAATTGACTTTACAACATTGGTTTCCAATTCCATCATAGCCCTGATTGCATCTATATTTTCAGGGATTGTGACAGCTTCCTGATGGATAGCCTGGAAGAAGGTGAATTCCCTACTATCACTCACAGCTATAGATTCTGGCCATATGCAGTTTTCCCACACATCGCTTCTGCGGTGTCCAAGATCCCTGGCAACTTCCATAATTTCGGATGTAGCAGTAATACCGTTCCCAACGAAACGTATCCTTGACTCAGACGAGAAAATCTTCTTAATGTCTTCTGCAGTGCAGTCAGTGTTGACTTCAATATTCACGGTATGTATGTGCATCTCGGTTGTCGGAACTTTTAAAGCTGAAGTAGTTATGTTTATTTGCGGGAGTACACTCTTAACGTCAGGCCCATGATGAGACGGAAGTTTAACCGGATCAAGTACTATTGCATCAACCGGTCCTTTTTTAATATCATTTGGATCGACTGCTCTTCTTACAATATTTGCTCTTACCTTATTTACTCCAAGTGCTTTGTCTATAGTTTTAATAGCCCTGCAAAGCCCTGTAGTGTTACAGGAGACAACCCTTATCAGGTCGCGGCCCACGGCCTGTTCGTAATTGCAGATCGCATTAAAAGAGAACCCTGCTATCGGGTGGCTTTCACCTCCCTGCCAGATTGCCTTTAGCCCGATTTTCTCGTATAAGGGTTTATTTTTTTCCCCGACTCCCCCGGGAGTACAGTCAACAACCAGGTCAGACTTTTCGAGCATCTCTTCAATAGTTCCGGCTGCCGGCATTCCTGCCTTCTCAAAAGCTCCCAGATTCTCAGCAGGGGCGTATATATCATATCCCAGCTTGTGGGCTACTGCAGCCTCATAGTTGGGCTTTGTCTTGGAAACTCCGACAACTTCCATATCGTCCTGAGCCCTAATGGCATCTGCAACTCTTTTTCCTATTGTTCCGTAACCATTTACTGCGATTTTTGCTTTACCCATGTGTTATCCTGTCCTTTATGATTCTTTTCGTTAAATTCAGGATATAATCCAAAATTGTTACTAAATTGTAGCTACATTATCAGCCCAAACAAAAAGAATACAGTTTTTTTGCATTCTAAATCTTCGGGCAGTAGATAATCAGTCTAAGTTTAGACATGAATTTAAGGCAGATGGTAGATTTATATTTTTTCTATAAGTTAAATAGTCTGCTGCAGATTTCCCGATATGATCCATTCTCTCATTGGTAGATACGGTTTTGAATGTTTCGGCTCTACTCCCGTGTTTGATATTTTGGATCACATTGAGGTTATTGATAAGAATAGATAAATGCTTTTCCAGAACATATTTTATCGATTAAAGAAAATATAAGAGAGATTCGGAGCTTCCTACACTTTCGAACCGCTATCTGGATAATTAAAGTAAAAATGAGAATTAGTCCGCAAGAATAAGGGCTTCTCCACGGGAGAGATTAACCTCTTTAATAGATCCCTCGACAGTCATTCTATCTCCCAGAATTCCCGTAAGCTGGATTGAGTTTCCTTCAACCAGGATCTTTGCCACTGAATCCATAACTCTTTCACGGATGTCTCCACGAAGCATGATAACATTAAGTTCGCACATGATTAATTCTCCAAAAATCTTTTTCTTTTTTTCTTAGTGTTTGTTTCTTTGCCACCCGAGTTTCGCTTCGGGATCACAGAAAATCGAATATTTTCTGGGAGTTGCGATGTAATCGCAACAGCACGAGGTCTGTTTCGCTCGCTCTGCTCGCTCAAGCAGACTAACTTATGACATATCTCCCTTTCTTCCGCGCTTTCCGCGGTTTATAGACATGAAAATACCAAACCTTCCTCAATTTAAATTCA
The DNA here is from genome assembly GCA_963818955.1 of uncultured Methanosarcinaceae archaeon. GTDB lineage: Archaea > Halobacteriota > Methanosarcinia > Methanosarcinales > Methanosarcinaceae > Methanosarcina. The sequence goes on along the minus strand of CAWFUY010000044.1, from coordinate 40,111 downwards.
ACACTTAACTTATGATAAACATTGAATCGATGCAATAATTTATATTTTTTGTTATCTTTCTTTTTTATAAATAAAACACTTTTTGGCTCAGATCAGCGAGAATTGCCTGAAAACCTCTTTTCTTTGGTTTTCAAGGATAATTCATCAGCTTCGCCACGATCAGGCCAGGTTTTAGTCCGAGGTCCTCGGCTACGCATTCACATTTCGTGAGCAGCATGTAAGCAATAGGCCCGAAGTTGTGCTCCGAAAGGGTTTCGTAATTAGCCATGCCTTTGCTTATGATAAGAGTCGAGTCCTTCATCACTTTGATTAATTCGGCCGGGGCCTCTTCCATCAGGATGCCTACTGAGTTAGAGCCTGTAGTCATTACCTTGTCAACTTTCGCATCTATTTCAAATTCCTTTACCTCTTTTAAAGTTACGTCCGTGAGAATCGGGCCGCCGCGAACTACAAGAGTTATTTTTCCTCCCAGTTTTTTGATAATCTCAAAAACTATTATATCAAAAAGAATCTCTCCGCAATTGTCGGCAATATAAACCACATCCTGCAGGAGTCCGAGCATTTTGGAGGTATCATCCACATCAAGCCCATGCGCGAAATATTTTAAAAATTCGGCTTCAAATTTGCTCTCACTGGCATCAAAGCCCATTATCCCGAAATCAAAATAATTAGCAACCACAGATGCCAGTACTGCCCTCCTGAAAAGTTCTCCGTTATCAGGGGAATTCTCGTAAATTTTTTCTTTAGCTACAGGCAGGACTTTCATTGCAGCCTGGTTAATGAGTTTCTTTGTTACCGCATAGGGGTCATTGTCTTCCAGAACTTCATAACATTTCCTATGGACCTTAGTGGCTACTGACGCAGAAACCGCTTCAGGGCTATAGTATATATTCAAAACCCCAAGGCATTCTTTGATGGTCCTGCTTATAATTTCTTCATCATCCGTCGAAAGCCTCGACTGGAAGTGTACTCTTGAAAGCAGACAATAGGTACAGCGTGGGTGCATTTTCATGGATATGTTTCCTGTCTTCTGATCCGGCATAGATATTCCAGAATGCCACAGGTATTTCTGAGGCAAACGTTATAGAAAAGAACTGCTGAAGTGATAAATTTAGTATGCGCCCACAGACTAACTTTAAAACAGTCGAAGTATGCGGCTTAGTAGCAGAGTCAAGATTGCGAAATTTTTTTAAAAAATTTTGGAAGCATATTTTCTTCCAGAAGCCTTTAAAATTTGCAAGGTAAGGGTAACATAGCCACCCCCCTCAAAAAACCTGTGTTTTGGTCAAAGTAACGCGCTTTTTTGCATTAAATCAATAGCAATAGCCACTTTTCGAGTATTTTACACAAATCAACATCAAATGACATTGGGTCATGTCCCTGATTTATAGATCAATCCCGAAAAAGCGGATACATCCTATATATTTGATGAATATATTTAGAGATCCTTACGTTTTGGGTTTTCAATGATTCAAATCCACAACCCAAAATGTTTATATTTTATTTATCTCTTTTATGTAATTTTAATACTGAACTCAAGAAAGTAACCAATTTGACAATCATATTAGGATTATGTTCTTTATGAGCTACATCGCAAGTTTCAATTACCTCTTTTACGCTATTTGAATCAAATGTTGATGAAACAATAACATTCCCATTTATTTTTTCTTGCTGTCTTCGCTCAAGTTCTTTCTTTTCTTTTTCTTCGACGATTTCTCTCTCAGTCTTGATTTTCTTAGTCTCGATCTTGTGGGCTTTGTTTATTTTATTTCCTACTAAATCAATTGGTTTTGTATGTTTTCCGTATCTTTTGCAAATATCTTTGACTTCTGGATCATCGCAGTTTTTACAATCAAATTTATCATAGCATCTGGGATTATTCCTTTTTATAGGACACATTATGTTTTCTTGATATACATGAGTAGAATCAAGTTTAATAGAACTATATTTTTCTTCACTAACCCATATAATTGGGCATTCGTGACTCTCAGGTAGATGGTGTTCGCCACAGAATTTACCACCACACATATGACATTTGAACGGTAAGCCAAAGTCTTTACCACAATAGTCACAGAATGAAGTTTTGCCTAGTTGTCTTTTCGTTACAATCTCACTTTCTCTTCTGTGTTTTTCTTCGTCTTTTGCTACTACAGTTGCTTTATTTATCTCATTCAATAGTCTGTCATAGGTGTCTCTTTTGTCAGAATCCGACAAAATGCATTTAATCTCAAAAATTCGTTTAACTATATTACCTACTTGAACATCCTCATCTGCATCTACCTGATATTGAATTATCAAGTCATCACAAATACGCCTAATTTCGTCACTCGTGGCGGTTCTTTTTACACCGAGGAATTCATAGTAGTCGTCACTTAGGTCGTACATTCTGACATCACACTATGTTTAACTTATTTAAATTTCATAATTTCTTAACTCTTTTACTGCTAAAGCTGTCTTTCCTGTTCTTCCAAACAGTTATCTTGCTTGAATTCTTGTTAGAACCTGATTTAACTAAAGCGAGGATAACAAAGAGCAATATTATGATTGCAATCACAATTATCATTAAATCTATATTACCAACTGTCCTGCTTTCTTCTCATTCACCACTTAAAATTAACCACGCCATGTATCAGCAAATGGATATGGAATTAACATAAGGTCAGTGAATCCAAGTAACTCAGATGCTTTCTCAGCAACACTCACCATAACTGATCTGTCTGCTATTGCATGTTCTGATAATATTCTGTTCCAATATATTCCGTCAAGCTCACCACAGTCAATTTGGTATTCCATCACCCAACCATGCATTTCACTGTAGTATAGCTGAAAGTTAAGGAACATGTTTTTTGTATATTCATTTCCATTGTTAATCCTGAAATGCAATCCGTATTTTTCATTCTTGACAATACAAGTGCTTAAGTGTGTAAGGCAAGCCCAACAGCGTTCTGATGCATCACCTTCGAGATTATTACACAAGTTGCTCATTTTCGTTATGACATCATCCTTGGACAACTCATGCCAACCTAAAGTGAAACGAATTCCTGCATTGCAGATTATTCCCATATCATCACTTCACGTAAGTTATATGAGCCTAGAAATATATATTTATTGTGAATGTTCTAAGTAAGAATTTATCAAAGCAACATTCACTATAAAAACAACTTGTTTATTAATATTAAAATAAATTGTAATATAGGAAAGCTTTCTAACTGAATCAAACTAGAACATCTCAACAATGACAACTTCGATGAATAAAGAAAAGGCATGTTGCATGACGCCATTATCAATAGGTTTTGAGAAAGTAGCGAAAGCGAACTATCATGATTAGCTTAACGTGCAATGTGAAAAGTTTCATGACCAAATCAAGGAAGATGAACGGTACGATTTTTCGGTTCTTTAGTTGTAGTCGCTATAGGTATGCCGTGAAATTCCACCAATGTGACACATACAATATCTATAGAATTCGTAAGAACAATTGGTAAGGAGGTAAGAAAATGAAATTATCATATAATATATGGCTGGTTGTTGGTCCCTTATTACCATTCAATAAAGAAGGAAAGCTTATTTTTGAGCCGTATAAAGGTTTCATGACTGATTTACATGAATTAAAATATCTTGGAAATGAAATGAAAAACGGTAGACAATTAAAATCCGCAATAGATAATTTGGAATTAAAAATAATGAATAACTCAATGAAGTGGAAACAAGGTCAAAGATGGTAGTATATCTTTATTCGAGCTAAATATGACTTACATAAGAAGACGCGGTACTGCAATCGTAGAATCATCCCAAGGCATATTAGTTGTTGCAGGAAGAAGTGGTTTGTATCTTCTTCCAGGTGGTGCAGTAAGGAAAGGAGAGTCTAGGACAAGTGCAGCTATCCGAGAATTGAGAGAAGAGACCGGTCTAATTGCTACAGATGTCAAGTTCCTCTTCCGTCACATGGGTTATTCACACAAATCATATTCTGGTGGACACTTTAGAGACCATCATACTGTTGTTCTTATTTGTGCAGACGGTGTTCCAACACCGAGGCATGAAGTATAGTATGTTAATTATTATTTGCCAAATTCAGAAATAAGGATTTCTCGGACAACTAAAGAGATAATAGACCGCTTCTATAATATGAAACAAGCTGTGTGATCGTGATTGACTTCTTCTTACTTAATCGAAATCAGGCTATTAGGGAAAGCCAAATATGAAACTCGCGACTTAATTTATCAAAATAGTCGAGACTATCACATACCCATATCCAGACCAGTGCCACATATCACTTTAGTTGGTGGATTCAACACCAATGATGAAGCAAGGTTAATACGTGACTTTGAGTCAATAAGCCGCAAGTTTGGACTTGTCCGTTATGAAATCGAGGGCATAGACACTTTTCTTGATACAGGAGTCGTGTATCTGGATGTACAGCCAAGTCCAGAGCTTGAAACTTACCGAAGGGAACTGAGAGACAAACTACAAGGATACTGTGATTTGTGTCAATACGATTATAATGAGCCTTTTGAGTTTCATTCAACAATCGCAATGCGTTTAAATCACGAGAAAGCCGAAGAGATTAAAAGAGGTATTGTCCACAATAAGCGATATAGTCATCGTATGCTTCGGGTAACACTGCTAAAGAACGGGAAGATACTCGCAGAGTATGACTTTTGCTTAAGAAGAATGCTCGATCGAAGGAAAGCTTTAAGCAAACAAGTACTGAGCGAAACATTTGAAAAATGTGCAAATGAGCAAAAGCCGACACAAGTATTCATTACATCTGATTTACACCTTGGTCACACTAACATAATAAGATACTGCAATAGACCGTTCAAAGACGTGCATGAAATGAATCGAACCTTGGTTTACAATTGGAATTCCACTATACGTAAAAATGATATCGTTTACTTCTTAGGTGACCTCGCGTTCGGTAGAAACTCGTCTACTGATAGTTGGTTGCACAAGCTAAATGGAAGGATCACATTCATAAAAGGGAATCATGACGAATCGAACTCTATCAGGATGCTAGACCACTTTATAACTGAATTTGAGGGTATTAAGTTCTACCTAACACACGATCCTGCAAATGTTCCTGATACTTGGAATGGATGGACAATTCACGGGCATGTTCACAATAACTCACCTGATTACGATATCCGACGAAAGTATCCTTACATTAACTACGACAAGAGAAGAGTAAACGTTTCTGTGGAACTTACGAAGTACAAGCCACTGAAATTGAACACGATTGTTAGGCAGATAAAAGAAGGGAAGCCTGTAAGCATGGAGGTCCAACCAGAGACACATACCGATAACATACTGACTAAGGTTGCTAAGTTCATTGCATCTAAGATAAAGCTTTGATTCTGATGTCGGAGATTTCAACAGAGCTTTATAGGGTCAGAGTCGGACGCATCATTTTTGTGAAAAGTGTCGGCATTTCATTTGTCTCTTCCATTCGAATGGCTAAGAGTCCTCAAGAGAAAAAAGAGACTAATATACGCAGTTAATCTCCACGCGTATTCTTTCAGCTTCATTACAGCCTCGTAATTCGGCTTTCAAGCGTTTCATAGACTTCGGTGCACCCTCATTTTCTGAAGGGCTCTACAAGGTTTAGATTTTTAGGTTACTGCTTTGAGATAAGATACCTCTGTATAGCCGTGTTTGAAATTATAACTCCGTCCTTTTATATTTCAAAATACCAGATTGTATATTATCTCTGAAGAAGAGCTTATTAAGCTTCAAAAAAGATGAAGGAAAAAACTTAGAATTTAAGAGAGAAGGGGGAATTCGCGAAGTCTTTAGTTCGTGGGATGAAAGCCGCAACTTCCATGCATTCTTCTGTTATTGATTCTGCAAACTTATTAATATTTTGAAACTAATTGCATACTGCGAGAATCAAGCAGCCGTAACATTTCAATCGCAAGCAACCCCTAAGTGCATCGTCACCTCTGGGCAAACAATGCAAATAACTTCAAGATTATAATTCCTGAAGGGATCGGGAATTGCAGAGAGGGCGGCAAGGTAACTGGTTTTTGGGTTATCCGGCGAAGGGAAGTTTTCTACGTCGACGTTGCGGCTCGACGATACGCTGTCCGTTTCGCTCGCTTTGCTCGCTCAAGCGGACTAATCTTATGGACAAAGAAGCCAGTCCAGAATATATTAACATAAAATAATATTGATGAAAATTTCTGTACAGCTTCCTGTGTCTCAGGTTCCAATTTTAACTGGATTCAGGATCTTTTTCAGGGTGGATATTGCAGAGAGGGCGGCAAGGTAACTGGTTTTTGGGTTATCCGGCGAAGGGAAGTTTTCTACTTTTGTGAAGAGTTTGCCAAATTCGCCTTCGACGGTGACTTCATGGATGTTTCGGGAAGCAGCAGGGTCGGCAATTATTCTCACTTTCGTCCGTTCAAAACCTATGCCGGCAAGGCTTATTGTGGCTGCTACGTTTACATTTGCGGGAAAGGCTTTGACGGCCTCTGAGGCAGGGCCTTCAAAAATTACGGTTTCTTTATCTATTTTTTCCAGTTCGATTCCTTTGCATGTGACATAAGGAGCTCCTGCAAGTCCGGAGGGAGGCTTCCTGGTAGTCAGGGTAACTGAGAATATTTCTCCGGCTGATGCGGAATTTATCCCGTCTATGCCAACGACGGCACCTGAAGGGAAATAGAGATTACAGTTGTTTTGTTTTGCTAGCCTGAAGATTTTTTCCCTGAGAGCTTCGTCTACAAGAGCTCCTACGCTTAGCACCATCACATCGCACCCTGCTTCAAGGGCCCTTGGTACGATTAACCTGACAGCGCTTTGAGAGGCACTCTCAATGAGGAGATCCACACTATGCATTATTTCATCAATTTTCATGCATACAGGTCTGCTCCTTTTCAGGGAAGCTGCAAGTTCAAGAGCTTTTTTTTCCGAAGAATCGCAAAGGGCAAACAGCTCCGCATTAAAAATTCCATTGTCTATAGCCCTGGAAATTTGTTCACCAATAAATCCGCAGCCAATGATACCTATTTTCAGTGTTTCGAACTCCTGACAGTGATCAACATAATTTAATCATTTTCTATTTATATTTAATTTGTATTTCATATTTTACTTTACATTTCATGTATTTTTATGAATAACTTTAAAATCCAAAGCCGGATACTTAACTCTCTTCCCCTCTTTAAATCTTCTGCAAGAACCACACGTACATATTATAAATTCAGACGACATAAAATAGAGAGGTAAAATCATGCTTATCAAAGAGATTGAAAGCTTTCTTGAAGAGGACCTGGGATACGATGACGTTTCATGTACCATTGTACCCGACAGGATTACGGAAGCTGTTATTTTTACAAAAGAGGACTGTATTGTTGCCGGAATTAAAGAAGCAGGTTCAATTTTTTCTTATCTTGGGATTCAGGCTGAGACCGCACTGAAAGACGGAGACTGTCTTAAAGCGGGAGATATTATTTTCAGGCTAAAAGGAGGAGCAGTATCAATTCTAAGGGCAGAAAGGCTCACCTTGAACTTTCTTGGTCACCTGAGCGGGATTGCAACCCTTACCCGTACCTGTGTGGATATTGTAAGAAAACATTCTGGCACTACAAGGGTAGCCTGCACACGAAAAACCACTCCTGGCATAAGGAAGTTCGAAAAGCTGGCCGTAGCTGCAGGCGGAGGAGATACTCACAGGTTCAATCTTTCGGACTCGGTCATGATTAAAGACAATCATATTAAACTGATGGGCATTGAAGCTGCAATCGAGGCTGCCGGAAAAGCCAGCTTCACCAGAAAAATAGAAGTTGAGGTCGAATCCGTAGAAGATGCCGTGCTTGCTGCAAAGCTCGGGGCTGACATTGTTATGCTGGATAATATGAAGCCTGGGATGATCATTGAAACTCTCGGAGTACTTAGAGAAAAAGGGCTCCGGGATTCGGTTATCGTTGAGGCTTCGGGAGGGATTTCCCGGGAAAATCTCGAAGATTATGCAAAAACAGGAGTTGATGTCATATCTATGGGCTCACTCATCCATAAATCAATATGGATAGACATCAGCCTGGAAATTGCTTTCTGAGATTTATCTCGTAGCCCATCAGAAAAGTAGCAGAGGAGATTCTCCATGAAAGTTTTTGGAATAGTAGCACTTACGATTTTAATACTAATGAATATTGCAGGTGCAGCTCCGCTTGCATATGTGACAAGTATGGGGTACGATCACAACGGCATGGTCTATGTAATTGACACAGAAAATAATAATATTATATCCGGGACACATGTAGAAGGCTGGCCTTTTAATATTGCAGTCAACCCTGCTGGAACAAAGATCTATATTGCGGACCTGTCAGGCATAGGTACCACTGTCTCTGTATTTAGCACAAAAACAAATACTGTTGATGCGGTAGTGAAACTAGAAGGTCCTCCCTGGGGAGTTTCGGTTAACCCGGCAGGATCGAGAGTTTATGTGCCCATCCGTGACAGCACTGATGTCGCAGTAATTGACACATTTACAAATACTATAATAAACTCAGTTAATGTAGGACAAGAACCTTTTAGAACTGCATTCACCCCGGATGGGAAAAAAATCTATGTTACGAGCTTTTGTGGCAACACTACTTTTGTAATTAACACATCTACAAACAAAGTGATAGCCAATATATCCGTAGGAGAGTCACCTGATGTTGTTGCAGTTACTCCTGATGGAACTAAGGTATACGTGACAAACTCGGACAGTAATACGGTATCTATAATTGATTCAGCCACGAATAATGTTACAGCTAATGTAATTGTAGGAAGCTCTCCTGGTGAAATAGCATTCAGTAAAGATGGAAATAAGGTATATGTGGCGAACTGGAACAACAGTTCAGTATCTGTAATTGACACGGACACGAATACTGTTACAGCCAATGTGCCTGTGGGGAATTCCCCTCATGAAATTGCAGTCAGCCCGGATGGAGCAAAAATATATGTAGCAAACCGTGACGGCAACTCAGTTTCTATTATTGACACAATAACTTACCAGGTTGTTGCTACAGTGCCTGTAGGAATTGATCCTTTTGAACTGGCAGTCACACCGGATGGAGCAAAAGTGTTTGTGGCAAACACTGATAGTGGCAATATCTCTGTAGGCGCCTGGAAACTAAGAAAAAAGTAAAATAAGAACTAACTGCATCGTAAATATATTGTCATTGCAGACACACAGGTAGTAAAATTTTTCAGAAAGTTCATGCATTTTTCGAAAGCTCTTATGCATAACAGATATTATTATGAACTTCATAAATATTTATTTTACCTGCAGGTGACCAACGTGAAGTGGGAGAAAAATGTCGCAGGATGCGGCAAAGAAGCTTGAGGAACTCGTTCGGCCCTTCGCCTGCCAGAAAAAATCTATGTTCGGATACGATGTCTACTGGGTCAACGGTAATATGTTCACCGGCATCTTCCAGAGCAGCATCTTTTTCCGGCTGTCTCCGTCCTGAAGAAAAAGACAAAGTCGACGAAGGGCAAAAATAATAATTAAAGTTTAAGAGATCTTAATTAGAACATCAACTACAAAAATATAATTACGGTTTAAAAGAGGTAATACACCCTATAGACCGTTATAAAAACAATTTTAAAAAAAGATTCCAGGGTTACCTGGTAATCATCATTTCTGCTGTTTCAGGCTTATAGAACCAATCTCTCGGAAGTACCTTTTCCTGATGATAGTATTTAACAAGCCTTCTGATCTTGGATTCGGTTAAGTTCAGGGAACGCTTATTGTGAACATCTTTCTTATTAACGGAAAGATGCTTCCTGAGTTTAAGAGCCTTTACAATAAGGTTGGTCAGGTCTTCCGGAACGTTTGGAGTTACATTGTGTTCCTTCAGGATGGTTGTGATCTTTTTGCCTGTAATAAGTTTGGCATCAGGAACCCCATAACGGTCCCTTAAGATCATTCCGATTTCGGATGTGGATACACCCTGTTTCCAGAGATCGAGCGTAATTGTAATTATTTCATCTGCGCTAATCTTGCACCACTCAGGCGGTTCGGTTCTAATAGGCCTGGTGGAAGCGGATTTGCCTTTTCTTTTGGTATGCATTTTTGCCATAATTATTCTCCTGATATCATTGATCGATGCCCGGAAGAAAGTCCTTCGGGCTGAAGTTATATCTTTACCGATTATAACGGACCAACACATCGATCGGGAGATTCTAATCCGCCACAGCATATAGATGCGTGGCTTTTCAGGAATTCCTGCAAAAGCGTAAGTTTTTCGGTAAAAACATCTCTAGAGAGCGCACCATAGAATATATACTTTTTGCAGGATAAAAGGTGTTTAGTAGAGGCTCTCAAATTAGCTCCTAAAATCCCTATCTGTAACAGTTTTTTTGAAATAAAAGATGAGCAGTGGCTTATTTTTAAAAAAGCCACCTATAAGCAAATATTTACCCATATTCTAGCTGTTTTTAGAATCCGCTGATGACTTTCTCTGCTTCAATGTAAGGCTTTGCTATATCTTGATCATCAAGCAATTGTATCTCTGGCGGCAGCTTCTCTGATATACCTGAAAGTAATGCCACAATGCCACAACCATATATAGGCACCCCTGCAGCCTTTGCCCCTTTCAGATAGTCTATCGGATCGGTAGGTAATCCCATCTTTCCTGCATTTTCTTCGATTTCATGTTTGTACTTTGTCAGTGACGGTGAATACTCAAACTTCTTCTCTGCGAATGCAATCAGAGCCCTCCATTCAAAAAGTACAGCTACGTCTTTGCCTTCGCTTTTGAACCTCATGGCCATGAACAAGCTTGGAATGATGCTGTCCGAATACCCCGAGCTGACCTGGATAAGTATTTCCATATTTATTCCTCTCAATACCTTCTCTGATGAAAAACAGTGAAAATAGTCTATATTAAATCTAATTGGAAAATTAGGTCACCTATTTTCAGTGCTTATGAACAGTGACATTTGTTTTTAATAAGGTTTTCTATTATTTTTATAGATCTCCTAATATAATATACTTATACAGTTGAATTAGAAGTAATAGTTGCAAGTTGACATGTGAGTTCGGAATATAGATTCAAATCATGTCGTTTTTTTCAAATCCGATTATTTAACATGCTCTCTAATGTTTCTCTTATAATACTTATGAAAGTGATAAGGATCATGTTTCTATCACGAAACTGGATTCCAGATACTCAAAACTATTCTCGCTCCCCCGGGATTTATCTGCCTGTAAACTGATTCGATAAATGAATCCCTAAGTACCTGAGCTTCGGAGAGATTTTGAGTTTCATGAATCGAATACACAGTCCTGTTAATTTCACCTGATAATTCGGATTCAAGCTCTTTCTTGATTTCACTTTTCACGTGTGATGCCAGCTGCTCTTTAAGCAAATTAAGGTCAGTTGTGGATGCATTTTCATGATAAGCTTCGGAATCAAGCTGGAAGCCGGATACCAGTGTCTCGGAAAAGTAGGTATTGAACACATTTTCCATGGAAGATGAGTTACTTGCGTCAGAATTTTCGGAAACGCCATAGAGCAGGGTCTGGAAAGATTCATCGGTCTCCGATCCGGCAGCAAATCCTGAATAATCTGTTGGGAAAAGCAGTCCGACAACTACCTGTGCACCTTCCCGGGCTGCAGCGTCTAGAGAAGTATTAAAAGCATGAGAGAGGTTTTGTGAAGACTCTGCATCTGAAGAATTGAGTGCAGTTTCAAGCACGGAATCATTGACACAGGCAATAAGAGTAGTTCTCGAAGGAGTGCCGGTATAGAGGGGCATGGAAAGTTTCACGCTTTGCCTGACAGCGTTTGAAGGTGATTCTTTGCCTATTATTAGCCTGCTTTCCATGGGAAAAGCTTCAATAGGGTGCCAGTATGCTTCAAATCGATAAGCAAATCTTCCTGCAAATTTTTTATTAAGATAGTCTGAAATGAATTCCGAATCCCTAACAGCATAGTCTTTGGTTAGAGGGTTCAGAAGAACAGGAGAGCTATTTGAATTATTAGAGATTCTTGAATTATTAGAGATTCTGTTCGAACCGTTGTTTGAGATCATAAGGGAAAGAGCCAGGTATTCGGCTGTCAGGTCCGCAAAAGTCCTGTGTTTCTGTTCTTTTCCAAAAAGGGTATGAGAAGGATTTTTCACGATAGAGCTTTCAGGTATGGAAATATTAATTGCCGACAGGGGTGAAATTTCATACTCGAAATCATCAAGTTTACAGGCGAGAAGAGACTCAAGCATATAAGTGTCCAGCTCTGAGGAAGTGACATATCCGGCAGCATTGTATTGCTTTTCTGCTTGAAGGGAAGGCATGAGCAGGACGCCTGCAAGCGACACCAGTATTAGAAGAAAGAGTGCATCGAAAACCGTAGAATAGCCTGAACACTCGGCAATCAGCTTATTTTTTGACTTTCTGCTAGTCTCTATGGTTTTATGATTTCTCATTGTATCACTCTGCTCAAATGTATACCTTGCTCTAAACGTATCTCATTGTCTGTTACTTCCATGAGGTTTTGCAGACCACAACCTTAAGGGTTCCTGGTACTGATTCCGCAGGATTTAATTCAATAACAACGGGAACGGAAGCTGCAACTTTTTCCCTGTTCTCCGAAAGAGAGTCAGGCTCGATATTAACAGGTTCTATCTGCCAATGCCTCAAATCGTCCTGTGTTTGGACTTCAAAGAAAAACAGGTAATTTCCGGAAAAGGATGCAAAAAGGTTCTCCCTTTGTTTAATTCCTTCAGGACTGGACAGTTTATCGAGGGAGGATGCAGATAGCATATTGGAACTTTCGGATCTAAGGCCAGGAGCCGTTACAAGAGTATCTGCCAGCAAGGATGCACTCTCATAATTTTCCAGAGCAAAAGCACGGGCTTCGTATCCCAGATAGGCTTGAGACAGGAGAGCGGCAAGGACTACAAAACCTATAACCGCAAGAGCTGTGGAGATAATTTCGGTCTGAGGTTCAAGGACTCCACATTCATCCCGGCACATTAACTCGAGTTTTTTCTTACTGATAAATAAGGATACAGGCAAAAGTAGAAACCTCCTCACCATCTTTTACAGAAATAAGTTCTTTCTTCAATGAGATCTTTACTTCAGGATCCATTACTGCTTCTTCTGTTCCTAGCATGCTAAGAAAAGACTCAATTTCCGAATAGTTGTCTCGAAGGGGGGAATCGGCACTACCTCGGGCACCAAACCTGGTGTTAAGTTTTTCCTGAAGGACAGAATCGTTAAAAGGCAGGATTCTGAAGGCAAAAGGCCTTACGGAATTGAACGTTCTTCCATCGGACTCGGCTTCCAGACAGATGTATTCTCCGGAAACACTTATTTTCAAATCTTTTCCGAAAGATAAATCCTGGTAGGCTTCTTGATCGTTAAAACGATATGAGATCTCACGAAAATTCACTGCTCCCGCCTTATCTACCGTGCTTTTGAAATCCCGAGCAAGAGAATCAAGCTGTTGCTGGGTCTCAAAATCCTTAAAACCGGAAACCAGATGAAAAAGAGCTGCAAAAAGGACAACACTTGAAATTATCAGAGCTGCTTTCGAGATAAGAAAATCAGCCCAGGCCGAGTCGTCGACGGTGAAGTCCCTCATAACTATATCTCCTCAATGACAGATCAGTTCTACTGTCTTTTCTCAGAAATCACAACGAAGATTTTTCCGGACTTTGGTTCTGCTTTTGATGAGAGAAGCAGCCTATGTCTGCCTGAACCGAGAGAAACGGACCCGTTTAACCCGGATTTTGAATAATAGGCAGTTGAAGAATAAAACACAGTCTTTCCTGCAGAGTGAATGCAGTAGTTATTCGCATCTGCAGGCCATTTGTCCACCAGGCCGGGTAAAGTACCGAAGTCCACTGAGACTTCTTCAGGTAATGTGAACTCCAGGGCAACTTCACTTCCTTCCCCTCTCACTGAGATCTGCTCTGCAGTAGCTGTAAGTTTGGAGACTTCATTCAGAACCTCTTTTTCCTTTACCCCTTCCAGAAAATCAAAACAGGAAACAGAAGAAATTATTAGTATTACAGCAAAAAGGATGCCTGACACTGTAAACCTTAAAGGGAGAGAGCAAACCGCAGATTCGTTAATTTTAAGCGGACAGACTAAAAACAGGTCTTTATCAAGCGTGTAATGACCCCCACTCGCAAACTCGCTCTAATTTTAAAAAGAGTTTATACTTAATTAGTCTGTCAGTGTATAAAAAGTTAATCCTTTTAAAAAATAGACGCTTTGAGATTATACCGTCCGTGCAACAAAAATTAAAAAAATTTCGCTTGTTCAATAAATTTGTTATTGTCAATCCATTTATTGAACAGGCGAGCCCGAAATAATCTTAGACAAAGCTTAGCTTAGATTAAAGCTTAGCTTAGATTAAAGCCATCCTAATATTATCTGGAGCAGTCCTGCCGAAGTTACTTCTACAGGAGCCTGCAGAGTATCGGAGTATTTAATGTCTCCTTCCGGGGTTTCATATTTCAATACAGTATCAATTCCATAAACTTTGGGTACAGCTGCTCCATCTGCCTTAATTTTAACATGTGCAACAGTCGTATTTCCAGGTTCTATGTTTGATAGAAACGCCATACTATCGGTTGTACTCAGAGGATCGGCAGGATTAATTATGGCTTTAACATTTCTTGCTTCTTCTTCACCCGTATTCTTAATTGTGATATCAATTACCTTTTCTCCTCCGGGATACAGACTGCCTGTGGTGTTTACTATCTCAAAGTCAGCCTTATTTTTGACTTTTATTTTTAATGTCTGGTTCTGGGCCATCATGCCATACCAGCGACTCACATCATAGGTCTGGGCAACAGCATTCGGATCCGAAATCTGAACATTTTTCTGGTAATCATAGGTAAGGTTCAGGTAGAGATTATATTCTCCGGCCTTTGCCTTCTTATCGATTTTTATATCAAATTTTGCCGGTGCCAGTGAATTTTGTCCGCTTTTTATGGAACCTATCTGCTGGCTTACGGATTTAACTTCAATAGGGCTACCAGAATCAGTAGAAAGAGAAGCTACTACGTTTGCAGCATCAACCACACTGCTCTCCAGTTTCGCTTCTGTCTGGGCAGCATAGATCTCATCCGAGAGAGAAGGGGTTTTATCATTCTCGAGTCCTAATAATTTGCCCTTATTCATTACATCGATATTCAAAGTAACAGTCTGGTCCCTATCTAATTCAGTGTTACCAATGATATTGGCGCTAAGATCGGGGCCGCCATATACGTTATAATAGTTCTGTCCAAGATCGAAACTTTGGGGGATACTATAAGTACCCGGTGAATCATAAGCGCCTGCTGCACCCGATATCATTAAAATCAATAGAGACGAAATTAGTATCATTTTTTTCATTTTATGCTTCCCTCCTGAAAAGGCGGACACCTAATGTGAAAGTAACAATTGCAAAGAGAGTAAGTATTATCATATCGAAAGATATCGCATTCAAACCCTGTCCCTTGACCATGATAATGCGTAGAGCATCAATCGCATAAGTCAAAGGCAAGCAATAAGCTATGTAACGCATCCAGTTCGGAACCGAGCTCAAGGGAAAAAATACTCCTGTAACAAACATGGCAGGCATAGTAATCAGCATGTTTAATTGGAAGAAAGATTCCATATCTTCCACTCTTGAGGACATGACTATACCCATCCCTACTCCACCAAGAGTAAAAACAATGAGCAACAGAGCAACAAGAAGCCAGCTGCCATTCATATGGAATCCGACCAGGAAATATGCAGCAATTATCAGGATAACAGCCCTTGCCAATTGCAGTATTAGCTGGTAGATAGTTTTCCCCAGAATCACCGATCTCTTACTGATAGGTGTCATTAACATACGAACAAGTGTGCCGTCTTCTTTTTCTCCTGCAATTGCCGAACCCGTGGTCGCTACAGACCCCATAAACACGGTAAGGGCTATAATACCCGGAGTGAGAAAGTCAAGATATTCCAGATTACCGTAAATTTCGGGAATTTTTAAAGATACAATCCCGCTTTTTGCCAGCAATTGTCTCATAGCGTTTATGATTACCCCACTGGTGGTAGTATCGGAGGAATCGGTAAGAAGAGTCAAAGTAGTGTTTTTATTGTTTGCGATACTGTCACTGTAATCCGGAGGAATAATCAGAGCACCTTTATAAAGTCCGGAGTCTATTTTGCTCTCAGCCTCAGACTGAGACATGTCCCTTGTGTAGGTTACCGAGAACATTGGAGTTGAGTCGTATTTGGGGGTGTAGCTTCCGATTTCCTGAACAAGGGTACTAGATGCTCGGCCTGTATCGTCATTAATTATGAGAATGGGGGAGTTTTTTACCGTTCCACCCATACCGTAGCCAAAAAAGACAATCATGATTATGGGGAATAAGAACAAAGGAACTACAAGCCATTTTTTTCTGAAAAGTATTTTGAATTCCTTTTTTGCTACCATTATTGAATCCATTAGCTCAGTTTTTAGTGTCATTTAATCACGTACCTGTTCTCCTGTAAAGTGCACAAAAACTTCTTCAAGATTCGCACTTCCTGTTTTTTCCTTCAGAACTTCCGGATTATCCAGGGCTACCAATTTGCCTAAATCCATTACTGCAACTCTATTACAGAGATTATCTGCCTCCTCCATGTAATGGGTTGTAAAAATCAGGGTTTTTCCTTCGGCATTGAATTTTTTAGCAAGTTTCCAGATAACGTTTCTGGTCTGGGGATCAAGACCGGTTGAAGGCTCGTCCCAGAATAAAATTTCAGGATCATGTAATACTGCGGCGATTACTGATAGGCGCTGCTTCATCCCGCCGGAAAAGCCTCCGGTATAACGATCGGCACTTTTTTCAAGACCAACAAGTTTCAGGTAATAATCGACCTTTTCATCGATCTCCTTTTTCGGAACATTATAAAGATTACACATAAGTTCTAGGTTTTCCCTGGCTGTTAGGAGTGAGTAAAGGCTGAGCTTCTGAGGGACTATACCTATTAGTGGTCTTATTTTATCGTCCTGTTTTTCAACATCAAAACCCGCAACTTTAATACTGCCGCTTGTAGGTTTTAACAATGTAGTCATCATGGAAAATGTAGTGGATTTGCCAGCTCCGTTCGGGCCTATCATGCCAAAAATTTCTCCTTTGAATACCTCAAAGCTGACATCATTCACTGCTGTTATTGTCCTTCCTCTTGAATTAAAAACTTTAACAAGATTTTTGACCTCAATAATTGGTTCCATTTACTCACCTGGTCTCAATATCATCAAGTTTTGTGATGCCGTTGGTAAATATGTCAATAAATCTCTCGATCTCTTCATCACTATTTCCTAAAAAATTATTGCCCAAAAAACTATCACCTAATACGTCTCTTAGTAAAGATGTGTAGACAAAATAACTGACAAAAGTGAGTGCTGCAGATCTGGAATTGAGATTACGCATCTTCCCGTTTTTAATTTGCAACTCAAAATATTCACTAAGAGGCTGAATATTCATTTGAAGAAAAGACAATAGAGCCTCAGCGACTTCTGGTCTCCTCCTCCCTTCTTCAAACAGCATGTGCATGAACATATGGGTTTTATTATCTTTTTTTCGATCTTTCATGGCCTTCGCAACATTTTTTCCCAGAATACGAAGCTCTGTTTCAAGATCAACATCGTTGTGTATTTGGAATAAAAAATCTAATGATGAAAAAACAGAACGGTTATTGTTCAACACCTCTTTCAACAGGTTCTCTTTTGATTTGAATTTCCGGAACAAAGTCACTTCGGCAACATTTGCCTCCTCTGCAATTTTTCGGGTAGTTGCACCCGTGTATCCCTCGCTGGCAAATACCTTCAAAGCTGCTTCTAAGATTCTTTGTTCCGCGTTCATGTGGTTGTAAGTAAGTAATTACTTACATATGAAGGTTTTGGCTGACTAATCGGAGCTTTTTCTCCCGTCTTTTTAGCGGAAAAACCGGACAGATTTTCAGTCGTGAGTAAAATAATTATAAATTTTATATAACAATTATCGATTAAAATCTAGATCCGGAGAAGTGTTATCCTCCATATCTTTGCCTATTGAGGCTTTCTAGCTTTTATCAGTAGCACAGGCATGTTAATCCTTGCCAGATCATCTCGAAGCGGATTTTTTTCCAGGTGTTTTTCGGATATTTCCCGTACTAACTGCGGCCTCAGCTCCACAGGGACCTGCTCGGTAATGGGCAGCCATGTCGTGCGAATGAACCCCTCCAGTCCGGATCTTTCGGGCAGGACCATTTCCTCTATTGTCATTTCCACCTTGAGCTCTTCAAGCCCTGCCAGAGCTATCCATTCATGGTACTCTTCAGGACCGTAATTACCATAAGGATTGGAAAATCCCCGGAAATACTGCTTCCATTTGTCACTTCTTATTACATCTCTTGCAGAAGCCGTAAGGTCATCACCTGTTTTCCTGCCAGCGCACTGAATAATCATCTTTCCTCCAGGCTTGAGACTATGTTTTATATTCTTAAGCACAGTCAGATGATCCTTGACCCAGTGCAAACAGGCGAAAGATGTCACTAAATCGAATCTTGATTCGAACTTCATGTCCAGGACACTCAAATGCTCAAACTCCAGGTTTAAATAACCAGATGCAGAGAACTTTTTTCGGGAGAAATCGATCATTTCCTTTGAGCTGTCAATTCCCAGCACCCGTCCCTGAGGTACTAAGTCAGCCAGCTTTGAGTGACCTTTCCATCTCCACAGCCGATATCAAGGATGTGTTCATTTCCCCGGAGATCTAACCCTGAAATTATACCTTGAGCAATATTCTCCTGAGCAGACGAATGATTTTGATAATCCTCAGGATTCCAGAGATACATGGTTCCTCATTTCTCAGGTTCTTTTGATTCTTCCAGACGCTCGTGGAAGTTCTGATTGACAATCTGAATGTACGTATCCATTGGTAAAAGCTCGCGGCTCACTATGCTCAAAGTCTCGGAGGACATGCTGCCATCACGAATTATCTGGCGGCCGGCATCTTTTGCAGCCTCCAGAACGTCATTCACCGGAGCACCCATCTCAAGCATGGCTTTCAGAAACGGGCCATGGGGTCTGAGCAAGGCTCCGGCAAACTCCACTCCGGCATTCTTTGAGTATGCTTTTAAGTGGACCAGTAAAGGATCGAAGTTGTCCGTTTCCCAGAAACCGCAATTAGAGACAAGTACCATCTTCTTGCTCCGGTTCTCCTTTTGACGATGCGGATGCCTTATATGGCCTTCGCGAATCTCAAAGAAAGGCTCAGCTCCCGGAATAAGTCTGTCCATCAACATTTTCATAGGTCCGGTGATCCCATCGCAGTAAACAGGTGAAGCCAGAACCAGGATGTCCGCCTCGGCTATTTTCGGAGCCAGCCAGGACATATCATCCTTATGTATGCATTTGCCCGGCGTTTTGAGCCAGCAACTGTAATCACCCTGACAGGGATTGATTTTAAGATCGTTTGTATAGTAGAGTTCCACCTCAGCTCCTGCTTCTTTCATGCCTTCCAGAAATGGACCGAGAATTAGAGCCGTGTTCCCTTTCCCCTTACGAGGACTGGAATTGATCGCTAAAGCTTTCATAAGTCTCATTCTCCTACCTTATTAACACTTAATTCGGATTAACTCACAAATTCGGATTAATTCAAAAATTCGGATTAACTCACATCTCAATTCGTTCAAAATTCACACCAGAATTTTTCACGACTTATTCTTCTTCTGTTTTATCCACATTCTCGAGAATTTTGAGTGCCATTTGCTTTATATCATCAGCTTTTACGAGAGCAAGACCTCGTGTCTCATCTCCAAGAACCAATAACAAATCCCCAGGCTTTATCCCGAAAATCTCTCTTGCTTCCTTTGGTATGACGATCTGTCCCCTCTCGCCAACCTTTACGCTACCGAACATGTGTTTACCTTTACATTTTGACGGAATATCCATACTTAATCACCTGCCTGTTTTTATGCGAATCACGTAAAATAATGTAAATCATTTAAATTCATGAAAATCATGTAAATCATTTGAATCAATAAATTATAAATCATTTAATTCATATTAATATGATTTTTCATATTTAGAGATTTCGATCTTTTAATTAAATTAGTAAAGGTTTTAAGCCTCGAAAGGATTACAATATGAATATTTACTGCCAGCCCCGATTAATAAACCGGAAGTAAACCTATGGTTCTGCAAAGTAACAAGAAACCCGAAGAAGCTGCCCGTGAAGATATAGATAAGATGCTTGAACTTTCAGGCTGGAAAATTAAAGCTTTAAAATAAAGGATTGTAAGTTTCTCAAATTTTTTTTAAAGTTTTGAGCAGCCCCTCATATGAAGGTCAAAGTAAATGCTATGTAGCTGCCATATAGCATCATTTGAAGTACGAATCTTAGGAAAATTTGCCTAAAAGTAAAGAATAAGAAGAAAATGAAGAACTTAACCAAAAAAACCATATTCACTATCAGAAACCGGTCTTTTTTACCGAGCGCAGCTCGGGCCTTTCCAAAAATACTGAATAAGAATAGAAGAATTTAAAATCACTAATATTTTGTGAGTATTCAGATATAGAAACATTCATTCTGTAAACTATTATCTTCCCTTCGTGAATTAATAATATTTAGCCTCACCTCGTGCGTGAAAATCGCCATATCAATTGACTACTCAGTTATGTTCACTGCTATATTAAGGAATGACAATAATGAAATTACTAACATGGAATATCAATCATCGTACAAAAGAAAAAAGCATTCCAGATCATATGGCTGAAGCTATCGCATCGCTATCACCAGATGTCATTGTACTTACTGAATATGTTCATAGTTTATCACGTAAAACATTCATTGAACAGCTCACTAATAATGGGTTTTTATATCATGTTAAGACAGTGCGAGTGCATGGAGAAAATCAAATTTTCATTGCTTCGAATACACCGTTAGAAAACAGGAATATCTTTGTTCCAGAAGAGATCGGAAAATCAACTCCTTCAAATGTATTGTATGTTAGTCTACCTGAGAAGGGATTTGATATCCTTGGATTACGTATACCCTGTTACTCCGATTCCAAAGAGCAAACTATCAGAAAACGTCGATTTTGGGATTGGATTCTAGAAATAGGATCAGATAATAAACGTCCGCTAGTCATTATGGGTGATTTCAATACCGATCCTAATGATAAAGGAGCAAAATTTGGCAATCCGATAAAGCAACTCAAATACATTGGTTGGAAACACGCTATGCCCATTTCGGGTTATAGTTTTAAGAGTTTTAATAACGGGAGTGAACGACGGATAGATCACGTTTTTACCAGTAAGCATTTTGACATTCTTGACGCGAAGTACATTTTAGAATCAAACCATTATATATTTACAGGAAAAAAATCTGAAGAGATGTCAGATCATGCAGTCCTTTTAGTTGAAATTCAAATTAATTCAACAGTTAAATAATTGAACGTTAATCTAAGAACTCGTAAAGCGAAAAAGATTATAATATGTAATGTCCTAAATTCAAATAAGTCAACATATAATTTTTTAAAACTCGTATTACTATGTGCAGGACCAACTATGTACTAATCTTAATAATTTTAGTAACTCCTGAAACTACACAGAACCACCGGAAAAAGCGAACATAAGAACTTAGCCAAAAAACCATTTCACTATCAGGAATCGGCCTACCGAGCGCAGCTCGGGCCTTTCCAAAATACTGAAAAAAAGAAATGAAGAATTAAAACTTTAATAATTTGTGAATATTTGGATCTCAAAACCTTTTGCTGCTATTTATTAGTTTCTATTTTTTAAAATAATAAAGGGAAGGCCGCACTTACGTGCGTGACAATCTCCGTTTAAGATGCGAATAATGTTGCACCGGGTTTAAATTTGCCAACACAAAAGACTGTTCAAAATGTAAAAAAATCGAAATATAAAATTAGGATTACCTTGCTAAAGTTTGTTTTCTGTAAACATTTTCAATTTCTTTAGTTACCTGATTCCAATCATAAATACTAAGCTTCTCCACTATGAATTCACTGTTATTTTTCAAATTTTCCGCCTGATGTATTAATTTGATTATGCTTTTTATGTTGCTAGGCTCGTCTAACCCAAGACAATGAATTCCATCAACAAACTCCTCAAGTGCGCTTCCTTTTGCAACTATACAGGGAGTTCCTGAAGCCAAAGCTTCAGCAACTGTTATTCCGTATGCTTCGTGAGTAGAGAGCATCAAAAATATATCCGCGTCTGCATAACAGTCAAGCAGTTCTTCTCTGGAGAGTTCTTTTAACCATTCTACCTTATTCTCAACTTGAAGGTTCTTTGCAATATCATGCAGTTCTGTTTCAAAAGGTCCCTTTCCAATGACCTTTAACCTGAATTCCTGAAGTTCAGGCAAGCTTTGAATAATATACTGTACCCCTTTGTATTCTTCCAGACGACCGACGTAGAGAAGAATTTTCTCTTTCGGAGTTTCTTTTCCCGGAGTTTCTTCCTGTGGAGTTTTTTTCCGTGGAATTTTTTTCCTGCTTAATTTTTTTGAATTCTTTGAGGTTTATCCCATTAGGAATTTTTACTATTTTTCCTCCTACTTTAAAATCCGATTCAACAAGTTTCTTTTCATACTCGGATACACAAATTATGTAGTCTGCTCTTGAAAAAATGATTTTTCCCAAAAATCTGTATGGCTTATGAAGTAAGTTTCGAAAAGGAGTATGTCCGCTTCGGTGATAATGAGGTGTAAAAACCAGCTTTTCCTGACCTTTACCGAGGGCTGCAAACAAAGCAGGAAGTGCATGGTAACTGTGCATGTGAATTACGTCATATTTGCGGTTTCTTAGATAAAACAGGATCTGAGGAGCCAGGTAATATGCATTTCCCGGTGCAAAAGATCTGAACCTGACGACTTTTACCCCATTTATCGTTTCCTGTTTGTTTAATCTTCCTGTGGGATCAGTTGTTATAACCTCAACCTTGTGCCCGGCATTAACCAGCCTTTCACTAATCTCTTTGACATGCGTTTCCACTCCTCCGATATCAGGAGAATAGCGAGGACAAATCTGGGCTATCTTCAATATTTAACCTCTCTCAAACGAGTAATGCACGAGTAATGCACGAGTAATGCATTAGCTTAAATATAAAGATAATGTTATAATGGAATAAATGGTGTCACATAGTAAAATTTGCATAGTCGGACCTTCAAAACGCTTTTTAAGCGGTATCAGTTATTACACCATCCGTCTGGCAAATGCGATGTCTTCTAAAAAAGATGTTTCAGTCATCTGTTTCAGGCAGTTGCTGCCAACCTTTCTTTTTCCTGGAAAATCCCATGTAGGAAAGAATATTTCAAACCTGAACTTTTCACCCGGGATTCCGGTCTTTGATGGAATGGATTATAACAATCCATTGACGTGGGCCCAGGCCTTCCGCTTTATAAAAACACATAAGCCTGATATCATAATTTTACAGTGGTGGACCTCTTCGGTTGCACATATGCAACTCCTGTTGAAAATTTTTGCGAATCTATCATATAAACCAAAAATTATAGTTGAATTCCACGAAGTTGTTGACCCGCTTGAGGAATCCATCCTCCCTATCCGTGTGTATTCAAAAGTAACCGGAAAAATACTTCGCAAAAACCTCGTTGCATATATCACTCATTCCGAATCTGATAAGAGGCTAGTTGCCGAAAGGTACGCTATCTCCCCTGACAAGATCCACGTGATCTCCCATGGGCTCTATGACCAGTACGGAAAATTACTTGACTTAAAAGAAGCAAGAAAAAGCCTTTCGATAAATGACGAGTTCGTCATTCTTTCTTTCGGTTTAATTCGAAAATATAAGGGAATTCCTTATTTGATCAGCGCTTTTGAGCAGCTTCCCACGAATATTCTCGAGAAAAGCAGACTGCTTATAGTGGGAGAAGTCTGGGAAGACCGCAATGAACTGCTTAACCAGATCAAAGATTCCACACTCCGAGAGCGAATCACGCTCGTAGACGAGTACATTCCCGATGAACGAGTAAGTCTATATTTCAGTGCTGCAGATGTAGTGGTTTTGCCTTATCTAAGAGCTTCTCAGAGTGGAATAGCTCACATCGCCATGTCTTTTGGAAAACCGGTTGTGGTTTCCGAAGTAGGCGGTTTGAGGGAATCAATGGCTAACTACGAAGGAACCTTATTTGTTCCTCCAGGTGATGTCAGTTCTATCTGTGAAGCCATTCCCAAATTTCTCGAAAAAAGAAAACATTACGAAGCCCCTGATCAGAAATGGGATAAGGTTATAAACAGTTACATTGAATTAATAGAAACGGTGTAATTTCTTTTCCCATAAAATATATATATAATTGCAAAGTTACCACCTTATAAAATGTACCTACTTCCTAAAAAGGGATTGTTATGAATTCTCAGGATCGTCCTGTATCAACATTAAAATCCAAAATAAAATCCAGCTTGCCTTATACCTTGGCAGTTGCGATAATTTGTCTTGCAGCTCTCTGGATTAGAATACTTCCGGCAAAATCAGTATTCTTATCCAATGGGCTTGTGAAGTTTGCAACCAATGATGCCTGGTATCACATGCGGACTGTAAGCGCTCTTCTTGCTAATTATCCCAAGAGAATGTTTTATAATCCATTAACAAACTACCCTTACGGCAGCTATATACATTTTGGTCCGTTGTTCGACCAGATGATTGCTATACCTGCCCTAATTCTGGGTATGGGACATCCTAGTTCTGAACTTGTGAACACTGTAGGAGCATACTTTCCAGCAGTTCTAGGTGCTCTTACTGTTGTTCCGGTTTATTATATAGGAAAATATCTCGGAGGTCGCAAAACCGGGATATTGGCTGCAATTCTGATCGCTTTTGCTCCCGGACAATTTTTATCCCGTTCAATGATAGGTTTTACAGACCATCACGTGGCAGAGGTTCTATTCAGTACTTTTTTCATGATGTTTTTCATGCTGGCTTTGATCACTGCAAGGAAAAATAATCTGACTTTTGAGCATGTATTCAATAGAGAATTTGACATTCTCAAAGAGCCTTTGATATATTCTGTTCTTGCCGGCATAATGTATTCGGCATACCAGCTTTCATGGCCTGGTGCTGCTATTTTCGCATTCATCGCTCTGACTTATGCTGTAGTTCAGTATATTCTTAACAATTTACTTAAAAAGTCAAGCGACTACCTTGGGATTGTAGGAATTACCACATTTTTCATAAGTGCACTACTCATATTACCCTCTGTCCACCCGGAGCTTGGACTTGCTAATGTTTTTGACTATTCATGGTTTACCGTCATTGTTGCTCTTGGAGTGGTGATCAGTTTTGTAGCCATGAGTTATGTTGAAAAAGCTTTCAAAAAAAGAAATTTGGATTCTCGTTACTATCCCCTGGCACTATTCGGAATCACTGCTTTCGGATTGATAATATTAAGCTTCGTTGCTCCATCACTTTATTCCACGGTAATTGGCGCTCCGAATATGGTTTTTGGAATTCAGACCGGAGGACCATCCACAATTGCTGAAGCCTCTTCTTTGTTTTATGATGGCGGTTCTTTCACTCTGTCTAAAGCTTATGGAAACTTTACACCATATATGTTCCTGGCTTCACTCCTTGGAATTCTAATCCTGATTTCAAATATAATATCTCGAAAGATGAGATCTGAGGAAGTGCTGGCTCTTGTCTGGACTGCTCTAATTCTTTTTGCAAACTACGGTCAAAACCGCTATGCATATTATTACTCCGTAAACGCTTCAATTATGGCTGCCTATGTAGGAGGCCTGCTGCTTGAAAAGGTTAAATGGAGCGAGTT
Organism: uncultured Methanosarcinaceae archaeon; assembly: GCA_963818955.1. Classification (GTDB taxonomy): domain Archaea; phylum Halobacteriota; class Methanosarcinia; order Methanosarcinales; family Methanosarcinaceae; genus Methanosarcina. The sequence continues at coordinate 14,359 of CAWFUY010000044.1, read as the reverse complement.
AGATGAAAAGTTTAAAGCTAACGTGAAATCTTTTGCAGATATTCCACGTTCTCTTAAATTCTTCAAAATAGAACAGGTCCTTGCGGTTATTGCTATCTTTTTTGTCCTGATTATTCCGGTATATAAAGCTGCAATGCCATATACAGGTGGCTCAAATGATCCTAATAACGAATGGTACGAAGCATGTACATGGCTTGGTTCGCATACACCGGATCCCGGGATGGATTTCAATGGTATATATGATGTTCCGAAAAATGGAGAAACTTTCAATTATCCGGATACGGCATACGGTGTTATGTCATGGTGGGATTATGGCCATTATATTGAAGTTATCGGACATCGCTTGCCCAATGCTAATCCCTTCCAGGCCGGAGTAGGAGGGCGCCGGGGAAGTATTAATGAAACTAACCAGCCCGGAGCCGCATCGTTTTTCACAGCCCAATCGGAAGATGAAGCAAACAAATTGCTTAAAGCTGTAGACCCAAGACCGGACAAGATGGGTGCAAGATATATTATGTCCGACATAAGGATGGCTACGGAGATATTTATGGCAATGCCGGAATGGACACTTGATACAAGTGGATATTTCCAGCCTTACTGGACAGGAAGCAGTTATCAGTACCTGCCTTCGAATCGCTATTTCAACTCAATGGAAGCAAAATTACATATCTTTGACGGAAATGGCTTGAAGCACTATCGTATGGTACATGAGACCTGGGCAGATCAAACTGTTGAAACCGGATATAAACAGGTCTACAATTTATTCTTCGAAGGCAACATCCCGGAAGTAAACACCGGATATGTCAAGGTTTTCGAGTATGTTAAAGGTGCAAATATAACCGGGACAGCTTCCCCCAATGAGAAAGTTAACATTCAGGCTACGATTGTTACCGGGCAGAATAGAACCTTTGAATACTCGCAATCAACAAGCTCGGACTCTCAGGGAAGGTATGAATTCACAGTTCCGTATTCAACAGAGGGCCCGATTACAGGAGAAACGCAGTTTGATACCGCACCTTCCGGGCCATATAAACTGAGTTACGGAACTACGGAAAAAGAAGTCAGAGTAAAGGAAGAAGCCGTGCTGAAAGGAGAAGAGATTAAAGTCTGACGTCAATATGAAGTAATGCATGGAGTGTGCGGTATGCACTCTCCTAAACATTTTTACTTGCTGAAATATTTTTCTCCTTTCCTTTATTCCGTTTTTTAGATAAACTACAAAAAATTTACTTTTCAGGTGAAGTGTGATGGAAAATCCTATTATCGGGCGCGTCTGGAAATTCGGAGACGATATTGACACTGATGTAATTATACCCGGGAAATACTTGCGTACCAAAGACATGCAGGTATTTGCGGCTCATGCAATGGAAGGCGTTGATCCGGAATTTTCAAAAAAGGTTAAGCCTGGGGATGTTATAGTTGCAGGCACTAATTTTGGCTGTGGCTCTTCAAGGGAACAGGCTCCTCTCGCTTTAAAATACGCAGGAGTAGGCTGTGTAGTAGCAAAGTCTTTTGCCAGGATCTTTTTCCGAAACGCGATAAATGTCGGCCTGCCTCTTTTGGAAGCTGATGTCGATTGCCAGGGGGGAGATGAGGTAAGAATTGATCTTCTCAAAGGGGAAATTACAGTTACGGATAAAGAAATATTCAAAGGAAACAAACTGCCGGATTTCCTGCTTGATATACTTACCGATGGCGGACTTGTAGCCCACAGGAAAAAAATCCAATCCGAACAAGAAAAAACCTAAAACTAAAAAAATGATACCTATGATTTTCCCGGAAGAATATAAGCATGTGGGGGTAACAAAGGCTCTCACTTCATGTGCTGAAGCAGCCGATTTATTTCCTGACCGATTATCTGATTATTGAAAACGAAAATCTCAAAACAGGCAGTGTAGAGTATAGGATTTGTTATGTAAAGAAAAGCGGAGGGGATCTGCTTAGAAAGGTTGAAGCACTCGAAATGATAGCTTCGGGAGAAGAGGTAATCAAATACGGTAAGGAACTCAATATAAAAGATCGCACACTTCTTATCGAGACTGCTGCAAAACTTTGTACTGGCAAGGTAAATACTGTGATATTTACAGGTATCGACAAACATAAAACATTTGTTCACTACCCTGACCTCTCAAGCATCCTTGAAATAGAGATACTTGATATTGCTCCCCCTGAGCCATCCTGGCTCTCCCTTGTTGTAAGAAGACTCGAAGCCAGTGGAATTTTTGGCGACCTGCAAATCCGGTTTTCAGAAAAAATAATTGACCTCCGACAATTCGAAGGAAAAAACACTGTTTTTCCCTGCAGTGCTGCCGGACTTCAAGGAAAATGCCTTGATTCGGATATATTAACTGAAAACGGACACCTGCTTGTTGGCTGCGAGATTTCGAAGACACTTTTCGAGATTCGTTTTCCGCACTTAAAGTGCTCCTTTATAAATATATGTCCTTTCAAATCAGATATAGTGGTTCCTTCAAAACCGTTTATCACACGTTGCTGCAGATCTGAAAAATCAGGGATTAGTTAATATTTCCGGTTTTGAAGGGATTGTTGTCCACTGGGGGGCATCAGAATACCAGGTTGCTGAAGCCATAAGGAACCTTGTAAAGAGTCTCAGGAAAAACTTCTAATCTAAAAAAGAAAGTGACGTTAAGCATTTTTCTTTATTTTAAATGTCTAATCTTCTGGCATTAACTGCATAGATATTGTTATAATTATTTGTAGTAAGTAACGGTTATTCTTTAAGTTTTATATAATTTTTGTATATATCTATAATTAACGCGTGTGAATTAAATATAAGCGAACTCCCGATATCCAAGACATGGATCAGGAAACTTATACTATCTCAACATGCAACTTATACTATCTCAACATGCAACTTATACTATCTCAATATGCAACTTATACTATGCTCAAATAAGTAACATTATACTATGCTCAAATAAGGAACATAATTTCTTTAAGCTTTATACGTTAATGAGATATTTATTATCTAATTTCAAAAAGGATAAGAAGAGTCAGAACCCCCAAAATTTAACTTTTAATTTATCCCCCCTTGTAAGAGAGATATTCTCTAAAAAATAGAGCCTTCAAGAGAGTAGAAGTTACTCCAGACTGATCTCCAATAAAATAACATATGAGGTGGATTATTACGAATCTGGCTGATTTTTGAAGGAGTGTCTAAAATGACTGAGATACTTGAACAACTCAAAAAATCAATTCATAATACTACCGAAGCAGGCATAAATGACTTTTCAGGAGAATTTATTAGCTTTGAAGAAAGAGAAACTCACCATAGTGTGGTTCTTGACAAAAGCATTTCAAAATTTGATCTAATGATAAATAATGTGCTTTTTGCAATTGAACTTCAAGGCGAATCTCTACCAATTGACGAAGTTCCTGAAGCAGGAAATAGCGAAGAGCTCGATGCTCAGATTGAGCTTCTAGCCAAACTAAATAACAGCATTCGGGTACTTTCAGAATCAAGGTCTTACCTCGAGGTCCTTAGAGCTGAAATGGTACAGGAAGCTGGCAGACAGGCTTCCAAACACTTGAGAATCGGGACAGAACTTTAAAGATAAACTCCCTATTCGTCTCTTTTTGTTTAATGACATTTTTTTTGGATTCCGGACTGTTTATACCCTGATTTTCTTGTTTTTCCTTTAAACATTGGATTTCGGGTTATCCTCAGTATAGAACCAGTTTAACTCAGACAACTTAATATATTAGGTCTTTATTGTCTCATAAGATTTATGAAAAACGAACTTGGAGTTTAATCAATGCCTTTTTTAACCGATTTCCTGTTAGGCCTGGGACTTTCAATGGACGCCTTTGCAGTCTCAATGTCCAGCGGTACCATGATAAGGCCTTTTCGGGTAAAAGATGCCTTTAAACTAGCTGTCTTTTTCGGAGGCTTTCAGGCTCTAATGCCCATTATTGGTTGGCTTGGAGGTAATTTAGTACAGTCTTTTGTCTCAGCTTATGCCTCCTGGATTGCTTTTGGCCTTCTGGTTTTTATCGGAATAAAAATGATTTATGAGGCTTTTTACGGGAGCCCGGACGGAAGGGCAGCTTCCCTCAGTTATCGGATGCTTTTTATGCTTGCAATTGCAACAAGCATCGATGCCCTGGCTGTAGGAATTAGCTTTGCCTTCCTAAAAACATCTGTTTTTGAGCCTGCGGCTATTATTGGTTGCGTAACCTTCTTTATGTCATTTTGCGGAGCCATCCTTGGGTATAGAATAGGCCACTTTCTGGAGAACGAGGTTGAAATTCTTGGCGGCTTGATCCTTATAGGGCTCGGCATAAAAATCCTTGCAGAACACTTGTTTCAGGTATAAAAATTCCATTCAATATCTGAAAAATTTGCAGCAGATTCATATACTTCAAGTCATAGATGCAGTAACATGAAGCTTGCTGTAATTGAAGGCGACGGGATTGGCAGAGAAGTTATCCCTGAAGCCGTTAAAGTCCTTGATGCTTTCGGACTCGAAATTGAAAAATTGCCGCTCGAATTAGGCTATGCCCGGTGGGAGAGAACAGGCACTGCGATGTCCGATGAAGATATCGAGCTCATAAAACAATGTGATGCAGTTCTTTTTGGAGCAATAACTACAGTTCCTGATCCTAATTACAAGAGCATACTCCTGACTATCCGAAAGGAACTGGACCTCTACGCCAATATAAGACCTATCAAACCCCTCCCAGGTATAACTGGCGTTACGGGAAGGAACGATTTTGACTTTGTTATTGTCAGGGAAAACACAGAAGGGCTGTATTCGGGGATTGAGGAGATCGGACCTGAGCTAGCCTGGACAAAAAGGATTATCACCCGGAAAGGCTCGGAGAGAATTGCTGCATACGCGTGCAAACTTGCAAAAAATAGAAAAAACAAAGTGACAATTGTCCATAAATCCAATGTTTTAAAATCCGATAAGCTTTTCCTTGATGTCTGCCGGCAGACCGCCAGTACGGCTGGAGTAGAGTACAGCGATATGCTGGTTGATTCAATGGCTTACAGTCTTATAATGCGCCCTGAGAAATATGATGTTGTAGTTACGACAAACCTTTTCGGAGATATTTTGAGTGACATGTGTGCGGCGCTCGTTGGAAGCCTTGGCCTTGTTCCCAGTGCAAACATAGGGGAAAAATATGCTTTTTTTGAGCCAGTGCATGGCAGTGCCCCCGATATAGCAGGAAAAGGTATTGCCAACCCTCTTGCTGCAATCCTTTGCGTAAAAATGTTGCTTGAATGGATGGGAGATAGTCGTGCTTCGGTTATTGATGATGCAATAGCCTATGTACTACAAAAAAAGGTTATTACTCCTGATCTGGGAGGTAAGGCCAGCACGATTGAAGTTGGGAATGCGGTTGCCGAATATGTTAAAAATACAAAAACAAAGGAGCCGAAATAAAAGAGCAAATAGATAGTTTTGCTGTATATTAAATCCCTCTAAAACATTTAAGTAATTACCATACAATATTAAAAATGTTCTCACTAAAATATTTAGGGAGTGTTTAAATATAAAAATTGTAATAAGTATTTAAATGGATAAAATGAACAAAAAAAGTTTTTTCATTATTTTTTCAATTATTTTATGCATTCTTCTTTCCGGCTGCACAGAATCCTCCGATAAGCTCTCAGGGGAGCAAAAAGGCGGGGAAAATTCAATTTCCGGCTCACATGGGATCGGAACTGATTCTCTCTATCAGGTCTCGACAATCGATGCTTTGCTTCAAGGAGTTTACGATGGAGCATTGTCTTTTAAAGAGCTAAAAACTCACGGAGATTTCGGAATCGGCACTATCGACGGACTTGATGGAGAAATGCTGGCCCTTGATGGAAATTACTATCAAATCAAAACCGATGGGGTCGCATATTCCGTTTCTGACAATATGACTACGCCGTTTGCCACGGTTACCCATTTTGAAGCCGACGAAGGTTATCGGCTTGAAAAACCAATGAACCTGACGGAACTTGAGCAGTACCTGGACCGAGACCTGCCTTCTGAAAACTTTTTTTATGCCATCCAAGTTAATGGAAACTTTTCATACCTGAAGGTGCGCAGTGTACCGAAGCAGGAAAAACCATATCGCAAACTTGCGGATGTTGTCTCTAATCAGACTGTCTTTGAATTTAAAAATGTAAGCGGCACACTCGTTGGGTTCAAGACTCCGGAATACGCCAGGGGCATTAATGTTCCAGGTTACCATCTTCATTTTATTGCCTTAAACAGGAGCACAGGAGGACATGTCCTTGAGCTTGAGCTTGGTAACGGAACTGCCTTGATTGACACTAAAACCGCTTTTTATATGGAACTTCCCACGAGCGGTAATTTTTCAAGAGTAGAATTGGGACAGGATCTGAAGTCAGAATTGAAAACTGTTGAAAAGTGAGTTTGAGCTAGAAGGTAATTTTCCGCCAATTACCTCCTTAAAATGTAATTTTTCCACAGATTTCATCTTAAACTCACTTTTCAGTTTTACAATTTGAGAGATTTTGCAGCTTATTATTGTTTTCGTCACCGTGTAGACACTACTTATTACTGTGCAGACATCTACATTGTGCAGACACTATCATTGTGTGGCACTTTATACTGGTATTAAAGCTCTGACTTTAAGACTCATTAGCTGGACGTTCCCAAATTGCCCAGTGAGATATGTGTTTCTAAAGCTTTCAAACTGCTCATAATAGTGAGCACGTTCAACCAATCCTTTGAATATTTCTTCCATGTACTTACCTCTAAACTCAATAACTACTTCAGTATTTATTAAAATCAGCCAAGCAGAGTGAAAGTATTTTTTGATAAAGTCGCAGTCCAGCGGTTTTAAAACCTTATGGCTTTTGCGCTTGAAATCTCAGAAAAAAGTTTGAAAAAGAATGAGTTTTTGGGTTTGAAAAATGGTAAAATTTAGACAAAAAAATTAAAAGATAAAAAATTAAATTAAAGATAAAAGAATTAAATTAACAGATAAAAGAATTTATATTTTTTCTCCATTTTTTATTTCAGGTCTGCATCCGGAAACTTGTTAGGGCCTCCAGGTATTCATCAATCATCTCGTAGTGTAATCTCTCGTATCTTGATAGCATCCGGAAGAAATCTCCCAGGTCCTTATCTTCGACTCTTTTTGCCAGCTCGGAGTAAAAATCCTCACTTTTCCGCTCGTGTCTCATGGCTGCAACTAGGATGCCCGCATCTCCAAGTGTGATTTCCCCTCCTTTTGTTCGAGCCTGATTAAACTCAGGGGTGAAAGACTGACCACTGGGCATCTCCGTGGTGACAACTGGCAATTCTTTTTTGCTACGATAGGTCTCCAGGTAGTCAATATGCTTTTTTTCCTCACTGGCGAGTTCTTCATAGAGTTCTCTTAACTTCGGGTTGTCCATTAAGGCCGCTTTACTAAGATAAAAATCTCTTGCCTCAATCTCCCTCTCAATTGCCAGAGCAATGGCTTCTTCGATCCCCTTAAGATTTTTCACTTCTTCTACTACATCTTGATATGCACTTCTCATATCCTTTCCCCTCGTATTTTCAGCCTTTCAGGTTATCCATTTTAATTTTTCAGATTATCAAGTTTTTAGAATTTTTAAGGCTTTTCCACCTTATTTAACTTTATCAGACCTATTATGCTTGGATTTCCTTTTTCTTTTTCTTCGTGCGGTCTTTATATTTCTGAGTAATGTCCTCAGTAGGCCGTTCAAGTCCGACGATGTCGAAGATATCATATGGACTTTCCAGTACTGTAATGTTCTCCATCCGCGAGAGCTTCTCAGAGTTTTCAACATCTACTTCGCGCATTGTAAGCTCAAAAGTTCTGCCGTTGGGTGCAGAGGTTTTTACAGTTCCTCTCTTAAGGTCTACAGGCAGGATAAATATGGGCGTCTTTCCTTTTGCAGTCTGAGAAACTGAATTTGTTACAAGGGTATCAGCAATCCCATATACGATTTTTGCCACCGTGTTAGCTGTTGCCGGGGCTATTAGCAGGAAATCATAATATCCCATCTGCAGCGGCCCTGCAATGAATGGAGAGTTGGGACCTGCGTCTACTTTGAAGTTAGGGAAATCCCTCTGAATTTTATCCCACAGATGATACCATTTCATTACAGTCTCGCCCTCTTTAGACAGGAAAACCATTGTTTCAACCCCGGTTCGTTCCTTAATATCCACCAGAACGCTATAGGTCTCAATCATCTGGTCTCCGGAACCAGTTATTCCCCATGCTATGCGCTTTACTTTCTTGCCTAACGGTTCTATCAAAATAACACCCTCTTTTTAATCAATTAAACGTTCAATTGATTTACTACTCCATTTATTTCGATTATTAATGATATTTCTTAAATAAAAATACCTCTCCTCTGAAACAATGAACTTCTGAGAACTACTTCATATCAGATTGCCTTGAATTCAGCTTTAGCTTTAAGTTTCTGCAGCTTTCTTTATTAATTGGGTTGTCCGGATGAGGTTCTTCAGAGTTTTTCTGAGGCTCCTCATACCTTCGGAATCTTCGGAAACCCCTTCTGCTCCTTTGTCTTTTGACCAGAAAGTTCCCCCTAGATTTGCTCCGAAAGAGCCCCCTCCAACAGGGATCATTTCATTGATAACGTAAAAATTAAGGATAGTCTGAATGGACGGCTCCTGTCCGCCTATTCGGTCTCCTCCATCTGCTATTCCCATCCCTACCTTATTTTGAAAGACCTTCGGGTCTCTAGCAACAACGGCTCTGCATCGGTCCATTATTGTTTTAGTCTGGGCACTGACTGTTCCCTGATAAACTGGAGTACCTATTATCCAGGCGTCAGCCCAGATCATTTTGTCATACAGCTCAGCCGAGATGTCATCCTTGTGAACACAGCCTTCTTTTTTCCTTATACAGAAATCGCAGTGAATGCAGAAATTCAATTTTTTCCCTTTAGCGGAAAAGTAATCTGTTTCTGCACCATATTTTTCTTTTGCAACTCGAAGCGCTTCCTGAACCAGAAAATCAGTTGCCATATTCCTGGGACTTCCTGATATGCCGAGAATTCTTAGCGGTTTGACTTCTATTTCCTGCATGTCCCCTCCGGAATTACCTTTTAATCTTCAATACTTAAAGATGTCATTAAAAAACACAGAGGAATACTTTTAAGGTGATATTATCAAATTTTATTAATAATAGGAGGGTAAATTAATTAAAGATTGGCTTTTTTACTTTAATTCCAGATTCAAACTCTCTAAAATAATATTGGATATACTTTATATTATATAATCTGTAAAGTCAAATTTAAGGACTAAATGATGCTTTCTGACAAAATTAACTTTTTTATATAACTTATGTATATTATATGTAATGAACTGCAGGTTAATCCTGAAAACGGCAGTTTTTCAATAAGTTATTTATGGCGACTCCTTATTCCCAAACAATCATATAACATAAACAATAGATATATCGTCAATAAGGGAGGAGGACTTTGGTTTTAAGGCAACTTTTTGTCGCTGATGAATCTCAATATCTTATTTACCTGGGGTTCAGGTAATTTAAAGATAAAAGGAATACTCAAGAAATCACTAAAGATTTAAGAGCACTTAGGATTTAAATTTCATCAAGAAAAGGATCATCAAGATTAGTCTAAAAAATTCTGAGTTCATAACTTTAACAAAATAGAGGGGAATCTATTATGGTAGAAATGACATTGAAAGAGAGACTTTTAAACGCGCTGGAAGGAAAAGAAGTTGACAAAGTACCCGTTTGTTCCGTAACTCAGACTGGCATTGTGGAATTAATGGATAAAGTGGGAGCTCCATGGCCGGAGGCTCATTCTGATCCTGAGCAAATGGCAAAGCTTGCAATTGCAAATTATGAGCTGAGCGGGCTTGAAGCAGTAAGGGTGCCTTACTGCCTGACAGTGCTTGCCGAAGCTATGGGCTGCGAAGTCAATATGGGAACAAAGAACAGGCAGCCTTCTGTTACTGCACATCCTTATACAAAGGACCTTGAAGAGATGAAAATGCCTGAAAACCTGCTTGATATGGGCAGGATCAGAGCGGTACTTGATTCTATAAAAATTATAAGAGAAAAAGTAGGGCCAGATGTACCCATCATTGGAGGATTGGAAGGTCCTGTTACTCTTGCCTCGGATCTGGCGAGTGTGAAGTCTTTTATGAAATGGTCCATCAAAAAGCCTGAACTCCTGAGGCAGGTATTGGATTTTGCGGCCGATGCTACAATAGCTTACGCAAATGCAATGGTCATTGCCGGAGCCGATATCATTGCGGTTGCTGACCCTGTAGCTTCTCCCGACCTTATGAGTCCGGATTCTTTCAAAAATGAGCTCCAACCAAGATTGCAGAGGTTTTCTTCAGAGGTCAATTCCGTCACGGTGCTGCATATCTGCGGAAATGTTACTTCAATCCTGAACTATCTGGCAGACTGCGGTTTCGAAGGCCTGAGCGTAGAAGAAAAAGTTGGCAGTGTAAAGAAGGCAAAGGAAGTGCTTGGAGACCGGGCAAGGCTTGTCGGAAATATCTCAAGTCCCTTCGTTTTACTCCCCGGCCCGGTTGAAAAGATTAAAGAAGAAAGCAAAAAAGCCCTCGAGGAAGGAGTAGACGTACTTGCTCCAGGCTGTGGGATCGCACCTATGACCCCTCTTTCTCATATAAAAGCTATGGTAGAGGCCAGGAACGAGTATTACGCTTGAAGATGCAAAAAACGAAAGCTAAAATAAGGTCTGAAGAGTGTGGGTTTCAGACTTCATCATACCCTATTTCCTCTTTTGTAAGATAGCAAGCCGGATCATCTGCCCAGACATCCCCGTATACGGCTTCGGCCCGTACTCTGAAATTCCCGTTGCATACATCGAACCATTTGCATCTGCCGCAGCGATCTCCACGAGCTTTGATAAGGGATTTTCGATTTTTAAGCCCGGCCATCAAATCATCGCTGAGATCGTTCCAGATTTCACTGAACGGGCGTTCCCGTACGTTTCCAAAAGAATAATGTCTCCAGAACTGGTCGGCATGTACGGAGCCATCCCAGGAAACACACCCGATTCCGATTCCGGAGGAATTTCCCTGGTTCATCGAAAGGAGTTCGAATACCTCTGCAGCTCTTTCTTTGTTTTCTTTAAGGAGTTTTAAATACAGGTAGGGTCCGTCGCAATGATTGTCAACTGTCAGGACTTCGGCAGGGAAGTTTTTTTCATGCAGCTCTTTTGTCCTCTGTGTTATAAGATCCACAGCCTGCCTGGATTCTTCGAGGGAGAGGTCTTCATTTACCATGTTAGAGCCCCTGCCTGCGTAAACCAGATGATAGAAACAGATTCTGGGAATGTTTTCTTTTTCCATAAGATCAAAGATTGCGGGGATATCCCTGACATTTTGCTTATTTATGGTGAAACGCAGCCCAACCTTTATACCTGCTTCCTGGCAGTTATGCAGGCCCCTGAGAGCTGCATCAAAGGCTCCTTTTACTCCCCTGAACCTGTCATTTGTCTCCCTGATCCCATCCAGGGACACTCCAACGTATGAGAGCCCGACATCCTTTAAAAGTTTAGCCAAATCTCTATCTATAAGCGTCCCATTTGTGGAAATTACTGCTCTCATGCCTTTTTCACGAGCATAAGCTGCAAGTTCCGGCAAGTCTTTTCTAAGAGTGGGCTCTCCACCGGAAAAAAGGATCACCGGACTTCCGAAGTTTGCAAGATCGTCTATTAAATTTTTGCCCTCTGCAGTCGAAAGCTCATTTTCGAATTCGATATCTTTTGCCTGTGCATAACAGTGGACACATTTTAAATTGCATCTGCGGGTCATGTTCCAGACAACTACGGGCTTTTTGTCTTTAGAAAACTGCAATAAATGAGAAGGAAGTCTTTTAGATTCCCTACCATAGCGAAGGGCATCAGAAGGTTCAACAGTCCCGCAATAAAGTTTTGAAATGCCTATCATTTTTTCACGTCTCAAAGTCACTGAAGTTTGCTCTTAATACCTTTTAGCAGAGCGTCGAAAGTAAATTCTTCCGGAATAACATTCACATTAATGCCATATTTCCTCAGGGTATCTCCTGTAGGAGTTCCAATAGCTCCAACAACCGTCCCTTTTAATTTCTCTTTAATGGCATCTTCTGCTCCCAGTCGCGCAGCCTGTTTCATAAAACCTTTCACCATCATGGAGCTTGTAAAGGCAAATGCATCCACCTCTCCTGCGAGAGTATATTTTATCAATTCTTTCTGCACCTCTCCTTCGGGAATGCTGAGTGTATACACATGAGTATCAAAGACAGTAGCACCGCATTTCTCAAGCCCTTCTTTTAAAACTGTTGGCACCAAATGCACTTCTTGCGAGGTCCACTATTTTTCCTTTTACCTCCGGGCAAAGAGCTTCAACAATTCCTTCTGAACTGTAATTTCCTGGCAAAAATGGCTTGTCAATCCCTATTTTAATCAGTTCTTTTTCGGTATTAGGGCCAATTGCTATTACCCTGCATTTTTTCAGAGCTGTGATAAAACTTGCTTTTTCATTTTCAGAGAGCTTTTCAAGAGTAAAGGTTATTCCATTTGCGCTGGTAAAAACTACGTAATCTGTCTTTTCTTCCAGGACTCTACTTACGAAGGGGTCAAAACCTTCATCTTTCTGGGCTTCAAGCTTAATCATGGGAGCATATATCGGATCAAAACCAAATTCTCGGGCAAGTGCCTCTGATTTTTCTCTGTAACTCTCCGGCCTCATAATTGCAAGGACGGGCATTTTTTCCTTCTCATGTTCTTCGATCATAATACCTAATCCCTTAGAACCAAATCACTTTGAATAAGTAATTCCCTAATATCCGATCCACTCTTTCGTTATAATTCCGTGGTAGTATGCTGTTCTCCGAGTATATCATGCATCTTGACCACGTCCCCGATAACTGTGATAGCCGGGGCTTTTATTTTGTATTCCTTTGCAAGCTCGGCAATATTTGCAAGAGTTCCTACAGTTACTCTCTGGTCAGGTCTGGTGCCTCGTTCAATGACCGCAACAGGTGTTGAAGGGTCTTTCCCGTATTTAATAAGTTCTTCAGCATTTCGGCCGAGCATTTTTACGCCCATAAGGATTACGATTGTTCCTTCAAACTTCGCCAGGGTTTCCCAGTCAAGCCCGCTCTCCGGCTTGGTCGGATCTTCGTGCCCGGTTATGAAGGTAACCATCGAGGTACTTTCCCTGTGGGTCACAGGAATTCCCGCATAAGCAGGCACTGCTATTGCGGAAGTGATTCCCGGCACAACTTCGAATTCAATGCCTTCTGCCGCCAGCACTTCGGCTTCTTCTCCACCTCTACCGAAAACATAGGGATCTCCTCCTTTCAATCGAACAACTCTCTTTCCTTCCTTTGCTTTCTGCAAAAGCAGTTCATTGATCTCTGCCTGAGTCATAGTGTGGTTGCCAGCATATTTCCCAACATCTATTTTTTCCGCATTTGCGGGCATTGAGTCCAGAATGGCTTTTCCGGGAAGTTGATCAAAGATTACTACTTCGGCATTATCAATCAGACGGCGGGCTTTCAGAGTGAGAAGCTCCGGGTCACCTGGACCGGAACCAACAAGATATACTTTTCCGTAATTCCCTGACATATTAAGACGGTTCCTGTAGTTTTTCTTTTAAAGAAGGAAGAGCACCTTTTATAAGGACAATCTTCTAAAAGATAAGTTTGAAAATGTAAGCTTTAGTTTAAAGAGCTTTTATAATAAATAATTTAATGTATTGGTTAATTTTATGTAAAAATCATTATAATTTTAGTTTTAAAGATATAATAGAACTAGTGCTATTTTTATTTTATTACTAATTTAGTTTAACGTGAAACCGTATATAAATCTATACAGTATTAATTTTTGGAAAATAGATTGATACAATGACAATTATACTCACTATTGTTTTATCGATTATGTGTGATATGATCATGCTTTTACTTCAGTAAATAGTGCATATTAAACAACTTCTAATATCTTTTTGTCCATGTTATACACTATCAGTTTGAGTTTGATTTCCTTCACTTGATTTCGAAACTTCTTTGCCCAAAGTGTTTCTCCAAACTTTTTTTACTACAGTGAATGTTGTCTCAGCTATATTCCTATAATTTGTGTCTATCTCAAAACTACTAATATTACTATGGTGTTCGCAATCAATCCTCATAAACAATAACAAAAGACTGAGTGCCCTCCTCGTAGACATAGATGTTTCTTTCTATTAGAAGTCAGATAAAGGCCTGAACTTAAAGTACTTCCTGTCGTAGTAGACGCTGATCCAAAGAGAGGAAAGGGTCAAGGTGTTGTTATGTGCCACGAAAGCAATCGTGTGACCTTAATTGTCGCATAGAACCTATCAGAAAAATTCTCTCAGAGTGATATTAATGC
>CAWFUY010000043.1:0-301396 GCA_963818955.1 uncultured Methanosarcinaceae archaeon | reverse complement strand
TATCGTTTTTGTGGTTGTTATTCCTATTAGCAATATTATTTCTCAATAAATATGTTGCTTTTATTAAATCATCAATACCTTTTTGCTTTTCTAACCTGCCTACAAAAAGAAATCTGATTTTTTTTGAGTTTTTTTCAATGTTTTCTCTCGAATTTATGGATGTCAACTCCATTGGGGATGTAAACTCCATTATCGAATTTTGCACTTTTAAGACTCCTAAGTCCATTTTCGTCCACAGTAATTATTCTCTTAAAACCGGAATAACGCAAAAAAAACTTTTCCGCTCCTCTCTTAAAAGTTGAGTATTGTTTATCGTTAAAGCTTATTCCATGGCAAGTGTTAACTAACGGTATCCTGTAAAATTTAGCTGCAAAAGAAATAAAAAAACCCATATCTGCGGAATGGGAATGGATTATATTGGGCTTCAATATTCCAATCCTTCCGAAACCCCACAAAAATAAAAAAAACAGGGATACCAACCTCTGAGGAGTAATTTTGTCCAGATTTGCCGAACTATCCTTTATTCCGAATTTGAAAACTTCTTCATCCTGGGTAATTTCATCACAGTTAGAAGTTAAGACGTATACCATATGTCCCGATTTTGTTTGCTGTTTTTTCAGATTGCTGACGACATACGCGTCTCCTCCGACCATGGGATAGTACTTCTTTGACAGATGTAAAATTCTCATATAACTCCCGGATGTGAACAAAAACAAAGTCTGTTTGTCTTTAAATGCTATTCATTTCCATATATAGTAAGAAAAGCTGTTCGGACAATAGCATCCCAGCTATACATTTTAATTTTCTTACCCATAAAAACAGTCATCTCAGCACAACTTTTGTTATTTTCAAGTAGTTTCTTTATTCCATCTGCGATTTCTTTACTTCCAAGTTCAACTACAAAACCATCCTCTCCGTCATTTACAAGTCCCTGCGCTGCATTGTACTTTTCCCTTACAGTTACCACCGGCACACCACAAGCAAATGCCTCGATAACAACCATCCCAAACCTTCCCTGCTTGATGGCAATACAAGAGTTCTGGAAGCCTTAATTTTTCCGATAAGTGCTTCATATTCCTGGAAACCTGCAAATTTGACATTTGCACAAATATCCAACTTCTTTGCAAGTTTCATTAGCGATGCCTTTTCAGGCCCGTCACCTACAATGCAGCATTTTATATCCGGAAATTCAGTTTTAAGAAGAGATACTGCTTTAAGAAGTGTATCTATATTTTTTTCCTTAATTAACCTCCCGGCAAAAATAACATCATAAATTTTTCCATTAAAATCGTGAGGAGTCAGGCAGTCTGCAGAAAGCTGGCTGCCTTCCGGTTCAATCCTGGAGATGAGCTCGATATCTACCCCATTTGGAACAACAGTAATATTTTTTTCAGAAATTTCCAGCAATGTGAGTCGATTTTTAGTCCAGTCTGAAACTACAACATTTTTACCTGAAATTTTAGAAACCATTTTTTCAATTACCTTTCCAAAGAAACCTGCCTTTCCCATATATTCATACCAGTAGTCCCCCCATACCTCGTGCCAGGTGAACACAGAGGGAGTCTGTCTAAGTAGTGAAACTGCTTTTACGGAAAAAATGGAAAAATATGGGAAAACACTCACATCGATGAGGTCGAACCTTTCTCGTAAAAGAGCAGGAAAGAAAGTCCAAGCAAAAATCAGGGCTTCTGAGATTGAACGTCTTCCGTTTACATAAAGATCGCGAGCTTTGCATACGCCGTGAAGGGTCAGATTTTCATACTTAATAATATCTTCCCCTTCCCACCATTTGACCCCGAAAACATGCACCTCGTGCCCCCTGGCAGAGAGCCGCTTCCCTAACTCATAATTACGCATCTCTGCACCTCCTTTAACCCATGGATAAATAGCGTCGTATACGAAAGCGATTTTCATTTTACCACTCTTACGAGTCTGTATCGACTTCCAGAAGCATGACACTTACAAAGATTGCAGAAAACATAAGCTGGAGTCCCACTGCAGCAAGCACCATTGAAATTACTGCAGACTCGATTTCTTTGAGAGAACCGTATCCGGAACTGATCCAGGTATAGGCAACTCTCAGCCCAAGAATTACCCCAAGCCCAAGGATACATGAGCCTGCAAACAGTTCCCTTTCAAGGGAGTGGTAATTAAGCAGTACCTTACCTAACGAATTATTCCTGTAAATCCCATGAATAAGACCATATGTTTTCATGTAGACTCCAGTAGCAAGTATCTGGCCGCCTATAATCAATAGCATACTTCCCAAAATAAATGAATGTAATCGATTGTATGCGGCACTTCCAGTAAAAAGAAGGGAGGTTGTTATCAATAAACCCAATATAAATACAAAAGCACCGGGAAGGTACAGGAACGGAACGGGCTGGTAGAGCATCATAAAACGTACATGTCTCCAGCCATCGTGGAAAGAACGCAGTTTTGAGGGGGCTATGCGCGAATAATAAGTTATAGGAACTTCTTTTATTCTCAACCCACTTCTTGCCGCTTCGATTACCATTTCGGATGCTAATTCCATACCGTGGGTTTTTAGATTCATCTTTTCAAGAGCTTCCTTTGTAAAAGCCCTTATTCCACAATGAGCATCCGAAATATCTGTTTTGAACAGGAAATTAAGCATTCCGGTTAATAGAGGATTACCGATGTACTGGTGAAGCCAGGGCATAGCTCCTTTTTTAAATGACCCTTTATTCTGGTCCCTATCACAAAATCTGCTTCTCCTGACATAAGAGGATTTAAAAATTTCTCGAGTTCAAGCAGATCATATGTATCATCCGCATCTGAAATAACAATGTAATCTCCTTTTGCTTCAGCCAATCCTTTTAAATAGGCGTTTCCATACCCCTTTATCGGGCCTATCACTTTGGCACCCATAGATGCGGCGATTTCAGGGGTTCTGTCCGAGGAGTTATCGGAAATTATAATCTCCCCTTCTATACCGTATTTTTTTATTATAGACTGAGCTTTTTCGATGCAAATTTGGATGGTTTCTTCTTCATTCATAGAGGGCATTACAATAGAAAGAGAGGGCATAACCAGCTTATACAGCATATTTATTTATAACTATTTTGATATATTTCATTATTTAATCTGCAAGTCAATTAACTAAATGTGGTTAGAAAACTAATATCTGCCAACAAGATTTATAAGTATCAGAAGACTATTTTTAAGAAGGGATTATGGGATTTTTGGCTATAAAGGAGGGATCAAATGGTTAAAGTTAACATTATTTTCCATAGCATTCACGGACATATTTACAAGATGGCAGAAGCCGCAGCTGCCGGAGCAAGAGAAGTAGAGGGAGCTGAAGTGGGAATATATCAGGTACCTGAGACCCTATCTAATGAGGTAATTGAGAAAATGGGAGCAACTGAGACAAAAAAGCTTTTTGCTCATGTACCTGTGCTTTCACGTGATATGTATAAAGACGTACTCGCTGGCGCAGATGCATTGATATTCGGAACTCCTACTCGCTATGGGATGATGACTGCTGAGATGCGTACGTCCTGGACGGCCTTGGTGGATTATGGAGCCAGGACGCCTTTGTCGGAATAGAGGCAGTGTATTCACTTCCAGCGCAACACAGCATGGAGGCCAGGAATCTACAATCCTTTCATTTCATGTCAGTTTGCTTCATCTTGGAATGATTATTGTCGGGCTTCCATATTCCGAAAAGCGGCAAACGAGGATGGATGAAATTACAGGTGGCAGTCCGTACGGGGCATCAACAATTGCAGGAGGAGATGGAAGTCGCCAGCCCTCAGAAAACGAACTTGCAATGGCCCCACCAGGGCAGGCATGTAGCTCAAATTGCTAAAAAACTTACTATTAAATAGAAACTCACTGAAATAGAAACAGTGGAAAACACTTCCTTTGTAAGGGCATTCTCCTTATCTTTTATTTATAGTGCGTAGTTTAGAATTCAGCTATAAGGCTTGGGGAAACAATTCCTCTGGATTCGAATCCATTCCGAGCAGCTATCAGGCATGCCAACGTACAGTAGATAGCTTTTTCCTCAGCTTTTTTGAGAACCAAGAACTTTTTCCCGCAAATGGGGCATATTTTTTCCACGTAAGCCATAATAAAAACTCATTCAATGTTCATAAGTAATTTAATTAAAATTCCCGTTTTTAAGGCATTTATGAAAATAACACATGAAATATAAACTTTCTTATCAATACTTTAAAATTATTAAGAATTTCAAAATATTAGAATTAATTTATTGATTTTTTTACAAAGATTAAGTTATAACTAAAACAAAAAATGGATTAAAATTTCTAATCCTTGAAGAACAAATCGCAGGTTTTTTAGATAATTATCTAAAAGTTACTTTTAAGTAGATCTCACTTCCATACCACGTACTTTTATACGAGATATTACTAAATTCTCTTTTTTCACTCATAGTTTCGTTTTCTCTAAACTGTTTGAATTAATAGATTTAATAATCATATGATTTTTCTGGAAAACAATTTTGAACCGAAATATTAGAATAACTCGGAAACCAGAATAAAGAATGCAGATTAAGTTTTCTCATATGATTTTTGTGTTTCATAAACATTTTTAGTGGGTTTTAATTAAGGAAAAACGGAGAAGAGGTGTCAGAGATTAGGCCACTGATTTTCGGAAATGGAAAGATCCTTATTTGTGCTGATGAAAAAGGAACTATAAGGGACGTCTATTTCCCATACGTAGGTTTAGAAAACCATGGGAATTCAATAAAAGTCGGTATATGTGACCTTGATTCTCTATACTGCAGTTGGCTGGAAAAGTGGAAAATTGAGCAGCAATACAAGTCGGAGTTTAAGAAAAGTTTATGCACATACATGCTTGAATTTTCTGAAGACAAAAAGGATAAGGAAGAAGTAAATACAGAAACGATTGAAAACGAGAAAGGTGAATCGTTTATGGAAGCCGTTTCAAACATTGGAGAAACGGTATTCGAAAATCTTGATATAGGGCTTAGAATAAAAATTTGGGAAACTGTCCATCCATCAGTAAACATATTTTATAGAACTTTAGAGGTAAGGAATATTTCAAATACATTAAAGCACCTGCGCCTTTTTTCCAACCAGAACTATCGAATTCTTGAAACCAAAATCGGAGAAACTGCAGTAATCGACAAAAATACTCTTATCCACTATAAGAGAGACCGTTATTTACTGCATTCCAGTGACCCTGTCTTTGACCAGTATGCAGTGGGGACAGCCGAATGGAAAGGACTTGAAGGCACATGGAAAGATATGGAAAACGACGCTTCTTTGAGTGGAAATCCCGTCGCTCACGGCTCGGTTGACTCAACCCTCGGCTGGACTCTTCCTGAGCTAAAACCGGGAGAAGCCACAAGAGTACATTACTGGATTGTCCTTGGGAAAAACTATTGTAATGTCCTTAAAATTCATAAGAGAGTAAAACAGGCTAGAAGAACTGCTCTTTTTCATCATAACTTCAACTTTTGGAACTCGTTTACTGAAAGAGTATCCATTCTTCCGGAATTTACCAGGATGAACATGCTCCCGGAAAGAGTCTCAAAGTGTTTTTACAGAAGTCTCCTTGCAACTGTCGCACACGTGGATATTAATGGCTCCGTAATTGCATCATGTGATTCGGATATAAAACAGTTTGGGGCAGACCTTTACAGCTACTGCTGGCCCAGGGACGCAGCCTGGGTCTGTATTGCACTTGATAGGGCACGGTACCATCACTTAAGTACCGAGATATTCGAGTTCTTTTCAAAAATAATTACTCCAAGAGGCAATTTCCTCCACAAATACACTCCTGCAGGGGACTTCGGAAGTACGTGGCATCCTGTGCCTATGATTCAAGTGGATGAAACGGGACTTCCACTTTTTGCTCTCTATAACAATTGGGATATCGCTAAGAACATATGGACTACCGGCAGGTATTATAGAGTGCTCGTAATTCCGGCAGCTAATTATCTTATAAAAGCAATAAATTCAGAAACAGGCCTTCCAATCTCGAGTTTTGACCTATGGGAAGAACGAAAAGGTGTACATACCTACAGTGCCTGCACAGTCTATGCTGGCCTCAAAGGTGCTAGTGAACTTTCACGCACCCTTGGAGATTATGACAATGCAAAAAGCTGGAGTGATGCAGCAGAAAGAATTAAAGAATCCATCCTGAAGAAACTCTATGACGAAAAACAGGAGCGTTTCCGACGTTCTCTTAATGATCTTACCCTGGATTCGTCCGTATTTGCAGTCTGGTACTTCGGGATTCTCCCACCTGATGACCCAAGAGTTGTCCGGACAATGGAAGCTATCGAAAGAGAACTTAAACGGCCCTCCGGAGGAATTGCAAGGTATCTTCACGATAACTATTTTGGTTATATGAACAGCTGGATTATCTGCACCCTCTGGTTGTCTCAGTGGCATTCGGCAGTCGGAAACCTTGACAAAGCTCTTGAACTTCTTAATTGGTGTGCATCTCACGCTCACCCTACCGGTCTGATGCCTGAACAGGTAGATGATAAAGGCAGACCACTTTCCGTACTCCCACTTGCCTGGTCACATTCAGCCTATGTGCTTGCTGTCCTTGAATATTTGCAAGCCCTTGAAAAAAGAGAAAGCAAAAGCTGTATCTGAGAGGAAAAATAAATCAGCACAAAAAGAGAAAAAATGCATAATAAAAGCTGCACACAGAAAAATTGAAAACTATCCCCATACCCGTAATTAATCTGAGGACTTATGTCGAAATTAGTAAACTTTTTATTTAAAAATTTCGATTTTTGAAACTTCCTCGAAAATTAGTCCTCTTGAGGGAGCATAGCGACCGAAAAGGACATCGTGCTGTTGCGATTACATCGCAACTCCCAGAAAATCTTTGATTTCCTGTGATCCCGAAGCGGAACTCGGGAGTTAGAGCCTCTTTTTCTCAAAATAAAGGTACCCTCTTTCAATTTTCTGCAAGGTAAAGCCATGCTTCAGGTACATATCTATCGCTTTTGTTAAAGTTGCATCTGTTTTAAGCATGACACCCGAGCAATTTTTTTCGGCAAAATCCAGAGCAGCTAAAAAAAGCTTTTTCCCATTGCCCTTTCCCCTGAACCCCTTATCCAGGTAGATGCGCCGGATTTCGCATTGATTACTACCTTCAAACCTTCTAACACCTGCTGTGCCGACAACTCTGCCTTCTTCAATCCCTACGAAAAAAGTTCCCCCACTTTCAAAGTAATAAGCTTTGATGTCATTAAGGTCGGCATCTTTAAGTCTATCATACTCAAAGCCGTGTTCCAGCAGGACATCAAGGATGAGAATACGGACTTCTTCCTTTCTTGAATCATCATATTTCTGGATTATCATTCCGGATCTTCCTAAATTGGATCAAGGATGCTACTTTATTACTGCCTGTTTTGAATTTGTCTCATTTTTGATTTAATAAAGGATAAATTAAATGGCAAATTTACACACAGAATGAAAATTTTAACAATTAAGCTGATTCAGAAAAGTAGATCATTTCCGAAATTACTTATGGAGCACCATAAATCCTGCTAATATAAAAGCCAACAAAATGAACAGTATACTTACAATCCATCCTGAATATTTCGGAGACATAAATATAAATCTACATCCATCTATTTAAACTTTATTAATCAGTTTTCATTTCATTTTATTTAATTTGTTTTGATTTAAATGTACTGTGTAGTCTACAGTGTCTGGAACAAATATTCAGTATGCTCAGAAGTTCTCAAGGAGGTTAAACCCCATCACTACACAGTACCTTTTTTTCAGATTCAAGTATTCCTTCGAATAAAAAATAAAAAATTGATAGACACTTAAATATCTGATAAAATAGAATTTTAATATTTTATTTATGTTTTATCTTAATTTTATTTCGTTCACGGATTATCTCTTCTAAATCATTGCTAATTTTAGCATATGCTTTTTTTAGATCTTCAGTATCTGAGGATACTGTTTTTATTTTTAACTCAATCTGCTCTTTTATCCGTATCTCGTTAATTTCTCTAGATATATTGTCATCTATTTCTTCGACAATTTCGTCTATTTCCTTTATTTGTCTATTTAGTATTTCAGCAGCTTCTCTCATCTCAAATTTTTTAGCTAATATTTCCAAATTTCTTAAATCTTCTATTCTTGTCTTAGCTTCATTGTTCAAATCATTCATTACCATTTCAAGTTCGTCTAATTTGGATAATATGGATATTTCTGGTGATTCGGACAATTATTTTTCCTCCTCAAATTACTTTATATATTTTTGTATGAACTAGTATATAAAGTAAAATACAGCAATCCTGGTATAAACCATGAGTAGAAATCCAATGAAGAAAACGATACTGCTAATTAATGTATTAGATGAGGATAATTAGTGTTAAGCAGACTTACGATAAGGAAGTTTTGAAGGATTAGATTGTATGAAAAGATATGGATGACGGAATTTCTATAAGTCTGCGATCCTTTCTTTAAACTAAAATATTAAATAAATTTGCAGCATTTTTAGATCATGGAAGACAGTAAAGAACACCAACTTTATTTAGAGGCTCTCGATGAAGAAAGGTCTGCATGGGGAAGACGAACTGCCGTAAAAAGGCTCTATGAATGTAAAACAGAAGAATGTGTATACTATCTCAAAGAGATCATTACTGACGAAGATA
Source organism: uncultured Methanosarcinaceae archaeon (assembly GCA_963818955.1). GTDB lineage: Archaea > Halobacteriota > Methanosarcinia > Methanosarcinales > Methanosarcinaceae > Methanosarcina. Next base: position 292,749 of record CAWFUY010000043.1, on the reverse strand, counting down.
ATGTTTTACCTGAGTGGCTTAAAAAAATTGCAAGAGAGAATTATGTAGCACTTTGTCTGGAGTTTCTATAATTTCCAGAACTAAAAATTACAAAACTCATATATCATCTTGTAATAGTAGGTAAAAATATTAAAAGAATTAAATGTTGTAAATAGCCAGGTTTCAGGTATTGGGATCATCAAAGATTTAAGTACTAATACACTAAGTCAGAATATATGAAAGCAATTGAGGTATCTAATCTCACCAAAAAATTTGGGTCTCTTACTGCGCTTAATAATATAAGTTTCTCTGTTGGCGAGGGAGAGACTTTTGGGTTTTTAGGTCCCAACGGAGCTGGAAAAACCACTACGATTCGTATTTTAACCGGTGTTTCCAGACCCAGCTCCGGAACAGCAACCATATTTGGCCATGATATAGAACATGACAAGATTGCAGCAAGGCAGTCAATGGGCATTGTGTCCGAGAATTCCAATGTGTACGATGACCTTACAGCATGGCAGAATTTGATGTTTTCCGCGGAACTTTACCATGTGGGAAAGAAAGCACGAGAAGAAAAGGCAAATGAACTGCTCAGGAAATTCGAGTTGTACGACAGGCGTGACGATAAAGCACACGGTTTTTCTAAAGGAATGAAGCGGCGCCTGACTCTTTCTATGGGGCTTGTAAATAGTCCACGCTTGCTTTTCCTTGACGAGCCTACCTCAGGGCTCGATGTGCAGAGCAATCTTATTATCCGGGATGTGGTCTCGGACCTTGTCAAAGAAGGTGTTACCGTTTTTTTAACGACGCATAATATTGAAGAAGCAAACGTCATGTGTGATAGGGTGGCTATTATCAATAAAGGAAATATAGTTGCAATAGATGCACCCGAAGCCCTTAAAAAAACGATCCGGAGCGTTCAGTCGATTGAGATCTCTTTTGACCATAACTCTACTGAACAGCTGGACGAACTCAGCCACCTTCCGATGGTCAATGAAGCACAGAAGGCAGGAGATAAATTCAAGCTCTACTCTGAAAATCCATCTGAACTTATTGATGTAGTAGTGGATTATGCTCAAAAAAATGAGCTGAAAATCGTTAGTATTGCAACTCTGGGACCGAGCCTTGAGGATGTATTCATACGCTTGACCGGACTGCAGCGGGCAGGTGAAGGAATTCATGCCATCGATTAACCAAAAAGGGTGGGCAGAACGTCTTTCCTGCGAGATATTAGCTGCCTGGGCAATAGCCAAAAAGGATATGCGCATCTATTACCTCAAACCCAATATCATTGTTTCCGGCATATTCTTCCCGCTTTTTATGTTTCTGGCCTTTGCCCTTGGAAAGAACACTCCTCCTGGCACCCTGATTCCGGGATTGATTTCAATAACCCTACTGTTTTCGGCTTCATCAATTGAACCTGTCTCCATTCCCATTGAAAGGAGAGTAAAGACTTTTGAACGTTTACTTGCGGCACCTATATCCCTAAATTCGCTCGTATCGGGTGAAAGCCTGAGCGGTTTTCTCTACAGTCTGGGCATAGCGTGCTTCCCACTTACCGTAGGTATTATTTTTTTTAACACTCATATTGCACATGCCCCGGTTCTTGTACTTTCTATGATACTTACTGCATTCTGTTTTGCGACTCTGGGTACACTCTTTGCCGCATATCCCACGGAAAATGTGGGCGAAGTCATGTCGATATTAAATACGGTCAGGCTGCCGCTTATCTTTATTTCCGGAGTTTTTATTCCTATATCCGCCATGCCCCAGATAGGCAAGAGCATCGCGTTGATATCCCCACTGACCTACGGAAATGACATGATCGAATATGCATATACTGGCTACTCGCTTTTTTCACCAGGGATGGATATCATGGCATTAATAATCTTCATCCTGATATTCCAGATTGTTGCAAACTATCTTTACAAGAAATTTAATGAATAAAATGACAAGATAAAAGGTATTTTAAGGAGTAATGATGTGCGGAATAGCCGGAGCTGCCGGGACTTTTGATACGAACGGAGAAGTAAAAAAAATGCTTATGCTCTCGAGCACAGGGGACCTGATACCTGTGGAATTTATAAGACCGAAAGCTTGAGCATAGGAAACGCCTTGCTTAAAATCACTGGAGATATGCCCCAGCCTCTGATAGGAAAAGGAGCTCTGGTACTCAACGGAGAAATATTTAATTTTAGGGATCTTGCGTCTGAATATGATATAAAAACAGATTCGGATACCGAATTACTTTTTTTCTTGATAGAAACTCGAGTAAAAGAAGGATATATGCCGATTGACGCTGTTTATTCGGCACTTTCCTCAGTAAATGGTGATTATGCCCTGGCATACGCCTGCGGCAGCGAACTCGTGCTTGCCAGAGATCCAGTCGGGGTCAAGCCTCTTTTTTATTCATTGAATAAGGAAGCAGAAAAACCGGAAATTATTTTTGCCTCCGAAAAAAAAGGCCTTTTTTATTCAGGGAGCAGAAATTTTCACATTCCAGAAAGCATCCTAACTTTTCCTCCAGGCGGCGTCTTCAGTTTTAATACCCAGAACGGGAACGTTATGGAAAAATCCCTGAAAATAAAACTGCCGCAAGAAAGGATCTCAGAAGAGTGTGAAGCTGCCTTACGGCTGAAAGCTGCACTTGAGAAAGCCGTAGAACTCCGGCTTACATTAAATGCAGTTATTGCATTTTCCGGTGGGATTGACAGCACCTTTTTGGCAGCAATTGCTAAAAAGTTAAATCCTGCGACTCCACTCTACACAGTCGGACTTCCTGACTCTCATGATATTATTCAAGCCAAGCATGCGGCTGAAGCTATCGGCATGCAGGAGTGCCTGAAAATACGTCTCCTCACTTACGAAGAGATAGAATCAGCAGTCCCAAATGTGATTTATGCGACCGAATCTGTCGACCCCATGAAAATTGCTATAGGGCTTCCTCTGTATTTCGTCGCAAAAACCGTAAAAGAAGACGGAAAGCGAGTTCTTCTGACAGGACAGGGTGCAGATGAACTCTTCGGTGGGTACAAAAGACATGAGACTTTCTATGAGAAGGGACAGCTAGTGCTTGACAGGGAGATTTATTCGGACCTTCAAAGTATTTCAGCAATTAACCTTGAGAGAGATGACATGGTTTCCATGGCTAATTCGGTGGAACTCAGGGTGCCTTTTCTGGATAAAGAAGTAATAAAAATAGGGCTTGCAATAAGCCCGGAGCTTAAAGTCCTTAAAAAAGACGAACTATATACAAGGAAGTATATTCTCCGAAAAACAGCGGAACCCTTTCTCCCATCAGAGCTTCTATGGAAGGAAAAGAAGGCAATGCAATACGGCACAGGAGTTCAGAAGATCCTCGATAGGCTTGCCAGAAACTCGGGATTTTCTAAGTCGGAGGGGAATCATATTGAAAAGTACCTTAGGCAAGTTGCTTCTGAAAAAAGATTAGAGTTTATTTCAGAATGAGAGTAGACGTCCTGGAACCTTATATGCAAGGATACAAACCCAGGATATAAATAAAACAATAAATTTTTAAAAGTAATCCGGATACGGGTTTAAATTAGATAATGGATTTAAAAAGTTAATATGTAACCTTTTTTATATTATGGTCTCGTTATTTACATGCTAACTATATAAATTAATCAACATCTGAATAAGAGCAAATCTTTACCTTGCAATATCTGAGAATTGGGTAAATAAGAAAAAATTGTCTGAAAAAGCAGAAAAATACCGCGTCTGAATCTTTTCCTTTTTTCAATCGGATTCAGCATTCTTTGGAATTACGATTTCCACCCAATATTATCCTGGTCAAAACTACGGATGAGTAAATACTATTTACAAAATTTTGTTGTTTGTGCTTGAAATAGACTAAAAAATTGGAGGATATCAGCTTTTCTTCAGTTCGAGAGTCTCAGAAGATTTAAACACATAATAATAATAATTTTTGTGCAAGGTGAAATGTAAAATTACTTACAGGTGATAGGGATGTTAAAACGAAAATTGAAAGTTCTTCTTTTTACCGGTTGGGCTGGTTTTCTTATCTTTTCAACTATTTCCACCGGTTTATGTGCGAGCTCCTCATCAGTGGTCTATGTCTCCGGAGATAGCAGCGGGGACTTTACCTGTGACGGAAAAGACGACCAGGTGCAGATTAACCAGGCACTTGAATATGCAGCAAGTAATCCAGGTACAACAGTTTACCTCAAAGGGCCATATGTTTATGATATAACGAGTTCTTGCTTAATCGGGTCAAACACGGAACTGACAGGAGACTCTACCGCTAAACTCAAATTAGCAAGTCGTGCCGGATGGATTACGACAGGATCGGGAACTCCAATCATTGGTCAGATAGGAAGCAAAGGATCTGCAGTTCATGACATAAAAATACACGGGTTTGAAATAGATGGTAACGAAGGCGCTCAGTCAGGAGCGGGAGGAAAAGACCTTTATAGACTAATTTCTTTCCAGGGATCAAGCAGCACGTCTGTGTCCAATATTCGCGTATATGATATGAATTTGCACGACGCGAAAGGCGATGGATTCAGATGCACATACGGAAAAAACATATTTTACTATAACAATGTTGGAAACAACTTACAACATACCTGTGTAATGTACTCACGTGTCAGAGGCGGAGAAATACATGATAATGTTGCCCATCAGTGTGCAAGTGCTGCTGACAGATTGGACAGTTGTCAGGATATTGTAATTTATAATGAGGAGATTTCACCGTATTCCAGTAAAACTACATATGTTAAGGATTCAAAAGGTTATGCGGTGTCAGATGCAGGTATACAGCTATATAACGAAGCTTCATCACCAAACACTTCGAACATAACTGTTCGAGACTGTGATATTATGTCTGGAGTGAACGGTATTTTCTTAGTCAGTTTAAACGACAAATCAAATGTGAGATTATATAATAACGTTATACATGACAGCGGCTATGAAAACGAAGGAGTTAACCGAAACGGAGGTATTGGAATCACAAATTGCGGTAACGGGATAATAATTCGGAATAATGACATCATCGGTTCGTATGTTGCCGGAATAAATGTTGATAGCAAAGTTTCGGGAACTCCCTCCGTCAGAGTAACGGATAATAATATTATGAACGGGAAGACTGGTTATGCAGTGAAAAACAACGCCACTTCTAAGGTTAAGTTAATTTTAACTCATAACTATATAACTGGAAATCCGGCTAACTTCTTTCCGTCATCACTTATTAATACGAATCAAGCGACTAAAGCAAACCCATGACATATAAAATCGGGGATAGATGAATAAGTATAAACAGTTTGATGGCTATATTCCTGCTAAAAACCAGAATAGTTGATCTGAATTAATATTCAGGGGGACTACTCATAAAAATAGCAATTACAGGAAAAGGCGGCGTTGGAAAAACAACTCTCTCAGGCACTCTAGCCAGACTGCTTGCAAGGGACGGGTACGAAGTCCTTGCAATAGATGCGGATCCTGATATGAACCTTGCATCTTCTCTTGGGATAGATAATCCCCCACAGCCCATTACAGACTTCAAAGACCTGATTCAGGAAAGAGCCGGTACAGAAGGCGGTGCTTTCATTTATAACCCCAAAGTGGATGATATTGCAGGTAAATACGGTGTAATAGGGCCTGATGGGGTTAGAATGCTTGTTATGGGCACGGTGGACAAAGGAGGAAGCGGGTGCATGTGTCCGGCTTCTGCTTTCCTGCGGGCTCTGCTGAGGCACCTAATGCTTAAGGAAAAAAGTGCAGTGATCCTGGATATGGAAGCGGGGATCGAACATCTGGGACGCGGTACTACCAGAGGAATGGATTTAATGATCGTGGTAGTGGAACCAGGAGCGAGGTCGCTTGAAACTGCCGAGAGAATCAAAAAGCTGTCTTCGGAAATCGGGATAACACATCTCGCTGCCGTAATCAATAAAGGTGGTTCGGAAATTGTTAATGAAAGGCTTCATGAATTGGGCATCCAGGTGCTTGGAGAAATTCCTTTTGACACTCAGTTAATGCAAGCCGACCTTGAAAAGCGAGCTCCTATAGAGGTAGGCGGCAAAGCTGTGGAGGCTATTGTTAAAATTAAGGAAAAACTTATGGAAATCGTTGAAGAGATCAGGAAGGAAAATGAAAAAAGCAAAAAATAAAAACTTTTAGTTGTTTACTTATTTTAAGTTCTATTATTTTTCCAATAAGTTTTTTTCATTATACGGGTTTTTTCGAATCTAAGTTCAATTGTACCTATTGTCCGGAGCATCTACTAAAGTTCCTTTTTTATATATCAGTTCCAGAAGCTTCAGCTTCTTTTCTCTGAGAAGGAAATCAGTCGGATCGATTTCCAGGGCCCGGTCAAAACAATCCATAGCATCTTTATATCTCCCGAGACTTTCCAGAACATAACCTTTCTGACTCCAGGAAAACAGATCTTCCGGATTTATGCTCAAAACTTCATCATAACACTCTAATGATTTTTCATAATTTTTTAAATTATTGAAAGCAAAACCTTTGAGGCACTTGAGCCCCAGATTCTCGGGATCAATTCCCAGGGCCTTGTCATAGCAGGTAATGGCTTCTTCTGATCTCCCAATCCTGTCCAGGGCAAAACCTTTCTGAATCCATGCCTCAAGATACAGGGGATCCAGATTTAGAGCTTCATCATACAGCTTGAGTTTCTCTTCATAATTGTCAGTCTCAGTAGCTTTTATAAGAAGCTGCTTGGGGTCACGTGATTCCTCGGTTTTTTCTGCCTTCTTCAGCTCCTTTTGCTTAATCGTACTCATTTTTGATGTTTCAGTTTCCTCTGTCATTATGGAATCCTCACCCGAATATTAAGAATAATGAAGAATTTTAATAATTAAATTAAATCAGGTATTGAGCATTTTTCTTTCCATGAGATATACTTTTTCTGATTTGATTTCTCCAACATGAATATGATTGATTTCACAAAAGGATGGAGGTACTCAGAAAGGAATGGAGATTAAGAAGAAATATCTTAATCAGAACTCTTGGCATGTCTGCTAATTTCCGAAATCAACCTTAATTTGACTTCAAGTGCAGGTATGAAACCTGGTTTCAGCTCCAGAGCTCTTTTACAGCTTTGTAGGGCTTCTTCGTATCTTTGAAGTTCCATAAGGACTAAACTCCTGCCTGCCCAGATTCCTGGCTCTTTTGGGGCAAGCTGAAGAGTTCTGTCATAAGCTTTAAGAGCTTCTTCAAACCTGCATAAGCTGGAGAGGAGGTTGCAGGTGGAAATCTGGGCTTCAAGATAATCAGGCCTGATTTCAAGAGCTCGATTATATGCTTCAAGTGCATCTTCTTTTCGGTCAAGGGTTGAAAGGACTGCAGCTTTTCCGGCCCAGGCTTCAGCATATCTGGGATATCTCAATAAGATTCTCTCATAGTTTTCCAGCGCTTCTTCAAGTCGGCCAAGCCTGGCAAGGACAACACCTTTATTATCCCAGGGTATCTCAAAAGTTGGTTCAAGATCGATTGCCTTGTTGTACGCCTCAAGTGCTTCTTCAAGCCTGCCCATCTCTGCAAGGATAACCCCTCTGTTGTACCAGACTCTGTAATCTTCAGGCACAACTTCCAGAATCTGTGAAGTTAGTTTCAGGGCAGCCTCATACCTCCTTGCCTTGTATAAGAGCACTGATTTTTGAAACAGGGCTGTGGAATCTTCAGGATTCATTTCAAGAATTTCCGTACATTGTTGTAATTCTTTATAGAAAGGGAGAGTCGCGTAAAGATCTCTGGCAGCCAGGAATAGAGGAAGTATTTCATAGTTTTTAGTATCAAAAGAAAGTATCCTTGTTTCGGGATTGTATGAGAAGTCGGTCAATTCTTTTGAGTCAAGTCCTTTAGTGTCGGTATTTTCGACCTTGTCACACCATATACCTTTATCTTTGGGTTTTTTCTCTTTTTTTCCTAATTTCTCTGTTCCCTTAGCTTTCCCTGTGTCTTTCATTACTGTTTTAAGCCTGGAGAAAGCAATAGGAGAAAACGGAGAGTCACTTGATATTGAGAGAACGGAACGTATGTGCTTTCGGAGCTTTTTATTATTACTGCTCCAGAGAATGGTTGAAATTCCTTCACATTCAATGAGGAATTTTTTGATACATAAGTTCAAAGATACCTTACTCTCCGATCCCTCTAGAGCGCTAAAAGCTGAGATAGCTGCTCTTGAGTGGTCTTTTAGCTCATTCAGGTAGCTTTCTATCTTATCGGGATAAGCCTCCACTCTCAACCCTTCCCTGCCTTCATTTGCGGTCGGGGAGACAGTCGCATGAGGATCGTTTGTCAAGTGAAGGCAAAAATTTTCCCTTTGTAGCAATGACAAGCTTTACAGCAGATCCGGTTGGGACTTTTGCACCAGGACTCGGGTCCTGTCTGAGAATTTCACCAACCATAACTCCGATTGGTAGAACTCCTTTTTGTTCTACTAGTTCTCCTGCCGCAAGTCCTGCATCTTCCAATGCTTTTTTAGCTTTATCAAGGGACTGTCTCACAACATCCGGAACCTCAACAATGCTTGCAGAAGCGGCGTCTTCCTTACTGTGCAGCTCTTGCTCACCTTCAATTTTTCCCAATACCTCTTCGAGCAGGTCGATTGCTCCGCTAATCCGGAGGAGGGTCTCGCCCAAGCTGGTTTTTCTTCCATGTAGCTCGGCAAGTTTCAGCTCGATATCTTCCATTATCTTTTGCCCGGATTCGTATTCTTTCCTGAGCGCAATTAAACGCTGTTCAAGTTGTGCTTCCATCATACTCCGTAAGCCCCTTCTAATTCATTTTCCTGTAAATTTAATAAGTCTAATCGAAGTTTTTTCTATAATCATTTTTATAATCAAATTATGCTCATGATTCTTATTATCACTGTTTTCTTATTTATTTATCACTATTTTACTTGTTCTCTACTTAGTTCGCAATTCATTTTACTCTTTTGCTTTATTTCATTTTAATTTACTTTCTACTTTTTCTATTTTTCAGCTTTTTTTATGAATTCACGATTGCGAAGGTTACTGCTCAGGAATTCTATTTATGTATAGTCTACAATATCTGTAAGATAACATCATGAGGAAGATAACATGGATACATCAAGTGCCGACCAGATTAAAAAAATTAACGGATATGGTAAAGAAATAATCGAGTTACTTGGACTAGAAACTTCTCCTGTTGCAGTTGCCCTGCTTCCTAAAGGGGCAGAGATCCCGGAGAATATTAAAAGAATAGATCAAGAAATGAGACATTGTCAAATAATGGACCGTGTGCGCAATACCAGGGAAGAGTTTTATGCTACTCTCGAAGACCAGACCTGTAAAGGGGGAGCAGCAGCTCTGGGCCTTGGGACAATGCCTTCGAAACTTGCAAGCGGTGAGTTATACTACGAGAAATTGAAACACTTTAAAAGTCTCGAAGCCTCTAAAAAAACCCTGGCGAGAGTTCCCATGCTTGAAGCCGGATCAAAGATTGCCAGTATTTATGCACCCCTTGAGAGTGCCAGCTTCATGCCTGATGTTGTTGTTATAATTTGCTTGCCAAAACAGATAATGCTCCTGACTCAGGCTTTCCTTTATAAAGAAGGCGGCCGGCTTGAAGCCGAGTTTGCAGGCAAACAGAGCCTATGTTCCGATGCTGTTGCCCAACCCTACCTTACAGGCAAGATAGGGATAACAGTAGGTTGTACCGGCACCAGGACTTACACGGGAATGAAGGAATCGGAGTTGACTATTGGTATTCCTGCAGGCCTGATCAAAGACCTTGTTGAAGGGTTAAGGGCAATTGTCAAAAAAGTTCCCGCAGCGTAAATAAACAATCCCAATTAAGAATAAAACTTTGACTCTCTTTAAGAACTCAAAGTTTTTTTATTCTTTAATCAGTGTAGCTTTTTGATCCTTAACATAATCTGTTTTTTAAATTATATATTTATGAAAAATTTCATCTTTTAAACCTCTAATTATTCACATAATAGGCTGTTTATGATGTAATTAATGAAAGATGAATTTTTCAAGTTAAATGAATTTTATAATTTTCTAAATTATTCTAAATAAATACAAGATATTTTCACAATTTAAAAATACTATCTATTTTTGTTCTGGTTCTATTAATAGAAAAGGATACATATCTGAAAAATCAATTATGTATTCACCGTTAACAGAATGATTATTTGATAAAATTTTAGTAAATTTTTGATGGTTAAGAAAAACAGAAGCTGAAACCTGCGAAAATAATATTTCTTTTATCGGATTATGAATAAATCAAATCTTTTACAAAATTTGACGAGGTAAGAATTTTGACAACCAGTAGAGTAATTGAAGATAAGTTTTCGATGATAAATAGAATTAATATGAAAACTTTTACTGAAACTGTTCAAAAAGCTAGAGATGACCCTTTAAAAAGTAAAAAAGTAATTGAATTTGAAGGTGATTGGGATATCGGCAAGAACGGACCTCAATTTTCTGCAAAGATAAACACCGAAAATGGTGGGGAGTTCCTTATTCAATCGGACGAGCCTGTGGCTTTAGGAGGTAGTGGAAACGCTCCAAACCCAGTACAGTATGGTCTTTACGGGATAGCGGCATGCTACGCAGCGGCTTTCGTAAAGTGGATTTCAATGGAAGGAGTAGTAATTAACAAATTTAAAGTGAAAGTCAAAGCCGATATGGATATATCTGCAAGCCTTGGAATTATGCAAAAACGTCCAGTTCCTTTTTATGAACATATAAAATTCGAAATCATCGTCGATTCGGATCTGAGTATGGAAGAAATTGAAAGAATAAATGAGATTACTAAGCAACGATGTGCGTGTTATTACTGTCTGACTACGGCGATTATTCCCGAAATTGTGCTAAAGAAGATAGACACGTAAATAAAACGAAGTTTGAAATTCTCATGAATTTGGTCTGAATCTTAAAAACGGTTATTTTTTTCCAGACTCGAATTAAAATTGATTTAGTGGATTTTAGAATCCGGAGACCGACTTATTTTCTGCGTTTTATATCGAAAGTCCGATTTTATAAGAAGTAGAGGATTACCGGCAGTAAGATAACACCCATAGCATGTGACTTTCTTACATTCATGAAAGACGCCAGCATGCCTATAGGGGTCGAGATAATAAAGATAAAAAGCCCGAAAAATCCTGTGAAGAGAACGACTATTACTGTAAGTCCGACTAGCACACCTGTGCAGAGTTTGGCATAATCGAGTTTCTTGAGAAAATGGTGAGCATGATTTCCGATCCAGACCGTGGAAAAATATGAGAACAAAGCTGTCAGGATCATAGCGGCAAAGAAAAGCAGGAGTATCGGCAAATCAAGAGAATCGGCACCTAAAATTTCTTTTACAGCAACCATTGCCCCACTTCTGGTCCTGCCAATGGCTGCAAACGCTACCAGCCCGAAAATGGCATTTGAAGTGTTTACCCCGGACATGGAAACCAGGAATTCTTTTGAACTTGCAAGAGTTTCAGGGTTGTGGGCAGATGGGTCAGAATAAAGAAAAGTCCTGTGAAGCGCTGGTTCAGGGTCAGAATTCTTTTTTTTAAGAGACAATTTGTCGAAATCAGCTTTCATAAGAAGGCCTGCCAGAAGGGCTGCAATCGCAGAGGAAAGTCCAGGCAGCCATGCCACAAGAGAGCCTGCGGCACTGCCTGTAAGAATCCCTCTCAGTATTCTTTTTTGAGAAAGCTTAAGTGCAGAAACGGATTCTTCGGGAATATTCGAACTTGTAAAAAGGCTTATAATTAATTGGGAAGCCCCAAAAAGCCCGCTTAAAAGTGGCAGAAGAGCCGAAGGTTCTCCAAGATTTATGATAGGAATCATTAAAGACTCCCTGGAAAAAGCAAAGAGCCCAAGAAATCCGGAAATTAAAAATAAAGAAAGGGCATAGAATTTGCATTTGTATTTTGAAAGTAATCCCTTTTCCTGTGATTGATCACCTTTCTCGCTCGCAAGCATTATGAATACTATTGAAATCAAAATTATTGCCATATGCTCTTCGAGATAAGGGTAAGCGGTTTGAAAAAAAAGGGCTAATGGAACTACGAAAAGTAGAGAAACAACAACAGAGCCTGCACTTCCGAGAGCTGATAGTCGGACAGCCTCTGCTCCTGCCCCATCGAGCAGAAGCCTGTGTCCGGGCAGGACCGCAAGGGCTGTGTCCCCGTCAGGTGCTCCTAAGAACACTGACGGAATTATGTCGTGAAACGTCTGTGCGACCGAATTTGAAATAATAATCACGGCTATGTAAAACGGAGACAGCCCTTTTTCAGCCAGAATTGGGGCAAGAGCAACCAGAAGCAGTGCAAAATTGTTGTTGTGTATTCCGGGCAGAAGTCCTGAGATTATACCAAGCAGGTAACCTCCAAAAACTGAAAATAAAAGTAAAAGGAAAGAGATGTCTTCCACTTAGCCAACCTCATGAACTTATTCAGATTTGGAAAGTAAATCAAAGATTATAATTATTACTATTTAAAGATATTTTAAAACTTTGATACAAACAATCGGAAAAAAGAAAAGAGATTTTCGAACTAAAACACTAAAAGATTCTTCCTGGCCTGCTGTCGTTGACAGCTCTAACTCTTCTGACCAGGGCAGGATGAGTCGAAAACAAATTGGTTGTCCAGATCCAGAAACCCTCACTGGTTTTTGCAGTTTGCAGGTATTCTTCGTAATTCACATTCTTATAAAGGTGTTCACCTGCGGAAAGGACGATAAGCCCTCTTTTACCTGAGGGAGCAACATTTATTGCAATCCTGTCTGCAGTATATTCCCTTGCCCGGCTCAGGCCAGTCCACAAAATATCCTTAAGCACTGGCACAAAGGCAATTGGAAAGATGGCAAGGTTATAGAGCAGGGTAACATGCCCGGCTTTTATATGCCCCAGTTCATGGGCAACAATAAACTCCAGAGAAGTCTAGATCTCCTTCTTTATATGCCACTTCTACTACATTTGCGTAAAAAACTACATAGTTTCTTCTAAAGTAAAGACGAGTAGCAAAAGCATTTATTTCTCCTCCTTCCTGTATCATAAAAGCCTCCGGGACCTCCTCAAGTTTCAACTCAAGTGAAAGGCGTTTTATAATCTCGTAGAGTTCCGGAAATTGTTTTTCTGAAAGTTTTACCGCGTTTGCCAGCATCGCCCCATACGTTTGTCCGGAAACGAATGAGAGAAAAATAATCGCTGCTGGAACTATCAAAATATACTGTATCCCAATGTCTTCAGGATACATGATTGGAGCCATCATTAATGCAATATAAATGAAAATACTGATGAGAAGGCATACAATAAGGAGAGGTATTTCAGCCGGGTGTCTTAGTAGCTTTATGTCGTTATTTGGCAAGTTATATTTTCCTCCGTATAATTACATTTGGGAATGATATTTGTAAAGTGATCTTTTTGAGCAGGCATAATACTCTATTATAAAAAGGAATGAGTACCGGAAATAGAGCAAGAACCTTAATATTAAAATTTTAAAGTCTGAATGATTAACTTTTGATTTGTTAGTTGTGTAATCATAGACTTTCATACACTTTAATATTTTACATAAAGATACATTAGACTTTCGACAATAAACCTTTTACCCTATTCCTTATAGTTTTCAGGAGTTAGAATATTTTCAATGGTTTTCGAAATCCTTCATGTGACATAGAAGACTGGCTCTATGTCTTTTATCTTTTTAAAAATGATAAACCCGAACCCTGATGCGCTCAAATGTGAAAATAATTTTTTTGGAAATCTAAAAAAAATTACAAAGAAAAATCTAAAAAACAGTTCAAAGCTTAAGCTCCTTAGCCATCTCCTGGAAAACCTTCCCTTTGTTAGTGGTAACAAAAAGCCCATTTTCTTTCCGGATGAGACCTTTTTCATTCAATAACTCGAGATATTTTTGGGCAATATTGAAGTTTAGGTTCACTTCGGATATAATATGTGTTTTCGTTGCCCCATTCATTGTCGTTTTCAAAATATCTGCAGCAATATCATTCGTGCTTCTTCTCATAAGAATTACTCCCACAGGTATCAAGATATCCCTAAAAGAGCCTCAGACCTTATCTAACCAAAATCTCGATAAAAGGTTCTGTTTAATACTGATCATATTTAATACTTGATCAGTTATGAAAATCAAATAATGAGACAATCTGTAGAAATAAACATTTTCTTTATCTATTTATTTGCCAAGATATGCCCTGTTTAAACGAATTTATCTATGATTATCCTAAAATTTTTCAGAACCTATTTTATCTGAGACATAGATTAAGAAGCTGATAACAATTTAATTACCCTCGCGAGTTCATGCAGCAATTTCTTTTAATAGGATATAAGCGACCATTTCAGGATTCATCCTGGTTTTCCTTGAAACCTCTGCCTCGATTTCATCTGAGGATTTTCCTTCATTTCTCATTACTTTTATTTTGTCAATCACTGAAGATGGAACATCATAATATTCGTTTAAATCCTTTCTGTGACCCCAGACATCTCCTTCTATTAGCTTGATTCTCTGCATCTCAAGGAATATATCAATTGATTTTGAAACAGTACGTTTGTAAGACTGTGGTAGCTGAATTACCTCAACTTTCGGGCAGGTTTCTACAAGTCCAAATATATCTTTGTTCGAAGGTCGAAAAGCCAGGTGAACTATGCGTTCATTCGGATTGAGAGTGATGATCTCCTCTCTAGAACTAACTACTCTAATTTTCATATTTTTCCCCCACTTAAAATTTTTACTTTTTAAACAAATATAATGTTTTACTTGATATAAATATTTATCTCAATGAACTAATATTATTTCAATAGTAGGAAGAATTTATATTTAAGGAAAATGAAAAAATAGGAAAAAATAGAGTAATGAAAAAAAATAAAAACGTGAGCATGTTTTCGATTTTATTTGCAATATCTGCTTAATCTTATATACCTTCTCTCCTTTTTAATACTAAACTGCGTTACTTTCAAGTTTCTTTATTCCTTAATTATCTGGCTAGGGGTGTCAAGAATAGACATTAGCAAAAAGGTTCTTATAATAACCCTTTTAATTTTTGCAGTGCTTACTGCTGCATTTACTTTAAACCATCAGTATGCAAAATATCAGCATTCCTAGAGCTTGAACAGAATGACACAGTGAAGAATGTAGCAAGGGTACAAAACGCAGTTTCAACTCAACAGGGTTATCTTGATTATGTTGTACAGGATTGGTCTTGCTGGGATGACACTTATCAATTTATTGAAGATAGGAACCTGAAATTTATAGATGTAGACCTGCAGAATCAAACACTTGCCGGAGTTAACGTAAATGTGATGATTTTTGTAGATAATGCTGGAAATGTGGTTTATGCAAAATCAGTAGATATTGATACCGCAGAGGAAAAACCTGTTCCTAAAGAGCTTCTAAAAATGGTAGAAAACGGAAAACTACTTACCAAATCAGAAAATGAAACCATTAAAGGTTTTGTTTTGCTCGACAAAGACCCTATGTTTATTTCCTGTCATCCCATCCTTACGACAGATTATCGAGGACCTGTGAAAGGAACTTTGATATTCGGACGATACTTTAATAATGCTCTTCTTAAAGATTTAGAAAACAATACACGCTCAGCTCTTATTATGTACAGGACAGACTCTGAACTGCCCCCCGATTTTCGGAACAAGGTAGACAACTTATCTAATGCACCTGGGAACATTGTTGTTGAACGTCGCAGTAAGGAGAACATTTCAGGCTATTTTGAATACAAGGATATTTCAGGCCAGGCGGCGCTTATTCTAAGAGCGGATTTTCCCAGAGATTTATATCAAAGCGGTGAAAAAACCCTAAATCAGATGTACTTATTCCTTTTACTTACCGGACTTATTACAGTAGCAGGGGTTAAATTTGCACTGGACAAGCTTTTTGTTTCAAGACTGACCGAGATTGATGATTTTCTTACCAAAATCAAGTCCGAAAAAGATCTTTCTAAGAGGTTAACTCTTGAAGATAACGATGAGCTCTATCGCCTATCAAGAGAAATAAACGGCATGTTAAATGAAATCTATCTGGCAGAACAGGAATTAAAGATACAGGAAAGAGAAAAGAAGGTACTTCTAGATTCACTGAATGAGCTGGTAGTCTTTGCAAATCCGGATCTTATAATTGTATGGGCAAATAAAGCCGCTCTTGAGTTTATGAAAATAAGTCTTAAGGAGGCAGTGGGGCTAAGTTTAAAATCTTCTCCCGTTATAAGCGGTTCCGAATATCTGCAGCTTGAACAGATATTTTCTGGCGGCAATAAAAAATCGTGGGAATTTACAGCTGAGGATGGAAGAATCTGGTTTATTCAAGCAATCCCGGTAACAGAAGACAATGGAACAATTATTGGGATTTTGGAGACCTGCAGAGAGATTACTGAGAGGAAAACAGCCGAAAAACTTATTCAGGAAAAACAAATAGCTGAAGTTGCAAACCTTACAAAAAGCGAGTTCCTGGCAAATATGAGTCATGAACTCAGAACTCCGCTTAACTCTATTATTGGATTTTCTGAACTGCTTTATGAGCAGGCTTATGGAGAATTAAATGAAAAACAATTAAGAGCAGTTGGCAATATTTTGAAAAGCGGAAAACATTTGCTTCATTTGATTAATGATATTCTCGATCTCTCAAAAGTAGAAGCGGGAAAACTGGAACTTAATTATAAGGATTTCGACCTCGCTGCCAAGCTTAATGCAATACAAAATCTCCTGTCTCCGATTGCGCACCGAAAAAAAATTCAAATTGAAATTGAAATAGATGACAGATTAAAAGCATTCGTGCTGATGAAGATAGATTCATTCAAATAATGTACAACCTCCTTGATAACGCAATAAAATTTTCCTTTGAAAACAGTATCGTGAAAATAGGAGTAAGAAAAAAAGAAAACATGGTGGAAATAACAGTTAAAGATACGGGAATAGGTATCAAAGCTGAGGATCATTGTAAAATCTTCAAACCGTTCAGCCAGGTTGATTTTTTTTCCTCAAAAAAATCTAAAGGAACAGGGCTGGGTCTTTCGTTAGTAAAACAGATTGTCAACCTGCATGGGGGATATGTATGGTTCAAAAGCAATCCTGAAGAGGGTAGTACCTTTGGTTTTACAATTCCTATAAACGGGAAATATTAAAAGTTTAATGCCTATACTCGCAATCTCAATCTGAGTCTCTCTGAATTCACAATTTCTCCCAACGAAAAAATTTTAATGTTTTTTCCATTCCTATATTTTTCAAGCTGATTATAGTCAAAGCAAAAATTATCGTAGCTGGCCACATATATAAACCACTCCTTAGAGATAGGCAGACTGTATAAAGCAGGGATAACTTTTTCAAAGTGTGATCTAAAAGCCTTTTTTCTTGACAATTTACACCAATTGTCCAGTTTGAATTTTATTTCCCCTGCTTTTACGGTAAAAACCACAGGATATACTTTACAAAATATTGGCTTGAAGTTTTGACATTCACATTCTTTAGTTTCCCTATTTAAGAAGGGGCACAACTTCTCAAGCTTTAACAAATCCAATTGAGTACCGTCATCGAGTCTTAAAATATCCAGGAACCTTATTTTAAACTCTGTAACACTAATACCCATTTTTTTTGCCATGTATTCTTTTTCTCCGGGAAGCAATGTTCCTATCTTATTGTACTCACACATTCCTTCACAATCTTTGCATACTTTAAATGTATCTGCATTTGCTCCACTAAACATTTTATGGAAATCGTCGTAAACTTGCATAGGTATTTTACTAAATATCAACTAAAGACCTCACAACCCAGAATAAAAGTATTGAACCTCTTATTAAGTAATATTTACATGTTTTTATGTTTTCTAATATATTATCAGATTAGAATATGAAAAATCCAACTATAAAAAATATAAAAAGACTAGACGGGAATCGGACCAAATGTAGCAAACACCTTTAAGAATTTTGCGATACAGAATCAATTTATTTAATGTAATAAACACAAAATTACTTCTAGAGTATCTTTACGAAAAAAAATTACATCTGAAATCTCACATTGCGACAAATGTAATGGATTTAGATTATATTTCTCTTTGTATTCCGAATGAGAAACTTTATAGAAAAATTATTTAATTCAGATCAGAGACCGGGGAAAATTCGCAGATATGTTTATCTATAATTAAGATGAAATAAAGTTTAAAGTATAAATAAATAATAACAGCTCAGAAAATAAGGTTGGACATCTACATTTATATAAGTTAATTAAATATTTTAGGGGGCATGTAGATTGACTTCTGAGAGCATTGTGAGCTGAGTTCAGTATTTGAAATCTGATTTCAGCATTGATAGTAACAATTAGTCTAAAACTGGTTAAAGAGTAGTATTTTCCAGGCAAATGAAGCCTGATTTTTCCTTACTTATTCCCTAACTTCATTTGTAAAAAGGAGTAAGTGTCTATGAAAAAAATTCGAATCGGAATGTTTTCTTGGGAAAGCCTGTATTCCATCCGTGTGGGAGGTATTTCCCCCCATGTATCCGAACTTTCTGAAGCCCTTGCAGCCGAAGGGCACGAGGTTCATCTTTTTACTCGAGGACGCGAAAATAGCGATGAAATCATAAATGGCGTCCAATATCACAGAGTTGTTTGTGACCAAAATGATGGGATAATTGAACAGATGAACAGGATGTGCGATAATATGTACTCCCGGTTCCTGGATGTGAAAGAGAAAGTTGGGGAGTTTGATGTCCTGCATGGGCACGACTGGCATCCGGTAAACGTTCTCTGCAAGTTAAAAGCACAGTTTCGGATACCCTTTGTTCTGACTTTTCACAGCACCGAATGGGGGCGTAACGGAAATCGTTATGGTGACTGGTGGGAAGCAAAGGAAATTTCACACAGAGAATGGCTCGGAGGGTATGAGTCCTCTGATGTAATCTCAACCTCAAAAATCCTGACCGGAGAAATTCAGCAAATTTACAAAATTCCTGATTACAAGCTATGGGAAATTCCTAACGGCATTAATGTGGGAAAGATAAAAAGAGAAATAGATCCGGGAAATATAAAAAAGCATTATGGCATCCATCCTTGCCTCCCTGTTGTGCTTTTTACAGGGCGGATGGCGTACCAGAAAGGTCCGGACCTGCTCGTTGAAGCTGCGGCAAGAGTCCTTAGAAAGAAAGATGCCAGGTTTGTACTTATAGGGGAAGGGGAAATGCGCTCTCATTGCGAAAGTCAAGCTCATAAACTTGGTATTGGTAACTCATGCAGTTTCCTTGGATATGCCCCGGATCACACTGTAATTGACTGGTTTAACGCTTGCGACCTTGTTTGCGTCCCGAGCCGGAACGAGCCCTTCGGAATTGTTGTGCTTGAAGCCTGGGATGTAAGTAAACCGGTGGTTGCTAGCGATGCAGTTGCGCTGGTTGAGAACTTTCGAACAGGTGTCATTGCTCATAAAGAACCGTCGTCTATTGCCTGGGGGCTGAATTATGTCCTTGAAGGGCTTGGACGCAATAGGATGGGAGAAAATGGGCACGATCTTCTCAAAAAGAAATATAATTGGAAAATAATAGCTGAAGGAACCCTTGGAGTATATGAAAAAGTGATTGAAAAGCAGGGTTCAAAAACATAGAATTGATACAGTAGTTATAAATTTATGGCAAACTTCAACAGTACTGTGATTTTATTTATTCTGACATGCATAATCGAAAAAATTAATAAATGAAGCGAACATAAAAATAATAGATACTTTTTATTATTTTCTGGGTTTGATTTAAAGACGCTGAGCTTAAAAGTAACGGTTAATAATTAACATCCCAGAACTTATGAAAAGTATTCAAAAGTATAAACCAATAAAGGAGTTGTATTTATGACCCATCACGACGAAAAGAAAGATAAGAAGAAAGAAGATGAAGCAAAAGTTGAACCGATACACCCCTCTGAACAAAGGGGAGGCAAAAAGAAAGGTCTTCTGGATACCTGTAAGTAATTAATTTTATCCGGGAGTGAGTATTTGTAAAATGAGAAAAACGAACACTCCCCTTGTTTTAAGATATGGATGATTATCCAGGTATTCTTAGGCATTTACAAATAACCTGATAGAATACCGAAACTGTGCTGAGAAGGCTTATTATATAAATTTTATTACGGATGAAAACTTTTTAGATCAATCCTCATCGTCTCCTTCATCAAATTCCTTGTAACTGTCACTGCCTACCATTGCAGCCGAGATAGAATCGATCCCGTCAAGCCATTCAACTACAATGCCGTAAGGAAGTTCGGACATAAGCTCTTCAGGCAAGTTTTTCCCTTTAAGTACTAGAGCGCCACACTGTGCAACGAAATCAAGAGCCAGTTCGAGATTATCCGAGGTTTCAGATTCAACAGCTGCTTTTATAAGCTCATCTATATTTGCTCCTTCTTCATAGTCACCCACAAGGTAGCACTCAAAGGCAACAAGTGCTCCCATAAGTGAGGTTTGGATCGAATCAATCATAAGATCAATATCTTCTGATATAGGTTCGACCTCAGCAAGTACTATGTCCCGTATTTCTCCCAGAATTTCCAGGGCTTTTTCTCTGGATAGCACTCCTTTATCAAAACGTGCAGTCACTTTCAGGCATGCAAGGATGACATCATCTACCATATTAACGAATATGGCACCTTCTTTCCCTGCTTCTTCTTCAGTTTCCTTTATCTGGAAACCGCTTTCTTTTGCCCGTCCGAGCCAGTTTTCCCAGCGCTTTTGGGTATAAAATTCATAGGGGACCTGGTTCATTTCCTTTTCAGGCACTAATAACACCGCTTCAACTTTTTTAATTTTTAAGTATCAATCTTGATATTACTAATATGTGTTGTTTACCAGCCTAATCTCACCTTTTTCAGAGAATATCCGGCTTCACATCTGGAGTCAAGGCTTTCGAGCACTTCTATTATTTTGCATTTGTCGCCTCTAGAAAGTCCTTCCGGATGGCACGTCTCGTATGCTTCGCACTCCTTCTTACCACATTTTGGGGGTTCGTATGTAGTTTTTGCTCCATCGACAGCTTTTCTAGATTCAATTGTAGTCAGTATAGGAGCCTTATTTACGTCCACGGCCAGGACACCACTGTCGTGCAGGAAACATTCATGTACGTCACTGCTCCTTACTTTCTCGACCCTGTATCTGCGTCCGGGTTCAAGATTAAGGCAGGTATTTTTTAGCCGACATTTCTTGCATTCAGGCATTTCACCTTTGAAAATGAATTCAAGCCCTTCCTTTGCAAGCCGTGATCCGATAAGTGTAATTTTTGTATCGCTTTCTGTCATAAAGACCTTCCATTTACTTCGAATACATTGCTGAAATTTCTTTAAATAATTTAATCGTGAATTCAGTGATCAGCTTATTGACTGTTTTGGATTTGCGCTTCTGTTTGAATAAGAATAACTTTTCAACTTATGACCTTTGTGATCCTTGCAATTTTTTCGGCAGCTGAGGGGGTAAGTCCATTTCCGAGAATTGTATATCGTTCCGGACGGATAGCATGTGCAAGCACCAGAGCGTCAACAATATATTTATCTTCTATTTCCAGTTCATGAGCGGTTGTTGGAGCCCCTATTTTTTTGAGGGCATCCCGTATCTCATGCCAGTCTCCTCCATGAAGGTACATCATCATAATCGTGCCGACTCCACACTGCTCACCATGGAGCGCAGGTTTTGGGGCTATTTTATCCAGAGCGTGACTGAACATATGTTCAGACCCAGAAGCCGGTCTCGAGGAACCAGCAATACTCATTGCTACTCCATTAGAAACGAGAGCCTTAACTACAAGCCTTGCCGACGTCTCATGGTCCGGTTTGATAGTATCAGCAGATTCTATAATTACTCGAGCAGCCATACGAGAGAGAGCGGCAGCATATTCTCCGAAATATTCATTTCTCAATCTACTTGCAAATTCCCAATCAAGGACTGCTGTGTAATTGGAAATTATATCTCCGCAGCCTGCTGCAAGAAAACGGAATGGGGCAGCAGAAATTATCTCCGTGTCTGCAATAACTGCAATAGGAGCCTGTGCTTTTATAGAAGTATTTTTTCCATGGTCCAGAATTGAGGCATGAGAAGATGCAATACCGTCGTGAGAAGCTGCAGTTGGGATGCTGATAAAAGGAAGCTCAAGCCGCGTTGATGCAAGTTTTGCAAGGTCGATAGACCGGCCGCTTCCGATTCCAAGAAGGAAATTGGCCTCTGCATCTAAAACCTTTTCTATGACAGATTCTACTTCTTCCGTCGTAGCTTTGCACGTAATAACGGTCTCTGTATTTATATCCATTCTTTGAAGGATGTCACAAACTCTCTTGCCTGCAACGTTCCATGTAGTGTTTCCGGTTACGATCAGCGCATTTCCATGCAAATTCAGATCTCTGCAAACATCTCCAACTTCCTCAAGCACACCATGACCGACAAGTACGTCCCTTGGGAGCTGCATCCATTTTGCGCTGTTTTTGTTTATTGTCAATTTTATACCCGCATCAGTATCGATCATAATAATGTCAAATTGTTAAATAAACCGAAATAGTATTAAAGCGAAGTCAATCTAAATAAAATAACTCTCAGATTATATCAAACATTAGGATTTGTTTGTTATTTTAATACCTTATGTTATCAGCAAACCGTCACATATTAGTACGCAATTTATATGTTAACTTAATTCATTAACTTAATTCTTGATTTAATGAAAGGTGCATTTTAAGTTATTTCATAAAAGTTCATAATTATTATATCAAAGCTATCCTCAAAATTTGTACTTATAGACTTCACTTATTAAAGTTAGAGTAAGATATATAATTATAAAAATGCAGTAATGTTAACTATTGCCGCTACTTAATACAGGATATCCGGAAAGAAATTTTTGCCAGCGCAGTAAACATTCTTTGCTACCAAATATCAATGATATGGATATTACCATTTTAAATGAGTGATAAAATGAGTTATTTAATAGATAAAATTTTACAATTTATTAATACCTATTATCTCAACCCCATACGGACTGATGAGGGTTATAACCTTGTTAACACCTTTACGTGGGCAATTGTACTTGGGATTTGTTTATTCGGAGTTTTTAAGCTACTAAATAAACTTGAAGTAAAAATCACACCTCGTTTTATTGCATCAATCCTACCGTTCGTGCTTGCAGGCTCTTCCCTGCGCGTTATTGAGGATTCGCCAGCAGATATCATCCACCCACCTTACAGCTATCTGTTAATCACTCCAAATATCTACTTTTTAGTTTTTGCGGTAACATTAGGTTGTCTTTTGTTATCCATTCGACTTCAGAAAGCTGGGTTGGTAAAAGATTTCCATCTTATCTTTGCGGGATCAGGGCTTTTGTGGTTTTTTGCGAACATAGTCATCCTGTTGCATTTTGAGAAAATTGTAGCCGGTTATGTCCCCTTATTCGTAATCGGAGCGGGAACAGGACTTACCTTTGCTTTTTATCTGGTTGCCCAACGTTTGAAATCCTCGATATTTACCGATCCCTTGAATCTTTCCATACTACTGGCTCATTTTATGGATGCTTCTTCAACTTACATTGGAGTAGACAAATTGGGATACTATGAAAAACATGTAGTGCCTACTTACCTTATTCAGCTTACTGGCACCGCGTTGGTTATGTATCCATTAAAGCTTATTATATTCATAGGGGTACTTTACTTACTTGACACTCAGTTTGAAGATGACAGACAGTCCTCTAATATGAAGATGTTAATCAAAATGGTCATTTTAATTCTTGGGCTTTCTCCTGCAACCCGGAATACAATCCGGATGATGTTTGGAATCTGAATCAAAACAGGTTTGCAGTTACTTGTAATTTGAATAATATCAAATTGAAAGATCTGGTGGGGATAAGTATGGAAAAAGAGGATGATTATGATTTACAAGAGATAACAGAAAGAACAAGAACTGATATTTCAGATAGGGAGAAGGGGAATGAAGAATATGATGCTTTAGAGAAGGACGTTACTCCAATTTATAGAAAAGCGAATATTAATCCAGGAAGCAGAAAATACTCCGAAAAAATCGAATTTTTCGAGTACATACGCATTCTCTGGCCTTATCTTGTTATTATAATCTTTGTATTTTTCGGATCTTTAATTGCCGGGTATGCTTCAGCAGCGAGCTTTCCCAGTATGGCTGAAACTCTTATGAAAGGTTTCAGTGCACGTTTCGGCCCTCTACTTACAATGAGCCCTCTTTACATAATGCTCACAATATTCCTCAACAACTCCTTTGTAAGTCTGTTATCTCTGGTTCTCGGGATGGCTCTGGGAATCTTTCCACTAATATTTATTGCCTTTAACGGATATTTTGTAGGAGTCGTTTCATACATAGTAGGCCAACAGAAAGGTTTTCTCTTTATCTTTCTAGCTCTTCTTCCTCATGGAATTATAGAACTGCCCATGGTATTTCTATCTGCAAGCACAGGGCTTCGGCTTGGTTACCATGTGTTTCTTTATTTCATAGGTAAGCCTACCGAGCTTAAGAAAGAGTTTTTAGGAGGACTTAAGTTCTATTTCCAATTAATCATGCCCCTTCTTTTAGTTGCAGCAATAATTGAGACTTTCATCACGCCCCTCATACTAAGTTTAATAAAATAATCTTAAAAAGTTTTGAATCTTGAGACACTTCAATAACAGAAAAAAGGATTGATGTCTGAGCAATATTATTCTTGCTTACCCTATATTATATAAATGATTACATCTATTAAGAGGTTTTTAATAGGTAATTTGTTAACCGGAAAAGTTAGACCAGGGCTCTAATAAGTCTAAAAAGAGCTGCATGAAATCTGATTAAAGTTTATTTTATAAACCCAGGTAAAGAAAGCATTCCCAACGCAGGGAGAAAATATGATTGACAGTAAAGAAATTAAGGGAATTGTCGAAGGATATTACGAAAACGCCGATAAGATAAAGGTAGGAACCATAGCCTCTCACTCAGGGCTTGATATCTGTGATGGGGCAGTTGAAGAAGAATTCAGGACTCTTGCAGTTTGCCAGGCTGGCAGAGAAAGAACTTACAGCGAATACTTCAGGGCTCTAAGAGATAGTAATGGAAAAATAAAAAGAGGAATTGTAGACGAGACAATTGTATTTAAGAAATATAATGAGATCCTTTTACCTGAGAACCAGAAAAAGCTAGTCAACGAGAATGTACTTTTTGTCCCGAACCGCTCTTTTACTTCTTATTGTAGTATTGATGAAATAGAAGAGAGCTTCAAGGTGCCTCTTCTAGGAAGCAGGAACCTTCTTCGGAGTGAAGAACGCAGTGAACAACAGAGCTATTACTGGATTCTTGAAAAAGCAGGACTGCCTTTTCCGGAAAAAATCGAATCCCCGCAGGACATAAACGAGCTGACAATCATCAAACTTCCACATGCAGTAAAAACTCTGGAAAGAGGATTCTTTACAGCCTCAAGCTACAAGGAATATCAGGAAAAATCCGAAGCTCTTATTAAGCAGGGAGTTATTACGCGGGTAGCTCTCGAGAATGCCAGAATAGAACGCTATATAATAGGTCCTGTGTTTAACCTTGATATGTTTTATTCCCCAATCGAGCCTGAAATGAGCAAACTTGAACTTATGGGGGTTGACTGGCGCTTTGAGACCAGTCTTGATGGTCATGTAAGGCTTCCTGCTCCGCAGCAAATGACCCTGTCCAAAAATCAGTTAACCCCGGAATATACTGTGTGCGGACATAACTCGGCAACACTTCGGGAATCCCTGCTTGAAAAAGTGTTTGAGATGGGGGAAAAGTATGTAAAGGCCACTCAGAAACATTATGCTCCCGGGATAATTGGCCCCTTCTGCCTTCAAACATGCGTGGACAAGGACCTGAACTTTTATATATATGATGTTGCCCCAAGAGTAGGGGGTGGCACCAACGTGCACATGGCAGTCGGACATTCTTACGGTAACTCGCTCTGGAGAAGACCAATGAGTACCGGCAGACGAGTAGCATTTGAGATACGACGTGCTCTTGCTCTTGAGAAACTGGACATGATTGTCACATAAATTTATTAAGGCTTTCCGGCATTAGTAGATATGATTTATGCAGAATACCGTAAACTTTAAAGATATTGCCTGAATCTGCAAGATTCGTGCTGGATTAAACAATTAATGAAGAACTTGCTTGGGTAAAAACATCAAATTCATATGGTGCACTTTCGAAAAAGCATCTGCCTTAGTTTGGATAGTATCAACCTATATTTAATTAGCGTTATTCTACTGGAGGAAATTACAACTTGAGTCAGCCCTGTGTTAATATCGGCATGGTAGGCCATGTCGACCATGGAAAAACCACACTTGTTAAAGCCTTATCTGGTGTGTGGACAGATACGCATAGTGAAGAAGTAAAAAGAGGAATTTCGATCAGGCTGGGGTACGCGGACTCCCCGTTTCTGAGATGTCCCAGGTGTCCTTCACCTCAGTGTTACACTGTGGAAAAGGTCTGCCCTAACTGCGGAGAAAAAACGGAAGAACACAGGACTGTGTCTTTTGTAGATGCCCCAGGGCACGAAACCCTAATGGCAACCATGCTTTCGGGTGCTGCTATTATGGATGGAGCAGTGCTGGTAATTGCCGCAAATGAAGACTGCCCGCAACCTCAGACAAAGGAACATCTCATGGCCCTGGACATAATAGGGATTGAGAATATTGTAATAGTGCAGAATAAAATCGACCTTGTATCCAAAGAACGCCTTATCGAGCACTACCATCAAATAAAAGAATTCGTCAAAGGCACTGTCGCTGAAAATGCACCTATTATCCCAATTTCTGCCCAGCAAAATATCAATATAGATGTCCTTATCGATGCTCTGGAAACCCAGATTCCAGCTCCAGTCCATAAAGTTGACAAGCCTGCAAGCATGCTTATTGCACGGTCTTTTGATATCAACAAGCCTGGGACCTCAATCGACGAGATTCGTGGAGGAGTAATAGGAGGAACCCTGACAGAAGGCATGCTCCACCCTGGGGACGAACTTGAGATTCGTCCAGGGATTAAAATTACCACCGAAGGCAGCACGAAATGGGTTCCCATTGTGACAACTGTTTCGTCTATCTTTGCTGGCGCGACAAAAGTAGAGGAAGCAACTCCAGGTGGCCTGCTTGCTGTTGGAACTTACCTTGACCCTACCCTTACAAAAGGTGACTCATTAACAGGACAGATCGCTGGAGCACCCGGTACCCTTCCGGATACCAGACACCAGTTTGTTATGGAGCTGCACCTGCTGGACAGGGTTGTCGGAGTAACAAGGGAAGAAAAGATCAATGAAATCAAGACCAGCGAACCCCTGATGCTTAACATCGGTACAGCGACTACCGTAGGAGTAGTGACAAGCGCGCGAAAGAATGAAGCTCAGGTTGCACTCAAGCGCCCTGTCAGTGCAGCAATAGGATCAAGGGTTGCTATTAGCAGGAGAATAGACTCTCGCTGGCGGCTCATTGGAGTAGGAGTAATTAAGAGTTGAGAGTTATAATTGATACTAACGGATTTATGATTCCTGTCCAGTTCGGAGTTGATATTTTCGAAGAACTGAAAAGACTGGGATTTAACGAATTCTTTGTACCTGAAGCTGTAGTATCAGAGATAGAAAGACTCATAATGCGGGGAAAAGGTTCGGACAGAACAGCCGCAAAGGTCGCCAGAGTCATGTTGGACAGGTGCGAACGCATAGCAGGTACGGGACCTGCAGATGATGTGATCCTCAGGCTAGCAAAGGAAATGGGATCTGCTGTTCTGACAAACGACATAGGGTTAAAGCGCAGGCTTGCAAAAGTAGGGATCCAGACTGTATCCCTGCGGCAAAAAAATAGACTGGACTTTGTATGAAATATCTGGATTTTTCCGGAATTAATTGTAATTGAATTTATTTACGGTGATAGCAGATGTACAAAATGATGAAACTCGTTGATACTGTCCGCATTCCTCCTACCCTACTTGGGGAAGATGTAATGCCAACTGTCAAAAATGCCTTAAGAGAAAAACTTGAGGGACAGGTCGATAAAAAACTAGGTTCTCTTGTCGCTGTTTGCGAAATAGACGAAATTGGTGAGGGGCATATCCTCGTAGGAGATGGGGCAGTATATTACGATGTAACATTTGAAGCAGTTATGTTTGTGCCAGAACTCCAGGAAATAATTGAGGGTGAAGTGATAGAGACTGTTAGTTTTGGAGTGTTTGTTGGTATGGGGCCTATGGACGGGCTGCTTCACGTCAGCCAGATCACTGATGATTTTATCTCATATGATGCAAAGAACGCACGACTTGTAACGAAAAACGGAGGCAAGTCAATCGGTGAAGGGGACCATGTGAGAGCTAGAGTTGTTGCAGTGAGTATAAACGAGAGAGAGCCAAAAGAAAGCAAAATTGGACTTACTATGCGCCAAACGGCTCTCGGAAAGCTTCAGTGGATTGAGGATGCCCGGAAAAAGAAGCAACCTCCAGAAATTGTGAGTTAATTAACTCTTAAAGTAGAATAAAGAAGAGGATTTACAATGGTGGAAAGAGTATGTCGGCACTGCATGAGACTCCTGGAAGGGCAGAACTGTCCTATCTGCGGAACCTCTGATCTTGCAGAAGGATGGAGTGGGCTTGTAATTATTATGGATCCTGAGCGCTCAGAGATTGCAAAAAAACTTGGAGTTGACATCCCAGATAAATTTGCCCTGAAGGTGCGCTAAGTTGAGTATTCATATCGAGCTTCCGGAAGAGCTTCGCCCCCTCATGAAAAAACCTCTGGGTACACTTTATGTAGGTAAGGGCAGCGACACCATAGAAAAATTCATAGGAGAGCTTGCAAGCTCCACAAGACTTATATCTGTAGGGGATGTTACTACCTTCCACCTGCTTGAAGCCGGAATTTTTCCGGACATCTGTATTGTGGATAACCGCACCAAAAGGGAACCGGTTGCTACTCATATGTCCACCAGGAACATGGACAAGGTCTATGAAGAAATTTCTGTGGACAACCCTGCAGGAATTATTTCCGATGAGTTAATTAGAACCCTTTGCGAAGCTTTTGCCGCCAAAAAACCTATCAGGATTTTTGTGAGGGGAGAAGAAGATCTTGCAACCCTTCCAGTGATATTGTTAGCTCCTGTCGGAGCAGTTGTACTGTATGGGCAGCCTGATGAAGGTGTCGTTTTTGTGAAGGTCACCAGGGAGAAGAAAAGGGAGCTAAGAGAGATATTTGAAAAGCTCATCAGTCAGAATCAAAATTCCGAATTGGATAAAATACGGAGAATTTTAGATGGACATAAGGATTACTAAGGACAAAAAAAATTTACTTTTAAACCGAAGGGAACTGGATTTCATTGTGAAATATGAAGGTTCGACTCCTTCCAGAAATGATGTAAGAAATAAACTTGCTGCGATGCTGAATGCACCCCTTGAACTGCTGGTAATCCAGAGGATCAAAACCGAATACGGAATGCAAGAAGCTAAAGGCTATGCTAAGTTCTACGAAGATGCAGCGCGCATGAAAGAAGTGGAACTGGAATACGTCCTTAAGAGAAATGCAATCCCTGGAGCAGGAACTGAAGGAGAAGAAGCTTAAACCTTAATCGAGGTGCATAAAAATGTCAGTAAAAAATTACTATAAAGTCCAGGGTGACTCTATAACCAGACTCAAACAGTTTTGTCCAAGATGCGGACCAGGTACCTTCCTTGCCGATCACAAAAACCGCCTTGCATGCGGAAAATGTGGTTACACCGAATTCAAGAAATAATCATTTGCTATTTTAGAACTTTTCACGACCAAACCGCAGGAATTCCTGTGGTTATTGGTTTATCGCTAACGATTTTTTAAATTCACTTAAATCAAAATTGTATAAGAAGTAGCTGGTAGGAATCTGAGTTCCTATTCTCAAGCCCCTACCTATTTTGATCCAACCCAAAGATTAAGAGGAAACCCTATTACTCTTAATCAGTATTTATATAATCACATAATAATATATATCTTATTCCATTTGAAAGATATGTTGTGGTTTGATATTTTAATAGAATTGAAAATTTTGTTTTAATTGGTATTTTTAATAGTAAATTAATTTTCAAGTAAAAATGATTTTTTATATAATAAATTTAAAATGAAATATCTACTTAGTAGATCATGGAGTGGTGGAGAAGGAGAGAAATGGGGGATCATCAATTGAAAAAATCGCCTGGAATTTGCTGATCCGATTTCGGATAGATATGTTTGGGAGAACATGTTCCCGAAGAGACTGTATTGGGGGATACAATAAACGGATACAGCTTTTCTGGGCTCTTTCTTATATCACTTTTATTTCAGCGCGATAATTTTTCTTCTAATTGAGGTTCAGCATGAATATCATCATTTTTGCTAAAATCAATTTACTATAAAAATAATTTTACTATAAAAATAATTATTGTTGAATTGATTTTAAAAGCTGTTTTTAAGTGTGTTCATAAATTTTTAGCTTGAATTATTTATATATAATAAAGCATATAATAATCGAGGGGGATGGGGCAAGCTTAGGAAAAATGAATAGCTACTTGAGTTTTGGAGGAGGTTAATATGTCGCCATAGAACCATACGAGGTAAAAGAGTATATAACCGGTAGGGATATCAATTATCCGGCAAACCGTAAAGATATAATCAGATTTGCTGAAGGAAAGCAAGCTGAAAGTGATGTTTTAGATCTTCTGAGGGGAATACCTGAAATAGAATATAATACACCTGATGAAGTAGCCAGAGAAATCGAACGTCTGGAAGAACAACGTACAAGAGAGTATACCAGATCAGATTATGGATCCATTGAATAACTTTTGAAGTATAAGATTCTCCAAAGGTACATTAAGTGTAAAATTTTTTTATCGTTGATCCATGAATTTTGAAAATATGATAAAAAACTAACAACAGGGGGAAATTATGCAAACGAGTCCGGTCCAGGTTCAAAAATTTCTAAAGGATGTTAGCTATCCTGCAAAAAAACATGACCTTATCGAACATGCTAAAAAGCATAACGCCAGCAATGAGGTATTAGAAGATCTTGATAAACTTTCGGACAAGGAATATACAAATGCTGCCGATGTTAGCAGGGAATTTAAAGGTAGATAAACAGGGATAAAGAAGGCAGATAAACAGGGATAAAGAAAGTTGATTTCAAAGATTAATCAATTTTTTAGAGAATTTAGCTGGAATTAAAGTACTTCAAAAAATAAATTCATTTAAATATATATTTCATTATTTTTAGCAAACTCTAAAAATGAGGTTGTAATAGGTGTATCCGGTTTAAAAAAGTTACCAACTAACTCTCACAGCTAATCAGCGAAAACAGGTATTTCCAATGACTTAACCGTTAAGAGATTGTAAACCTATCTGTCACCATGCTACCTTATATCCGAAAACCGCATCATGACATCCCTGACCCAGTCCGGAATTCTCGAATTCATTAACAAATATTTCATTTCTGAATTCTTTTGTGTCGACCCTGTCGGCACATAGAGTACATCTACAGTTTTTTAACCTTACAAAGTTCACGCCTATAATCCTAATGCTCTCAGAAAACCTTTTTTTTCAATATTTATATCAATCACCTCACAGTTCCGTTATAAAGCATATTGATTAAAAAGTCACTCAAAAATAAGAAGCAAAAATGCTTGTGACCTATTTATTCATATACGACACGTTGAGGACACAAGCACCTAAAATAAGAAACACGAGTAATATGGCTCATCCTCTAGCATCATGTGCTGAAACTCCGTGCCATTATCAAATTTGACTCGTACTCGTAGTGCTTGCATTTACAGTCTCAAATGTTGTATAAGAGATCTTGCTTGCACCCTTATAATGATAATAATAATCGAGAATTTATATAACTCGATTGTGTTGTTTCGATGTTTGTTTAGATCTTTAGATTTATAGATCCTGCCCGAAAACTAGTTAACTTATTGGAAATGTCAAAATAAACTTTGACGACCCATATTTATTTATTGTAAAATTACCTGGTTCCAGCTTACTGCTTTTAATTCGGATTATATTAAGTTCCGATGAACGCAGAAAAGAAATCAGTAACTTTTTCTGCACCCATATTTATAATATACATTGTATATAAATAACTAAATTGCACTTCAAAATCCACGAGGTCCTATGAACATTCTTTATTAGAGAAAGGTAGACTTCTGGGAGATCTGGGCAAATTCAAAGAAGCTTTGGAAGCCTTTGATAATGCACTTCTACTGAACAACTGACTTAACGAAGCAAAGACCGGCAAAGGAAAGCATTGTTATCCCTTGGAAATTATCAACAGGCACTGAATGTTTTCATGAAAAGGCCACATCCTCATAACATGGAAATAGCTTTATCATGAGCGGAGTTGGAAAAGTATAATACAAGCTTGGGAATTATGCAAGAGCATTGGAGAGTTTTGAAACGGCCATAAGGCTCGATCCGGAAAGTTTTTTTGCCTGGAATGGAAAGGGAAATACGCTCTTTAAGCTTGAAAAATATGATAAGGTTCTGGAAGTTTGCGGAGATGCTCCTGAATCTTTCATAAGAGCTCTTGAACTTGCCTGAAAAAACCTGTTCTCTCCAGAACCTATGAACGAAAAATAGAAAAAATTGTAGAATTTTGAAGCCACAAAAAGCAAATGTATTTAAGTTCTTTCCTGCATTACGGAGGCAGTGACAGCAAGCAGAAAAAAGGACTGAAGGAGACCGTAAACTTTGAAAAACACGTTCATCCTTGGAATTGAAGGTACTGCATGGAACCTGAGTGCCGCAATCGTAAATGAAACCGAGATTATAGCCGAGGTAACTGAGACCTATAATCCCCCTGCGGGAGGAATTCATCCCAGGGAAGCAGCCCAGCACCATGCAAAATATGCAGCCAGTGTAATTAAAAAACTTCTTGCAGAGGCAAAAGGAAAAGGAGTTGAGCCTTCAAAAATTTTCGGAATTGCTTTTTCCCAGGGTCCCGGACTTGGACCATGCCTGAGAACAGTTGCAACGGCGGCAAGAATGCTTTCCCTTTCCCTTGGGGTCCCTTTGATAGGGGTCAACCACTGCATAGCCCATATTGAAATCGGGATCTGGAGAACTGAAGCACTGGATCCGATTGTACTTTACGTCAGTGGAGCCAATTCCCAGGTTATATCATATATGGGGGGGAAGTACAGGGTTTTTGGAGAGACTCTGGACATTGGGCTGGGAAATGCCCTGGATAAATTCGCCCGCGGGGCAGGTTTGCCTCATCCCGGTGGACCAAAGATTGAAGCATACGCAAAGCAGTCAAAAAGTTATATCCCACTCCCTTACGTTATAAAAGGAATGGATCTCTCTTTTTCCGGGCTTTCTACGGCCGCAAGCGAAGCGTTGAAAAGAGCTTCTCTGGAAGATGTCTGTTACTCTTACCAGGAAACGGCTTTTGCAATGGTTGTGGAAGTTGCGGAGCGAGCCCTTGCCCACACCGGGAAAAAAGAGGTACTATTAGCCGGAGGGGTAGGAGCGAATACACGACTCCGGGAGATGTTGAACGATATGTGCGAAGCCAGGGGTGCAAAGTTCTATGTACCGGAAAAACGCTTTATGGGAGACAATGGGACAATGATTGCATATACGGGGCTGCTTATGTACAAGTCCGGAAATACTCTCTCCCTTGAAGATTCCCGTGTAAACCCTAGCTTCAGGACAGATGATGTAAAAGTGACCTGGATTAAGGAAGAAAAGATGAAAAAAATTCCTGAGATCTCCTCGGAAGCTTTTCTCAAAATCCCTCCGGGGGAAATGCTGGATAACGGGGCTGAAGCTTTAGTATACCTTGAAGAAGGGCCCGATGGAAAGAAAGTGCTTGTTAAGGAAAGGGTCCCGAAGGTTTATCGGCATAAAGAGATAGACGAGATGATCCGGAAAGAGAGAAACCGGACTGAAGCCAGGCTTATGTCAGAAGCGCGCCGCAGTGGGGTTTCCACACCTATCATCTATGATGTAGAAGATTTCAAGTTGCAAATGCAGTATATTGAAGGGGTTCCCATAAAATACCTTATCACTCCTATGATATCCGAAAAAGTTGGAGAACTTGTCGGAAAACTACATACTTCGGGTATTGTGCATGGAGACCTGACCACTTCAAATCTCCTGATTGCTGGGGAAAGGCTATATCTCCTTGATTTCGGACTTGCATATTTTGATAAAGGACTTGAAGCACGGGGAGTGGATGTACATGTGCTTTTCCAGACTTTTGAGAGCACTCATAATGCCCACGAAGCCCTCGTTGAGGCTTTTAAAAAAGGTTATCAAAGAACTTTTATAGATTCAGAAGATGTACTCAATCGTGTAGAAGAGATAAAAAAGAGGGCACGTTATGCATAAAATGGTCTTTGTTACGGGAAATAAAGGCAAGTTTGCCGAGGTCAGAGATATTCTGCTGCCTTTCGGAATAGAAGTAATCCAGAACAAAAACGGTTATCCCGAACTTCAAGAAGATGAACTCGAACCTATTGCAGCCTATGGAGCGCAGATTGTCGCAGATAAGCTGCAAATGCCTGTAATAGTAGACGATTCCGGAATATTCATAAACACATTGAATGGTTTTCCAGGTCCCTACTCTCGCTTTGTAGAAGACAAACTCGGAAATCCGAAAGTACTCAAACTGATGGAAGGAGAAAAAGACAGGAAAGCTTATTTCAAGACCGTAATAGGATACTGCGAACCCGGAAAAGAGCCTCACGTCTTTCCTGGTGTAGTGGAAGGGAAGATAGCGTATGAAGAGAGAGGCTTGGGGGGTTTTGGGTACGATCCGATTTTCGAGTATAACGGTGTTACCTTCGGAGAGCTTGGAGATGCTGAAAAAAACAAAGTATCTCATCGGCGGCGGGCTATAGATAAATTTATGGAGTGGTTCAGGAACAGAAATTAGTTCTATGTCAGTTCATCAAAGATAGTAAGGACTAGTAACAAATATCAAAATTAATTTTGCTCATATAACTTTATATCGTTGATCTAACATATTTATGTATCAGTTGTGAAAAAAGTTATTATATTTAGTGTAAAAATTAAAAGATTAGACAATCAATATTGTCATTCGTGAATAGATACAAACTGGAAAGTTTGAATCTACATTGGATTTAGAACTGAGATTAAGAGGGGAAGATAAATGAGGGGTAAAATTGTGTTCATAGCTGTTGCAATGATGTGTCTGATAGGTTCGGTTTCACTCGCAGCTGCACAGATAACAAAAATTGGTACAGGACAAAATCCTGTAATATATAATAATAAAGTAAGCTGGTCAGATACTGCTGGCTGCATTCATGTATATGATTTAACTGCTAAAAAGGATACAAAAATAAGTTCTTCCAAAGCATCATATCCCGCTATTTATAGCAACAAATTAGTTTGGCATGATGAAAGTAGTGGGAAACCAAGGTTAACTGTCTACGACATATCTTCAGGTAGCAAGTCTTACATAACACATAACGTGGACAGTACCAGCATTCCTAAAATTTACGGAAACCGGATTGTTTGGAGTGCTAATTATAATGAATCAAATTACGATTATAGCATATACATGCGCGACATCTCTGCCTCTAAACAGACTAAAATAGCTGACGGAAACAACCCTGATATTCATGGGAACAGGATAGTTTATGTCCATTCTGGCGAAGATTATCCACAGGTCTACTTGTATGATGTTGCAACAAATAACAACACTCTGGTGAGCAACGGTGGAGATCTCTACAACCCACACATTTATGGTAACAAAGTAATCTGGTCCGATTTCTATACCGGACAAGGATACATAATAAAGTACAATATAGACACTAAAAAAACAGTAGATGTCACTCATGACGTTAGCTGGAACCCTGATGGTTCCCAAGCTGGGGATGATACCGGTTTCAGCAATGCTATTAACGGCGACAAAATCGTATATGCAAAACTTGGTACTGACATGTTTGGCAGTGCTGGAATATATGTTTACTCCATGTCGACAGGACAGAGCACTCCATTGATTAATTATGCAAATAACGTATATGCGACCCCTGTAATATATGGTAATACTGTAGCCTGGGGATATACCAGTGGCTGGGATAATAAACCTGTTAGTGATAAGAGCATCTATGTCTGCGACCTTGCAGCCAAGCCAGTTGCCTCATTTAAAGCGGACAAAGTATCCGGTACACATTCCTTGCCTGTAACCTTCACTTACATAGGTACTGGCGGCGGGACCCCAAATTCATATTACTGGGATTTCGGTGACAAAACAAGTTCCACCCACGCTCTGACTGCAACCCACACATACACTAAGGCCGGCATATACTCTGTCAGTTTGAAGGTTACCAATTCGGCGGGCAGTAATACTGCAACAAAAACAGCGTATATTAAAGTCAAGTAAGTTCAGCAAAGTTTAGTAAGTTCAGCAGTTCGCAAAGTTTAGTAAGTTAGGTAAGATCCCAGAAGGTACGCCTTCCGGGATTTACTCTTTTAATTCTGGATAAAAGAATTCCAAAATTTAAGGCTTTTTTTAAAGGGATAATATTTTACTTGTTAAACAGCTCTATTATCTATCCTTAGTTTGACAGTATCCACTAATTGATATAGAGAATCTATGTACCCTCTTCAAATTTGATGGGTTTTCGATCACAGGAAAAAGATAACAATATTAAAAAATGCTAATAATGTGAAATTGTAACATGATATCGATTTACAATTTCCGTGCTAAAACCTGGAACTATTTTTACTTTGCTAAATCTGAGACTTCCTTGATTCATTCCTATGACTATGGTTTCAAGTTAAAACTCAAAATTGGCTCATCCCCTCCACAGCCAGATAGCGCCCTCAGCTCCACTTCTCCACCACCTGCAACATGTACTGCACTTGCACCAGTAAGAAGTGAAATTGCTTCGATTTCAGTGACAATTTCACCAGCTACAGGTAGTAAACGAGGCCCATGCGAACCTGGAGCATTTAATTTCCGTGCTAAATCATTTAAATCATCGTAAACACGTTTTTCAAGTCCTGCAGGTAGTATCAGTCTGACGCGTCGGCCTACAACTGCCTGAATCGATGCACCAATAGTTCCGCCGTGTGGATCTCCAATGTAAATGCCTGCCTGTCCTTTTGGAAGGTTCAACGCATTAACACCCTTTAAAATCACGTCTCCTTCCTTCAAATCATCCACAACATTAAAAATGGTTTCCCCCTGCTTCCAGATACCATCTTTAATTACTACGTCTCCTGGAAAACCAGTTTCATCTTTAATACGCCCGGAACCGGTTACAGGACCGCCAGAAGGCAGTACAATACCCCTGAAGAACCTTTTTCTTGAAAAATTCTTTTCTTGACCTGTAGAAGACAATATTTCTTCAGCCACGTAACCGTTTGTAGTTCCAGCAATTATAACAATGGTTCCAGATGCGAGAGCTTCATTTATTGCTGGATGTTTTGCCAGAGCTTTTGCTATTAATCTTTTCCCTGCTGCTGGGGTTATTAAAAACTGTTCCATTTATATTCATGTCCTATCATTCCTAAATCTATTTAAGAGCATTCATGTTAATTTATTGTATCTGAGAATACCTCCGTTTTCTCAGCTATTTCTATACCTCCATGATGGTTGAATGTCAGTTATTATCCGTTTTAGAAGCTAATCCAGATCTTTATTCTTATTATCAGTATAATCAATTGAAAACTTTATTCTTATTATCAGTATAATCAATTAAAAAACTGAAAGATTTTTCGATTCATTTGGATACATTAAAAAAATGACAAATTCTTGTTTTAGGACCAAAAGACTCTGATAAATCGACTATTAGTACTCTAACTGAATTTGTTTCTAAACAACGGTTAAAAATTCAAAGTATTAACAAAAAACGCCCAAGACAATAGATTTAATGTATTTAATGAACGATTACAAACTATCATTAATGAAAAATATCCAAAATAAAATTTGAAAATTTGTACCTTTGTGCCTAAAATTCCTTAAACTCATTGAGATATTCATGCCCAGTTCGGAGGCAAAATTAAACAGAAGATGACCCTGTGCATCTATTATTGGAAATTCAACAATTGGAAATTCAACAATTGGAAATTCAACAATTGGAAATTCAACACTTCAATTGAAGCATAAGAGGTTTTTAAATGAAAAAAATATGTTTTATGTTAGTCCTGTTACTAATTACCAGCGTATTTAGCGGTTGCGTTGGACAGGAGAAACCTGTTGAAACCAACAATACATCAACAGCTTCATATAATAACCAAAACGGGCATTCTAGTTTCTGGTCATTTCTGTTCTGGTCGAGTCTCTGGAACAGACATGTAACACCGCGTATCCAGAATGCAAAATCTTACATTACCCCCAACGCTGCAGCAAAAACTGACGCCTCCGATCCCTCTAAAAAGGTTGACGCAAAAGACCCGACAGATACAACAAATAAAAATTCAGTGAGTCCAGATACCGGAAACAAACCAAAACCGAAAGTAAAAACAGCCGCCCCACGAATTAGGCGAAGCGGAAGACGTTAATATTTGTCTGATTTGGGCATAACTTCCAATTATTTTTTTGTATTATAACTTTACTTTAACAGTACCCACTAATTTATATCCTGAATCTCTGTTGCTTCCTGATTTAACCACTTGCCAGCTTCTTTGATGCTAAAATTCTCGGTGAGTTTAAAGCTCACCAATCCTATCAATAATCTATTAAGATCTAAAACCCGGCTTTTATGCTTGTTAAAAATATCAAAAAAATTGAGTTTTTCATAAAAAATTGAACAGCAAGTATCGAGCTGATAGGAAAACATGTATTTTTGTTTGGAATAGTGGGAAATGCTCTTATTTGTGTTTTTATATTCATGCACCAATAAAACAGAAATAGGAGTATTTGTTTTTATATAAATGCCAAAGTAAGGATCTATATACCCTAATTTCAATAATTATGAGTTTTAAGAAGAAAATATTCTATAATATTTATTTGTATCCCAGATATTTTATTTATTCACAAGCGATCACAATTAGATTCATATTCGAAAAATAGAAAACAGCATCAAATTATTTAGAAATTGATTGTAGTGCGTGAGGGGTGATATTATTTTTAAGAATCGTTTAGTGGTCATGTCTGTAATGGCGTGTTTTCTTCTAGCATTGCTTCCCGTAGTTTTCAGCAGTCCGGCTCAAGCTGCACCTCCCGGCTTAGGCTCTATTTTCATCACTGACCTGAAAATCAAGGGTTCTCTCCCTCAGGGAGAATGGGTTAAAGTTACAAATACGGGAACAATAAACGTAAACATGAAAGGTTGGAAAATTGTAGAAGCCGGCCATAAATATACCTATGTTTTCCCGTCATACGTTTTAAAAGCCAGATCCTCGGTTATCCTTTATACCGGAATGGGAAAGAGCACAGCAAATGCGCTTTACTGGGGTAGGAGTGCGGGTGTCTGGACTGATAGCGGAGATACGGCAATCTTATATTGCTCTTGCGGAGCGCGTGCTTCGACAATGACTAGATTAAAATGAAAAACTTCATTTTATTTTTTTATTTATTTATTTTTCTTCCAGCTTGTGCTTGAGCAAATCAATGGCTACACTAAGCTGACTAAGACCAAGTTTCAAGGCAATAGTAATTATTTTATTATTAGAAGTGTCGCAGAACTGCCTCTTGATATTAAATAAATCCATTATACATTGCTGATCCAGGACCAGGGGACCATCAAGCAGGTCTTTTGAGGTAGGTTTATTTTTAACTTCAATTTTCTTCACGTCGGCTTTTTCGATTTTTCTGGGCTCGATCTCCGGCTCGAATTTTGGCTCTTTTTCTGATTTTGCAGCCCCACCTCCACAAGTAAATGCTTCAGAACTTTGTCCGTGGATATACTCCATTTGCTGAAGGCAATGTGTCAGACAAACATTTTTTATAAAATCTTCAACTTCCATTTCATTTAATGCTGCATACTTTTTTAGTTCTTCAAGCTGTTCTTCCGAAAAAGGTATACAGAGCAAGTTTTCGTCGATGTCTTTTCTAATCCTTAATCCTCCGGTGCTTAATTTCCGTTTAATATTATAGCTTCTTTATTTAATATATGTTCTCCAGGCCATAAACTGCTTTCAAATTATCCTTCTATATTGTGAACAGATAAAATTATTTTATAGATAATCCAATTAATCCTATATGCGACAGTTCTTCGCCAATACAGTGGCTGCAGATACCCTGCCTCTCAAACTCGTTGTATATCTCGGATTAATCTCTGCAGTTTTAATTTTGCTGGCTCAGGCCTGGCATGCGACAATTCCGGTCCTGGAAGATGCACAAATAAACGATCAGGTAGAAACTGCTTCCCTGTCGATCCTTTCAATACAGGACGGCCACGCCCGCAATTCGGCTGACCTTTACAGTCCTGAGGGAAGTATGTGCACCCTTAAATTATTTCTCCCGGCTTCAATAAGATACATCAGCTTCGGAGTGGATCCTGATCCCGAATGCGATGGAAATTTAAGCGATTCAAGATGGAGCATGGAAAACAATACCATTGTCTACCAGTACAAGAATGGAGTCAAAGAGAGAATGCTTTTGGAAGGGAAATCAGTGAATTTTGTAAAAGGTGAACTAAACGCGAAAGGAATTTGGATTCCCACAGCAAATCTTAAAAACAACGAAACACTAGCAACTCCAGAAAAAACAGGAATTGTGATAGAGTATCCGGTAACAGGTGAATATTTAATGGAACTGGTTGAAATGAAAGACATAAGGTACACTATGTCTCACTTCTAAAAATATTAAATCTTTATACACCATTAAATTCAGATTCGGAGAATAGTAAAGCTCGTGCGGGAGCACCGTCACAGCCTTCAATTTTAAGAGGTAAGCAAATGAAGAAATAAATTCCAGGATCCACGGAACTTAGTTCCAGGCATTCTACTATGCTCACATTGCCTGAAAGTAGTATGCGATGAGCAGGCAAAGTTTCGGAATCCAAATTGTCTACGGAAAAGCTGTCAATTCCTACGGCTTTGAATTTCTTTTCTACAATCCAGAGAGCTGAACTTTCGTCAAGGTATAAAGGATCTAACCCTTCACTTTTCTGAATCTTGGAAGAGCTTGCTGTTTTCAGGAGAATAATTGATACATTATCAGAAATATCCGCACTTTTTAAGGCTTTTTCCAGGACATCGACAGTCAGTACACCTTTTAGAGAAGAAAAATCGAGGACTATTGCCGTGCCCATCATATTTTCGAGTTCCAGTTTGTCAATAGGCAGGCCCGTTTCCAGCACATGAGAAGAAGCGTCAACATGAGTGCCTGTGTGGCTGCCTAGAATTAACCTGGATACTGCAAATCCTTCGTTTTCAAGCGAGAAAAGTCTCTCTATGGCAGGCTTCGGATCTCCAGGAAAGACCGGAGTAAAAGGAGAAATCGGAGTTGTGATATCGATGATTTTACCCTTAAAAGGATTATTTCCGGTTAAACATCTCATTAACAAAACCCTCATAAAATAATCGGTTAAACATATCCGTAAACTCAATCCTATTTGTAAACTAAAATTATCCGAAACTAATTATTCCATATAGATAATTGACTTATTAGTGCATTCATCAATGCATTTCATACAGAGATTACATTTTTCCTGATCTATTTTTGAAAGCTCATTTTCTTCATATATCGCGTCCACAGGACAGATGCCTTTACATTTTCCACATCTTTTGCAGCCAAAAATAACTACGTATCCATTTTTTTCTGACATCAAGAAAACTTTGGTTTCTTATTATATATTAGTTTAGGGGAGAAACTCCACTATAGCCTGTTTTAATATGTTAGTATATCTTTTAGTATATCTTGCCCGGAGACAAGCCTTATATATAAAAAAAGAATATGCAAATTCAGGTATGGATAAGTTCACAAAAGATAAGACTGGCTCTTTTTGCGGTTACCTCTCAGAAGGCTGCAAGCTTTGCCAGGATGGGGCAAAAATGGTACTTTTCGTTACAGGCCTTTGCCCTAAAAACTGTTTTTATTGTCCGCTTTCTGACGAAAGGCGCGGAAAAGACCTTGTTTTTGCAAATGAAAAGTCTGTGGAGAACGATGCTGATTTGCTCAAGGAAGCCGAGCTGATGGACGCCCTCGGAACGGGCATCACAGGCGGAGAGCCTCTTCTGAAAATAGACCGGGTCTTGCATTATTTAAGATTGCTTAAATCCACTTTCGGGGCAGAACACCATATCCATCTTTACACTTCCCTGGCTCCTGATATGCAGTTACTTAAAAAACTTGCCGACGCAGGCCTGGATGAAATTCGCTTACATCCCCCCCGGGAAAGCTGGGGAAATCTCAAAAACAGCCCGTATGCAAACACCTTGCAAAACGCAAAAAAGCTGGGGATTGAAGTTGGAATCGAAATACCTTCCCTGGAAGGAGCTGAAAAGGTTGCGGTTTTTGCCGAAGAAACGGATGTCTTTCTTAACCTGAATGAACTGGAATTCTCGGATAATAATTCCGAAGCCCTGCGAAAAAGCGGCTTTTTCCTAGAATCGGATATATCCAACGCCGCTGCAGGTTCCTGCAAATACGCTGAACTTGCTTTTTCTGCCTGCAAAAAAGTCCATTTTTGCTCTTCAACCTATAAAGATGCGGTTCAGCTTCGAAAAAGACTTCAGCGCATTGCAAAGAACACGGCCCGAGAGTTCGATGAAATTACCGAAGACGGCACTCTTATCTACGGAATTA
Source organism: uncultured Methanosarcinaceae archaeon (assembly GCA_963818955.1). Classification (GTDB taxonomy): domain Archaea; phylum Halobacteriota; class Methanosarcinia; order Methanosarcinales; family Methanosarcinaceae; genus Methanosarcina. The sequence continues at coordinate 250,116 of CAWFUY010000043.1, read as the reverse complement.
TTGAGTGTCAAGACCGAAAACTCTTAGAAGGAATATTGCAGGATATGGAAATCCCACCGGAATTGTTTGAAGTAAAAGATGAAAAAATCGAAATAGCCTGGTGGATACTTGAAGAAATGAAGGAAGAAATTCTCGAAGAACTGGAACCCTCCTACACCAGGTTATCAATTATAGAAAGATATCCTTTTGAAAACGGATTGGTTGTTGAAACTATGTTTCTAAACAGTGATAAGCTTTTATGAGATGGGAAAAGGATCCAATTAAGGAGAAAGAAATTTGAAAGAAGGAACCTGAGTATTTCCGGGAAGGTTATAACTCGATTTTAAACCAAACTAATAGCTTAATTACTTATTCATAAAACTATTTTCTTTTGATTCGATAACTTCTTGCTAAGAAATTTTTCTCTTTGAAACAAAAGAACTGAAAAACAATAACATCAAAAATTATTAAGAAAAATATTACAAAGGATTTAAAATAAATTTTAAAGGATTTATTTAAAATATAATGTTATCTTATTATAATTTGTTTTTTAGTTCGTTGGCATTCTTGAGGTCTGTAAGTCTACCGTCTTAATTTCATTTTCATTAAGAGCGAATACAGTTGATCTGCCTACAAGGGCATCTTTAACAAAGACTTTCAAATAATAGTTGCCCGGTGTAACTGATCCAGTAGAATATAATCCCATTAAATCATTAGTATAATAACTGGTTCTATTATCAGTTGTAGCATTGTATAATCCTATATATGAACCATTAAATGTATCTGCTACTTGTAAAGGCGTAACTCCGTCATTAGAATAAATTGTACCAGTTACTGCACTATAACCAATTGGTAAACTTATAGCTTGCCCGAATGCCACCGGACTAAAGAATAACAGGCAAATTAATGAAAAAATCATAAATGCTACTATCAGCTTTTCTTCATTCCGTTTTAGATTCATCGTAAGCCTCTTTAGTTTAATTTTGATAATTTTTTTAAAGCATAAATCGCTGATTACTGTATTTTTATTTATAACCAGTAATCGACACAAACCATTATGATTCGTTATTGGTAATCAAGTAGAAAACCGAAGAAATACTATTACTTTCTAATATATATACATAAGTATATTTAACATATATTTTTAAGTTAGATGAAAATTAAGAAAAGCTTAAAATAAAAAAGAATACTCGAATAGTGTGAGGGCAGGAAGGAGTGATGTGGTATACCCATCAAATTCAATTTTATATATTACAAGATAAATATATGTTTTTTATCGATTTCTAATCCTATATATTATATTTAGACAAAGCTATCCAAACTAACTTTTAATTTTAGTGTTCTAATTCTGAGGTACATTTATATATTTAGATTTTCTATATAGATATTACCAGATCAATCAATATATTCTCAGAGGGATCATTTATTATAAAGGATAAACGAAAAGTTCAATTTACCGGAAACTCTACTTATATCGTGTCTCTTCCCATTAAATGGGTAAGGGAAATAGAGCTTAAAGCCGGGGATACGCTTACTCTTACACCCATGCCCAATAAAACTCTGCTTGTTTCTTCAAGTACAGAGTCAAAGGGACGTGCTGCACCCATGGCTACGATTGAATACATTCACTCGGACAGTGCAGAAAGCAATTTAAGAATTCTCATTTCTCATTATCTTGTAGGCTATGATATCATAAGGCTGACTACCAACAAGGGGTTCAGTGCTCATGACCGCAAGTTTATCAAGGATTCCGTACGCCAGAAAATGATAGGTCTTGAACTTGTAGAAGAATCCAGGAATGAGTTGGTTTTTCAATGCCTGCTTAATTACAATGACCTTCCTCTTAGTCGGGTAATCAAAAACATGTATGGTCTTGTGCTTTCGATGCTTGAAGACTCTATGGCTGCTCTTCGAGATCACAATGTGGAAATTGCCGAAGGTATCATCCAGAGAGATGATGATGTGGACCGTTTCTATTTCCTTTCAGTCCGCCAGCTCAACGCAGCGATTGAGGATATCGAACTCTATGAAGTAATAGGAATCCGGGATCCGCAAGAATCTCTGGAGTACAGGCTCATTACTAAAATCATCGAGCGCATAGGAGACCATGCGGTCAGAATAGCTAAAAATGTCCAGAAAATGAGTTCCGGGGTTAATCCAGAGGACCCTATTTTCAAGATGGCTGAACTCTCCAGTAAAGTTTTCAAAAACTCAATGAATTTAATGACTGAAGAAGACCTTCAGGCTATAAACAATTTAGTTGTGGAAGCCAAAAAAATCTCTCAGTTCGGAGTTTCCCTGGAGCCACGGGAAAGTGGAAACCCGGATAGCATTGAACTCAGCATGGTTCTGGAGAGCCTTCGCAGGGCAGCCGAATACAGCGGCGATATAGCAGAGATTGCAATCAATATGAACGTAAAGTAATCTGAACCTTTTTACCTTTTTGTGTTAAAAAGTAAACTCACATTCCAGCCGCACCAGCTGATATCCTTTATCGAGAAAGGTCAAGTTGCTTTGACTCTTCGTGGCATTAGCAATATTATAAGTAACAGACATTTCCATAGAAGTATTCGCATGGTTAATCTTTATTATTATATAGACCTCATTTTGCATTTTGATACTTATCTAATCGCATTGACAAATAAACATGGTCTGCTGATCTACTTATTATTATTTTTTCTACTCTTTAGTGAAACTGGATTTGTAGTAACTCCCATAGTACCTGGCGATACCGTCCTCTTCGCCACTGGAGCTTTGGCTGCTACTGGATCGCTTAATATATCGACTCTATTTTTCGTATTGTGTCTTGCAGTCGTTTCAGGAGATAACTCCAATTACTTTATTGGTCATTTAGTAAGAAAGAAGATTACAAAAGATGAAGATATAAGGTTTATTAAAAAAGAATACCTTGACCGCACACGCAGATTTTTCAAAAGATATGGAGCAAGAACATTAATAATAGCTAGCTTTCTGCCTATAGTCCGTACTGTAGCGCCGTTCATAGCGGGTATGTGGCTTATGCCCTATTCAAAGTTTTTTTGGTATAATGTAGCGGGTGTTGTCTCATGGGTATCTACATTCCTCTTTGCAGGATACTTTTTTGGAAACTTATCTATCGTAAAAGATAACTTTAGTCTTGCAATACTTGTGATTATTCTTGCTTCTTCATTTTTTGGCATAGTTACATACATTCAGAGCAAACGTAAATCAAAAATGCATGATTAGGAGCCTATCGTTAAGTATTAACCTAATCACAACATCACTTTCATGTACTGAAAAGTCGGTTCTGTTGAAAAATTCATAGTAAGGATTCAATTAAATACCGATTGTGCTGTTGCTTAATGTAAATTAGCTACTTCAAAGCCGTATGAAAAAGCAGAATCAGAAAACCATTCTTTACAGGTTTCCTATTTAAGGCAATCAAACTTATTATGTGTTATGTAATATTCTTTTCTTGGGAGGGGGGATAACAATGGATAATGAATTTTTTAGAACAGATGAAAGAGAACTTGCCAAAACAATCTATAGTCCTGTCTGCAACCTTTGCAAGCACTTCAGCATTAAGGGTAGCATAGACAGCGGTATCCCTGTTTGTGATGCTTTTCCAGAAGGTATTCCTGTTGAGATATGGAAAGGTGATAACAACCACACAAAACCATATCCGGGAGATCACGGAATACAGTTTGAGCAATCTTACGCAGCCGAATAACAAGACTGAAAAAGAAGAAAAAGAAGAGACGATCCAGAAATTATAGAAAACATGGAAGAAATCGAATATTTATTTGATTTTTTGCATTATGGACCAAATTATTCTACTAGACTTAAATTTGAGCGTAACCAATTGAGAGACATAAAAATGTTAGATTCGTGAAGTTCGAAATAACCAGCACAAGCAAATGGATAATCTCATACGTCGAAAGTCTATGAACTGGAAATTTATTTATTTAACTGGAAAAACCAAAGGAATGTTGCAACAAACTCAAATAATCTTAGGCTATACGTCATATGGAATCTTACGAAAAGACATTTCTTTTCAAGCCAAATTGAAAATGTTTTAAAATACCACAAAAGATTATTTGTTGCTTCATTACGGAATTGGGCAAAAAGACAATTCTAACATTAATTTATTGCTATTTCAAGCAGTTATTTTGACCCTTTTTTAAACGTAAAATCAATTTAATTGGACACTATTAAATGGGATATGTGTCCTACGTATTTTTTTATATTTACTCATTATGTCATCGAAGAAAAAGCCCATGTTCATATAGTTTATGTAACTTCAACCCGCTCTCCACAGGGAAAATCGGGACGATACCCAAATCTAATTTTGAGTATAGAGGCTCTACTTATGTAGATGTTTTTGGAAAAACAATAACAGTTTAGACTTTACTCTTATGAGTTCTCGTTCCCCGAAACATAAGGTTTAACAGTAACGTGAAATAATGGATTATTATATGGGTGATAGGGAAAAAAATGTGGGGTTTGCAGCTATTTTGAACATCCTCTTCACTGTCATAGAATTAATCGGAGGACTCTTAACAAATAGCCTGGCATTAATAGCTGACGCGCTGCATGATTTTGGGGACAGTTTTGCGTTAATAGTAGCCTGGTATGCAGAAAGGAAGGCAAAAAAACCTGCAACGAGAAAAATGACTTTCGGATATCGAAGATTATCTCTCTTATCTGCGGCATTTGCTACCATTGTGCTTATAGCCGGGTCATTGGTTGTACTTTCCCAGGCCATCCCGCGTTTGATCAGTCCGGAGCCTGTAAATGCCGGAGGAATGGTTCTAATTGCAGTCATTGGAATTGCTGTAAATGGGCTGGCATATTTTAAATTGAAAAAGGGGCTGAGCGCAAATGAAAAAATATTATCATGGCATCTTCTGGAAGACTTTTTGGGATGGATAGTCCTGCTCACCGGTTCGATAATCATAAGGTTCTGGAACAAACCCATTATTGATCCTATAATGACGATAGGATTCACTATTTTTGTGCTATGGGGAGTTTCTAGAAATGCAAAGGAAATACTGAACCTTCTTCTGGAAGGCGTTCCGGAGAATATCAACATTGATGAGATTAAGAAAACTATCTTATCAGTCGACGGAGTGAAGATGGTTCATGATATTCATGTATGGTCCCTTGAAGGAGAAACGGACATTTTAACAGCTCATATAGTTGTCGAAGACAAATATCTACAAGAACCGGACAAAATAAAGGAAACTATCAAAAGCAAATTAGAGAAACAACATATTGATCATTCAACGCTTGAACTGGAAAGCGAAGGACTTTGTTCTCAAACCGAGTGTGTTTTTGAATCAAGGCACTAAGAAGCTAAGCAGGGAAAACAATGGAGAACTCAATTATTCAAGTAATAATGATTCAAAATATGATAACGGTAGTAGCTCAAATGGGAGTAAAACAAGCGAAATTAAAGCCAGTCCAGGTTTTGATTTATTGGGAAGTTTAGCCTGCCTGTATGTAGGATGGAAACTCCGGAAAATGTAATACGGATTTTTGATTTTTCGATAGTTTTATGGTACTGTTTTTAAATGATTTGATTTTTAAAGTAAATTATGTAAATATGAAAAAGCGAGGAAAGTGGGGAGATTATTCCCCGGAAAAACAGGGTAATTAATATTGAGCCCCGGTGAAGCTTAATGCGATAGTTGGCCTTGAAGTTCCAATAGCATTCAAATCATCCTGAGTCACCTTTTGATGAACACAAACAATGAAAGTCTCATATCCTGCAGATTCGGCATCTCCTGCTGTCGGATATACTTGACTGATAACAGGAACCCAACTACCACCAGTGTTTATTGGAACATCAACACCGTTCACTATGACAGTAGCCTGATTTTGGAACGTAAAGCCAGTAGTTGCATCTTTAAGGCCATCACGGGCATTGGTCATCATATCAATATGGAAGCCCGTTGGCGACATAACTTTTATCTTGATCGGCCAATAATTTTCTCCTAATTTTACCTTACCGATACTCATAGGAGTGACTAACATCCAATCGAAACTGGGTGCTAAGGTCCTGCCACCTAAAATGGCACTTTCAGAGAAGTTGTGTGTCATCACTTTCGGTGCTGGCACAGAATCAGCTGCTGCAACTCCTGCGAGTGCAAGGAGTATCGTTCCAATAATAACAAAAATACCTAATTTCTTGCCCATCATTTTTATCCCCCTAAAATTTTATTTTTTAAGATTCATTTCCTTTTTAAAAGGTAAACTAAAAACCCTTCGGGTGGGAGCACCTTAGCATACAATTAAAAATTTGTCATTACCATAAACCTCGGTAGCCCAATATACCGAGGGTTTAAACCTTTTGTAGGGGCTATACAAGGTATGAGCATAAAAATTTTTTTATTTAATCCTTCTTATAAATTATATATTTATAATTGCATTTATATAGAAATTTCATTCTCTAATGAATTTTCTATCAAGGTTTTACTAAACTCCCGATTGACTTTGAGGGACCTATAACTGCCTTATTCCATTTTTCACAAAGACTTATTTTTTCCATTTCGGGCACTGTAAAGTCTTCGTCGGCTAACTAAACAGTACTTTTTGTGAAGATGAATGCTATTGATATGATGATTTGTATAATATTAGCAAATGCAGACTTCACAGAATTATCGAAAATATAATTTTTATATAATTAATACCTATAACTTTATACATATTTTTAGTCATTTTTGATCTAAGATAAGCTCATATCTAAGCTCCAGTTTAGCAAAGACATTGGTATAGGGGGAAGCATTAATGGAATGCGGAATTGAAAAAGAATACAGAAATAATCGTTTCGGCGACTATACAGTAAGTTTTTCCACCAGTAAGAATGTAGATGAAATGTTAGTTTTTATGGCACAGAAGAAGGATCTTCCTGAAAATCAGCGAGTTGCGGTCTACGAACGGGAAAAATCTCTCTTTATACGCATGATTTCTGACGGTAACTTTGTAATTATAAAAAGAAAGCCAACAAATAAAAAAGAAGAGTACGAACTCAATAAGAAAATAACTACAATAGTTGCCATATGCGGTGGTTATCCGAATATTTTACCTATCCCGATTACATCAGGAGGAACGCCAAAAAAATTTATAGAAATAGGAACTGGCCTGGTCAATCATATTAATGATTTGCCAAACGCCGATAATTATTTCCCTAAGCGGAGTTTTTTGCAGATCCTTAATTCCCTTGCAATAATGAATATTGTGTGGCGGGCCGGGAAAGAGGTTGGCGGGCAGAAATTGGATTTTGATATTTTTATATGTGACATCCAGAAAAATTTGCAGAGCAACATCTCTCGAATGACAGCTCCCCCACTCAATTGGGAAGAGATAAAGTCTCCTTCTGAAGAATTGATAGAAATATGTGCAGGTACGACTGCCGATCCAATTAATTTCCTTAACCGGGACAAATTCTTCTTTGAACTTCCTCCTGCTTCTATTCCTCAAATCGCAGATTTTCTTCTAAACTGCTGGGAGACAAATTGTATTGAAAGCGATAATGCAGTTAATAAAAATACTGTTCATATTTACTTTGAAATTAATAAAGATATGATTGCATTTTTGAAAGCCATTTGTAAACAACCGGATCTTTTCAAAGAAAAAACCTGGCCCGGATATATGAATCTCCCGACTGGTATTGACCAAACCATACTTCAGATATAATCCATGAGAACTTGAGAATAATAATTTAAACTCTCTTTCTCCTGGTCCTGGCCGGTTCTGGGCATTGTTCAAATGAAACAAAGGAAAATATGGGTTAATAACTTAATCCTGATTATTTAAGTACAATAGACGCCTGGAATAGGAGGATATTCCAAAACCTGAAAATTGATATTAGTAAGAGCTCATCCTAGTAAGGACTCATCCCGAAACTAAAGTTTGCGTATCTGACTTTAGAATAAGGCAAGAAAGTAGAAGCTGAAGCGATATTAAAGTGATATAACGTTTGCTTGAGGCATTAGAGCTCAAAGATCCTGCTGAATATGGACAATTCAGCCCTGAGTGACCTTGTAACGTTTGAAATTTGTCTTTTCAAATAGACTCTTTTATATTTTGCTGTATTATTGCTTGATGGGAGGTTCAAAATAGTTATTTTAGGAAAAAAACACATGTAATCCTTTTTACCTAAATTGAAAGTAAAGTTTAGGGGAGAAAATAAGAATTAAAAACATAAAGTAAAATATAATGTTAATAAAAGATTTAGTAATTATTATTAATTAAATCAAAACATTATTATTGCTTATTTAGTTAATTATATCCTTTTATAACAGCTTTTTCTTGCAAGTATGTTTATATTTAATCTGGCTAATTTTATAATTGTCAAGCCGCAAAAGTAGGCTAGACACAAAGATGAATAAATATCTGCTTTAGCAGGTAGTCAGGAAGACAATTAAAAAACGAAACCTATGGTTTGAGGAACAGATCAGGAAGATATGGTTCGAGGATCATATCCAGAAGATATGGTTCAAGGATCATATCCGGAAGATATGGTTTGAGGAACATGTCTTGAAAATTTATCGTTATCGGTTAAATAACCGGTATCGATATATTAAGAGGAGATGGGACAGAAGTTTTATCGATATCGATTAAATAAATCGGTATCGATTTAATAAAAAGAGAGGAACAGATTTGATTTATTAGTATTTATTAACGGATATTTAAAACTTTAAATAATATTGGGAGTGGATTTGGGTTGAATATCAAAAAGATATTAGGTATTTTGCTGGCAACCTGTTTCATGCTGTCAGTGACAATTGCATCGGTAAGTGCAGCGCCTGGACCTGGCTCCAGGGATGGTGCTAAAGGTTATGGGCAGGCTACTACAGGATATTTCGGTAAGAATTCGCTGTTCTCTAATGATATGGGTAAATGGAACGCTGAGAAGAGAAACTGGGACAATCAGAAATCCAGGTGGGACAATGATAGGAAGAAATGGGACAATGAAAGAAAGGGATGGAATAATAAGAAACATGGCAATGATTATAATGAAATGGTACAGATTGTACCTCCAATGGCTGAACCAATATAACTCATGGAACAACAAATATTCAAGCTGGTACAACAATTACTACAACCATTACAGAGGAAGGTAAGAAGGATAGTAAAGTAAACCTAAAATGTTATATAACAACATCATTTGGAATAACAGTAAAAAATCAACAGTAAAAAGATCCATTGCTTTTAAGTAATCAGAGGGTCATTATATCCAGATTTCAGATTGGATAACGTGAACCCTCGCCTGCTTTTCTTTTCTATTTCCTTGTTTTCTTCTATTCCTTGTTTCTTCTATTTCCTTATTTTAATTTTAGTACTCTTCATCTAACAGAACCACTATATTCTCGCGCCCGTTTTTGAATTTCTTTATCTTTCCTCTCTTTTCCAATTCCGAAAGCAAGAGGCTGACTTTTACTTCGGAATGCTCCAACCTGCTGCGTAGATCTTTTTGGGTTATCCTGCCCTTATGGCCTCGAATTATGTCAAGGATCTCCAGAAGCTCTGCTGAAAGAGGAAGTTTCTTTTGGGTTTCTATATCGATAACGGGATTCCCTGCAGGTTCTACTGCTGAATCTATGGATGTGTATTCTCCAACCGTTCTGAAATCCGGTCCTGCTCCGAAACCTGAGCTTCTCCTGAAGACTTTATCCAGAATCCCGAGCATAATGATTTTTCCTTCTCTCAAGTTGTTTTTCCGAGTCTTTTTGTGCGTTCTGGTAAACTTATAGCCTCCCCCTAGCAGAAGAAAAAGCATAAAGGCTACTGGCAAGTACTTTATATTAGAAGAGTTAGCGCCAGTTTGTTCAGTGGAACCCATACTATCGAGATTATTTATCCTGGCTGCGATTTCTTCCTGATTTTTGGAGGTAGGATAAAGCAGGAGGTCTAATACATAAATTCCGTTGTCAGTAATCTTCAAAGTGGTTTCTTTTGAATAAATAAGGGTGTTGTTCCGGTAAGACCTGGCTGTAATAACGTAGTCTCCAGGCGCTAATTCAAAGGAATAAGTGCCGTTTTTTGCGACTATAGACTGAGGAGGATTGGAATTGATATTTATTACAGTATCAGTTAAAGGCTCAAGGGTATCGCCTGCGTATGTTGCACCGTGGATTGTTGCAGTAATATTGCTGTCTGCTAAGAAAGGGAGTCCTGAAGTAAGCGAAATAAGTACTCCCATAACTAGTAAAACAGCACTACAGATGACGTAGAACCTCAGATTCATCTTCACCAACAAATCCATATTTTAAATTGAGGTTTTAGAAATTAGATGTTAAACTGGAAATTTGGATCTTCAGAACTTTTTTATGCCTGCAGATCCCATTTCGTTGAATTTCCCGACTCCCTATTTTTTCTTGAATTCCCGTTTAACTTCTTCCAAACCCCGCTTATTGTAGCTGTTAATCCCCAGTTTGATACTATACTTTGAGCAGCCATGCTAATAAATAAGTATATATAATAGATAAATATTTCGTTTATTATTAATTTTTATTTAATAAAATGACAAAATATATATAGGATTGATTAAAGAAATCAAAATCAGCATGAATTGATGGAATATTAAATAGAATTAATAAAAACGGATAAATAAATATACGTTTTTAAGAAAAATAATCTGGTTAAATCCATAGATCATCTCAGAAATTAAATTTACATCAGGGACTAAAGTTACCAGTTTTAACCTCCAGCTTTCATTATCATTTTAGGCAGTCGTATCTAATTTGGTTGTAAGCGACAACGTATCCCTTTTCATAGCCATTTTTGTAGTTATCCTTGTAATATTCGGTACAGCCATATTGGTCGGGAGGAGATGGAATTTTCGAAAGAACATCTTTACTCCCATTTTTTTCACAGTCTATTTTAGCCTGGATTTTACCATCTTCATAGCCTTTGTTGTAGCCGTTGTCGTAGCCGTTTCCGTTTATATTGTCATTAGTATTGCACGATGCACTTGCTGATGCGGCTGTTATTGAGAATAAAAATAAAATAATCAGCAAAAATGCAATCGTTCGTTTCAACTTAAAGAATTTTATATATCTCACAAATTTCCCTCGCCTCCGGTTGCTTACATTTATCGTTGAATTTTTGTTAAATATTGGTATGAATAAATAAAAGCATGCTTATAATAAAATAGCTTAAAACAATTTAATCAAAAAATAAGTATTTCTAAACTTTTAATTCAAAAATAAACCCTTAATCATGCTAAAAGCTTATGAGCTAATCTCAAGCTTAAGGTTGTTTTACACAATTACATTAGCCAGATATTTAGTACATATTTCATACCTTGATAACAAACATAAAAATTATCTAGATAAAAATCATTATAATTATATTACTAATTTATATGTTTAAATGAGTTGGGAGTCTTAAAAAATAATTAAGGAGTTTGTATGCTTGAAAATGTTGATCTGTCACTTACATTAGATAGTAACGGATATAAAGGCAATTTAAAAACGCTCGAAGTTAAGCTTGGAGAGCTGCAGAGAAGGGCTTGGGAATTAAAGATCCCAATAATTTTTGTTTTTGAAGGCTGGCACGCCTCAGGAATGGGGGAAGAAATAAACCGTTTCATATTACCTCTTGATCCAAGAGGATATGATTTTCATACTATTGACAAAGAATATCTTGAAGATGAGCTCAGACCCTTCCTGATGCATTTTTGGACTCTGATTCCTAAAAAAGGGAGAAATGCAATTTTTGACCGAAGCTGGTACAGTAGGGCAATTTTAAAATATCTTCGAAATGGAAAATCCAAAGAAAAACTCAATCGGCACCTGGAAGAAATAAATTGGTTTGAACGCCAGCTCTCAGACGACGGGTATCTTATCTTGAAGTTTTTCCTGCATATTAGCGAAAAAAAGCAGGAAAATGGTTTAAAAGGCATCAAGAAAAAAGGTATTCCTTTACTCCTCAGTGAATACAAAAAGAAAAATGGAAAGGAAAACGGAATTGAACTTGATTATCATATTGAATACAAAGAATACCTGCCGATTTTGGAAACAGTCTTTGAAAAAACAGACATGCCCTATGCTCCCTGGAATATTGTGGAAGCAGACAATAAGAATTTTACAACTCTCAAAATCCTGACCACTGCAACCCAGGCCATCGAGAACCATATCGAACAGGTAACCAGTGCTTCCATGCCGCAGAAGATCAAATATCCGGACATGGAGACTGCAAAGCTGCCTGGACTTAATGGTTCTATACTGGATAAAATTGACCTTTCCAGATCAATCTCATTTGAGGATTATACGGAACATAAGAAGCTTTACCAGCAGAAACTTAAAACCTTCCAGTATGAGCTTCTGAAAAGAAAACGGTCCATGATTATAATATTCGAAGGCTGGGATGCCGCTGGCAAGGGTGGAAACATCCGCCGCCTGGTTGAAGAATTGAATCCCCGAATCTACAGGGTCGTACCTATAGGCGCACCAAACGATATTGAAATAACTCATCATTACCTGTGGCGTTTTTGTGAAAAAACTCCTAAATTTGGGCACATTACTATTTTTGACAGAAGCTGGTATGGTAGAGTCCTGGTGGAAAGAGTTGAGAGATTCTGTAGTGAAGGAGAATGGAAGCGTGCATACAGGGAAATCAATGAATTTGAGAATATCCTTACCGGTACGGGAACTATAATCCTCAAATTCTGGCTGCACATCGATAAAGACACTCAGCTCGAACGTTTCAATCTCCGGCACAGCGATCCTCAAAAAAGCTGGAAAATAACCGATGAAGACTGGCGAAACCGAAACAAATGGGAAGACTATACGAATGCAATCGATAAAATGCTTAAAAAAACAAGCACAATAAATGCTCAATGGACTGTTGTAGAATCAAATGACAAACGATACTCCAGAATAAAGATCCTGAAAACCGTTGCTGAAACACTTGAGAATGAATTAAAGAAATAAATTATGTTTAAAATCCAAATATTTACTTTTTGAGGAAACATATCTTCATGGAAATAACACCAGCTTCAGACCGAATATAAAAATGAAAACTACCACAAAATTCCTGAATTTTTCCTGGGGTATTCTTTCAATTCCTTTTTTCCCAATCACGGCTCCTATCAATGATACGGGTACAAAAATCAAAAAGCCCGATAGAATTGATGGTTCCAGCCCGGTACCGCCCATAATATAGGTTGCTATTCTTGTGGAGTCGATTACAAAAGATATGGCACCTGCAGTTGCGATATAAATTGATTTTTCCAGGTTGAAAGCACTCAAAGCTACCGCATTTATCTCCCCGCCTATGCCGAAAATTCCAGCAAAAAATCCTGTTAAAGCTCCGCCGGATACTGCTACTGATAACCTTTGGCTCAACTTGAAGGCTCTGTTGGAAATGATGAAGATGACATAAACTATAAGGAAAAACCCTAAAGCTTTTGAAAGAGTATCTCGGGGAATCCTAAAAGTTAATGATGAACCTACGAAACTTGTAACGAGTCCTGGAAGACCGAAAGCCAGTAAAAGCTTCCATTTAATACCTTCCCGGAATAAGATCAGTTTCCAGACATCATTAAACCAGTGAACTATGCCCGCAAGCAATAGTGTCTGAGGTAGAGGAAAGATAAGCAGAAGAACAGGTACCATGATTGTTGAGATTCCAAATCCGGCCAAGGTCCCGATTATGCTTGCCAAAAACGTTAGCAGCGTTATATAGATTATTTCCTCATACACAAACAATGTTACTACGTAATAGCTTAAATGTGCATGGTCTACTGGTTTTTATAAATATTGTATAATTTGAATTAAAAAAAGGCTTTAAAGGTCGTAATTATATAATACTTATTGAACATAATTATAAGCTACAATCAATAATGTTTGATAAAATAGTCAGACGCTCATATGGAGGCGAAACCATAGCTCAGGAAACAATAAATGTTGAAGGTATGTCCTGCGGACATTGTGTGATGAGGGTCAAAAAAGCAATTGAAGGTGTAGAGGGCGTACGGAAAGCAGATGTAGACCTTCAGAAAAAACAGGCAGTTGTAGAATACGAGGAAAAGAAAGCGAATCCCGAAAAAATCAAAGACGCGATCAAGGAAGCCGGATATGAAACTATCTGAATAGTATTTTGATAGTTTATGAATTAGAAAGAAACTTTAAATAAATATTAATTTGTTCCGGAACCCGAAAAAATTCTTAGCTCCGGGAAGCCCTTAAAAATGCGGATGGCGCCATATCCATGGAAATAACTATAGGGGTCTACGGCATGACTTGCGGTCATTGCCAGAAAAGGGTAGCTGATGCTATTTCTTCACTTGAGGGAGTTGAATCAGTTGAGGTGAATCTGGAAGCTGAACATGCGACTATTAGTTTTAATCCTCAAAAACTCAGCCTGGAGGATATAAAAAAAGCTATTCAAAAAGCAGGGTACTCTACTGAAAAGGATGAAATTACAGAGGAGGAAGCAAAAGAGTCTCTGGCAAATGCTAATGAAGAAGCTTCAAAAATTGCTGATACTTCATTGCAAGAACCGGAACAGAGTTCTCAGGTATGTCCTCTTGTTATGCAGGAATGCATCCCAACAGAAAAAGAAATTTCCAGTAGTCCAGTTCAAAAAACAGGCTTAAAAGAGATAACCCTGGGAGTTTCTGGCATGACCTGTTCGGCCTGTGCCCTGAACATAGAAAAAGTATTGAAGAAAAAGGAAGGCGTAGATTCCGTAGCTGTCAATCTGGAGTTAGGCAGGGCAAAAGTCAGTTTCGAGCCTTCTTTAATCTCTTCCGGCGAAATTGAGGAAGCTATCGAATCCATCGGGTACAAAGTAGAGAAAGATAAAGTTACTCTCGTTCTTCAGGGCATGAGCTGTGCAGCCTGTGCCGCAAATATCGAAAAAGTTCTTAATAAAAAAGAGGGCGTTATTTCAGCCTCGGTAAGTTTCCCGCTCGAAAAGGCATTTGTAGAGTTTGATTCATCTCGCATTTCCGTAAGGGAGATAATTGCTGCGGTTCAGGGAATAGGGTATGGGGCTTCTGTCAGGACCGAAACCGTTGAGTATGAAGATAGGGAGCAAAGTTCCAGAGATACTGAAATCAAGAAGCAAAGAAATAACCTGATCCTGGCCATCGTACTGGGCATTCCAGTTGGTCTTGGCAACATGAGTATGATGTTTCCGTCTCTATCATTTGTACCCATGTTCCTTTCCAACCATTTTGTGCTTTTTGTACTATCAACTCTTATTTTGCTTTTCCCCGGGAGACAGTTTTTTGTCGGGGCTATAAAGGGCTTCAGGTACGGTGTAACTGATATGAACCTGTTGATTGCAGCAGGAACCGGATCAGCATACTTCATCAGTGTGGCAGCAACTTTTCTTGACCTTGGCCCGGGATATAACAGCCTTTATTATGATACTGTAGCTTTTCTGATTATTTTCATTGTCCTTGGCAGGTACCTGGAAGCCAGGGCAAGAGGCCGGACGTCCGAAGCTATTCGAAAACTAATGGGGCTCAGGGCAAAGACCTCCAGAATCCTTGTTAATGGTGAAGAAAAGGAAGTCCCTATAGAAGAAGTTGTAGTTGGAGACATAGTCGTTGTCAGGCCTGGAGAAAAAATCCCTGTTGATGGTGTTATGCTGGAAGGAAACTCGGCAGTAGACGAATCAATGCTTACCGGAGAAAGTATCCCTGTAGAAAAAAACCCTGGAGATACTGTTATCGGAGCTACCATGAACAGGACCGGGTCCTTCAGGTTCAGGGCTACAAAGGTTGGGGCTGATACAGCCCTTGCCCAGATAATCAAGCTTGTGGAAACCGCACAAACCACAAAAGCTCCCATACAGAGGGTTGCAGATGTTTTTGCAGGCAATTTCATCGTGGCAGTTCATATTATTGCCCTTCTGGCATTCTTTTACTGGTTCTTCATAGGATATTGGAACTATGGTGTAGGAACTTCCGTAGCTCTAGGAGGAATTAGCCCATTTCTCTTTTCTTTGCTTATCGCAATTACTGTCCTTGTGATTTCCTGTCCGTGTGCCGTCGGGCTTGCAACTCCTGCAGCCATAATGGTAGGTACGGGCAAAGGTGCGGAGAACGGAATCCTTATAAAAGGCGGAGAAGCTCTTGAAAGGGCACATAAGCTTGATACTATAGTTTTTGACAAGACCGGAACACTTACGGAAGGAACTCCAAAACTTACGGATTTGTATCCGGCTCCCGGACATAATGAAACAGAACTCCTTTTTATTGCAGCAACAGCAGAAAAAGGCTCAGAGCATCCTCTAGGGGAAGCTATAGTAAAAGGAGCGGGAGAAAGGGAAATCCACTCTGGAAAAGCCGAAAAATTCAGGTCCATTCCAGGAAAAGGAATAGAAGCCTATTTTGAAGGAAAAAGAATTTTACTTGGCACTCGAAAGCTTATGGAAGAAAATGGGATCTCCTTTAAAGAGCTGGAAGCAAAAATGCGTACGTTTGAAGAAAACGGGAAAACTGCAATGCTTGCAGCTTCCGGAAATGAAATCATTGGTCTTGTTGCAGTTGCCGATACCCTCAAAGAGAACTCTAAAGAAGCGGTTGAAACTCTTAAAAAAATGGGTATTGAAGTAGTAATGATAACCGGCGACAATGCAGTTACAGCCAGTGCAATTGCAGCAGAAGTAGGGATTCCGAGAGTGCTTGCCGAAGTGCTGCCCGAGGATAAGGCAAATGAAATCAAGAAACTACAGAAGGAAGGAAAACTTGTCGGAATGGTAGGCGACGGCATTAATGACGCTCCTGCCCTGATTCAATCCGATGTGGGAATTGCAATGGGCGCAGGCACGGACGTAGCAATGGAATCCGCAAAAATCGTGCTTATCAAAAATGACCTTCTAGATGTAGTTGCAGCCCTCAAACTTAGTCGGCTTACCATCCGCAAGATTAAAGAAAATCTTACCTGGGCTTTCGGATATAATACGATAGGCATTCCTATTGCAGCCGGGATTCTTTATCCCTTCTTTCACAAAATTCTGATTACACCTGAACTTGCGGCTGCCTTCATGGCACTCAGTTCAGTCTCAGTAACCACAAACTCCCTGTTAATGAAGAGGAGCAAGATTAAATAAATCAGGAAAATGGAACGAAAATTCTCGGTAGAAATCTGAAATTTCGAGTTAGCGGTGAATTAATATGGTAAAACCGGATTCAAAAGAGAGCAGGCCCAAATTAGTATTTTTATCAAGTATTGCTACCTCAACTATGCTTGTACTCCTGTTTCTTTTTGGGGCTATTTCGACTAATACATTAAGAGATGGACAGGCTTATACTCTTGTAGACATGGCTGCAGGCTCCATTTTTGTCTTTGCGGTTGCAATGATAATTTCACTATCTCTCTGGCCTCGAGTCATGGATTGGTTTGAAAAGAGAAAGAAAGGCGAAAATGTTCTAAGATGATAATTATGCTTAGGGCTGCTGCCCATGTTCCTTACAATCTTGAATATATTCATAATAGGAATAAACAACCGTGAACCCTGCAACAAGGAGCACAGGAATGACAATAAAAAAAATTGCAAACCTGGGGAAAAAAGTTCCTGATATAGCAACTATTCCTGCGAGCTTAAACAGCTTTCCTCCAAGCTGGTTAGTCTTCTTCCATACCCTATCACTGCTAAGGGTCCATGGAGTTCGGATGCCGACAAACCAATTTCGGTCTGCATTCTCAATAAGAATTCCCATATAATAAAATAAAAATCCCGTACCTGCCGGAAGTACTACGTTCGGGCTTATCTGAATCCCTATATTCCAGAGTAAAATCTGGAGATGGACAGCAACCATAAAAAGAAGAAAGATAATAACAAACCCGTCATAATATTTCCGGAATTTTTCTATATTTTCTTTCTTAGGGTCTATTCTTGGAATGACCAGGAATAAAGCTGCAATGCCTGCAATTACTACCGGCGTAAAAAAAAGCCCCCATAGCTTTGACATGTAGCCGTTTACTTCTCCCTGAGAATCCCAATGAGTTGCCATCTGCTCAGGCACCTGCGGATAAAAATAAATCGAAAGGATAAAGGAAAGAAGGATCAGACCTACGACTACGAAGGTAGTTTTTCGCATGAAATCTATTAAGATCTTTCAATTATATAAAAATAAGGAAACTTGGATATAATTCTAAGGATTTGTCATTTGTTAAGTCCAACTAAGGCTCTAACCAGGCGGAATGATTGGACCACGATTGAGCTGTTACAGGCTTACCAGCCGTAAAGAAATCCTGAACTAATTTAATGGTTTCCTTATACATAGGATGTACTCCGGAACTCTGTCACCGGAAATAACCAGATCTGCATAATCTTCTGCAATAGTTACACAAGTTCGAAAATTTAAAAATATATTAGCACAAAAAAAGAATGGTTGAAATTTCTACACAAACCCATAGCCTAAACCGCATTGTTTTATCCAATCATTAATATAATAATCACATGAAAATATAATTACAAAGATCTTTATATGTTTATCTCATCAAATAAAGTAACATTTTCAAAACATCTTATTAAAAATATAGGGGATGGAAAGAGTGAAAGCTGTGGAAAAACCGGAAGCAATAATAATCCTATGGTTAATAGCCTTCGCTACAATTCTATTTATCCTCACACTAAAATTCCAAAATTACAATCTTAACATAAGAGCTGTAACCTCAGCACTTTTGACAATGCCTCTTGCCATATGGGCATTACAAAACATCATAAAAGCAAATTATATAGAACAACCATGAATTATTCTTATTCTCCTGTTTAGTTTTAACTATTCAGTGTTAGTCAATCCAAAAAACCAAAAGCAAGATTAACACTATTGATGACCTAAATCATTATTTCGCTTTTTTACTACTTATTTCCAAGTAACTGTTTGAATAATTTTAAATATCCTCAAACCATACTGTTTGTTATAATAGCTACTTAGCGAAGCTCAATATCATTTGACTTATGTATGATATTTTGGGGAGATTTGGATGAGAAATAAAATTTTTTCAATGCTTTTGATTTTCATTTTTGCTTTAATTTTGGTGACAGTTGCATCGGCTGGTAAAGAAACTCAACTCACAAACGGTGAACGATTAACACAGCGCACGGCAATCTCTGGTAACTACGTTTTTTGGACGGAGACCACAGGAAATGATGTACATGCTTTCGATTTGAATACCGGAAAAATAACAGGCATTAATGGTAATGGTATGTATGGATCTTTAGTAGTTAATGTGTATGGGAATAAAGTCGTATGGTCAGGTGATGATGGGGAAGGTGTTTATTTGTATGACATTTCTACCGATTACGTAACTAAGATCAAATCGGGAAGTCTCCCTGACATTTATGGAAATTATATAGTCTATACTAAAGACGATGGTATTTACCTCTACGATATCAGTGTTCACGGAGAAACTAAGATCGCAAGTGTTTACAGTTCTCCTGCAATATTTGATAAGCAGGTCGTATGGTCTCAAGCTAACAGTAACAATGGTTACGATATCCGCAAATATGATATCTCTACACATCAAACAAGCATACTAGCATCTACTAAAAATTCAATACCCGAATCAGAACTTGATATTTATGGAAATATCGTGGTGTGGACAGAATCAGCCAACGTTTATATGTATGACATTGCGTCCCACAAAAAAACTCAGATCACTAACAATGGAAATGCAAGTCAGCCCGCAATTTATGGCAATCTTATAGTTTATACAATATGTGACCAGGGAGACGTATACTCTCCGGGTCATACTGATATCTATATGTACGATAGATCTACTTCCGGGACAACCCGTATAACTACCAGCACCTGTGCATTTGGTCCATCCATTTATGGAGATAAAATCGTATATACGGATAGTCGAAGTAATCCGGAAGTTGGGGAAGTTAGAGATATTTATCTTTATGAGCTCAATCTTGAAAAACCAGTTGCAGACTTTTATTCCCCCGAAGCAGAAGAATTAGCGATGTACGGTATCTCTTCATCGAATAATGTAATATCATTCTTCGACAATAGCA
The DNA here is from genome assembly GCA_963818955.1 of uncultured Methanosarcinaceae archaeon. GTDB lineage: Archaea > Halobacteriota > Methanosarcinia > Methanosarcinales > Methanosarcinaceae > Methanosarcina. The sequence goes on along the minus strand of CAWFUY010000043.1, from coordinate 230,166 downwards.
CCGGTTCACCCACTTCCTGGTTTTGGGACTTTGGTGATGGTAATTCCTCGACCGAGAAAAATCCAATCCATGCTTATGGAGCAGAAGGAGGATATACTGTCAATCTCACTGTTATGAATAATGCTGGAAGTAATGCAACAAGCAAATACGGATATGTACTTATCAATGAAGGTAGTGGATTTGTCCATCCTGCTTATTTCTCATCTGACGTAAGATCAGGAACTGCACCGTTGACTGTATTATTTAAAGATGACGGTGCAGCCGGGATATGGAAAACTTGGTATTTTGGTGATGGCAGTACCAGCAGTATATCCATCGATCCATTTGATGATAATGGATTAATCTCGGAATATACTACACATACATATGAAAAACCCGGAAAGTACACAGTGAAGCTGCAGTACGATGATCGCGGCGGTAATGGGTTAATAGCAAAATATCATTATATCAATGTAACCGAACCTGGTAAACCGATAGCTGCTTTTACTGTGAACAAACCATCTGATCCGAAATCATTGGCTATGAAATTCATTGATAAAAGTATTGGAAATCCTGAGTCCTGGTTTTGGGATTTTGGAGACGGATCAGATTCAACCGATCGAAATCCAACGCATACTTACGCTGCTGCAGGAACTTATACCGTTAACCTGACAGCAAATAACGGAAACGGTACTGACTCGAAAGTTGCTAAAATTAATGTTCTGAAAACAGCTTCGCCATGTGCATATATTTCAAATTACGCTAGCAATTCAGTTTCAGTTATTGACATTGCCACAAATAACGTTATAGCCACGGTGCCTGTAGGAACCTGTCCTTCCGGAGTTGCAGTCAATCCGGAGGGAACAGAGGCATATGTGGCAAACACGATGGACAGCACTGTCTCAGTAATTGACACCGCTATAAATAGCATTACAGCAACGGTGCCTGTAGGATTATGTCCCATCGGAGTTGCAGTCAACCCATCAGGAACAAAGGTATACGTGGCAAACATGGCAGACAGTACAGTTTCTGTAATTGACACCGCCACAAATAAAGTTACAGCCACGGTATCCTTAGGAAGACCTTACGGAATTACAGTTAACCCCACAGGAACAAGAGTATATGTGACGAATTATTATGAAAATACTGTTTCTGTAATTAACACAACTACAAATACAGTTATGGCCACAGTGAATGTAGGAAGCCATCCAAAAGGAGTAATAGTCAATAAAGATGGAACAAAGGTATATGTGGCAAACTCGGACAGTGATAGTTCAACCAACTATACAGGTACTATTTCAGTAATTGACACTGCCACAAATAATATTACAGCCACTGTGCCTGTAGGAAGCAATCCCTGGGGAATCGCGCTTAGCCCGGATGGAACTAAAATATATGTGGCGAATTATAAAAGCAACACTTTATCCGTGATCGACACCACCACAAATGCTATTACGGACACTATATTAGTAGGAAGCAATCCTTTCGGAGTGGCATTCAGTCTGGATGGGACAAAAGTATATGTGGCAAACGCTGGCAGCTACGATACTATTGGCAATACTGTCACTGTGATTGACACTGAGACCAACATGGTTTCGGGTGAGGTGAAAGTTGGAATTCATCCTATAGCTTTCGGACTGTTTACCGGTGCTTTTCAAGCATTTAGACCGGCATCAATTGTAGCAAACTTCAGCAGTAGTGTGGCAAACGGTTCTGCGCCTCTCTCTGTACAGTTTACCGACCTGTCCGTAAATGCAACACAATGGTACTGGGAATTTGGAGACGGATATACGTCAACTGAGCAGAATCCAAACCATGAGTTCGAGACACCCGGAAACTACACCGTTAATCTGACAGTAAGCAACTCAAATGGAACTTCATATAAAACTAAAATAGTAAAATTACTGGATGTGAATTCCAGTGAGATTCAGCTCAGAAACTGATGCAGTAGTTGACGATAGTAGCAGTGGAAGCAGTAGCGGCGGAAGCGGCGGAGGAAGTGCAGGCGGCTCTCCTGAATCTTCAAATAATATTGAAGCAAAAGAAATATCACAGGCCTTCATCTCAAGTGGGAGCCCTGTAAAGTTTGATTTCCCTCAAAGAGTCACTCCTGTTTTGAACGTAAGCTTTAATTCAAAAAAGACTGCTGGAAAAACAACAGCACTAGTCGAGATGTTAAAGAATCAATCCAGTCTTGTTTCAAAACCGCCTTCAAACGAAGTTTATAAGTTCATAAATATTTGGGTAGGAACCAGCGGGTTTTCAACTTCAAAAAATATTGAAAACGCAGTTGTAAGTTTCAAAGTTGAAAAATCCTGGATAAAAAACAGAAATATCGATAAATCTTCCATCACTTTGAACAGGTATAGTGACAAAGCCTGGAGCCAGCTTCCGACAAGTCTGTCGAGTGAAGATAGTGACTACCTATTTATTACAGCGCAGACACCTGGATTCTCTCCTTTTGCGATTACGGGAAAGACTACAGCAAGCACTACTGGGACACTTCCTGCAGTAGAAAAAACACAGCCATCTGTGAATAATACGCAGATTAAACTCAACACCGGAAATGAAACCGCAAATCCTGAACAGAAACTTGAGAAAATGAACAACTCAAGCACTTCCGGAAAACAAAACACCAGAACACCTGGATTCGAAAAAGCATCTTGTATCGTCTGTCTGCTTTGCTTGTACTTTTATAAAAAAATAATAAGTTAATTAATGCATGTTGTGTGGGACCTTTAATCAAAAGAGCAGAGAGGAAAACAGTTAATATCCACCGGTGGTGCATCCCACAGTTGAAAACAAAAATTTAATATGAGAAAGAACATATAAGCAAAACATACTAATTCATAAAATTAAGATTTACTTGTATTTGGAAAAGGTTTTTTAACCTTCCAATTTGAATTATGCCCTATTAGAGATTACTTAAACAAATATATAAGTCTTTGAGGGTGAATTATACACGACTAAAAAACAAATTGCAATCGTTTGTATCTTCTTACTCATTGCAGCCCACATGTTCAGGCGATGGAAACATATGCAAAAATCCCTTGTCTGGAAAGGATTTTTTATCGAATCTATGCGTGGGGAGGACTATAGCCATTTATCTTTCTTCAGGAAATTTGTTTTTTGGTTGAATTATCCTTTCTCTTATATTAGATTTTTACGAGTTGTAGCATGGGATCGAATTGACAGATTGTATTTTAGGGATTATAAAATAAGATCCGCAAAAAAAGGATTAAAGTCGTAGATGTAAGATAGTTTTCTAAAATATATAAAAAGGATCAGTCAAATTCGACCCTTTTTTCATTAAAACAATTAATTTAGCTTTGTTCCGCATTCCCCGCAGAATTTAGTGCCGATCGCAACCTTGTTCCCGCAGCTGGGACATTTTGTCAAAGATAAGGATGCACCGCAGTTGTTGCAGAACTATCCAATAAAAATAAGAATAGGAATTTTAGAGAAAAGAGACGATTTAAAAAGAGATTTAATGGACCGGTCGGGAATTGAACCCGAGGCCTCTACCATGCCAAGGTAGCGATCTACCCCTGATCTACCGGCCCATGTGTAATGTGCTTGTAAGCATCCCTCATACACTCAATATCGTATATAAAACTGTCGATGTCGGCTCGCATCCTCCTGTTAATAAATTTTTAGATCTGCGAAGACTCGAATATTCAAGCAAAAGTTATAAGTAGTAATTTGAGTATTAAACGTGTTGTCGGATAAGGGTGTTCCCTTGAAAAAAGCCTTTCAACTCCGATAATTCAAAAAAAATGACTATGGGCCCGTAGCTTAGCCTGGTGGAGCGCACGGCTGATAACCGTGAGGTCCTGCGTTCGAATCGCAGCGGGCCCACTGAATAAATACAAGAAAGTTTATAGTAGCTAACAGTCTCTTTTAAAAAATTCCGTTTAACAATCAAAAAAATATTCTTAAGGGCCCGTAGCTTAGCCTGGTGGAGCGCACGGCTGATAACCGTGAGGTCCTGCGTTCGAATCGCAGCGGGCCCATAATTTTAGTTTTAAAAGAAAAATTACGCCAGAGTATCTGATCAATAAATCTCACTATCCGGTTGGCTTTTAGGCTGAAATCTTATTATTTCTCATTTCAAAGTATTGCCAAAGTCTTTTTTGATGCCGGTGGAGTTCAAAGGAACGGTAAGAGTATATGCTGCATCCGTTGTAGGCAGCCAGCCAATGGTAAAACTCTCCGAAACCACATAAACACCCGGATTCACACCCTTGAATTCAAAGTATCCTGTTGCATTGGTTTTAGTTCCTGCGGTGACAATGCTCCTTTGGATGTATCGTAGCCATTGAGGGTAATCGCCACGTTGGAAATTCCGGCCTCTCCGGAATCCATTACTTTGTTTTTGTTTAGATCGTTGAAGCTGTAGCCGTAGATTGTTGGAACCGAAATTGTAGCAAGCTTTGAATTTGTTCCGTTCCCATTGCTTACGGTTAGGTTAACATTATAATTTCCGGCTAGAGAGTAAGTATGTTTTGGATTCTGTTCGGTAGAAGTATATCCATCTCCAAAGTTCCAACTCCATTTAGTTGCGTTTTTGGATTGATCAGTGAACTGTACGGATAGAGGAGCAAAACCACCGGTTACACTGCTAACGAAGTTAGCTACGGGAATTACAGCTTTTACTGACATTGTAACAAGCTTTGAGTTTGTACCATATGCATTGCTCACAGTCAGGTTAACGGTATAAGTCCCTGCTGCAAGATAAGTATGCACAGGACTCTGCTGCGTCGAGTTAGTTCCATCCCCGAAATTCCATTTCCATCCGGTCGCATTCTTAGATAGGTCTGTAAACTGGACTGCGAGAGGAGCATACCCACCTGTTACATTGCTATTGAAGTTAGCTACAGGAGATACACCCTTTGATGATATTGTAGTGAGCTTGGAACTGACGCCGTTTGCATTGCTTACGGTCAGGTTAACTGTATAGGTTCCTGCAGAATAGATATGTGACGGGTTCTGCTCGGTTGAAGTTGCTCCGTCTCCAAAGTTCCAGTTCCATGAGACTGGTGCTCCGGTACTCTGGTCAGTAAATGTTACTGTCACAGGTGCATTTCCTGACACCGCAGAAGCGGAAAAACCTGAGACAGGAACCCCAGTTTGTTGAGTGGTGAAAGCTTTTATACATATATTCGTGTTTTTATAGTATGTTGTTAGGTCGGTCCAGCTCACTCCGTCAGAACTAATAAAACTCTCACTTGCATTTGCTTTTGCTTTACTGCTATATCCTGAGTACGGATACTCTAAGGCAACCGGATAATTGCTGTTTGGTGTTATAAGCTTCAGAACGACAGAGAACTTTTGACCAGCTTTTAGTGCTACGTCTGAATTCAGGAGAATCGTATGGTAGCCTGCAGTGGGGCTTATCCCGCTCTGTGTAAGCACAGGACCCGTCTGTGTTATGGGACTGGAACTCAGGTTCGTGTATATATAGATATTATAGTTGCTGTTTGAGTCTGTCGTATAAAAACTCACAGCCTTCAGGTTTTCATTAGATTTAGCAGTGAAAACATTTGCACACCAGCAAGTTGTACTGCTATACCCCGTGCTAGAGACCCATCCGAGAGGATCGTACTGGTAAACATATTTGTAATTACTGGAGCTTTCAGCAGTAAAAACCGAGTTGGATTTTCCAATATTTGAATCGTAATAAGAGATATAGAAATATCCATTTTCACCCCAGGTTGACCCCCAACTATTTCTTACGATAAATGCACCATTTCCAGGTGGAGTACTTAAGAAATTGCTCTTATTATAAGAATCGTTCCAACCCACAATATCCACAGCGTGATTGGAACTTGAGGTACCTGTGAAGTAATAGCTATTTTTAGCAGAGGAATAATATTTGTTATCATAATACATTGTTGTATATAATGCTCCATAATTCTGAATTGCCTGCTTAATTCCGTCGTTATCCAGAGATCCCTGTCTGTTTGGAATAAAAAGTACATCTTGTACGTGTTTTTGTAAGGGAAGTCCGGTGGGCGAAGAGGTAGATACGTCACTGTACGGGTCTGCGCTTTCAGCTACAGGACCACTCCAGCGAGCAAGATAAGCAGTAGACATTAAATGATTTCCGCCTCCTGATGCGCGCGGTCAAATCCCTCGGAATATGATGATGAAAGCAGGTTTTTCATATTATTTTCAGAAAAGTCCCGGTTTTCTCCCGGCATGAAATATGATTCAAGAGATCCATAACTTGCAAACACCCAACAGGACCCTGCCGAACCCTGGTTTTTCACAGATGTCACCTTACTTAGATTCCGCAGGTCATAAGAAACCGGAGCAGATAATACTCCTTTTCCGGAAATAGCGCTTAAACGACTTGGATCCATAGGTGAAGCTGCTAATCCCAATCCGTGTCCTCCGGAAGAGGATGTTTTAGATAAAACTTGTTTTGTTTTATTTCCAAAGTCAGGATTTACCGGTGCTAGACCAGGTTTCGAGGATGCAGCATAAGCAACTGATACCGATAAGCTTAAAATCAAAAACAAGACCAGAAGTTTACTGGAAATTAATGTCATTTTTTTTGCAAATACATCTTTTTTCAAATGCAGATGTTTTTTCATTTTTAATCCCCCTTCTCCCATCTTACGCATATGATATACCCCAATTCATGCGCAATTGAGAATACTAGTGACCAACATTAGTTTTTATAACCGTTCAGGTAAATTTCGAATTCATAAAGACAAAATCTTTATGTTAATATTCCAAAGTGAATTAACTCCCCTAAATCGGATTATATTTACAGATTTTATATTAGTCAGCATTATATGATTAATTATTATACTTAAATCTTTTCAAAAAATAGTCATATTTATTATATTATAAGGTTATAATGTAAAATTTTATATCTTTATATCCATTTATATTCATATATTATTTTTAATAGGCCGATATTTAGGAAAAAACTCTCTATATTAAAGAGATTAATGTCTCTAAATTCTTACAGGAAATCCTAACATTTAATTCTACAAAAATAGTCCCGGATCAAAATGAAAATTAAGGAATCATACAACGGAACAAAATCAGTTACTTCCGAAGATCACAGCTATCAAAAATGTAATTTATATATATTGAGAGAATTTATTTATGACCATGGCAGGCTTTCTGGAAAATATTCTCTCTTCTTTGAAACGAAAACTTCCTTTTCTAAATAAGGATTACATAAATCCTGATGTGTTTACTGGAGTGGTGATGCATATTGTCATCTTTATTATAATTCTTGGTTTGGTGCTACTTCTACTGCAACGTTTGCAAACTTTACTTCCCTAAAATTACAAGACATAATCTTAATACAGATTATTAAATGTTAAAAATTTGACTTCCATCAGGGAAAGAAAAATGTGCGTGTACAATGAGCCATTTGTCACCTTTTTTCTCCAGTACCTTTGTGACCCTTAATGGAAAGTTCAGGTTTTGCCCATTGACTTTCGCCTTGAAAACTGCATCAATAGCCGCCCATGATACGTTGCCGGATGCTGAGATTGAAATCCATTTATACTCAAAAGCCGGTTCCTCAATTTGAGACCAGTCGCGTTCAAACTGAGCTTTGATTTCTTTAAAACCGATTCGTTTTTCGTCAGCATTCGTGCCGTACATGACGATATCATCGTCTGTTGAAACAAGGGACATAATCGTTTTTAGATCTTGCTTTGCATAACTTTCAGCAAATTCCTCAAGAACAGCCATAATTGCTTTTTCTGTTGCGTAATTGGCTTTCATTATATCTTCCTCAAAATAATATTCTACTTTATAATAACTGTATAAGGATTTAAAGATTTTTTGCAAAATGCGAAATATATTGCAGATCGAAAGATTTGAGAGAACTGGAGAAGGTTCTTGAAATAAACCCAATACTAATATAATATATAGAAGCGATAGTATGTGGTACTATTATTAGAGAATCAAAGAGTTAGGTGTGCTAATTTAAATAATAGTGGAAGTGTTTCTGGAAATGGAGGCAATTTGAGGTGACATACCTCTATGTTAATACTTTAAGTCCAGGGGACCCTTTCAGGGACTGGCTTGTCGAAAAAGTTGTAGGATATAGGCTAAGGAATAAGAACTGTCTGGTTGATGTTTACAAAAATAATGCCTCTCATACAGTATGCAAATATCATTTCAAAGGCGAGCACCTGAGTGTAATGGCAAAATTTTTTGCCGAACCCAAAGGACGGCTGAAAGATTATAACCCAAACAAAGGCCTGATGAATGAATACAGGAACCTGGAGAAGGCGGCTTCTATAATAAATGTTGCAAAACCTTTAGCAGTCAATGAGAAATTTAATTGTGCACTTATTACCGAATACATACCCGGAAAATCTTTAAGCTGGTATGTAGGTCATGAAGAAAAACTCTATGAAATACTAGCTGCTGTGGCTCATATGCTGAGACAGTTGCATGAAAATACAAAATCCTCCTACAATAAGGAAAATGAATTCAGAAACTACCATGAAGTTCTGGATCATTTGAAACTGGAATATAATGTAAGAGAAAATTTCAACAAAATGCTTGGAGAATGGTGGTACAGTTCATGGCTTGACAGAGAGCAGGGCTGTATGATCCACAGGGACGTAAATCTTTCTAATTATATCTTCCGTAATGGCAAGCCCTATGCACTTGACTTTGAAAGTTCCTGGTTACATGCGCATCCTGTAAGAGACCTCGGAATCCTTACAGCGGAACTTAAGAATGAATTTGAACTAAATAAAGGAGGAGCCTGGAAAGCCGAACCTTATATCGGAAATTTTCTCTGGGAATATAGCAAGGATGAAAAGGACTTCGCCTATATCACTAAAGTTTTGCCTTTCTTCATGAGTATAGGGTTACTGCGTTGCGCACGAATTCGCCAGGGTAGTTATAGGGATTATCTTATCAAGGATGCGTATGAGTGTTTAAAGGCAATTCATAAAGGTTAAAATCCTATAATAGACGGATAGGGAGGTAAGAGCGTTTCAAACGGAGAAGAAATATTTGTAAGTTGTCCGGTAAAAGGGGTTATATTTGACTGCTATCAGACACTTATCGATATCCATACTGATGAACATAATTTGGAAACACATAAGATCGTCAGCGCATGGCTTGCATACCAGGGAGTAAAAATAAGTCCGGAAAAGCTCTGGGACACTTACTTATTTAAAGTAAAGGATAAAATGGAGCACTCCAAAGAAATATATCCTGAAGTCCGTGTAGAAGAAATCTTTGCCGAGATCTGCGAGGAAAACTCCATCTGGAAAATCGATGAGCGACACCTGGGAATAGAAACTTCCAGGGTTTTTAGGGCTGCCTCTATACGGAAACTCCGACCATTTCCACAAAGCATAAAATTGATAGAACATTGTATAAATGTCCCCAAATGCATAATATCCAATGGGCAGAGAGTTTTCTCGGAGCTTGAATTAAGATTTTTAGGACTATATGATTATTTTGATTTTGTTATCTTCTCATCGGATCTTGGATACCAGAAACCTGACCTCAGGCTTTTTATGACTGCACTCAAAAGATTGGGGCTTGAACTTGAACCAAAATGCGTCATATCAATAGGGGACTCTTACGAAAACGAGCTTATGCCGGCAAGAAAACTGGGAATGCGATCCATGTCTATAGAAGAAGCCTGGAAATATTTCGACCTGAAAGAATGAATCTGAACAAAGAAAAAGTTGAGACCCATACCATGGGAAGTTTCATTAAATCTGCCTTTAATCCGATATGTTTTTCAAAAAAGGGCAGGACACTTCTCTTTTGATGGTATGAGGAACTCTTCATCTAATTTTGTATTAAGAAGCGTTTTCACATTGGAAAGCTGGTCTATGGATAAATTCTTTACTTTGTAGAGGTTTGCTTTTTGAAGATTAGTTCCAAAAAGGTTAACTTCCTGAAGATCGGCTTTCTGAAGATCGGCTCCATATAGATTTGCTTCTTGAAGGTTAGCCCCTCGAAGGTTTGCTTCTTGAAGGTCAGCTTCGTAAAGATCTGCCCCACGAAGGTCAGCCCCGCGAAGGTCAGCTCCATAAAGGTTTGCTCCTTGAAGGTTGGCTCCCTGAAGATTAGCTCCCTGGAAGTTAGCTAAATGAAGTTTAGCCAATTGAAGGTCTGCTCCTTGAAGGTTAGCGCCCTGAAGGTTAGCCTTTATAAGGTCAGCCAATTGAAGATTAGCTTCTTGAAGGTTAGCCTCTGTTAGGTTAGCTCCTTTGCCTCCCAGAAGGTAAGCATTTGAAAAATCAACTCCCAGAAGGTTTGCCTCTTGAAGGCAGGCTTTTACAAGGTCAGCTCCGCGCAGGTCAGCTCCGCGCAGGTCAGCCCCACGTAGATTTGCCCCATGCAGGCTTGCCTCAGTAAGGTTGGCCTTTATTAGATATGCCTCTTGAAGATTAGCTCCCTGGAGATTAGCCCCAATGAGGTTCGCTTTTTCAAAATGAGCACCTAAAAGGTTCGCTCCTTGGTAGTCCTTTCTTTCTAGTATATTCATTAAAATTAAATGGTATTACACAAAAATAAATATTACTATTAGAGGAATACATCTTCCGTTTTCCTTGATAAGTTTTGAAAATAAATTATATTCCTGGACATGCCTCCATATGAGGCAGCCGGTTCATAACCGAGCGTAAATATTCCGAAATTGCATTAATTCACAACACAGGTCCCTATTTCTTAAGGAAAAATTCGAGGATATTTAATGAGGAATGTAAGATAATGGTATATTTCTATTAGCTTAGCAAATATTCTATTTTAGCTATCTGCAGGAAATATGTTATTTTATTACTTAGAAATATTTATTTTAGTATTGAGAAATAGTATTATTTGTGGCGAAGGATAGACCGGGCATAGATCCTTCGCCACTTTGAGGAAACAATGCGGGTAGACCAGTGAAACCCGCTTCATTTATAGTTCTTAAATCTGATAGTAGGAGAGAGAAGCTTGACTCCTGCTACCATCTGAGTGGATACAACATTCTCATTATTATATATATTTTAAAAATATAAAAACTTAAGCAGTATTCAAAAAGTCAAAATTTTTATATTTATTTTTACGAGGACATATTAATATTGTTTTTAACTGCAATCTATATCGAAAAAACATTGGATTGGAACATTATTAAAAAATTCCAACCACTTTAACTGATGAATCGCTTCGTAAAAATTCCATGTCAAAGAAAGGAATTACGCATTAAACAAAAATTGACCTGGATCTTTTCAAATAACCAAAGGATATTAAAGTCTTCAATGTGAGATAGTAAGTACCATATTTTTGCTCATTGCTTTCAACTTCTTAATTGCTGAGATAGTTGCCTGAGACTCTTTGTATATCTTGTCTTCATAATAGCCTATAATCTCATCAATCGGAGTAACAAGAGAATAAATCTTCATAGGTCTTCCTTTTCCAGGTCTTTTTTCCGACCTTACGCTTATCCAGGACTGTTTCTGCATTAGCTTAAGCGCAAGACTAACTTCGGGTTGCCTTAATCCTGTACTGATCTCAATTTCCTGGGATGAAGCTTCGTGTACATTCATAAGATATGCCATCATTGTAGCTACATTTCTCGACATCCCGAGGTTCCTCAACGTTTCAATAAATATGTGGTCATTTTCGTCCAAAACTTTAACTTCATAGTCTTTCATAATAACCCCTCTTATATATTTCAGTTCATGGAGAGTGTCAGATGGAAACATCATTATAAACATTATATTAAAGTCTGAACATCCCTCTAACCTTATCCAGGTATTTTCAAGATTGAAGATGTGAACTTTTCAATTTTTTCAATTCGGATCTGAAGGACACATCATAATTTATTCGTTAGAGATGATCAAGTTTAAAGTATATAAAATCTTTCTTATAATGTTGCCTTTAGCTATTGATTTATAAAAAAACCCTGTTATTCTTTGAAACATATAAAATATATTTGTAGTTGTGCCAGGCTAAACGGACCTTTTTCAAGTTTTAAAAAAGCGATTATATCACTAGTTTTATATAATATAAGTTAATAAAATAATCATGGCATCTGATAATTTTTTTCTTTTACCCCAAATCGATTCCACACTCTCAAACCACTTCAAAACATCAGATGCCGATTATCCTTTAAATTTTTCATTGAACATTTTTGTTATCTGACTTTTAAACTCTTATTAAACTCTTACTATTGAGGAAACATTAGTAAGGGAATCTTTTTCTACCTGGAAAATATGATCCGCCGAATCGATAAGTGAATCGTCATGAGAGACCACAATAATCTGACCGACTCCTATGCCTCGCATCATGTCTATGAGCTTCAGAAGTTGTTTTATGTGGCCGCGGTCCAGAAAAACAGTTGGCTCATCAAGGATCATTGGTGGGAGTCCATCTGCCCGGTCTCCGCCTAAACCCAGAGCTAGAAGCCTGTAAATTGCACAGCGAAGGACGAGGTTAAATATTGCACGTTCCCCCCCGCTAAGCAGTTTCGGCTCAAGGGGAGTCCCGTCTTTCCTAAAAACCGTAAGATTGTACTCGGGATCAAGTTCTATATGGGAATAAGCATTATTAGTATACATGAAGCTGAACATCTCGTTTAAAAGGATGGAAAGAGCGCCTATGTTCCTTGTCCTCATATCAGCCCTGACGCGCATATAGGTATTTTCAAGTTCCTCAGCGTTCCCGTATACGGCTTCAAGGTATAGTCGTCGGTTTTCCAGGGCTTTCAATTCGTTTTCCAGTTCTCTGAGGCGTCTTAAGCTGTTTTCAACCATACCTATTTCTTTTAGAAGAATGTCTTTTTCAGCAGTTGTTTTCCGAATTTCTTCCGTAATTTTTACCCGGGCTTCCTCAAATTGAGAGCGCTTAAACTGAAGGTCTTCAAGCCTGTTTCCTTCCAGCTTGTCTCCTAGCTGTTTTATTCTCTCGGTTCTTTCAAGGATCTCCCGGTCAAAGTAAGTGATTTTTTCTGCAAGGTTCCTGATTGAAGCTTCAAATTCGGAGATTTTATACTTTATATCGTTCATCAAGAGCAGATTTGTCTGCAGTTTCTTTGCCTGAGAGAGGAGTTTTTCACACTCATTGTGAGCTTTTTTCGCGAGATCATCCTTTTTTCGGAGAGCTTCAAGTTCGCTCTCCATAGTCTTGAATTTTTCATTTTCCAGGCTCTGCCCTTTCAGCTAAACCTTTCAGTTTCTCGTTCAATTCTCTCAGTCTCTGCCCATAATTTTCTATCAAGGCAAGAGAAGTCCTTATCTTCCCGTTTAAAGTTTCGATTTCAAGGGTATTTTCAGTTAACTTTTTCTCGAGGATTTTCACATCTCTAAGTGCTTTCTCGCTTTCGCTGTGGGCTTTTTGGGCTGCCTCTTCCCAACCTTGCAAAGCTTTAATATCGGGAAGGAGCTGACCCATTTGAGCTTCTATTTCTTGTTTCCGTTTATTAAGTACTTCAAGTTTGAGAGACTCTTCTTCCATTCGAGCTGTATGAATCTTGATACGCTCTTCCAGATCTTTTGTCCCGGACCTGAACTTTTCAGTTACCTGGTCGTATTCCAGGATTCGTTTTTCCAGCTTCTTCGCATCTTTGAGCCGGTTAAGCTTTTTCTCGATTTCTGCCTGCTGGAGCTTGATGTCCATTAATTCCGCTGCTAGTTTCTCTTTCTTCGTTTCGGATTCCTCAGTTGTGCAGGCGATTTCGGACCCTTTTAGCTCCTGACCGCAGGTAGGACATTTTCCTTCTGCAAGCAACTGCAAGTTTTTCCGGAGAATTTTTTCAAGCTCCCTTAATGTAGCCTCAAGTTCTTTTTCCCGCCCATGCAATCTATTTTTATTTTCCAGCAGAAGTTCGCTGAAGTATTCCAGGTCTTCAAGCTGTTCCGCAGAAAAACCAAGCCCCTTCAACCCGGTAAAAGCTTCTGATTTTTGTTCTTGAACTTCGAGGATTGCCTTTGAATTCTCCCGGAGTTCCTCCTCAAGGATTTCAATATCCGTTTTACTTTTTCGGACTGCAATTTTACAGCTTTGCTGCTCTTTTTCAAGGCCATGAAGATTAAAATCTACATTTTCTTTTTCTTTAAAGGCAAGTGAAAGTTTTGCCGAAGCTTCGCTTTTCCTATCGCGAAGAAGGTGTTCTTTTTCTTCCAGTTCCTTTATGACTAAGGCAATATCGCTCTTTTCTCCGGGCCTGATATTTTCCTTAAGCCTCTTATTTTCCTCTTCAATTCGAAGTATGTTTTTCCTGTTCTCTTCAATTTCCCGGTTCGTAAGCCCTATATCCGATCTGCATTGCAACGAAGTCTTTTCAAGCTCAGTTTTTTCTTTTCCAAGATCGTCTAAGGTCTGCAGGAGGGACTCTTGTGCTCGCAGGAGAATGGCAAGTTCTCTTGATATTTCATTTACTTTCTCCCTGGCTAGAAGCTCTTTTTTTTCCTGCCTCGAAATGAGAGGAACGATGTCAAGGTCTTCAAAGCCACATTCACTTCCGATGTTATTATTCTCCTCTCCAAGTCCAAGTAAAACCTGCATTTGCTCACGGATGTCCATTGAGAGCTTTTCCTTTTCACGGAAGCACTCAGCCTTATTTTCCTGGGACTTCCGAATAGCCTGCTTCTGAGTATCAATATCTTGCATGCAGCCCTGATACTCTGTAATCATAAGGTCGAATTCTTTTTTACGGGTAGCTGCTGCATCTCTCTTCCCGTTAAAATCACTTAAGGCAGCATCACATTCCTTTACCTTCTGTTTGAGTCCGTTTAACAGGGAAAAAGGTTCTGTGCTTTCAATTCCTTCAATTTCGGTTTTAACCCCGGAGAGGCTGTTTTTAGTATCCCTTTCAAGCCTTCGGACAGCAGTTTTTGCACTGCCGGCCCTTTCCCTGTACTCTTCAAGCTTGCCTAGCTGCAGCAGGTCGTCTATCATGCGCTGCCTGTCTTTTGGCTTAGCATTTATGAGTACATCAATCTCTCCCTGTCTGATGTAAGCGCAATTCCTGTATGCCTCCTCATCCATATTCAGCAGGGCACAGACTTCCTCGTAAGTCCGGGTAGCCTGGTCAACAATACTCTCCCCATCGGCATAAAGCACGCATTTTGAGTTTGAGGCATTCTCACTTTTAACGGAGTACCTGAAAGCCTGATCAATAAGGTATTCCCGCCCCAGATGCTCAAAACTCAGACTTATTTTGGCATTCTCCGCTCCTTTGAAAATAATATCTGCAAGCACAAAGTCCTTTGAAAGGATCTTGCTCCCGAAAAGTCCCATAAAGCAGGCTTCAAGCAGGCTGGACTTCCCGCTTCCGTTCACTCCTGAAATCACTGTAACCCCTTCTTCGAACGTAAAGTCCAGCTTTTTATAGCTCCGGATATTTTCGATATGCAGGTTTTTCAGTTTCAAATGTAATCACCAAGATTATACTGTCTGGGTACGGCAGGCTTTCCTTTTCCTTTTTTTTGCCCTTTCTTTGCCGCCTTTCCGGCCAGGTCCGAAACCTGTACTTGTTTTTCCGGAGACGATTTTTTTATCCTGTCCTCTTCTTCTCCTGCAATTTTCGTCTCTTTTTCTGGCTCAAAATCGGTTTTTGTCTCAATGTTTTTATCAGGTTCATGATCTTCTTCTGGTTCAATACTTGTCAATGGCTCCTGATCTTTTTTTTGCTCGCTTATATCCGGTTTCCGAGAATTGATTTTCTTTGTAGGCCGCAAAAAAGGTTCATTTACAGGCTCTAAAATAAGCCCGGATGTATTTTCAGTTATAGGCTTAGATTGCGATTCCGGAGTATTCTCAGATGCAGAAGCAGATCCTGCCACAGGCTCAAAAATCAAGGCTGATTTGATATCTAACTTATCCTCGTTTTCAGGTAACTTATCTTCATCATTATACCTGACTTCTCCAGGATCTATAATATTGATGGAGCTCACTGGTATTCCGACTTTGAAATTCGGATCTTTGAAATCAATTACCTTAATCAGCTTCGAAAGCCGATCCTCAGTTTCTTCGTCCACCCTCGACCTTGGGACAATTGGGTTTCGGACAATCTCATCGATAATTAATCCACCGTCGTTTAAACTTAGCTGTTTGATCTCGTTTGCAACCGCATGATCAGGATCAGTAAAAGTAACTTTTAAAGCTTCAATAGGGATGGATTCTTTTCTTCTCTGGTCAACGACCTTTGCCACCAGAGCTCCTTTTTTCAGCAAGTAGTCTTCTATTTCGCTAATCGAGAGAATTGTTTTAGAATCTCCTGATACCTCAAGAAAAACTACTGAGCCAGGAATCTCTTCAAGAAGCTCGTTTATGACGGAAAAAATCTGTTCGTAGGGTTTTTCTTCCCCATTGAGAGTTACTGGAATAGGGAGGAAATGTCGCGTAGGAATTCTACGCTTGCTGATCTCCACACTGTCGTCAGAAAGAGTTATAATATTGTATGAACGCGGTTCCTCTTCGGAAGCACTGTTCCGCTCTGTGCTTCCAGAATAAGTTACCCAGGTCTCCCCTTCAGTAAACTTTTCATATTTATGGTAATCGCCAAGGAGAATTACGTCAACTTTAAAAGGAAGGCCTTTAAGTATATCAGCACAGTCCCATTCTGCATATGGAAAAGGCTGTACTATCTGGTGCATTACAAGCAGTTTTCTGCAATATTCCATCGTCGAGTTTCCCGGAACTTCAAACCCGGAATAGTCATATAACGGGATCTTTGACCTCGATACGCTATCTATCCCGTAGATTACTACATCCTCTACTATCTGCGGCTTCTTCCCAAGCCTTGCCGCAAGTCCCATTTCCTGAAGCAGGTCAAGCCACTGAGTATTTTGCTTGCTCTCATGGTTCCCGACAATCCCGAAAAAAGGGATGCCGGCAGCCTTCAATCTGGACAGGATATTTATAGTCTCAAGCAGATCCTCAAGGGTCGGGTTCCTCGAATCAAAAAGGTCTCCGGCATGCACTACAGCATCGACCTGCATCTCAACCGCATCATTAATAACAATTTCAAAAGCTGCAAAAAAGTCCTTTCTCCGAACCTCGCTGTGATACTGCTTGTATCCCAGATGAGTATCTGCAGTGTGAAGTATTCTTATTTCCCTGTCCATGCTGAAATCAGTCTCTGGTTTTTACCCTATAAGGGTTTCCATTTTAATATTTAACTCATTTCCACAGGAGACAAATGGAGCACTTTTAACTTTCCAATACAAATGACTATTTGTTTTTTACTGCAATTTCTCACCTTACTACAAGAACTGATTTTGTAGCATGTCTGATCACTTTTTCTGCAAAACCGATAATTTCCTCTGCAGGGGTCCCTCGAAGAATCACAGGTTCTACTTCAATGTTTGCCGTTAGTCCGGCATTTTTATCATAAGTTATTGCTTGCTTACCTTCTGTCAGGATTTTCTCCCGGTATGCCTCTTCCAATTGCAGTGGCAACTGCATCTTTAGCAGATTCCGAATCATCGGTTGCAACCATTATCCTCTTAAAAATACTACTATTCATACCCATCTCCCCCTTTTTTTGATTCACAAGATCTATATATCACAAAGTAACCTTAAGATTTAGGGGTTAAAAGGAACAAACGAGTGGGCGAAGATGTACAGAGAACTAACCGGAAACTGGCTGGAAGCTGTAAAAAATTCTATCGAAATCTGCAGTATGATAATCGATATGCAAACAACCGAAATACTGGACATCCTGTTAAAGCAGGAAGATTCGGTTGTCACCGAAGGTGAAAATAGCGAGCCTACAGTTTACATTGATGCTGATACGATAATTCCGCAGCTTGAAAAGCTTAATCACAATCTTGATGTCCTTAAAGCATCAAAGAGACATCTTTTAGAAAAGCTGGAAGAATTTAAAGTGGAGCAAGAAGAAGAGAGTGAAGAATAAATTTGACTGCTTTGGAGCTTATTCGAAAAATATCTTAAAGGCATTTAGATAAAAATATTTTAAGGAATGATTCTTCTTTTTATTCTCTAACCATCTTTAAGTGAAAATTTATCTATCAGTAAAAGATCCGGGACGAACAAATTTCGTCCAGATAGTCCTCAAGCTGATTCCGTATAATGTTTACTTCCTCTGACTCTGCTAGAGAGGAGATAACCGTATTCAGATATTTATGCTCTTTAAGAATCGCAAAACTAGTCGGAAAATTCAGGTCAAATAGCCAGCTTAGACGAAGAAGCTTTAAATCATTGATATTTTTGACATCCTTAATTTTTGCCATTTTTTTATTCAGAATATCTTGAATTATAGTTTCCGAGCATCCTGCCGTATCTGGCAAATAAAGTTCAAAGGCCGGATTTCGGCCAATTTCTCCTTCATTAATACTTTCACTCATTGTTCTCAGGATATCTAACTTGTCAGCATCTCTGATTAGTTTTAAGTAAAAAAGTAGTTCTTCGGAGCTTTTTGAATATTCGGGAATTTCCAGACAACTATGGTATTCCACTGCCTTCAAAATAAGAAATTGCTCTCTTTGAGGAAGACGAGATAGGGCTCCCTTTCTTTCCAGTATTTTAACCCCGAGAAGAGCATGATCTTCGGATTCCGAATCTACGAATGTTTTATACCTGATAAATTGTTCAAAACGACCGAGATCATGAAACAAAGCTATTGTTTCAGCCAGCCTGTATCCGTCTTCTCCAATTTTTTCAGATTTAGCAAGTAGAAGGATATTTTCACAGACTCTTTCTGTATGTTCAATTTTTCTGTTTATATTATCCTGGGTGAAATCGTCCGAATCAGAGAACTGATCTACATATTCCGAAAACCAATTTTTAAAAAAATCCAGGTCGTTTTTCTTCATATTTTTTCAATTGTTTCTTTTATGTATAATACTTTCTGTCCGGAAATTACAACATATTTTAAAGGCAGAAATCCTAAAAACCTAATTTTACATAAATTATTTATTTATAATGATAATAGAATATAGTATGTACAATTGGGACCCAAAACTGTATTCATCCAATTCTTCAGCTCAAAAAGACTGGGGACTTTTGCTGCTTGCAAAACTCAATTTACAAGGAAATGAAAAAGTTCTGGATGTAGGCTGTGGGGATGGGAAACTTAGTGCTGAAATTGCAAAAAACCTTCCTGAGGGTTCTGTTCTGGGAATTGACCTTTCCGGAGCAATGATCACATTTGCCAGGAACCATTACCCTCCGGAAAAATTTCCAAACCTTATTTTTATGCAAATGGGCGCAAATGAACTCACTTTTGATTCTGATTTTAATATCGTCTTTTCAAATGCCGCTTTTCACTGGATGAAGGACCTGGAACATATTCTAAAAAATCTATGGAAAAGCCTCAAACCAGGCGGAATATTTCTGGCTCAATCAGGAGGCAGAGGAAATGCTGTGGAAATTTTCAAAATCGTTGACTTAATGATTGAGAATGAAAAATGGAATCCTTATTTCGAGGGCTTTCTCTTTCCATTCGGGTTTTACGGACCTGAAGAATACGGAGAATGGCTTAAAAATGCAGGTTTTTCAGTGAGACGCCTGGAACTGATCCCAAAAGATCTTGTCCTGGAAGGAAAAAAAGGATTTTCTGATTGGCTTATTGCCTCAATCCTGCGCCCTTACACGCAGCGAATTCCCCAGGATTTAAAAGAGGATTTCGTGAATGAACTTATAAATTCATATATCAAAACTAATCCTCCGGATGAAAAAGGTTGTATCCATGTCCGGATGATAAGGCTTGAAATTGAAGCTTATCCTGAAAACACTTCATAACTTTTAAATTACGCCCATTCGGGAAAAACCTTAAAAAAGAATGGAAATAATATAAAATTCCTCCCTCTTCAGGTGTTTGGATGGACAAAGAGATCAATATTTTAGGGGCAGGGATAAGCGGCCTTGCCTGTGCAATAATCCTCCGTAAGAATGATTACAAGGTTAACGTTTATGAAAAGAACAGTTATATTGGTAAAAGGTTCAATGAAGATTGGCAGGGGTTAGAGAATTGGTCTGAAAAAGTTGATGTCTTGAGACAGATAGAATCATACGGAATCGATTTGTCTTTTGATTATGAGCCTTCATCGGAATTGACCGTGCATTACTCGGGAAAAATGCGAACTTGCAAAGACAAAAATGCATGTTATTATGTGAGGAGAGGAAGCAAGGAAGGCTGCCTGGATGTAGCTTTACTTAAACAAGCCGAGAAATCGGGAGTAAAAATCCATTTTAATCACAGTCAGGGAAAGGAACTGCCGGTAATTAAAGTAAATGCGACCGGCCCCAGGTATGCATCCGCTTTTGTAAAAGGAATCAAATTCACAACTAAGTTCGAGAACGGCTTTCACATGGCTTTTGGCCCTAATCTGGCTAAAGGGTTCTACTCCTACCTCCTGACCAGGAATGGACATGGGACGATTGCAACTGTTTATGGACGCAAGGATACGGCTCGTTCGGAAGAGTTTCTTCAGAATACTCTAGATTATTTTTCGGATTTTCTTGATGAAAAAGAAATTTCCACTGGGAAAAAATTTGGTGGTTTTGGTCATTTTGAGATAAGAAAAAATTATTATGACGAGAGCGGCGCAATGCTGATAGGAGAAGCAGGGGGATTTCAGGACGGCTTCTGGGGATTTGGAATGAGATACGCTTTCCAGAGTGCAAATCTTGCCGCAAGAAGCATAATACAGAATGAATCATATAATGATTTGATAAGAGAAAACTTACTCACAAAAATGAAGCATTCAAAAAGGAATAGAATAATTTTTGAAACGATGGGCCTCCTATCATATCCTATTCCATATTTGTTTTTGTCCGCCAAACACCCACTTAAATATTTATATCTTTGGTACAGGTAATTGAGGAGTTTTTGAAGACCAAAATGAAGTTCGAATATGTTTTTTTTCGAAGTCTTTGAGAAGCAAAAGGACGAGAAAGTAATATGTTCAAAAAAAAACAAATATATTTAATACATTCTAAAATTGTCATTAAATTTAGTATAAGGTAAGCCAGTGAATGAGAATGTAACAGATAATAATGCTGAACCAACAATCCGGGAAAAGTAGGTAATTATTAAGCTTAAAAACGTTCTCTTTGGCTTGAACTCAGGATTCCCGGGAATAGGGTATTAATTACATGATCAATTAAGCCCTGATAGTTCTAACACAGTGACGTGTTATCGATTTACCAATCAGAATGTTACAAATAAAGTCAACTACCCCTGAACTAAAGATTCAGGGGCTTATAATTGAGCCCTTGTTGACCAGATCACCAATAGGAGGAAAGTAATATTGGTAAACGATACGAAGGAATACAACAATAGTTACGTTGGAATATCGCCTCAGTTCCAACCTCTAAGGATGCAAACTAAACAATCTTAATGGGTTATAGGTAGTGTTTGCATCAAACAAACCCTTCTATATCAGATCGAGAGGAAGACGGATTCAAGTTTTGACTCCACAAAATTGACACGCATAACTCCAATCGGAGGAAAACTACATGTTAGTTTTCACACACAACAAAGACGGAAACCCACTGATGCCTTGTAAACCTTCAAAAGCAAGAAGATTGTTGAAAGAAGGAAAAGCAAAGGTAATCAAAAGACCATAAGTTGCATTGTCACCATATTATTTTCAAATCAAACAAAGGTACTGATACTCCTTCTAACTTAATTACACTATGTAATACTTGTCACGACGCGCTTCACGAAGGAAAAATTAAACTTTCTGGTAGAAAATCTATTACAAAACACGCTACTGAAATAGGTATAATCAAATCTCAAATCAAAAAATCGAGTTGGGATTTCTTAGAAACCTTCGGATACGAAACTAAATTCAAAAGAGAACAGATATTACATCTACCTAAAACTCATTACTTTGATGCAGTTTCCATCTGTTTTACCAATCTAAAGGTAAAGTTTGATAATATACTCTATCTTAAGAGGCATGTTAGTAAAGGAGATTATCAACAGAGAACAGGTAAACGATCCGAAAAGGTAATTCCTACCGGAAAGTTATTTGGAATTAGAAAATTTGATCTAATTGAAACTAAACAAGGAGTTGGTATAGTTAAGGGTAAACGATCTTCCGGTTACTTTGCTATAACTGATGTTATGGGAAACAAAATACATGATAGTGTCAAAGTTAAGAATGGATGCAAACGACTGCGGGCTAGAACTACTACTTTACTGGAACAGAAAGTCGTTTCGTTAGAGTTGACGCATTCCTCCACTGAGCTAAAGACTCAGTGGTTTCCTGCTGAGGTTTTATGAAATGGAATGGTCAAAAAAGGAGAAAGAGATAGCACGTCGGGTATTCAGTAATGCTTATGAACGTGAATGCGTGTTTATAGCACTTGAAGTCCATAAAATGGCAGAACAAATCTATAAACCTTCAGACCTGTGGATAATTCACGATTTTCTTACTAAGAAACGAAAGGAAATTGGCTATAAGTACGATTATCGTTATTCTATTCTCCTTTCCCTCTTCGCTCGATTGTTATGCGAAGGATGGATTAAAGAGGAAGATCTTATAGATCTATCTGAAGAAAAATTAAAAGAGATTCATCGAATCGTTGAATTCATCCTGGATTCGGCATGTTAACGTTTAGAGATATATATTTTTACATTTTTCCCCCATGAGACTTAAAATCTTCCAGTTAACGTCCTCCATATTCAATATTTCTGACTTTATATTTCCTTTGTTCTTTCTTAAGGTCTGTAACTCCCTGAAACAAGAAAAATATCTATCTCATAGTGGGATTTTTAGTAGGCTTTCTTTTCTGGTCCGGAACACGTTTCATTCTCTTCTTCCAATCTTGTTCTTAATTTCCATTCTGCGATAGAATAAAATCATAAGGCAGAGAACCATTACTCATCATAAGTGCTTCTATCCTTGTTTTCTTTTTAAGGTAAACATTCGATACACTAAAATGTTTTATCTTTCAAGAATCTGAACCCTTTTTCCACTTTATCCTGTCCTTTATAATACGCCAGCATATCTTCAGGAGAAATGTTAATGTCATTGCTCGCAAGAATAAAAAGACCCATTTTTCGCATTTCATTTCAAAACAAAGTCATTATTAGTCTCTATTTCAGCTTCATCATGTTGCATAGCATCTGTCTTTAATAATCTCATCTTTTGATTAAGTTTTGGCACCTTTCATTTGTGAAGACATTTCTGTTTCTGCCTTTTGTATTGTATCAGTGCTCACCTTTCCAATTTCATCACTTGTTATCTCAATTTGATCTTTCTGTAATAACGAGTATCAAGTGATAATCCACTGAGATAAGTCTCATAATAGTTAGAATCGTACGCCGTTTAGACGGTTTCCTCGCAGATCTGTAGAAAATCCTGCTCTCAGCTTTCAATAGACTTGCTTGAATTTACTCGACTATCTCAGATCACTTTACGTTTTTCATAGATTTCTATTTTCTTTCTTGTAATCGTATGCACAGCAACATAGACACTTTATTCTCTGACTGCAACTCGCATTCAAAGATTTGATGATTTCCATGATAGTGATCTCGTCATTAGCGTACCAGAATGCGTCACTTTCTGAAGACGGTTTTACCTTGCTGACTTCAGGGTCTGTCTCAACATGAACTTAGCTTGAGATCCTATCTACGGTTCTTAGTGATTCTGTTCGACCAAGCCAATTCGATTGATTTCCATGTCAAGTGATACAGATTGCCAATGTAGTATTTTGATGATCTCTTTTCTGTCGGAAGAGTTCGTCATCAATCATAGTACACTCAATTTCAAGTTCGAGTGAAACAGTCGATCTATGAGATTTCATAAGTGCCCTATAATAGTGATTTTGTCGTTGATCGTTCAACTGTAATGAGCGTATTCATGAAGAAGGGTATACGGTTGCTGGAGTTCACAATTAAATTTGATTCATACGAAATTACCTGAGATTCGACATGTTAACGTTCTATAGATTTACATGCCCGAATCCAAAATCCATATGTCCATATAATATGACTTTGCAAGGATACAGATCCAATGGTGGGATTTTTATAGATCCCTTTTCTGTCGGAAGCTTCTCTTCAATCAGTTTCTCAATTTCAAGTTCTGCAATAGAATAAATCACAAGGCAGAGAACCATTATCATCATAAGTGCTTCTATCCTTGTTTTCTTTTTAAGGTAAACTTCTATTGGTTCATATGACCCTACTACCTAAGTGTATTATTGGCGGTTTATATGAACGACATGTATGTTATGAAGAGTGGGATGACGAAAGAACAGCTGTTTCGTCTTCATCTAATAAACGGATTCAACTTTGTCCCTATAGTTGCAGATGCAATAGTTGATCTGAGTATTAAGATTTCTTTCAAAATGATAACTCTGGAATTTGTAATGGCCAAATTCCTTATCTAGCTATCTCTAACGAAAATAGAATTATGTCCTGAAATTTAACTAACAGAACGTAAGCCGAGAAAAGATAATGAGCTTGGATTACTCTGAATCTGGCGCCTTTGGATAAAGCTTCATCTACATCCAAAAGATATACTGAGATTGTTGTGAAGTCCCTTATTTTTCAACCTTTTTCATCAACTGACTATAATAATTACTTTTTTCATTAAGATTCGCCATAGTCATTTTGGCAGTTAAAATGTTCTCATTTAATATATGATTGACTCGCGGATTTTTGGCGGTTAAGGTGTTGTTTAATTTTATATCGGCACGTGGATTTACATTTCCACGTTCTGATTCTACGTTCATACCAAGCCAGAACTCGTGCAGGTTACCCTTAAATCCTAACTGGCGTGCTATCATATTGGTGTGATCGAGTGTAAATTTCATACATTATATTGCTCAGGAATAGCTTTAAATCCGATCCTTTAGCCCTAAAAATATCCGATTTTGGGGACAATTTCCCGTGCCTTTATATTTTGAGGACATCTTGAGCATTATTTGACTATAGATAGTGTAAAAATGTCCTATATGATTTCACCCAAAACTCATCGGTCTCTTTCTCGTTAGCTGTCTCAGAAACATGCTTTGATAAAATTTATCTTGTTACTTCATCTGTCGCAGGAGCGTTTATATAATCAAAGATACTATATGGCATCGTCGAAAATAATGAGATGTATAACTGTTATTGAAACTCATTTTGTTTTAAATAAGCTTATACTATCTTATTTTAATCATTAAATCCGCAAAGCGGAGGTGAAACAAAATGGGTTTTAATGATAGAGGAAATTCTTACCGTAGTGGCAATAGAGACAGCAACCGTGGGGGTTTCAGAGGCGGTAACAGCGGACCAAGGGACATGACTAAAGTAACCTGTTCTGATTGTGGTGTTGAGACCGAAGTTCCGTTCAAACCAACTGAAGGTCGACCGGTTTACTGTAGAGATTGTTTACCTAAACACAGGAAATTCTAAAAAAAATCATTTTAAGTGTAAGTTTCTTAATTTAGTTTAGATCAACACTTAATTTATTTTTAATTATTTATTTTTATTTTTCTCCGTTTTTCGCTCATTGCTTCTGCGAGTGCGTTCATAAATAAAAGATATGATTCATTTACTGTCATTAAAAAACAGCAAATGTCTTTAATAGCTCCGTAGAAGGAAAAACAAAAGGAAGTTGAGGATAGCAACTATAAAAGTTATTCAATATTGAAATTATTGAGACATAGATCATAGAAGTGGAATAAATGGCTAATTACAGAAGCACTCTTAGAAAAAAGCAGATCGGGACTAATAAACCTGTAAGTTCAAATGGTATCCCACAGGAAGTAACAAGGGTGAGAACTCCCCGTAAAGACAATAATGAAGTTCTGGCAACCGTAACAAGTTTACTTGGCTCAAGTAGAGTCACGCTACAATGTATGGATGGAGTAGTCCGAATGGGTCGAATTCCCGGCTCCAAGCGAAAGAAAATGTGGATACATGAAGGTGATGTTGTCATAGCCAGCCCTTGGGAAATACAAGACTCAAAAGCCGATATCACATGGAAATACACAAGACCTCAAATTGAATGGTTAGAAAGAAAAGGATTCCTCAAATAATAAGATACTTGATATTCAATCCACAGAATATAGTTTAACACAAAGGAGGGAGTGAATGAACTTGAGAACATGCAATAAATGTGGAAACGAACAAGATGAATCAGAATTTTATCAAAATCATTCTGAATGTAAAACCTGTTCAAAACTGTATAGTAAAAAATACTGGAAAGAAAATAAAGAAAAGATGTCCACACAACAAGCGGAATATAGGAGAACACCTGGAGGTAAAGCCGTTCAAGGAAGAGCAAGAAAGAAGTATCAACAAACACCTGCAGGTAAAGCTGCAGCTAGAAGAGGAAATAAAAAATATAAAATTAATAAATCTGTAGGCAAGCAGTGTTTAAAGAATGGTCTAACGAATAAAAGGTATTAATCAAAACATATCAGGTAAATTGTTATTCCATAGTGTGGTAATTTAATTCCGACTAAGAGAAATTTAATTCCGACTAAGGGAAATAGCCCTTCTAACTTACTATGGCTTATTGTAACTTTTAATAGGTCATTATTGACTTTTCGGATAGGCTATAAGATTAACAGATAATTCACTTGATTAAAAAATAGAATTAGTCGGAAATTTGTTAAAATGTCATAGAAGTGAAGCTAACTTTGCTAGAATCACCCGATTTTAAGGCAACTTTTTCAGAATATTCAACTAAATTTGAATAAAAATCCTGCGCTTTACTCTCAACTTTAGAATATATATTTAAAATTTCATCTTTAGAGACTTCGACTTTCTGACTATTTGCTGCATCAGTCATGAGAATTGAAAGCTTAAATAATTCAGATCCGAAAACTACTGGCAATATCTCAGATATCTCTACAGAAATATCAATAAACATATCTGCAAAGCTTCTAAACAACTGATCCAAAATCGCTGGATCAAAATTTAATGATTTTTATAAATATTCCATTTCATATTGAACTTAAGAAGTGCCCGTCGAATTAGCCCAACAGCAAATTCAGCCTGATCAGCATGACTTTTCCAAGGACCCCATAATTTACAAAACTCAGAATATAAAACATCCGTCATAAACGGTTAATGTAACCACAATATATTAACCTTTTCAATAATAGTGTTTGAAAAAATTGCAGAATATATTAAATGTAGAATATCCATTACGGTTGTGTATATGACTATGTGGAAGTTAAATTTATTACAAAATGTTTTGCTAAAAAGACAAAGAATAAACCGAAAAACAAAAAGAAAAGAAAAATTATGTGCTAGTGCAAATTAATCACAAAAGTCACATTTGATGCAGATTATCTTTAGAACTTCCTGTGTTTAGGAAGACAATCCCTGCAGTATACTGGTCTGCCTTCTGTGGGTTTAAACGGTACTTCAGTCTCGACACCGCAGTCAGAACAGGTCACTTTTGTCATGTCCCTTGGTCCGCTGTTACCACGGAAACCTCCGGAATTTCCCCTGAAATTTCTGTCATTAAAAGCCATTTTCGTTTCACCTCCGCTTTTGCGGATTTTATAATTAAAAATAAGATTGTATAGACCTTTGATTAAAAACAAAAATTGGTTTTTAATAACAGATGATTATACGTCTCTTTATTTTCAATGCCTCTACTGAGTACTTAATATATATAAACCTGCCTATACAAATAGGTCGTCCACTGATATAGGGTTGGTGTTTTCTGGCAAGAGTGAAGTAGAGTTATTTTGATTATTGTGGGATAATAGCAACCGAATACAAATGGACGACCAAGAGCCAGAATATGTAGAAAATAAGCCAAAAGTAGTGCCCATATTTCAATACATTTCTTCAAAAAGTAAGATGTTAAAATATAACCTCTTATGAGGCTGAGAATTTTGCTACAAAAAGCAGTTCTGTTAAGTTATGGGACTCTATAATTTTTTACTATATACTTCTAATAATTATATATTCTCCAATATACGTGAATATATGAATATGTTTTCAATATGCATAAGACACATATAGTCCTTTAGTTAAAGAATCAGCATGAAGTATCCGAAAAACGTGGTGCGCTTATTTAATTTATCTCTTTTACAAGGATTATTGCCACTCAATCCGATGCAAATTCCTATGGAAATCGTTGCTGGTCTCAGTTTTGCAGCAATAGCAATTCCACAAGGTATGGGGTATACTAAAATTGCAGGTATGCCAGTAATTACAGGTGTATATACGCTGTTATTACCAATGGTGGCTTTTGCTATTTTTGGTTCGTCACGTCATCTTGTCGTAGGTGCAGATTCTGCAACTGCCGCTATTATTGCAAGTGGGCTGGCAACTATGGCAGTACCTTCTTCTTCTGAATATGTTGCATACGCAAGTATGATTGCATTGATTGCTGCAATTCTCCTTCTTTTTGCTGGTTTCTTAAAATTGGGTTTTCTCGCGGATTTTCTTTCACATACGGCTTTAATTGGATTTCTTACCGGTGTTGGAATTCAAATTGCTATGTCACAAATTAATGGTATGTTAGGAGTGCCTTCAGGTCATTTTGGCACATTGACGAGCATTGTGTTATTGGTAAAAAATATACACTATCTTAGCGTCCCTACACTTATTGTATCAGTCTGTGTGCTCTTATTAGTTGTTCCGTGTAGGATAAAACACAGTAAAATTCCTTGTATGCTAATAGCAATCATCGCTGCAATCGCCGTGAGCTGGTTCTGGAATCTTTCTTCTTATGGAATTGTGACCCTTGGAGAACTACCTGCAGGCTTGCCTACATTATCGATACCGACAATCCCGCTTTCTGATATACCATCAATTGTAAGTATAGCAGTTGCATGTTTCATGGTAATTCTCGCTCAGAGTATTGTAACATCAAGAGCATATTCCATCAAATTCGCTGATACATTCGATGAAAATAAAGAATTGATTGGTCTCGGACTTGCAAATATTGCTGCAGGAATAACAGGAACTTTTGTAGTTAATGGAAGTCCAACAAAGACGGAGGAAGTAAGGCGTGCAGGTGGACGTACACAATTTACTCAACTTGTTGCCGTGGCAGTTACAGTGGCATTCTTATTAATTTTCACAAAACCATTTGCATACCTTCCAACAGCTGTACTCTCAAGCATAGTTTTCTTTATTGGATTGAACTTAATTGATATACATGGAATGCTCGATCTCTATAAACATCGTCGTGTGGAATTTGTAGTTGCAGTTGCGACTGCGATAGCTGTTATTCTTTTTGGTGTTGAAGTTGGTATTGTTACTGCAATAATGCTTTCGATCATTGCTCACCTGAGACACAGCTATAAACCACTTAACTTGTTGATTGTTCCTAAAAATGAGTGCTGCATGAAAACAGCACCATTATCAACAAATCAACATGCTATAGATGGACTGTTAATATATCGATTTGGTGCAAATCTTTATTTTGCTAATGAAGGTCATTTTGAAGAAGAAATACTGGATCTAGTTAAAAGAAGTTATCCAATACGATGGTTCTGTATTTCTGCTACTAACATAGGTGACATTGATTATACATCCATAGAAACGATGAAAGTCATACATAATCAGCTCAAAATGCGAAAAATAACTTTGGTTATGTGCGATGTTGTTACCCCTGTAATAGATGAATTAATAAAAGATGGTCTTATGGATATAATTGGTAAAGAATATGTGTTTGAGACTGTGAATGATGTAATGGAAGCCTATAAGAACACTAATTTTTCTGATGCAAAAGTACACGATCAAGCTACCATTCAATGCTCATCTTGCGGGTCTCATTCGTCAGCACAACGAAGTGATTTGAATCAATCTGCTTAACCTTATAAACATATAACGCTTTATAAATTTTAGAACTTGCGCAGTTGAACCGAAAAATAGGTACTCTGTAATACTTAACTGTCTAAGTCATATTAATTTAAATGAGCTATTTGCACTTGATTTGATATCTCAACCGTATACGTTCTAATGTAGTAATCTTACGGGTCCGCTCTGAGGATTTCTCAACTTATACACGTACAAAGGGACTGTTTGTGTCTGGACTTCGGATATCTTCGTGATTAAGAGGACAGCTATGCTGTTACTTTTTGAATTCTTAGAAAGTATAAAAATAAGGCTCGTGAATGTGGGTTTTCGAGACTCAGAGAAATAGATTCGAGGCAATTCTGATAACGGACTTCCAAACCATAAAATATGCAAAAACGAGAGCAAACAAAATCATTAAGAAAATAATTATAGTATCAATGAATCGGTCACTAAACAAAAATCTCACACTTCACGGATTAGAAAGATGATGAGGTGTGCATGAAACTAAAACCGCTCACCTTCTCGAGTGGGGTAGGTGTTTCAGTTCTTACCCTTAACCGGAAGACAGGCGAATCCACAAGACCTGTCCGTTTTGCTCCTGAACAAAAGGTAATAAGGGTTGAAACTGTATCAATTTCATTATGGTGTTAAAAAAGTAGAAATGGTTAAGAAAAGGAAGCAAGCTTAATTTTACTCCCCTTTTACTTCTATTCCCTCGCCTTTTGTGAATGTCTTCTTGTGTAGTAGTATCTGTCATATTATAAATATCGATCGATAATAATAAAATGCGATGAAATGCGATGCATCGTAAAGTTTCTCAGTATATCCATAATATATAGTCAGAAAGATTGGCTTGCCAACTGAACGGATATCCAAAGTCAAGATAAGGTTTAAGATGGAATCTCAATTTATGACTCCTGATTCCTGTCACTTTTTATTTCTAAAAACGTTATTATATAATGGAAATCAGCCTTATGCATAAGTTTGCAGGGAGTCATAATGGGGGCTTTGGCTCTCTGCTACTAATTTTAAAAAGAAAACTGGGAGTTTGGGTGGGAAAATGAAGCTACCCCCCACCCATTGTTCTGGTTTTATATTTTTTAGTATGGTATCGCTTACATTGATCGTTTGGGCATTAATATATTATTTTTGAAACTATTTAAAATTTATTACTATTTTAAAAATTTCAACCGAATGGAAAATAGTAAGTAATTTAAATTTTTTGATATTAATACCAACAATGTTGATTTTGATACAAATTTTTACGAGTTGGGACTTCTGGCAAAGCTCCGCTTCGTCTCTGGTCAGATCAGTCAAGTTTCGACCTGAAAGTCCATAAATCCTGGTCAGGAATCCTAACTAAGTCCCAGGTTATATAAGCAAGCAAAAGAGGGGAGAACACCTGTAGAAGCTTGTTAGATTGAGTTAAAATGAGAGAATAAGGTATAATATTGATTCAGAATATGGGTGCGAAGGTAAAAAACTACCTAAATTTAAAATCTGTTTTAATGTCTTCTGATGTTGATAACTGTTTTATATATTCAATTGTATTACTTTTAGAAAAATTCTTAAACCTAGTAATAAATATTCATTTAGAATCCACAGTTAATCAACCAAATTAAGGAGATATAAAGTTGAAATCAAACCGAATCGAATCGACAGATTCTAAAGGACATAAAGAAAAGAAATCAAATTCAGACGATGAAATAATTGAAAAATCTCACCCGGTACTAAAATCACCAACTTCGATACAAGTAACTACAGAAGCAGCAAGCACAAAAATCACCCGTAACCAGCGATGGGGGACAGAAAACAAGAGATAATCACTAACAAAAAACGATAAGCTCAATAGAGAAAACAAAACACATTCTTTTTAAATTTCCTGCTTCTCATAAAACATCCGATGAAATTATGATCATAGTCATATATCTTATACTGTATTTCTTCGTACTTTCCTTCCGCATCTCGCCTTTTCCGGTCGCCTTCAGCAGTAGATAGGCTCTTAGGCCTCTCCTAGGTAGCTTCATCGCTCCCTCAAAAGAGTATCTATGGCTTTGGCTTGTCTCCAGATAGAGGCGAGTCTCTGAATCATGACGGAAAAAAATACTCACAATCAAGTATATACATAATTATATATGTTTAAATTTTTAATATTGTTAATGTATGAGAGTTATAAAACATGGGAAATGTTGCAACTGTAAAAACAGAGCGTTGGTCCATGCATTCCACGAGAAATACTTTTGTCCATGCTGTTTTATTGAAAAAGTGGCACCTATAGGAGAATTTCCAATTTTTTAAGGCAACAATAATGTCACAATCGCTTCTTTATTCTGAAGTTTCATCCCACTTCTCGTAGAAATCCCAAATAGAGGGTGGAATGTCAACTAATGAATAATGACTAAAAAATACTAAAAATGTTGCTAATCCGATTGCAAGTGGTGTTATTTGATATGTTGTAAATGCATCTTTAACAATATTAATAAAATTACTATCACCTTTTAGTAGAAGTAGCAAAATGACAGCTGATATAATGTATGAGAAAATTCCTACTATAGCAGATCCTATGAAAGCATCTCGAAAGTCCATATTTATAAGTCGCGTTCAACATATAAAAATACTATTGAATGTTATAGGATGTCTCAAAGTTTATCCTCCTATCTAAGGCATGAAGTTGCTTTCAACTATGAGATCTTGCATTCCTTTATTCAGTGGCACTATTTAAAAAGCCATATTTTACCGTAATTCTTAGCTTGGAGACCTTATGAGCCTTCAATGGAAAAGCTAAATTCAGGATACGGAATGAAGCAAGCATGATGTTCTCTTTCATTCATTACTGTAAACACTGATATTGCAAAGGCAATGGGAGAAAAAATAGATGGATTGATCCCGGGAGAAGCCGCAGATAAAGCCATAGATGCCATCAAAAAGCTCGCAGCAGATATTGGAATCCCCTCGGGTCTAAAAGGTCTTGGAGCAAGGGAAGAAGATTTCGTACTTATGGCTGAGAATGCCATGCAGGATATTTGCAGGTACACAAATCCCAGAGAACTCTCAAAAGAAGATATTGTCGAGATTTACAGAAAAGCCATGTAACGAAAAAACTTTTTGGGAATCTAATACAACAGAAAATGATCATATTTTCTTCAATAAGTACTTTTACTTAAAATCAGATGGGATTGAAAAAATTTGGGACTTTTTAAAGTCCTTCAAATTCCTTTTATTTTAAAATTGACTTTTAATTGCCCTCATTTCTCTGTAGTGCCTGCTAGAAGAGCCTTTATGTCATCAATTCCGACGGCTTTTCCACCTACACCCCAGTATCCACTTTTTATTTCTTGAATCGCGATCATACTCCACTTCAAGACCGTCGATTTTCAAATTAAGATACACATTTTCCTACAAGACTGGACTCTGAACCTGTCGCCTTTGACCTGGCTAGGGTGTAAATCTTAAACGTTGATCTTTTTCTGAAAAATGGTTCCGGATTTTAAAGAACTAATGAATGGTAAGGATAATACATTCTTCATATATTATAGGATTAGTAATTATATTTATTCAATAATAAAAACATATCATTTAGCTGTATCTTGACAGCTTTGAAGGTTGGTTATACACTTGTGGGTTTCAGCACTGACCTATTCCTTATATTTAAATGGAAACAAAGGAGAAAATCGATGAAAGATAAAGAAAGATTGCATTCCATAATTTTAGCATCAATAGTGACGGTATTGTTTTTAATACTCATTGTATCTGTGACATCGGCATCTGATATACAAAACGGTTCACCTACCGGACTAATTGCAAACGCAGGTACAAATGAATCTAACATTTCTTCATCTGAGAATATGAATAATATGGTCACAGCCTCAATACCTGTAGGAAATTATCCTTACGGAATTGCAGTAAACCCTAACGGGACAAATGTATACGTGGCGAATGTAAACGACAACACTGTCTCTGTTATTGACACAGCAAGTAATAATGTTACGGCTACAGTGCCTGTAGGAACCGGTCCTGAGGGGATTGCAGTCAATCAAAATGGAACCAGGGTATATGTGACAAACGGGGGCGGTAACAACGTATCTGTGATTGATACTGCAACAAACAACGTCACAGCTACGGTAAATGTAGAAACCAGTCCTTATGGAGTCGCAGTAAGCCCTGATGGAAAAATGATATATGTGACTAATTGGGGAAGTAACAATACTTCTGTAATTGACACAGTAAATAACACTGTTATTGCCAGGATACCTGTAGGAAATAATCCTTATGGAGTTGCAGCAAGCCCTGATGGAAAAAAGGTATACATAGTGAACTATTGGAGCAATACTATTTCAGTGTTTGACGCAGTAAACAACACTGTTACAACAGCAGTAACAGGATTAAACAACCCTTATGGAGTTGCAGTAAGCCCTGATGGAAAAAAGGCATATGTAACTAACTACGGAAGCGATAATGTCTCCGTTATTGACACAGCTAATAATACAATCGTAGCCGCAATAAAGGTAGGATACTATCCAATTGGAGTTGCCGTCAACCCAATGGGAACAAAAGTACTCGTAGCTAATTACGGAAGTGGCGAAGGCACCGGCACTGTCTCGGTAATTGACACAGCAAGCAACAATGTTACGGCTACAATTGGTGTAGGCAGCCATCCTTCAAAAGTGCTGTAAATCCTGACGGAACAAAGGCATACGTAACGAATGCAGAAAGCAACACTGTCTCTGTAATTAGTATAGGTTGATAATCGGGAAGTTAAAAATGGGAATGTCGATGATTTTAACTACATGTACTTGGTTTGTGAAGTCAAGTACAAGGGACTATGTAGTTTGGCTGAGATTCTTAACGGTTAAAAATTTTAGTGCTATATATTGATCAGCCAATTGCCAGTCCCATTTCTCATTTATTTAAACACTCGAAGTAGAATAAGAATCATTTAATAATTGGTGCGAGAGGTGCGATTCGAACGCACGAACTCCTACAAGAATAGGCTCTGAACCTGGCGCCTTTGACCTGGCTGGGCAACTCTTAAATAATGAAAATAGCTTTTTATTCTGAGTATCCTATTTTTATTATATCTTTTCTATTTTCTTTTTCTTAAATTAAAGGCAAAGATTTCAAGAAAGTAAAACGAGAAAAATATGTTAAAATAGTTGAAAACCAGCCAGTAATTATAAGAGCATTTAATAAATATTGACAAAATAACTATGAATTTTTAATTAAGCTGGTTTTAAAAAACAGATGATAATATAAAAAATAAAATGATAAATCAAAAAATATATTTTTTAATTGGAAAAGTTTACAAATTATCGTTACGTATATTTTACAGATTTATAATGTTTTTTTGTTATAAGTCTAAAAAATTAATACTTTAATTTCGATTAGGAGGATATGCTCATAAAAAACGCATCTGTAAGCTTTATTTAGTCTGCCGGAGGCTGTCTTTTTAGATTCGACTGAGTTAAGAAAAGAGCTAACCCCTTGCAGACTCGCTTAGTAGATAAGACAATTTAATTTGACATATAAAGAATTGAGTGGAGTTGTTTGAACATTCAAATAAAGGAGCTGGAAGAATGACATTTACATATATAAACCCAAAAATAGCCCTTATGGGGCCTGGTTGTGTAAAAGAAATCGGTATCCAAGCAAAGAATCTTGGGGGTACTAAAGCCCTGATAGTCTCCGGTAAAAGCAGACATGGAGAAATGCTTGCAGAAGACATCCAGAAGATTCTTGAAAATGCAGGGCTGGAAACAGTAATCTTTGCAGGAGCAGACCCTAACCCGACAGATGTTTCAGTTATGGAAGGAGCAGAGATTTACAGGAAGGAAAACTGTAATCTGATCGTTGCTGTCGGTGGAGGAAGTCCTATGGATTGTGCAAAGGCAGTTGGCATAGTGGCATATAACGGTGGGAGGATTAATGATTACGAAGGAGCCGGGAAAGTTACAAAAGGAATTCCCCCACTTATTACTGTAAACACGACAGCAGGTACAGCAAGTGAGATGACATGTTTTTCAGTTATCACAGACACAGAGAGACGTATCAAAATGCCGATTTGTGATCCACTCATCACAGCTGACGTAGCAGTTAACGATCCTGAACTTATGGTAAGTATGCCTTCAGATTTAACGGCTGCAACCGGAATGGACGCTTTAACCCATGCAGTTGAGGCCTACGTCTCCACTATGGCTACCCCGACTACTGACGCTGCCGCTATTAAGGCAATCGAGCTTGTCTCAAAATACCTGCGTGAAGCTGTTGCTCATGGCGATAATATTAATGCAAGGGATATGATGGCACATGCAGAATATCTTGCAGGTGTTGCATTCAACAATGCTTTCCTTGGCTATGTGCATTCCATGGCTCACCAGCTCGGGGGTTTATATGATCTTCCTCACGGAGTTTGCAATGCGATTCTTCTCCCCTATGTGGAGATGTATAACAAACAGGCCTGTCCCGAGCGTTTTGCCGATATTGCAAAGGCAATGGGAGAAAAAATAGATGGATTGATCCCGGGAGAAGCCGCAGATAAAGCCATAGATGCCATCAAAAAGCTCGCAGCAGATATTGGAATCCCCTCGGGTCTAAAAGGTCTTGGAGCAAGGGAAGAAGATTTCGTACTTATGGCTGAGAATGCCATGCAGGATATTTGCAGATACACAAATCCTAGAGAACTCTCAAAAGAAGATATTGTCGAGATTTACAGGAAAGCCATGTAAAGACTTTTTCGGGAACTCAAATGCTACTGTAAATGTCATATTTTGATCAAAACAGTTACTCTTATTTAAAGGCAGATATAAGTGAAAAAAGGAGGGACTTGTTTAAGTCCTTCATAATTCCTTTTATCTTAAAAGTTACTTTTAATAACACTTCATTTCTCTGTGCTGCCAGCTTGCATAGCCCTTATTTCCTTCAATCCGATACACTGTCCACCGACTCCGAAGTAATCGCTCTTTATCTCCTGAACAGCAACCTATATAACACCGCGGAGATTTTCTCCTACACTTGAGACTACAGCATTTGTCACGTTTTCTACAAGTTTCTTAATCTCTTCTTTTGATAATTCTCCTTCAATCATCTTGATTTCTACAAATGGCATTTATTTCTTCCTCCAAAATCTACTCTACATTTAATAACTCCGTTTTTGTGAATCTTCGATCAGACTATTAGATTTTAGACAAGAAAAACATTGCTACTTTAGAGAAAAATTTTCTTTATAAAGAAAATTTTATAATTCTATAAATTCAATTTCCCAAGTAATCAAACAAAATGAATGTATGACTCATATTTCGAAGAGCCAGACAATTTCGATCTGGACTATCCTTATTTGCTCATTCGGTGGTAGCATCGGTGCAATAATCGTCATTATTTTGAGCTACTTGAAAATAGCATTTGTGGGATGATGGTAACGACCTCAAATTTTTAATTATTTTAGATCACGCATTGAAAAATATTATCCGCTCGGTATGCTAATGCATATGTAAACAGAAGTACGACACTTTTCGGATAAGCTTTAATGGCGTTATTTTCCTTTGAATTCTTGGCTGACACTGACTGCATTGGTATATTCTTTTTCTGGAAGGCTCTTAAGAACTGCAAGAACCTTTTCGCTAGCTCCACGCTTTTTGGCGTGCTGAATAAGATCCTTCTTATGTACAGGATAGTCTATATCTTTTAGAGATTTCTGAACTTCAATAGGACTGGCTTGCATAAATTTCCCCCTTATTTTAAGCTTATTTGATTCTAAATCGACTGTTGATTTAGCAGATTAAAGTGTATCTGCCTTTTTTCCATCGACTATTAAGTATTATATAGTAAAATATATAAATAATACCATATCAAAAAGTATATCAGAAGATGATTAATTAAGTCTCACAGCTCGTCGTTTTTTATTAAAATTTGGAACTGAGATTGTGTCACATGTCATTGATCAATCTAGAAAACAAACATGTTCATATCGTTTGAGGAATATGTTGAGTAGTATAATTGAGACAAATGTGATATAGAAAAAATCAAACCGTAGGTATTTAGCCTAGTGGTAAATTTAGTTGATTTAGTTGCTTATAGGGTGTTATTTTTCCAGAATGACCACTTTTGAAATTCACTGTTTTATGATTTCATTTTGTGGCTTTTTGCTGTCCAAATTACCTTTAAATTATTTAATGAGAATAATTCATCATTGAATTATCCATCGTTGAATTATTCCTCATGGAGTCATCCATCATGAAATAAGGTGCCATGAAACAATTCGGTATCTTCATCATCGAATTATTCACCATGGAGTTGTGCATTGTGGAATTATCCATCATCATCTGATCCATCATCATCTTATTCATCATTATGTGGTGCATCATTGGACGATCTTCCATTCCAAGCATTGGGTGGAAAGAAGACATGATTGCCATAAGACCCCCGATGGACGTTGTGTTATTAATGCTCCCTTCCAGTGCGGTGAGATTTGCTATTTTATAGTCCAGCATAGCCATGTTTGTATCGTTCGCATTCATGTTATTTTCTATTTTCTGGAGCTTTGTAATCTTCATGCCAATTGAATTGGTCAACTGAGTTTGCGCGAATGTTAATACTACACCTTGCAGTTCTGTTGCATTGGTAGTACTATTCACCTGGTTGGATAGATTCTGAAGATTAGCTATTCGATCGCTGATTTTAGCAGTCATGTTGCTGTTATTGTTGGCTTCTGAGCGATTCTGTTGATTTTTAAGAATAACAGTCACGTTTTGAATGGAACCAAGTAGTCCAGCTTGAACATCGGTGAAATTTGCATCAGTTACATTTGCGACTGTAGCGAGATTAAATCCAGCGCCAATATTTGTCCGATTGACACACATCTGTGGATAAGGCGATAACATCATCATATGAGTAAACATTGCCTGCTGTAATTCAGATGCATTAGAAGCATTGCTGACGTTGGCGTAGATACCTTGAAGCATAGAAATTTGCTTACTAAGTGAATCAAGTTCCATTGCCTTCATAACTGTGAAATTTCCCGATGTAACATTTCCATACATTCCATTCTCCATATGGCTGTTTTCTAAAGCAAAAGCGAATGAAGGGGCAATGCCTAATACTATAAACATCATCAAAACACAAGAAATTGCACGTGATATTTTTATCCCCATACTCATAATATATCTCCTTTAATGTTTCATAATTAATGATTTGTTGGTAGTGGGAGTGAGTTATTGAAAACCATAAACAATAAAATATAGCTACAATTCCTCATACGAGATGAATATGCTTGTTTTCAAGATTGTTTAATAACTCACGGACACGACTAAATTGAGCATACTAATGATGACCTGCTAACAAAACCCTAAACCAGTTACGGATCATTTATGTTCATTTCAGGCTATGGAGAGCTTTTGGCTCATGTCCATGTAATACCGAAATGATTTTTTTAAATGCTTAAAACGTCTGTTATTAATAGGTTAAAAAATAGAATATTTTGGATTATAACCAATCACATTTATTTTTTTGGTTTAATCATTTCCTGAACTTGTTTAAAATCAGCTATAATTTTCTTCTTTAGCTCAATTGCACTTTCCATCTCTTTTATTTTCATTTCCATCATTTGTATTTTAATATCCATCTTCATTACTGCAACTTTCTTTTTCTGTTCTTCAGTCAGAAATCCAAAAACTTCTGATTCCGAGCCACAGTGCATTGAAGAGTGTTCTATTGATTGTCCGTGTTCCATGTTTAACGATCCCCTTTTTATCAATTAAAAAAAATGTGCTGTATTAAACAGCTTTTGAAGAGTCTTTCTTAACGCTTGGTTCAGC
Source organism: uncultured Methanosarcinaceae archaeon (assembly GCA_963818955.1). Classification (GTDB taxonomy): domain Archaea; phylum Halobacteriota; class Methanosarcinia; order Methanosarcinales; family Methanosarcinaceae; genus Methanosarcina. Next base: position 190,704 of record CAWFUY010000043.1, on the reverse strand, counting down.
TTTCTTTTCTGCGTTAACGTTCTCTACTTTAGGTAAAACTTTATTATCAGACTCTGTCATAAGTATATATCTCCTCATATTTAGTTATATTTAATGCAGACTTTTTATAGAAATTACCTGTACAATATAGATGAGTCGCAACCTATAAGTACTAATGTATTTTTCAATTTCCTTATAGTGTTTATATATGGATTTAAGAGATATCAAGAAGCAGAATATTAAAAATTGTAAATAGAATAATTAAACTTCAGACCAGAACTCATTTTTAAAAAGAACATACTCACAAGATGCCCATTTCACATAATCCGAATCAATAGATGTATTTCTCGCGTTAATTACAGCCCTTTAGACTAGCTCAAATTCTACCCTCACAAATACACCTGACAAATTCCTGCGGGCTTAACCTTAGGCTTCGGACTGGCGTGGAACTCGCTTAAAATTCAAAGTCAAAAGAATCTTGAATTTCATGTACATCTGGACTTTACAATTTATTTTCATTCAAACTCCATTTTCTATAACTTTCTAACTCCATTTCTACAAATTTCTTTTTCTGCGCCGCAGTCATCCATTCCCAAATTTCAGGTATCGAGTCACAGTACGTTGAAGAGTGTTCTGTTGAATGTTCTTTGTCCATGTTTAACTATCACCATTTAGTTAGATTCATAGGATAGAACTGTTGAAAATTTGAATTCATACTGCAGAAATGTTTAAATTATATAAAAATTCCTATAAGTTACCGAGACATTTTAAATATCTAGTATTGCGCTACCAAAATAAATCCATTATTGAAGGAAGAATTCATGTTCCATGGACTAATTTAAAAGTTTAGGTTTCTTGAGCGTATTTTGGAATCGAAGCACTAGATTCTTTTTATAATTGAGAATATTTTGAGTTGATCGTCGGAGTATTAGATTCAAAAAATATATCATGTAAATAAGTATACTTAAGAAACCAGTAATAATTAAAGGATGATTTTACACAGACTAAGAATACAGAAATTTTCTCGATGTATACAAAACATATGTTTACTTGTTTAATATTACTGATAGTTATGTTGTAATAGTCTTGTGTATAACATAGCGATAGATTAAAAATAGTTACGTGATTATATTTTTTTATAACTTGTATAATATTGTGTAAACTAAATTATTATTTATTAATTTTTGTGTGAAAATGATAACATTGGATAAATTAATTGGAAATAATTCTATGAAAAATTAAACATTACTTAATACTTGCTTCTTAATTATATTCCTTAACATGTTATATTACTTGAACAATAATATATAGGTGATATAACTTGAAATCATTCTCATCGGCATATAATGTGGTTAGAATTTATCGATAAGGTATTCTTCAGAAATGAATTAGGAAGATTAATTGGTAAAATAATTTTTTGAGTAAATCTGCTGAAGGGAAGTGTATTGCAAGAATATCAAAGGCAAATAAAATTAAAACTGGAGATTATGTAAAGTATGCGGGGATTTGAGTCTTTCCCAGCTAATCTCGAATCTCTAGTGTTGCTTATTCTGTAGGAAAGGAGAGACAAGGAATGGCAGATACAAGAAAGAGTTGTCTGGAATTAAATAAAATTACTGCAAAGAATGAAATAAAATTACTGCAAATTTAGGGGGTTATTAGTTGAATAAGCAACTGAAAGTGTTGTTTATTGGAACTTACGTTCCAAAAGAATGTGGAATCGCTACATTCACTCATGATCTTTTGAACTCGGTTTATGGGGAATACAACGACGTCCAATGCGAAGTTATTGCTTTGAATAATGCTTCTGAAACTTACAATTATCCAGACGAGGTAGTTTTTCAAATTGAAAGAGATAAAATAGAGGATTATTACCTTGCTGCTGATTATATAAAACAAAATGATGTTGATATCGTATGTCTTCAACATGAATTCGGTCTTTTCGGAGGAAGCGCAGGTGATTACATTTTCGCTCTCCTTTCAGGAATAAATAAGCCTGTAATAACCACAATGCATACGATTATTAGGGAGCCGGAGCCGGCATACCGCATAGCCACTGAAAAGCTCATCAGGTATTCCGAAAAGCTGGTTGTAATGAGCCAGACAGCAGTCGATATGCTAAAAGATGTTTATGATGTGCCTGAGTACAAAATAGAAGTAATCTTTCATGGACTTCCTGACTATCCGTTTAATAACTGTGTCAAGTATCAAAAAATGTTAAATCTGAAGGGTTCTCCACTTGTTCTCACTTTCGGCTTACTGAGCCAGAATAAAGGTATCGAAAGTATGCTCGAGGCTCTTCCTGATGTAATAAGTCAATATCCCGATCTTGTTTACCTTATACTGGGCGCCACGCATCCTGAAGTCAAAAAGAGATATGGAGAAGCATACAGGCAATATCTCAAAAACAAGGTTTCGGAACTAGGGCTTGAGGACAATGTAATATTCCATAACAAATTTGTCGAAAAAGAAGAACTCTGCAATTATATTCTGGCCAGCGACATTTATGCATCTCCTTATCTTTCTAGAGAACAGATAGTAAGCGGCGCTCTGACTTATGCTATAGGCATGGGAAAAGCGATAGTATCCACTCCTTACTGGTATGCTCAGGAAATGCTTGCAGATAATCGTGGGTTGCTTGTGGATTTCGGAGACGCCGACGGCTTTAAAAAATCTCTTTTACATTTAATTGAGAATCCAGAAGAGTGTGATGATATGCGTAAAAAAGCCTACGATTTTGGCAGAAAAATGACATGGGAGAACGTAGGTAGAGAATACAATACTATTTTCAGTAAAGCCTTAAGGAATGAAAATACATATCCAAAAATTCATAAGATATCTAGTTTTCATTCCGAACAAGCTGTCTGAAGTTAAACTTGATTATCTTTGGACTTACGCGGTTGAACAAGTAAATAGATTCAAAAATTGATCCATAATTGAATGAAGAATTCATTGATCAATAAGTGATTTTAAAGTTCAGGTTTGTGGACGTATTTCAAAATCGAAGCACTAGAAATCAATAGGCTTTAAAGTCTCAAATTAATTAAAAATTGAATTCGAACACAAAATCTATTGCGCTTGATTTTGTACTTCAAGTGTGTAACAGCTTAATACCTTTAATTAGTATAATTTATTGGTCAAATTATAATAGGGGTGTGAAACATGGCAGGTTTGATAGGACTTGCAGTATTTTTTCTAATATTAGCACTGGTTGCTTATGTACTAGGTGCAAGGGGAATTGCAGGTTTCTCAATGGAGATTGCAAAGTGGCTTATCATAATCTTTGTCATACTTGCTATTATCTCGCTCTTCTTTATCTCTACTTTAATACAGCATATTTAAAATAATCAAATAAAATATTTACTTTTGAATAAAAAATAAAAAAGGAGAATGGTAACATGAGTGATTTAATTGTTTTTGCGTTTCCTACTGAGGACGGCGCTATTTCGATGGACGATACGATCCATCAGCTTAAAAAAGAGGAATTGATGACTCTCGATGATGCCGCGGTTGTTATTCGCAAGCCCGATGGCAAAATCAAGGTGAAGCAGGCTGTACATCTTGTGGGTGTAGGCATGGTTGGTGGCGCATTTTGGGGTATGTTAATAGGATTACTTTTCTGGATGCCTTGGTTGGGACTGGCAATTGGTGCTATTTCAGGAGCTATAACTGGTGCACTATCAGATTATGGAATCAATGATAAGTTCATCAAGGAAGTTGGCGAGACTATTAAACCAGGCGGTTCTGCTCTTTTTCTTTTGATCTCAAAATGGACTGAAGACAAAGCTCTTGAAAGACTGAGCAAATTCCACGCAACAATAATACGCACATCCCTTTCCAAAGAAGAAGAAGAAAAACTTAAAGCCGCCTTTGGTGCTGGCGAGTAATCGGGGAGTTGTAAATATGGACAGCACGAAGATGATTACGTTCTCGATGTTGATAAATCAGTCTTAGAGAAAGAAGAAGGTTTTGATAGGAATGAACCACTAACACAAACGGAATTACTCAAAGCATATACTCAATATAAGATCAAACCTTATTAGGATAAATGAAGTGCTGAGCCACATTAGGTGAGATAAATTATTGAGGAGTTAAGGGATATGGGAGTAATAGAAGAAACGCAAGTTCCGGGGAATAAGACTTTTCTGCCGACAACATCAATAAAGGGGTCTAAGGTTCTCAATGCAAAAGAAGAAAAGCTCGGAAAGATTGAAGAAATAATGATTGACGAAGAACAAGGAAGAATAGCATATGAAGTGCTTTCCGTTGGCGGATGGTTGGGTGCAGGTAATAAGTTATTTGCTATCCCGTGGGAATCTCTTGAACGTAATCGAGATGATTACATTCTTAGGGTAGACAAATCAGTCTTCGAAGGATCAGATGGTTACGATAAAGAAAAATTTTCTTTGACTCTTAAAGAGTTAGCATATATATTTAAACGCTGTGGGGTTCAACCCTATTGGAAGTGAACATTATGGTAAAGAAAGCAACTTTGATAAAGACACCTGAAGGTTATGAGAGTGCATGTACACACTGCGGCACGACGAATTTTAGTAAAGACCCAACTTCACAAAAAGTCTGTATTATGTGCAATAAGGAATATCTTGCAGCGGCAGCTCATACGGAATAAGATTAACATTCGAGTCATTACGATTTACAGGGAATACTACGACTGCATAGTTTGCATTCAGCACATATCCTCGTGAAAAACGGTATGGTTACCTTCTATATTGGTTTTTGACCATACCACTTTTAAAATTTTATGTTTTACCATGACATATGAGTTGATGAAATAATAATACAAAAAAGGAAGTAAGAGGATAGATCATGAGTCAAATGGAAAGAGGTCATATTACAGGTATAAACAAAGGCAAGGTTGTGATGTATGGTCTAAGTACCTGTATCTGGTGCAAAATGACAAGACAATTACTCACCGACCTTGGAGTGGATTTTGATTACATATATGTTGACTTGCTTAGCGGAAAAGAAAGAGACAACATTACAGACGAGATCGAGCGTTTCAATCCATTAGGTTCTTACCCAATGATTGTTATCGATAGGAAGAAAGCTATACTCGGCTTCAACGAAAAAGAAATACGTGAAACGCTCAGTGTTTAAAATGATATGGACGATTAAAGATTAAACCGTTGTTCGATTATATTATGCTGATAGGTGGCGAGCTTGAACTGAAAAAGGACAATGGTACTAAGTTGCTATAAGATTCATAGTAACGGAAAAGAGTAATCAGGCATTTGTGCCAGCTTATCAATAGTTAGTCGAATAAGAATAGGTAACCTTGCTAACGAATCTTGTACCACCAAATCCCTTGACGATATCGCTAGAGTAGTTGTATTGTATTTGGGTATATTTAAGGTCGCTAATTATGATACTACTGGCACTATGTCTTATGGCTTGCTGAATAAGCTCCTGTTTAGTCAAAGGTAAGTGTATATTCTTTAAGAGCATGTCTTAAAATTAAATTGATCTCACAATTGAGAGAGGATTATACATTTGAACAAAAAACTGTAGCATTAAAACGTTAATTGCCAATAAAGTATATTTAAATCATAATGTTTATTGAACTTGATTTTGAGAATTAAGCTCACAAGTCTATAGGATAAAGTAATTCCTTAAAGTTAGATAAAACGTACTAATTATCCAATTATAGAATTGATTTGAATTTTAAAACAGCCTCTTAGATACTTTTTTTATCTATACCCCTCTCCCATTCCCAAACTCGCTCCTTCATCTTTTTAATTAACCGAGAAGAATAGATTTGCCTGCTAGCTTTGGCGAGCTAAGAAGTTTCTGTATATATAAAATAAGTGATATAAATCAGTATTCCCACAATCCTCAAAGAGCTTTATCTGTGGTGTTAAAGTGATGCAATTACAGGGTTGATTGGTATCGTAAAATAAAAGGTCGAACCTTTGCCCAGTTCAGATTCAACCCAAATACGTCCACCTTGTCGTTCTACAATTTTCTTGCAAACTGCAAGCCCTATCCCTGTTCCAGAATATTCTTCTTTTTTATGCAACTTTTTAAAAACTTCAAAGATTTTCTCTGAATATTGTGGGTCAATGCCAATTCCGTTATCCTGCACTGAAAATACCCATTCATTAGATTTTTTCTCAGCAGAGATATAGATTTTTGGTGCCTTTTCACTATGGAATTTTATCCCGTTTGCGATCAGGTTCTGAAACACCTGAGCTAACTGGGTATTATCCGCAACTACTACAGGTAAAGAACCATGAGATACCGTAACTTCATTTTCTGTAATTATCAGCTCTAAATTAGATAATACCTGATTCAAAACGAATTCACCATCTATAGGCTCAAGTTCACTGGCTCTTGTAGCCACTCGAGAGAATTCTAGCAGATCATTTATCAGGTTCTGCATTCGTGAGGCGCCATCTACAGCAAATTTGATATATTTATCAGCCCTCTCATCAATATTACCCTGATATCTCCTTTGTAAAAGCTGCAAATAACTTGTTATCATTCTCAGGGGCTCTTGTAAATCGTGAGATGAAACGTAAGCGAACTGTTCTAATTCTGCATTCGATCGAGAAAGTTCTTCTAATTTCAATTTTAATATTTCTTCTCCCTTCTTACGCTTAGTGATATCTCTAGCAATACATGAGACAGCCGCAAACTTGCCATAAGAATCATAAACCGGAGAAAGAGTTACTGAAACGTTTATTAATGTACCATCCTTTTTTAATCGTAAAGTTTCGTAATGCTGGATCTTTTCTTCCTGTTTAGTCTTTTCTATTAACTTTTTTATTTCCCCATTATGATTAACCGGTTCAAGTATCGATACGTCTTTGCCTAATACTTCTTCAGCAGAATAACCATAAATCTGCTCTGCTCCCTTATTCCAACTTGCAATAATGCCATCAAGAGACTGAGTTATAATAGCATCGTTAGATGATTCTACAGCATTCGCTAAGCTCTTAATTTTCTCTTCTGCTTTTTTACGCTCAGTAATATTCTGGATTGTTCCTCTCGTCCGAATAGGTATATTTTCTTCATTGAAAATAACTTCGCCCTGTGCATGTACGATACGTTCTTCACCATTAGCTAAGATAATCCGATAATCTATGTTTATGGGTTTTTCGTTTAAAGCTCTATTAAAGGAATTATCTACAAAGTCTCGGTCGTCAGGGTGTATGTAGCTTAAAAATGCATCGCGAGTTACGCTTAACTCTTGAGGTTCACGTCCATAAATCCGAGAAACTTCAGTAGACAAGTATAATTTATTATTTATAATGTCCCAATCCCAATTTCCAATGTGAGATATTTTTTGAGCTTCAGCAAGACCTATTTCGCTTTGTTTTAAAGAGTTATAAGCCTTCTCAAGTTCAGCTGTACGCTCTTTAACTTTTTCATTCAACTTAGCTTCAACATCTTTTATAATCGTAATATCACGTGAAAGAACAAGAACAGAGACAACTTTACCATCAATGAACTCTGGTACTACCTTTGTATCAAAGTAGTATTCTTTTCCTTGAGGTGAAACGTACTGGAATTCCATTGCTTCAGGCTTGCCTGTAGAAAAAACGTTTTCACGTTGTTTTTCTGACATTATAGCAAATTCAAAGTTTATTTTAAACTTAGAATTAGTTTTTTCAATGAATTCATTTAAAGACCAACCATAAAATTCTGCAGCCAAAGGAATGCCACATATTTCTGTAGTAGCTGGATTAGCATATAGACAGCGATTTTGTCTATCGAAACGAGCAATCAAATCAGGAGAATTATCAGCTAATGTGCGGAATCCAGTCACACTGTCATGAAGTGATACATTTGCTTCATGGAGTTCATCTGACTGAACTCGTAACTCTTCGTTTGATACCTGTAACTCCTCGGATTGAGTCTGAAGCTTCTCGTATGCCTCACGTAGCGCTTCTTCGACATGCTTGCGCTCTGTGATGTCCCGAACTACAGATACCGAACCGATTATTTTGCCACTTGTATTGCGTACCGGAGCGGCGTTCACCTGTCGATAACGCAGCTCTCCGTGGACAGGCGTGCGAACGATCTCTTCTTGATTCTTCACGATTTCACCCTGTAGGGCACGCAGTGGAGGTGCCTCCTCTACAGGGCGCAGAGTGCCATCAGGACGATATACCTCAGAGCTCCCGGCAATCGCTTCAACATCTGAGTTATTAAAGGTGTTACTGCCGAACTCATTTAGAACCGCAGGATTTACCAAGGAGATCTTCTTCTGGGTGTCTGCAAACCAGACTTCATCTGTAATGCTGTTGACCAGTGAAGACAGTCGGTCTTTCTCTTGTTGAATCTGGTCTAATAGTCGCTCACGCTCTTCCTCTGCCTCCTTGCGCTCAGTAATGTCAGTGAGCATCGCTAGAATACCTGTAAACTTGCCATTCGTATCAAATAGTGATTTAGAATTTACGAGCACCCATAAAGTTGAGCCGTCCTTACGTACTAATTTATTCTCATGTACTTCATCGATACCTTTCTTCCTCTTTTCAGTTCTCAATTCGGTGTATTTCTTATATTCATTATCAACGAAGTACGTGCCGGGTTTACCAATCATTTCTTCTGGACTATAACCCAACATCTCAGCCATTTTATTATTAGCGTAAGTAGTACTGATATCAGAGTCAGTTAACCATATACCTTCGTTAGCTGTCTCTACAATATTGCGATACTTTTCTTCACTCTCTCGTAGAGCCTCATTGGCTTCATGAAGGTCTTTCGATTGCGCTTGCATCTCTTCCGACTGCACCTGCAAATTCACATAAGCCTCGCGTAGAGCCTCTTCTGCCTGTTTGTGTTTTGTCGTCTCACGTAACGAGAAGACCAGACCCGTCACGTTTTCATCTGAATCCTTGACTGGCGACAGGCTCCAGTCCCAATAGGTGACTCCACGTTCAGGCTGGTCAGGAAAGACAAACGGCTTGTCTTTGTAGAAGACCCCTTCACCGGTGTCCCTTACCTGCCGGAAAATAGCTTCGTTTTCCTCGTGAGGATACAGAGCGAAATGGTTCTTCCCGATCATCTCTTCAGGCTTCATTTGGCATGTTTTGGCATAGGCAGCGTTAACCCAAACGAAGTTGAACTGTGGGTCGAAAAAAACCAGCATAACATCGGTTGTCTGCATGACGCTCTCTAGCAAGCTTCGTTCTCGTTGAAGCGCCGCTTCAGCTCGTTTTCGCTCGGTGATATCTTTAAGAATCACCGCAAGCTTCCCTGTTTCAGGGCTATATGCATTAACATCAAAGAATTTACCGTTAACCACTTTACTCAATATCTCAAAATGTACTGTTTTATCTGTGATTATAGCATTGCGATAATTTTCAATCGTTATTGGTCTAGTGTTAGGAAATACCTGCAACATAGTCTTGCCTAACAATTGATCTTGTGTATAGCCTGACAAGCGTTCATAAGCAGGATTTACCTCAATAAAACGAAAATCATAAGGTTTACCGTTTTTGTCGTATATAACTTCTGAGAGGATGAAAGCTTCACTCATGTTAGAAAAAAGCATACGATAACGCTTTTCACTTATAGATAAATCATTATAAGCTTTATGAAGTTCTCCGGCTTGAATCTGCATTTCTTCATTTTGTACACGGATCTCTTCGTTTTGCACTTGAAGCTCTTCGGATTGAGCTTGTAATTCTTCAGATTGTATCCGAATGTTCTCATATGCTTCCTGTAACGTCATTTCAGTCTGTTTATGTTCTGTAATATCAGTGAGCATTGCCAAAATAGCCTTTAAATTTGCCAGCATTATCAAAAAGAGGTTTTGCACTTATAATCACCCAATAGGGCGAGCTATCTTTACTTATTAATTTCAATTCGTAGCTCTCACTGCTACCTTGTTTTCCTGTTCCATTCCATCTTTTGCGACTACCTTACTTGACTCATCAACAAAGTGCAGCCACGGCTTGCCAATTACTTCTTCCTGCATGTATCCAGTTTTATGAATAAGTCTCTTACCGGCATAAGTAATCTTGAACTCGGTGTCAACTACTACTATATCTTCATTTGCTGTCTCTACTAAGGTGCGATATGCTTGGTCGGCATTATTTAGAGTAAAGACCATCAAATCTTCTTCTGATACAGGCAATGACCAGAGCATCTAGGTCTCCCTCACTGATGGCACGCTGGAGTTCTTCAGGTTCTTCAAGACGTGCTCTAAGCTTCTGAACCTCATCATTTAAGGCACGAATCTCATCCTTTAAGGCACGATTTTCATCTAATAGTGCTTGACAATCCACACAGAGTACAGGATTTGGATCATTTACCGGTAATTTCTCCATTTTGTCTCCACGTCCTCTTCAGGATACTTTTACTTGATGGCATATACCTTCTTCAGAGAGCATGCAATAGATTAACTCTTCAATTATCTAACAGTTAAATTAAAACTATAGTATCCACTATGCTTAATTATTTGTATCTTGAGTTGTGGGTCATATTACTATATTTACTTTCTTGTTTTTTCTGTAAAAGGTTCTGTAAAGATATCAGTCAGAAACGGAATCAGACCGATAAGTTACTTCTCCTCAAAAAATAAATGGCTAAAATAGTGTTACCATGATAACATATGAGTAGAAATATATAGTGAAATTTCGTAGTATTAACTAAAAATAAGTCAAATGATAACGATTGTAAATTCTCTAATATGTCCAACTGTTAACTCATGCAGAACTAGATAAACAAACTCAATAGTCAAAGTTAACAAAAATAACCCAATAATTTATCCATTGAATCTTAAATAAGTTGGTTATTGATGTTGTTCTTTAAAGTCTATTGTTGCAAAATTTTTGTTTAACTTATCGTTAAAGGAAGTTTTAAAAATGAGAATTTTAGGCAAGCCGATAGAAATCCTTTTAGTAGAAGACAATAAAGGCGATGTTGGATTAATAGAAGAAGTTTTCGAAGAGGCAAAAATAAGGAATATTATCCATGTTGCCGAAGATGGAGAAGAGGCAATGCTTTACTTACATGGTGAAAGTAAGTTTCTAGGTTCTCCTCGCCCAGATATAATTCTTCTTGACTTGAATTTGCCTAAAAAAGATGGACGTGAAGTTCTTAGAGAAATAAAAGAGGATGGTAACCTTAAAAACATACCTATAGTCGTTTTAACTACTTCCAACGCTGAAAAGGATATACTTGGAGTTTATGGTCTTCATGCCAATGCCTATGTCACTAAACCTCTTGACCTCGACCAGTTCATGAAGGTAGTTGGATCAATAAAAAACTTCTGGCTTGAGGTCGTAAAATTACCATCGAAATAGTTATTACTAAAATCGCTAATTGATGACAATTATGCCGCTTCCAGCTTCATGTCAACTAATCTTCTGGAGAATTATTATATAATCGGGTAACTTATCACGTTTCCTCATAAACTCAATGATAGGCTCACATTGCAAAATTACTAAAATTAAGAAAAGATTACATTGTTGGTGAGAATATATTATGTAAAAAGAATTAATATGGCTAATTATTTAAAATATCGGGCTTTTAAATCTTTATTTTACTAATAATTGTCAAATAATAATATTTTCCAATAGATATTCCATATAATTAAGCTAAACAGTCTAATTATTGGCAAAAAACATTGAGATAAATGGTATAAACAATTGAATTTATGAATATTAGACTATAAATAATCTATTTTAATCATACAATATCTACTTTTTATTAACATCCGTTTCTTACTTCAATTTCTTCCGAAGTTATATAATTTGGATTCTTAAATATTAAGCACTTAAACCGTTGGGGAGGTGACAGTCTCACGTGCTTTTTCTAGGGCAGAAAGAAGGAGCAATCCGCCCTACTTACCCAACATAGATTGCTATGAATAAGATTAGATGTTTATTAATATTTGTTCAGAGAGTCAAAAGTTAGTATTAATTAAGTGCAGTTGACTGCTACAAATCAGACACAAATAAAATTATTAAAATGTAAAACATAATCCAGATAGGGGAGAGGTTTATGGGGGAGAATATAAAAATCTTGCTTATCGAGGACAATTCTGGAGATGCTTATCTAATTGAAGATCATCTCAAAGAGTTTGCTAACTTCTCTTGTGAAATTAAAAGTGTCGGAACACTCAAAGAAGCTTTGAGTATTCTTAAAGAGCAACTTTTTGATGTAGTACTGTTAGACCTGATATTGCCGGATAGCGACGGTGTCAACACTTTTTTTAGAATTCACAATCAAAATCCACTGATTCCTATTATTGTCTTAACTGAACTCGTTGATGAAGCAATTGGGTCTTATTCTGTGAAAAATGGTGCACATAATTTTTTGGTAAAGGGGCAAACGGAAGGCAAATTGCTGGAATGTATTATACAATGTTCCTCTTAAAGTGAGAAGAAGATTGTCCTTATTATTTGGGTTTTACGAGATACCATGTGCTACTTCAATTTTTTGTTAAACACTTAGTAAGGCATGGTCAGACCTCATAGGCGGATGAAAAACATATTAAGGTGAAATACTTTCCATTTGAATGCGCGAGCATAACCTTCAGAGCACATCTTTTCGGATAGACTCTTAGCAACCTTTTGAAAAACTAGTGGGAAATAGTATTAACCATATAGTATTAAGACAAGGGGAAGCTGGAATGATTGAACAGTGTACATATAAAAAGTATGAATTTAAGAAGAAGCTTGAAACACTAAGAAGCAAGGCTGGAAGAGGTACAGGGTTAATTTCTCTTTATATTCCTTCCGACAAACATATTTCAGATATTACAACCCAATTAAGAGAAGAGCATGGACAAGCATCAAACATTAAGTCTAAACTTACGAGAACAAACGTTCAGAGTGCCCTTGAATCTCTTTTGTCGAAATTAAGATATCTTAAAAAAGTACCAGACAATGGGATAGTTTACTTTACAGGAGCTATTGACATCGGTGCTAATAAGACAAGCATGGAAAGCGAAGTTCTTATTCCTCCAGAATCTATTGTGTCTTACAAATATCACTGTGATTCAGTCTTTTATCTTGAGTCTCTTGAAGAGATGCTTAGAGAGTGTGGTACTTATGGGCTTCTGGTTCTTGATTTAAGGGAAGCTACTATAGGGACACTTATAGGCAAGCAAATTGATGTTATTCGGCACCTTCATTCCACTGTTCCTGGCAAACAAGGAAAAGGAGGTCAGTGTGCACATCGTTTTGAACAATTAAGAAGTACTGCAATCCATGATTTTTTTAAAAGAATAGGAGATGCTACTAGTGAAAAATTCCTTGAGATAGAGCCAAGTGATTTAAGAGGTATTCTTATAGGAGGGCATTCGCCAACGAAATAAGAGTTCAATACGGGCGAATTTCTGCACTATGAGCTTCAGAAGAAGGTTCTCGGATTATTTGATACAGGATACACAGACGAATCGGGTTTTATTCTATGACGCAAAAAGTAATACGAATTGAAACAATATAAATTTTATTACAATGTGTAAAATTAATCAAATTTTCGTATGCTTTGAAAGGTTAAACACACAGAAAGTAGAATTTACAGAATATAGATAACAAAGTTAACAAATTACAGGAGGAGCAAGTTTAACATTATATGGGCTTTATTAAAAGCTTTTAGACAGGTTATGCCAATAATTGAATATAAATTTTCAATTACCAAAGAAAACGGCTGTAATAGGGGGGAGAATCGGTCTTAAAAGATTTGAGTGCGAGAGGTGCGATTCGAACGCACGAACTCCTACAAGACTGGACTCTGAATCCAGCGCCTTTGACCTGGCTGGGCAACTCTCGCATGATATGTTTTACGTTGCAGCAGCAATACTAGTATTCTTTGTTCTTATAGTTTATCCTTGAAAGCCTTTTTGGAAGACGAAATATGGCCTGAACTTTGAAAATTTCCTTTTTTAGGGAAAACAGGTTTAATAAAAAATTGATGAAACGAATAATTTCATCAATTTTTTCATCTCATCAATTTCAGCATAAGGGCTTTCTGGGCATGCAGGCGGTTTTCTGCTTCCTGGAAGATTACCGAGTTCGGGCCGTCCATGACTTCGTCGGTGATTTCGAGGCCTCTTCGGGCAGGGAGGCAGTGCATGACTATTACGTCGGGCTTTGCAAGGCTGAGGAGGGCGGCGTTGACCTGGAATGCGGCAAAGTCCTTCAGGCGTTTCTCCTGTTCGGCTTCGTCGCCCATGGAGACCCAGACATCCGTGTAGATAACATCCGCGTCTTTTGCTGCAGCTTCGGGGTCATCGGTGATGGTGAATTTGCCTCCGAGAGATTTTGCTTTTTCGAGGAACTCGGGCTTGGGTTCATAGCCTTTCGGGCAGGCGACGACAAAGTCCATCCCCATAATTACGGAACCGAGTAGGGCTGAGTTGCAAACATTATTCCCGTCTCCTATCCAGGCAAATTTCAGGCCTTCGAACTTGTTTTTGTATTCCATGATGGTCATGAAATCACCCAGGATCTGGCAGGGGTGCTCCCGGTCCGAAAGTGCATTGATTACGGGTATGGTTGAGTATTCGGCCAGTTTCCGGACCGTTTCGTGGCTCTTGACCCGCGCCATTATTCCGTGCAGGTAGCCGGAGAGAGTCCTTGCGGTGTCTTCAATAGTCTCGCCTCTTCCTACCTGTATATCATTGGGGTTCAGGTAGAGGGAATGTCCTCCGAAATCGGTCATTCCTACCTCGAAAGATACCCTGGTCCTTGTAGAAGCTTTCTCAAAGATCATTCCGAGACTTTTGTGTTTCAGGTATTCGGTCGGCTCTCCGGCTTTGCGCTTTTTCTTCAGGTCCGTGGCTGATTCTATAAGTTCATAGATCTCCTCCCTGGACAGGTCAGTTATCGAAAGTATATCTCGCTTCATCGTTTCAACCCCGACTTAATGTGTTTGAATTTTAACTTATACTACTGCATAGTACTTATTTGCACGCCATTTTTTGAAAATATTGAAATCAGCTTTCTTTGTTTTCATGTAATGAGTTTTATGTCCTTTAATGAGCTTTATGTCCTCTTAGGTGTTCGAGTTTCTGAGTTCCTGCATATGTTTGATTCTCTTTTGAATAAGGGATGCAGTGCCGATATCTTTACGGAAAAAGAGCTTGCCACGGATATTTTCGAGGGCATTCTGGGCTATTTTTTCGGCTGCACTGATGGTTTCCGCGCGCCCCAGGGCCGCAACTGCACGGGAGCTGGTCGTGTAAATGTTTCCATCTTTCTCATAGACACTTGCATAATAGATTGAAGCGTCCCCTATGTTTCCTACAACTATCTCGCTGTCTTTCTCAGGGTTATCAGGATACCCTGCAGGAACCGCATACTTACAAACCGTCGCTTTCCGGCTGAATTCAACAGGCAGTTTGTCAAGGGTCCCTTTAACCATGGCAAGCATGATCTCCACAAAATCCGTCTCAATAAGGGGGATCACATTCATGGCTTCCGGGTCTCCGAATCTCGCATTGAACTCTACTACTTTAGGGCCGCTGGTAGTAAGGATGAACTGTCCGTAAAGGACTCCCAGGTATCCGGTTCCGGTTTCCTCATAAAGTGCCCTCACAGTATCCTGCATAATCTGCTTTGCCTTTTCAAGATCTTCCTGAAGCATAAAAGGCAGTATTTCCCCTGCATCAGTATATGAACCCATGCCGCCGGTATTTGGCCCAAGATCACCCTCATAAGCCCTTTTGTGGTCCTGTACAGCCGGGAAGAAAACAAGGTTTTTCCCGTCCACCAGAGCTTGCAGGGTAAATTCTTCACCTATGAAGCGTTCCTCGATAACTACAGGCCCTTTTTCAAGCAATTCATAAGTATAAGCTTTGGCAGCCTCAAGGTCAGGAAGCTGGTCTCCCATGACTTTCACTCCCTTTCCGCCTGTCAGTCCGGAAGGCTTGACTGCAACATCACCCAGTTTTTCGATGAAAGCATTTGCAGGGCCTTCTTCAGTGAAAACTTCATATGCAGGACAGCCTTCGATATTGTATTTTTTCATGAAATTTCTTGCCCAGGCCTTGTCAAATTCGATAATTGCGCAGGCTTTTTTAGGCCCGATTACCGGAATTCCGGCTTCCCAGAGAGCGTCTGCAATTCCTGCCGCAAGCGGAGCTTCCGGGCCGACAAAAGCCATGTCTATGTCTCTCGATTTTGCATACTCAACGATTTTTTCAACTTCTGTTTCTTTTTCAAGCAAAAAGTCTTCACAGAGAGCAGCAATCCCTGGATTCTTTTTTGCCATTACTGCATAAAGATAAGGGTTATGCTTGCTTTTCTTAATTCCTTCGGCAACAGCGTGTTCCCGCCCTCCGCCGCCGATAAGCAAAATCTTCATTTTTTAAATCTCCTTTTTAAAAAAATTATCATATTGTGCTAAAATCTGGTTCTATAAAATCTGGTTCTTTATCTTACTAATGAGTGAATTAATTATTCTAAAGAAGTAAGTGAGAAAAGGTAGTGGACTCTCAGTCCTCGAAACCTCTCAATGTCATTAAACAGCATATTTTACAAACATTTAACAAACAACACTTCTGTTCGGAAATATCTGAAGGATTTCCTAATTCTATATTTCTTCTGATAAATATCTTATCATTTACAGTTATTATGTTAGTTTAATATTTGAAAAAATCTAATTGTTTAACTGTTATTCAGTAATATTTCAAGACGTGAATAATCATATATCCGGCAAATAATTAAAACGGAATCTGAAACAGTCATTTTGCAATAAATTAAAGAGCATTTTAAGGAGATTCATATTTAAGGGATTCATATTTAAGGAGATTCATATTTAAGGAGATTCATATTTAAGGAGATTCATATTTAAGGAGATTCATATTTAAGGAGATTGAGTGTTTGAATCACAATCCATTTGAGATATTCCAGAAAGAATGCCCGGATGTCGCAGCGCGTTTTAACGATCTTGTGGAAGCCCAAAAGGCTTTAAAAGGACTGGATGCTAAAACAAAGCAGTTAATCAATATTGCTATCCAGACCGCAAATCGAAATCCGAAAGGTGTTCAAATCCATGCAATGATGGCAAAAAGCGAAGGTGCAACCCGCGAAGAGATTATCGGTGCGGTGGTATTGAATCTTCACCACTCCGGTTTAGCCTCTGTCCTTGATTGTCTTCCTGCGGCAATTGATGGGGTAGAAGGTAAATTCTAAAAAGTAAGGTCAAATTGAGAATTCAGGTAAGCAGAGATTTATTTTAACAGGTCGCTTGCAGTTACAAGAGGGATAAGTTCGGTTCCTGCTTCCTCTAAATTCTCTTTTGCTCCTTCTTCTCTGTCTACGACACTGATCACATATTTTACTCTAGCTCCGGCTTCTCCGACGATTTCGATTGCATTTCTGACTGAACCTCCGCTGGTTGTTACATCTTCGAGCATTACGATCCGATCTTCCGGTTTAATATCACCCACGAACCTGCTTTGCGTGCCGTACTCCTTAACAGCTTTCCGCACGATGAGCAGTGGAAGTTCCGTTTCCAGAGAAACCGCTGTCGCTAGAGGGACGCCTCCAAGTTCCACTCCCGCAACTATATTTACATCCATTTCTTTTACCCTGATTGCCGCCTGCCTGGCGATAATTTTCAAGGTTTTGGGGTCAGTGCTTGCTTTCTTGATATCGATGTAATATTTGCTTTTCTTTCCCGAGGCAAGTGTAAAATCTCCGTAACGCACAGCTCCGCAGGCCTTAAGGGCAGAGATGAGTTCCTCTTTTTGCAAGTTCAATTCTTCTTTCGTTTCTGGTCTCAATGTGCTCATAATCTCACCGGCGCAGCCTTATTTGCGCTATAAATTTATTAAATTTATCGGATCCGATTTACCAGGGTTCTTTTTTAATGCCTGCAAAATATCCGACTATGTTTGTTGCAAGATGTATCAGCGGCGTTATCAAAAGGACGGTTACTATTATCCAGGGTGTGAAATTACTTACAAACCATTCGGGAGCTAAAAGGTAAGTAAAGACCCAGGCCCCTGCGACAAAGTCCAGCTGGTCTACAAGTGGGAGCGAAGCCCCTCTTTTCATATCAAACCGCCGTTTGAAAAAGCTTTTGAACATATCTCCGAAAAGTGAACCGCAGGCAAGAGCAAAAACAACTTTAAGTGCGCCTGGAAAGCTCGGCCCGAAAGATGGCATCTCAATTCCTAAAACCTCGAACCCTCTTAAGTTTAGCCAAGTCTGAAGAAGACCTGCAAGGACTCCGAAAAAAATACCTGCAAAAAGCCCTCTATAGGTCTTTCCATCGCCCAAAATTCTTTTTCCGTCTTTTAAAGTTCTGCCTCCGTCAATTGGTCTTCCGCCTCCAAAAACGGCTGCAAATGAGTTTGGAAGGTAGGCAGGAAGCATAAGCCAGAGCGATTTTAATATAAGCTCGATCGTGGTATCATCTCTCTATTTCAGTTGATTATTTCATTGAGGCAGAGATTGATATCCGTTATATTCGGATAACACTCGGTATTAAGGACTTTTTGTTTTTGCCTCTTCCTGGTGTGGTTCTATCGCCAGTTTCATTTTGTGTAGTATGGAAAATATCTTCATCTCAATGTTTACAACAAGTGGAATCGAATCCAGTTTAACAGGTTTTACGGATTCACATGACCAGGTTGAGTTTGTCCAGATCCAACCGGAAGATGTCTGATGAATTTTCGGGTCAGCCAGGTCGTCGTTAAGAGAGGTCGTCTGATACAGATTTCCTTTTTCGTTATCGTAAAAACAATTACCAGTTATATTAAGTCCTGCTCCCACGAGATCTGCGATCCCATACCCTGTACCTGTCTGAGAAATAAAGGTATGCTGAGCTGTACTTGTAATAACATTGTCCTTTATTACTGTGCCCTGGCCTCCAGCCTGATTTCTAACGGCATCATTTTTTGCAGCATCAAAAACATTGTTATAAATCCAGGTGCCTTTGAACCCATCATTGACTATGCCTCCTGTATATGGAATGTTATAACTCTGCCCGACTTCGTAGAATAAGTTATGATGGATCTGAACCCACTGATTGTTTGAAATTCCGGCATCATAGGAAATTAACCTTATGCCTGCTCCCCATGTTCTGATGAGGACGTTATTGTATATTTCCACACAGTTTACATTACCTTTTGAATCTTCAATCTGAATGCCGGAATTACCTCCAAGGGAATCCATTTGGGCATCTATAATATTGTCATGAAATCTTACATGTGCCGAGTTCCACGTTCTCAGAGCACAATCTGTTCTTGTAGTTATTCGATTATTAAAACATTCGATGTTCTGACTTTCTATGCCAAAGAAACCCTCATGTCCGAGCCTGGAAACGAGATTGTTATAAAATTTGATATTTGAACTGGACCTTGTTCTCAGGCCATCGCCCAGGCTATCATGAAGAGTACAATTATTTACACTTATGTTTTCGCAGCCTGTTAAATAGATGCAATTGTAGTATCCTGCACCGTGAGGAGTTTCAAAGTTTCCGCCACTGTTTGCATTAATCTCAAGATTTCTTATTGTAGCATTGTAAACACCCACACCTGAGATTAACGGTTTCCAGGCTGGCCATCCGGCATGGTTCGGAATAGTAATTATAGTTCCGGGCTCCCCTTCCAGAATAGAGTTGGATTGAAGAATAATCGAATCAGTCAAAACATAAGTTCCCGCCGGAAGGTGAATTATGCCTCCCTGCTGAAGTTTCAAGTTAATATTGTTTTGATCTGCTGCTCCTCCTATTCCCTGTGATAATAAAAGGAAGAGAAGGAAAGCGGAAAACACTTTCATTTTTTCATTTCCTTATTTATGAAATTTTCAATTCCGATTGATTGATCGATTTATCTTGTCCTGTTTAATGATACATGCTTCTTCGCCGGGACAGAAAAATATACGACACTGAATTACGATACTCGAATAAGTATTGATACTATAAAAGTGAAGCGAAATTATAATAAAAAATTAAAAAAAATGATAAAAGAAGAAGAGATTTGAACTCTGCTTCCGATTAGTCTCTCTTTAATATGCAAGTTAAGGTTTTTTAATAAGAAGGTTTACACCAAGGGCTGCAATAGCGAAAAATCCCATCGCATACAGCGTAGTCAAGTATGAACCACTAGCTGTATGCAGCGAGCCGGCCACATAAGGACCGAGAATTGCAGCGCCAATAAGGCTGGTGTTCACTAAGCCCAGATTCTGAGGGAAATATTTTTTCCCGTAGAAACTGTTTGCAAAGACTGTATTCATCGTAGGGACGCCTCCATACGAAAAACCGATGAATGCAAACCCAGCAAGAAGTAGATTAGTGCTTTGATACATAAGTGCAGAGACCAGTAATACAAAAGCTATGATGTATGTTGTGTTGATAATTATCATAGTCTTTTTTAAGCCAATCCTGTCGCAAATTGCACCAAGGGTCACACGTCCCAAGCCGTTACAAATTGAAATCAGTCCGACAGCAAAAGCTGCTAGCTCAGCCGTGGCGTTAAGATCTTTAGCAAAAGGAGCTGCATGCCCTATCATTGAAAGTCCCAAAGCGGTTGATAATACACTCCAGGATAAATACATCCAGAAGGTGGGTCTTTTTAACATTGATGAAGAATCTAATTCCATGCCCACGATGCCTGCATTTTTTGCTTTTGAGGAAGTTGCGGGGAAAACATAATCCGCAGGAGGGAACTTCAATATTCGGGAACCTATAAAAACTATTATTCCGAATGCAATGCCGAGGAGCAGAAAGGTTTCGCGCCAGCCCATTATTTTAATAAGCGAACTGGCAGTGGAACCCAGCAGCATACCACCGAGGCCGAAACCCATCAAAAGAAAACCGGAGATAACACCCGGTTTTTCGGGGAACCATCTTGTGACTGAGCTTATGACTGCATTGTAACTAAGCCCAATACCAAAGCCGCTTATCACGCCATAGGTAATAAAAATTTCCGGAAGAGTGTTTATTTGTGAAGATGCGGCAAAACCGCATAGTAATAAGACAGCTGAGACTAAGATAGTAAAGCCTGGAGACTTTTTACCTGTAATAAAACCTCCGGCAATACCTCCCAAACAGAAGAATATTATAGAAATGGTGAAAATAAGGGAGGTCTCAGTGCGGGTCCATCCGAAAGCCTTTTCAAGCGGCGCAATAAACAAAGACCAGGCATAGAGCAGTCCGAGAAATAGAAATAATACTATGCCGACGAAAACGTATAACCATCTATTGTTAGTTGTGGCCATAAGGGTAACTCCTTTAATTTTGGGTTTTCATTTCTTTTGTGCAGTACACACTAAGCTTATCCCAAAAAATACTTAATCCTTAATCGTTAAGGTTAACATTATTACTTTCGTGGTCGGGGGCTTGACCAGGTTTTATATTCAAAATTGAGGAAGCAAATTTTAAGTTAAGGGATAGCTCAATATAATGATAATCGCTAACGTGATACTTGCTAGCAGAGTACATTACCTTTTTTGTTATTTAAACATATTGAAATTATGGACTACTTTTCAGGCTTCCGCACTGTATTACTCTCTAAATACATCATAATTTTTATAAGTTCAGAGTTTAGAACTGAAAAACTCAAATAGTTATAAAATGGAAATTTTCAGGAAACGGTTTACCGGGCAAGTTAAAAAACGGAATAAAATGAAAGATCGAGTCTGGCTTCACCAGAATACATAATAGTCAGTAATTTTACCCATTGATGAAAAATCTTTTAGTTTCTCCGATCCTGGGAATGAGTAAAGGAGTTTTGGGATATATTCTCCGCTATTAACAAGGGACACTTCGTTGTCCCATTCGGACAAATCAACAATTGACATATCAGAAGAGTAGGAACCTCCAGTACAATCGATGGCAACTAGCCCTTTATCTGTTGTATTGAAAAGGTTGCAGGCGTGACCAACTACCAGAGCATTTGTCTCTTGATTTAGAACAGCGCTCTCGTTCTCAAAGTTGATGTAAACCCAGGCAGATCTGAATCCGAAAGTTTCAGCATTGTTATGAACTCTTTCTGCTGCGTCGGAACATACAAAACTCGAATTGTTATATGGAATTTCATTGGTTTTGTCTTCTCGTATAAACTCGATAAGTTGTTCGTAGTTGGGTTCAACCGCACTTTCGTTGTTGACGAGTGTAATTATGTGACCGTCTGCACCTACATAGTAGCTCGAATTGCCAGAGTAACTGGTATTCGAGGAATAATATTCGAATGGAAGTGATACAGGCTGGATGATACTGAAATTAGAAGTATTCATGCTTTTATTTCGAAGGCTTTTCTGGTCATAAGCAATGACATCAATGTTTGTAGCAGTTGAAGTCCGGGACTTGCCAGGGTTTAGTGATCCGGAAGAGTTATTATCATTTTTTGCAAGTATCGATATTTGTGAACCAGCTATGATCGGGTATACTAATTTTATCTTGCCAGTGTTGTTGCTATCTTCCTCGTAAGTGGGAATACCACCTATTTGTGTTACATTTTCAGGCTGGTTTTTAGCTCCATCTGGCGAAATTGTGTTCCAGAATGTTTTTTTTACAATTCCCAATGCGAAAATAAAGCAGGGCTTATAAACTGAATTGCTTTCCGGTGAATTACTAGTTTGAGGAATATCATAAAAAGGATTTCTATATTCATTTGATATGCTATTTGTTAGATTTAGTGTGTTTTTTTCAGAACCATCTGCTATAAAAAAAATCAAAGCTGACAATAACAGTATAACGTACAACACCCACTTAATCACAATCCACACCAATTAAAATAGTTAGATTAATTATAATATGGATTATTATATTGATAGACAACAAATATAAAAATATCATAAACTTTTATCTTTAAAAGTCAAATAAAAAAGTCTTAAGTTCAGTGAAAATTGCTTTTAATAATCCCACCAAAACTTAGTTAAGTCTTGTATGTAATGAAGGATCATGGGCAATAAAGCATTCAGCTTTGATGGATTTCCCGGAAAATTAGCAGGGAATTTAAGTGAAGGTATGCTGATTATTGATCCTCTACTTATAGTGGGACTAAAAGCCATTTCGAGAATTTATAGGGATGTAAGGTTTTCCAAAAATAAAAGCCATTATAAGACAACGATGTGGCTGACATTTAGAAGGCTAGCCCAGGATTAGGTAGATACTTTGGCATATTTTTTTGAAATAGCTGCGACTTCCTATCGCTATTTATTGAGCAATAAATAATTAAAACTTTCATAGGGTAGAGCAGGATCTTGCGTTTCTCAAGTAATATAGAGCAACCGGTAGCAGAACGATAGAGACTTTTTATTATTTTCTGGTCTTCACATTTTCGTCTCTACTATGCAAAACAATAAAATTTTAATTATATTGAAATAAACTCCCTACTTATGGGAAAAGGAAACATTTCAATAGATAAGTCAATGATAAAAACGGTGGTTGACGGGAAAATAATAACTCCTTTACCAAAAGTTTTGGTTGAAAATCGATACTACCCTATATTCTCAATATGTTCTCCTACTCATTGTGATGAATGTGGTAGTAAATTACATGTGAACTCCCACCACACTCGCTTTATTTTATCGAGTTACGGTACTATAGCTATCAAGAAATTCTGACGAAATTCATAAAATTCATGGAAGAATTTATGAAGTTCTATAAAGGTGGAATAAGTTCAACTATAATATGAAGAACCTTTTAATATAATCTTATGAAGTTAGTCTAAATTTTGGTTGCCCCATAATAAATTAAAAAGTGTCATATTTTGAATCGGTGTACTAAAACAATATCTAATCTCAAACGTAAAATGGGGGAATTTGGATTAAATCTGAATTCGGTAGCTTGGCTTATATTTTTACAATTTTCCTATTATTAAGTGCATCTACCTTTACCGCTTCGGCACTGGAAGACACGAATAAAACACAGTGTATGCGACAGAAGAAGGTGGAAACTTCACCACGCTTGATTCCGATCAGACATCTGGCACCGCAATGACACCGGCCTTAGCGCAAACGCAGCCTATGGCCACTTACAACACAAAAGTTTTCGAATATTGGCACCTCAAGGGCGAGGTGTGGGCAAAATCATGCCTCCACTTGATGCTAATCAAACGGCTTCTCTACACGATTATGCCTATTCGCTGGCCATGCAGGCCGCCGTCTGGGGTATCGCACCCACGACTTCCATCTACTCGTTGCGCTACAACGATGCCTTGGGATCTAAGTCCAAGGCGCCCCCTGGCCAATAAGGTCAGATATGAAGCAAAATAACTCACGGACACTACCAGGAATGATATCAAAAAAATAGTAACATTCAGCCTACCAAAATCAGACAATTGATGCTGATTTAAAGGAAACTGATAAGTATTATTACTACGTGCTCAAAAAGAAAGAAACGAAATCAATAGGTCTGAAGTTGTACATATTGAGAAAATCTGGAGAGTGTAAATTAATGGGGGTACAGACAATTCACAGAGTAAAAACGACAATGCTATTTTATTAATAGTCCTTTTAGCAGTATTATTGATATTTATAACAACAAGTGAACAGGTTTCACCAACACCGGATTGCTATCAAAGAGGAAATGACTCTGGATATCAGAAAGGGTATAGTGATGGATTTGATATAGGCTATCGGTGCTTAATTCCAAGTATTCATTCTCCTATTCCTCCGAATAATCAGTTATGTACGGGATCAAAGAAAAATGCTTTCGACAACGGGTTCAGAGTTGGATATGGAATTGGATATAATACTGGACATAATGCCGGAGCTCAGTTCTGTCTTCAATAACCATAAAAACTACACTATTAATACATGGTACAAAGTGAACGTGAGACACTGAATCGGGAGGAGCACGGTCGGCAGTCAGATCTGGAGAGCCGTGCAAGAACCCACCTTGCAAACGAGAGAACATTTCTCGCCTGGCTCCGGACGGGACTAGCCTTGATCAGCCTTGGCCTCGCAGTTGCCCAGTTTCTGGAACATCAGGTCATACCCGGTGTGCCCCTTGTTCGGGGTATCGCCATCACAATGGTATTAACTGGCATCTTGATGGCAGTCGACGGCAACAGGAGATATATTCGTCATACGAAACAAATAGAAGCTGGAGCATTCATAGTCGCAACCCGGTCCGCTAAGATCGTGGCTGGGATGGTGACTCTTATGGGACTAATGGCAATCGTTTTCATCTTGATGCTCCGCAGGTAGTTTACTTCCTACTCCACACCACATTTCAATATGGTGCTCTACCTGTGATTAAGTTGTGAGCGGTAGGTATATGCTTCCGTGAGCATCTGATTGGCCAGATATAGGACATAAGAGATAGAAAAGGATAGATTTAGACTGTCAGAAATGCAAATCAATCAGGACTTAAACAGTCTTAGGCGCTTTGCACATCTTTTTTCCATAATCCTATAAAATCGCCATAAATTTGAGTTATATCTTGGTTTGCTTAAATTTGCTCTTGCAGCGACCCGGTTCATTTTTTTGCTTCTAAACCAAGATATACCGTTTATGATTCTTTGTAACTCCCCGGGGTGTTAAAACCCTATTAGATGCTCCAAAAAAGCACAAAGTAATTTAAACAACAGTATAACTGTGTCGTTCGTGATAACAATCATCTTTTTCACCTCCGCTATCTTATTTGTACATTTTTGATCATGTATTTTCAGAATTGCTTTTATTATTAGATTTAGAGGACTTCGTTAAGCATCAGAGTCAATAAATTGTCATTTGCTCATTAATTATTTGTATGCTCATTATAAGCTCAGCTAAATATTGAAACTTAAAAAGCGTGAGTCTTGCGACTTTCAATCTACATCAAATTCATGGTATTGCCCCTTAATTTATTAGTAAATTCTATTTTAATAGAATATTCCAATAAAAGTAAGGTTCAGATTTTATTACCGAGATGTTTATTATCAAACGAATATAATACATTAAGAAATATAAGTATGGATTTATGTTAGTTAAAAATAGATTTATATAGGCTTGTGTTTCGATTCTGATCATAGGTTTTGCCGAAATCGACAACAATGCATTAAAACCTTAAATTAGAATGCTTTTTTGCCAAAAAACTTCATCTAAGCTTTTAAAATAGAATTGCTAAATGTCTACAAATGCAGGATTTGGGTGTGAGAACTCGATTAATAATATGTGCTTAAAAACTAGCATTCAGGTAATTATTCAGTTACTTTTACTCTAACTTATTTTTTTGCCATATTCAATGCTAATTATTTACATAATTATTATGAAAATAGTCACTTGTGCTCACATAAAACGTGAAGATATCTGTTCCATGTCACTCGAATTATGATATTATTATTGACTATGTCAGGTTCGAGGCTAAATTGAATTAATCAAAGAAGAAAAACCCTATGGACGAACCTTTAAAAAGTACGAAGACTGTCAGTAACCGATTGCTGCAAAGGGATGAGTATAAAGTTTGCCGCCGGCGAGAGATTTATACCGTCGACATAGAGTGCTCACTAACCCAGCTTTATAAGAGTTTTATTTTCTGTAACCTTCATTGAGAACTGAGAGACTCTGCCATGTCTGTTTCCGTATCTCTGCCGATCACACGATATGCTATGCCAGCCAGAATAGCTCCAATGATCGGTGCTAACCAGAACAGCCATAACTGTTGAATCGCCCAGCCACCGACGAATAATGCCTGTGATGTGCTGCGGGCCGGATTCACTGAAGTATTTGTCACCGGAATGCTTATCAGGTGAATCAAAGTCAGCCCAAGTCCGATTGCTATCGGAGCGAAACCGGGTGGAGCTCGGTAGTCGGTCGAGCCAAGTATGATGAAGAGAAACATGAAAGTCATCACGAGTTCACAGATTAGCGCAGCAAACAATGAGTAACCTCCCGGAGAGTGTTCTCCATATCCGTTAGCTGCAAAACCGCTTCCCACCAGATCAAATCCCGGCTTACCGCCGGCTATCAACGAAAGTACAAACGCTGCAATGATTGCTCCTGCCAACTGTGCAATGATGTACGGAATAATTTCCTTTGCATCGAAGCGACCACCTACGAACAGACCGACTGTAACAGCTGGATTAAGGTGACAGCCCGAAATATGACCAATCGCGTAGGCCATCGTCAGGACAGTCAATCCAAAAGCCAGAGCTACACCCGCAAAGCCAATACCTAGCTGGGGAAAGCTGGCCGCCAGAACTGCACTGCCGCATCCGCCAAGAACTAACCAGAAGGTACCTACAAACTCTGCTAAGAACCGGTGAGTTAAGTTCATGATAATCTCCTGCTTTGCTTTTAATACTAAGGCCAGTTAGTTTGCCTGGTTGTCAACTGGCTAATTTCCAAATGGAATATCCGGACGGTTTGATACCTCTAAGTATCCATCACGCCGTAGAATTTGGAGATAGTACTGGTTAGTTCCTCAAAATTCTTCCAGACATGACCCCACATAGAAAACGGATATATAATAAATATCCAATTTGATTTATAATTTTATCGCTATATATTTACCATTTTATAGATTTTTGCAAACGATAAATCAGGAAATCACGGACATATCAACTTATACATAAATAAATAGAAGTAAGAAAACCTTTCAGAATATTTTATTATTCCTGGCTATGCATCCATTCATCGGTCTCGATTTTCTATTACTCTAAATCCCCCGGCGGACCCATCAATCTGGCAATCCATTTAGTTTCCTCAAAACTTTCGAATATAATTTTCAAAACTATTGTAAGAGGCACGGAAAGCAGCACACCTGCAATTCCCAGTACGAAATTCCAGTAGAGGACGGAAATAAATAAAAAAGCTGGAGATAATCGCAAGCCTCTCCCCATAAGTGAAGGGAAGAGTACGTTCTCTGCAAGCCCATCAACAACTGCAATAATGACAATTACCGCTAGGGCTCCAAATGGCCCATACTTAAAAAGCGCTAACATTATGGGAGGAATAGCAGCTATGACAAGACCGATATAAGGAACATAGCTTAGCAGGAATATAAGTACTCCCCAGAGTATCGCAAAATTAATGCCTCCTATAAGGAAAATTATAGCAAGCCCGAAAGCTGTAATAAAGTTTACTTCGGCTCTGATGACAATAAATTTTACCATCTTCTTGCCAAATGTCCTCAGCCTCATTTGAAGTCCGGATTTAGTTTCGATTTCCTTCTCATCCGTTTTTTCTGGAGTTTCGGCAATATCTATTAATATAAAAGCTGTCGTAAGCAGGATAATCCCGGCTGTTGTACCGGCATTCACGAGCCCGTTAATGACACTTGACATGAAAGAGATCGCAATAGATACAATGTTACGTAAAGCTGAATTTGCGGAAAATCCTCCCTCAAGTGGAATAGATTTTGAGGGAAAATAATTAGTTAGAGTATTCACCTGCTCATTCAAATTCGTTTGATAGATTGGGATCTGCTCCCCGAACTGGATTGCAGCTGCTACGACCATTGCTCCCAGAATCACAACGATGAGAGCGAATAAGACAATTACTAGAAAGACGCTCAAGCCACTGGAAAGTCCTTTTTTCTTTAACCATCGTACAAGGGGAGTCAAAATTAGTGCAGCAAAAATAGAGAAAAGAACGGTAGTGAGTATGGGAGCAATCTCCCGCATTCCAACTGTCAGGATGACAGCAAGAGTACTATACACTAGAATTTTTACCGGTGGCGAATTATTATTAATGTTCATACTTTGGAACCTCTTTAATCCGCGTTTGTTTTACAATGAGACGAGTGCCTCCGGAGATCAGGAAGGAATTTCTGCAAAGTATGCTGGTAAGCGTGAAAATCAGGCACAATATAAGAAAAAGTTCAGCATGAGAATCACTGCAACAGTATTCTTTCCCGTTCCCCAATTTGAGCAGAAGCTTTCCAAATCTTTTCCTTTGTGAGGACTAGCTTTGATATATGACCCAATTTTGATATAATTAAGTATATAAAAATATAATATATAATTTTCGTTTTATATTATTAAAGGATAACTGAAGCAGAGATAAAAATTCCTAAAAAAGAGCTTGAAAGAAAAGGTGAAAACGGATCTTATCAATCGAAAGATCACGCTTGAAATTAAAAAAATAGAACTGAAATCGATAACTAGCTCAAACATATTTTAATTTGATTAAACATTTCACTTTTTGCTGCCGTCTGTTTTTAATCTTCCTTCACATCTCCGGTCGGGCCCATAAGTCTGGCCAGCCATTTTGTTTCTTCAAAACTCTCAAGTATGATCTTCAAAACCATTGTAAGGGGTATGGAAAGCAGTACTCCTGCGGGCCCAAGAACATAATTCCAGTAGATAAGAGCAAGAAACAGAAAGGCTGGAGATAATTTCAGGCCTTTGCCCGCAAGTGAAGGAAATACAACATTTTCTGCAAGCCCGGCGACAATAGTGGTGACGACTATAACAGCAATAGCACCCGCAGGACCATACTTGAAAAGTGCAAGCATTATAGGCGGAACAGTAGCAAGGATAAGCCCGAGGTAGGGGATATAGTTAAGCATGAATATTAGGACGCCCCAGAGAATTGCAAAGTCAATTTTCCCTAACAATAGCACAGCAGTTATTGATATGGCTACTATTAAGTTTATCTCTGCTCTTATGACCATAAACCCTACCAGACTTTTGCCAAATTTATTCATCCGCATCTGGAGTTCGGATTGATTTTCAAGTTCGGAGTATATCTTTTCGGGAGTATTGGCGGTATCAATTAACAGGAATGCCGTTGTAAGTATAACAATTCCGGCCGTTGCCCCTGCATTAAGGAGCCCATTTATGATACTTGTCATAAGAGTAATCATTAAAGCTGCAATATCCCGTGATATAGAACTGATAGAAAAGTCTCCGCTTAAGGAAATATAGCGTGAGGGAATATAAGTGCTTAGAGTATCCATGAACCATATTAAATTCATTTGATAGATTGGGATCTTATTCCCAAATTGGGCTGCAGCTTTAGCGACCACCATTCCGAGAATTACAACAATTAAAAGGAACAAAAGGATTACCAGAATGACGCTCAATCCACCTGGAATACTTTTACGTTTTAGCCAGCGAACAAGCGGTGTAAAGATCAGCGCAATAAAGATTGATAAAAAAAGAATTGTGAGTATCGGTGCGATCTCCCGCATTCCAACCGTCAGCACGACAGCAAAAGTACTGTACACTAAAATTCTGACCGGTATCGAACTGTTTTTATAATCCAAGATTTACAACTCCTCAAGTATCAGCCTCTATTCATAGTGAGATTGAGATAGAGTCATGCGGGAAAGTTAAAAGAATTTCATACTTTTTCTTCTCATCGAATTCGGTTTGAAGCTGGTTGATCTCATCGTATGGATATTTATGCCAGAAAAAAATATCTCCAAACTTATTTTTCCTATGAATGTCTTCGTAACTAGATAAATTTTATGAGCAAAACTCGCTGTGTTTTCTAATATCAATTCCTCACAAGAGTTTATCCTATATATATCATCCCTGAGAAAAGTAAATTTTTTCACAGGTTTTTTAAATTCCTTAAAATAATATACAAAGATTTTAAAAAAAGATTATTATATTAAATACTGACAATGTAAACTTTTTATTAAAATGAATTGTTTTTTGAACTATGACATTTTTAGAGAAAAAAGTAAACCTGAAAAACAACTTTACTCATCAAAATCCTCGTTTTTCTTTGAAAATAAAGTTCTGAAATATAATAAAGTCATAGCAAGCCCGAATAAGAGCAGAATGATGAAAATGGAAGTTATAGGATCGAATAATGGTAATAATCCTACTATTAATATAATAGCTAGAATCACACATACTAAATATATAATCACTTTTATTTGATCCATATATTCTCCACATTTTAGATAACACCTAAGAGCAAGTCTAAAAAACAAACTTCAATGGATGCTATTGCTTGAAGATAAGTGAACATAATAGAGATATAACTGTAATTATATAAAACTGCAAGAATAAGTGATTCTAAAACAAACCACCAAAATAAGCTTTGTCAATTGTCATGAAAAGAATAGAGAATGATGTTTGTACTTCTCCAAATTTAAGTAGTGATCCTCTACAAAAACCTGTGAAAATCACACACTGACTAGTGTCGTGGCAAATTAATTATGGAACATATCCTTGATAGCTTCTCACCAGAGCAAATGTAATTAGAGCTTATAGTGATTCAAAACTAAATTGGCTTGATACGTGCTTAAAATCAGGTTCCGGATCACCGCCAAAGAAGTGAGGACTTGCTAAGATCTGCGGTAATCCGAAAATTTAAAAATATTTAATTAACCTGCCTTATGCTTTCCATTACATTTTTATTACGTATTTTCGCTATTACCATTTTCTGAACTTGTATCAGTCTCAGACCCATCAGTGTTGTCTTCGGAATAATTGGGATCAGACCCATCAGTGTTGTCTTCGGAATAATTGGGATCAGACTCATCAGTGTTGTCTTCGGAATAATTGGAATCAGACTCATCAGTGTTGTCTTCGGAATAATTGGAATCAGACTCATCAGTATTATCGTCGGAATAATTGGAATCAGACTCATTATCGGTTACGTTATTTTCGGATTCTGAATAAGTATTATTATCAGTATACTCGCTGCCATCATTTTCCTGGCTACTATAAGTCTGGTTTGTTCCGGGCTGCTGTGAGATACCGGTTATATTTTTGCTTAGATTTTCCGAGATATTTCCCCCTTCATACCATCTTAAGGGAAGGGAGTAATTCAGTCCACTATTGTAGTTCTCAGGAATGAAGAATTTAGTCCCTCTGTTCTGGAGAGCATCTGCAAAGCCAGGATCTACTTCAAAGAGCTTTGCATTACAGGCTTCGGCTTCATCTAACTCCTTTAAGCGGTAGAGAGCAAAACGTTTGTTATAAAGTACAGAGGGAGAATTCGGATCAATTTCAAGAGCTTTGTTGTAACAATCAACTGATTCATTAACCTTTCCAAGTACATTATAAATATACCCTTTATCGTACCAGGCTGTTATGCAGTCAGGTTTAAGCTCTAATGTTTTATTGAAGCTTTCAATTGCTCCGTTTGTACTAGTTAATTTGAAATAAGTGCATCCTTTGAAATACCAGGCTGCAACATTCCCGGGATCGTGTTCAAGGGTTTTGTTATAGCAGTCAATAGCTTCCAGGTCTTTGTCCAATTTGGAGAGATCAAAGCCTTTATAATTATAGGCTTCGACATTTCCAGGGTCCAGCTCGAGGATCTTATCATAGCATCCTATTGCTGCCTGGAAATCTCCCATCTTTTCAAGAGCTCTTCCCTGCCTGTAGATAATTTCCCTGTTACCCGGGGAAAGTTCATACATACGGTCATACATCTCAACAGCTTCCTTATACCTGCTGAGATTTTCCAGTAAAGATGCTTTTTCGGCGAGAACCTGTGAATTATCTGGCTGGAGACTCAGAATTTTATTATAGTCTACAAGTGCATCTTCCAATTTTCCCGATTCAGTTAGAGCAAAAGCTCGATTTTTCAGAGCATTTACGTTTTCAGGCTCAGACTTAAGAAGAGTATTGTAGCAAGAAATTGCCTCCTCATACCTGCTGAGGTTTGAGAGTGCCAGACCTTTCCCATTGAGAGCTTCTGAATCACTGGCATTAAGGGCAAGCACTTTGTCATAATAACTTACTGCTTCTTCAGACCTTCCAAGGCCACTTGCAATTGAGGCCGCTCCGTACAGGGCACTGCTAGACTGAGGGTTTAGCTCCAGAGCTTTTTTATAACATTCCAGAGCCTCCTCGCTTCTTCCGATCCTGTCAAGCACCAATCCTTTTTCATACCAGGTTTGAGTACGTGCAGGGTTAATCATAAGAGCCATTTCATAAGCGGAAAGAGCATCCTCATATTGTCCAAGCTCACTGTTGACCAGAGCTTTTCCACACCATGCTGTATCTGGGCTTAATTCCTGATTAAATGACTGCAGATCTTTGCAAAATCCTATGTTCTCTCCTGAATCAGGAGACTCATAATTAAGTAGATATGGCCAAAAGCTTCCGGAAAGTATCTGAGCGCTGAAGTTTAAGCTGTTATCCTCCGGTTCTTCAACCGGGCTTCGTTTTGGAAAATTCTCCATGTAAATACTTAACTTGAAACGAGCAGCAGAAAATTCCGGGTTGTATTGGAGAGATTGGTTATAGCAATCTGAAGCTTCCTTGTGCCTGCCTAATTGATCAAGGACAATACCTTTATTGTACCACATCTCTGCGCTGTCTGGAGCAGAAATAAGAACTTTGTCAAAGCACTTCAATGAATCCTCATACTGTCCAAGTTTTGCCAGAGCTAGAGCCTGACGACACCAGGCAAGTGTGTAGTTGTCATCGATTAAGAGAGCTTTGTTATAACTTACTGCCGCATTTTTAAAATATTTCATTTTCGAAGAGTCATAACCTTTTTTATACCAAACTTTTGCATATTGAGGGTCCAGATCAAGGGCCTTTTCATAACTTTCTGCTGCATCCGCATATCTATTAAGCTTGTCCAGATCCAAACCTTTCCTGTACCAGACAACTGAAAAGTCAGATTCATTATCGAGGACTTTATCATAAGATTCCAGTGCCGCCTCGGTATTATTGAGATTATCAAATGCCAGTCCCTTGTCGTACCATATTTTTACTGCAGGAGACTTAAAATCAGGATACTCTGTATAGCTGGGAAGTGTTGAGTCATAAGCATTCATATTTTCAATCAGACTACTTCCAGGCTCTACCAGTTCAAGCTCAGCCCCAGGGTTAAGAGCCCGATCATAGCAAACTATTGCCTCATCATATTTACCCGTTTTATTAAGTACGTAACCTTTCCCATACCAGGCTTCGGAATTATTTGGATTATAAGCTAGAATTTGATCATAGCACTTAAGAGCTTCTTCGTCCCTCTCAAGTTTTTCCAGGCATTGACTTTTATTCTGCAACACATTAAGATTGGGGCTCTCAAGATTCGAATTAAGGACAAAATCGTAACATCCTAGAGCTTCCTCATAATTCCCAATACTTTGAAGATCCCGACCTTTCTTATACGAGGCATCAGTCAGATCAGATTTAAACGAGATTGCTTTGTCGTAGCATTCTATAGCTGCTCTTTTATCCTTGAGAATATCAAAAGTTAGCCCTTTCTGGTACCATAATTCAGAATCATTCGGAGTGAAATTAAGAGCGCTGTTAAAACACTTTATTGCTTCCCCAGGCTGCTGAAGCTCGACATAGGCCATTCCTTGCATACGAAAAGCTCTGGACAAATTAGAGTTTAATTCAATAGATTTTTCATAAGAAATCAATGCTTCTTGACTGAGGTTAACTTGCTCAGAAGCTTGAGCTCTCCGGGTCCAAACGTTGGAAAGATAAATATCCGCATCAATGCTTTTGTCGTAGCAATTAATAGCCTCGGCATATTTTTTTAGTTCAAAAAGTTTATTACCTTTATTAGACCAATTCTCTGCAGAAATTGGAAATGTGGTAAGAGCTTTTTCATACGCGCCAATTGCATCTTTATGCTTGTTTAAATAAGACAGGGAACGACCCTTCCCATACCAGGCTATTGATGAATTGGAATCGATTTGAAGTGCATTTTCATAGCATTCCACAGACATGGCATACTCTCTAAGAGTATAGAGCATATTGCCTTTATCTATTAATCCTTCTACCGATGTCGGATGTTGCTCCAGTACTTTATTAAGAGTTGGCATGGCAGTCCCATTCTGCCAAGCAACTGATTCCGTGCTTGCAGCATCTCCTGCTGCTACAGGTAAGAAAGCCGGAAAAAAATAAAATATTAAAGCGAGTAGAATGAAAGATTTAACAATTAAAGTATTTTTTTTTATTGAGCTCATTAAATACCCCGATTTATTCTAATGAGTTCCTGCTGAATTTTCCTAAAGAAAGTTTAAATGCAGAATTATTTACAAACATTTCCAAACACTTACACAAATGTATAATTAATTCAATCGAATACAAATAAGAACATTAAATTGAATGAATGTAGCAGTATAAACTCTTTTTGCTTCCCCCACGAAGAATTTATTCAGTTAACATATACTTTGTCCAGTACATAATACTTAATTTAATGTAGTTCCATCGATATATAATTTACGTAGTGCGAAATATAATTTACTACACATGTTTGGCTTATTTCTGGATACTTGCCCACATCAAGTATATAATCAAATGCATTAGACTTTAATCAAATGCATTAGACTTTGCGATTGAAGTTTTAATTTAGATGAAGAAGGTTCAAGCTTGTAAACATTCAGTTCAACTGTTACTTATTCAGTTCAACTGCATAAGTCATATTATTATACAAATAGCGTTTGTATATAAATAACTATGCAGATATATGATAAAATTTGATAATGTTAACACCATTTTTGAGAAATTTAAGCTAAATAACTTATAACTGTAAGTTGTAGATTTTCAATACACAAAGTATTATATATCGAAATTCTAATTGCAAACCATGCAGAACGAAGATCTAAACTTTTTTAGAGAATGGTTTTCGAATTATGTTAATGATTTCTCTTCTGTCGATTCTCTAATCCAGGATAATATTGAGATGAAAATCGAACACACCACCAAAGTGTGCGAAAATATCCTGACACTGGCAAAATCTGAAAATCTAGGTGACGAAGGATGCTGGCTTGCAGAAACGTTAGCTTTATTTCATGATCTCGGCCGCTTTGAACAATTTACCAAATACAGGACATTCAAAGACTCAGAGTCGGAAAACCACGCACTTCTCGGCATAAAAATCCTCAAAGGAAAAGAGATTCTCTCCAGACTCTCGCGAAAAGAAGAAAATCTCATTTTGAAAGCCATAGAATACCACAACCTTAAGGAGATTCCCGAACGCAAATTTGATACACAAGAACTTCTTTTTTACTCAAAACTGATTCGTGATGCAGATAAGCTTGATATCCTGAGACTTATAAGTGAAAACTATGATGAAGACGGGAATATTCGGAATCCGGCCCTGGAAATTTACTTGCCAGATACCTCCGGATGCTCGGAATCTGTATTCAGGGATGTCTTGAATTACAGGATGGCGGAAATGAGAGACGTCAAAAATTTGAACGATATCAAGCTCCTGCGTTTGAGCTGGGTTTTTGACATAAACTTCCCTGAGACCTTTTCTATTCTAAAAAAACACAAATACCTGGATACTATTATTTCTTCAATGCCCAGGACGAAAGAGACCTGTATTATAAGAAAACATCTTGAAGATTATCTGAACAAAGCGGAAAAAAATTATCATGAAAATGTCGATTTTTAAACTCATTAATAAAACTGGCAGACCTAAAGTGTTTTGATTCGCAACAATATAATCTATTTTTTGTAACTATTCAACCTAACAAAACAAATAGTTGCTGCCATAATTTGACGTCACACAAATTCAAGATATAATTTATTTAATTGCTGGTTATTGCTTTAGGTTTTTCTTTTAAGTTGTAAAAAACTTTTAAATTCTCATAGAAAGTAATATTATGTGCATTGTTTTGTTTGGCTGAATAGTTACATTTTTTTATTTTTAAAGTAATTATTTAGTATTTTTCTTCACTTTCGGCTTATTTCTTTGGTGGCCAGTTCTTTTCAAACCAGCCTGGGAGCCTTCCGGAGTCCATTGGGCCTACAAGTACCTTTGCACCGAGCTTGTCCTCAAGGTCACCCTGCAGACGAGCAGCAAGACCGGGGATAATTACGGCGTTGTGGGTAACATCCTTGTGGATGTCAAAGCCTGACTTCTCAAAGGAATCCTTTACTTTATCAGCGCTCAACTGGCCGCCGGCTGCGGCTGCTTCCACACCGATACCATCGGTGTCAACTGCAAGAAGCCAGCAGTTGACGCCGTTTGAGGCAAGGTCGCTCTCGACTGTGTAGTAAGTAAGGGCAAAGTTTGTCGTGAAGAGAACCGGAGAGTTCTCGTCCGGGGTCCCTACTTTGTACATCTTCGAGTCCACAGCGACAGGAGACCTCGGGTCGGTGTAGATTGTCTCGGCCAGGTGTACCAGAGGCATGGTGGCGTATGGCTCCATGCTGTGGAGGATCATTATGTCGCCGTACCTGATGGTAAAGACCGAAGCAAGGGCTGTTTCCCAGAAGGAGGCACTAACAGGGTCTGAAATTCCAGCCATCCAGGCAGTAAGCGGTATAGCCATGATCGGATATGCGATCTCGGTGTCACCCATAATGCCTGCTCTCCTGATCTTCAGGAAGTTCTGGAATGATTCTCTCAGGCCCTTTCCGCTCGGAGAGGTTCCGGGGTCAAGGACAATGTCCTTAATGCCTGCATCTGCAAAGGTCTTTGCAATGGATTTAAGCGTGTCAAGGTCATTGATGACCGAGATTACTACAGGCACCTTGTACTCAAGGGCCAGTTCTCCGACTTCCTTCCAGTTATCCTTGTTTGCAGCATAGAGCAGCGGATTCTTGTCTTTTGCAACCTCAAGACCTGCTTTTAAGACTGCAGGATTTAATGAACAGAGAATTACTGGCAGTTCTGTGGTCGCTACAACTTTCTTGACGGCTGCTGCGAATTTTGCCGGGTCGTTGGATACGGCCCTTATTGCTATACCGTCAAGGAGAAGGTTTCGTCCGACATAGAACTTTCTGTAGTTCTGGATCTTGAGTACCCTTTCCACAAGGGCGGCTTCTTCCATTGTATCCGTCACATCGAAGAACATCTTCGTCTTGTCGAAGAATGTGAGTTTGTGACGGTACAGGACATCATCTCCACCGATCTTGGCAATTCTGTCGCCAACACCGATAATTACTTCGCGGATTTCAGGAGCAAGAAGCTTTTCAAGCTCTGCGAGTTTCTTTGCAAACTTCTTCTCTTTAATCAAAGGAGGACAGTCTGCTGGCTTGCCGGATCTGTCGATCAGCGTGGAGGCGAATGCCATACAGGTAGGTTGACCGCATTCCGCACAGTTTGTCTGGGGAAGATATTTGTAAGCTTCTAATGGGCTGTTTATTTTCATGTTTTACACCCCCGATCCGATCCAGTTGGCAAGATCAACCGGCTCTGCCTCGATCATACCAAAGAGAGTTTGAGTCATTTGCTTCAGGACAGCGACCGATGTCGGGTGCATCATCATGAAGAGGTCGTTTCCTGCAATTGCAAGGGACAGACCAGTAATGATTTCCCAGATCGGACCTCTGTATTCTCTGGGACCCCAGTCAGAGTCTTCCTTAAGTGGGGAGTTAACCATCCAGGACTCACGGGCACCCCATGCGTTGGTGGTACCTGAGGACATAGGGAAGGTCAGTTCATCGTCACCCATAAGGGCTGCCAGGCGGATACGCTCCATGTTGGTGTATGCATAGTCGAGACCATAACCGAGAGCGGCGGTGGTCGGGTCCATGATGATCCTGTCTCTGGGCACGTTGCACTGCTTCATAAGTTTCCTGTTAAGTTCCTTCTGGGAGTTCATGTCCAGCTGAGTCCAGGAAAGCACATCGTGGTCGTATTTTAATGCAGCCTCTGCGATCTTGGCATAGTCAAGGTTCAAGCTGGCAGATGCAATAAGACAGCGCTCGCCTTCTGCGACTTCTGCTGCTTTTGAAAGAACCTCTACGTCCTTCTGTGGGTTCCCTGATCCACCAATTGCTATTGGTACATCAACGGCCTGCAGGACTTCTTCAACTGTCTTGGCTGCCTCTTTGGCAGGGGTATCCTTGACGAGTGGGTCGGTTGAAATCAGGTGAATGGTAATCATGTCGGCGTTGAACTTGTCAACGTTCTTCTTTGCCCATTCTCCTGGGTTGTCCATGACTTCATCATAGTTCTCTTTGACAGCTTTTGCAAGACCGAGTCTCATGTCGAAAACGTCAATGGTAACCTGGTTCCTGTTTGGCATTGGAGCATCAAAGTAGAATGGAAGGGCTTTCTCGCCGCCTACCAGAACTCTCTTGCCACGGGTTCCGCCGTCTGCAGAGGTATTGCCTATCGGAACTTCCTGAATAGTAGTAGTCCAGTCTTCGATGTTTTTAGCTTCGAACTTGGCAGCAATAAGTTCTTTAAGTTTCGGAGCTGCAAGGGCAGGGGCAATTGCGGGAGCTGCTGAGAGAGCTGCTGCTGGGGCACCCATGCCTACAGGGACGCCAAACATACCAGCAATTCTTCCGAAGTGCTGTGCGAGCATTGCGCTCTCCTGTCCGAGGATAGCAGCAAGCATCGGGTCAAAGCCGCCTCCGCCGAGTAGTCCACTGAGATCAATCTCAATGTCCCCTTCTATCTTTACACCTTCAAGGGATAATATGTCTACACCCTTAAACATGTCTTTCATTTCTGATGATTTAATTTTCTTTGCCATGTAAACCTCACCTATTCTGTAGTTTTCCATTTTGATGAGTAAATGAATAAATAAAGATATTAACAGATTTTACTCCGGATTCTTCCCTTTCTACAATATCCATGAGAATTTAACTGGGGTTAGAATCCCAGTTTTTGTACTATATTTTCTATTTCTATTGCAGCAGCCGAATCGTCCGGAATTTCAAAGAGAGGTATGCCTTTTATATCCATTTCCTCGATTTTGTGGTCGAGTGGAATCATACCTATCAGATTAAGTTTCAGGTCATCAGCCAATTTGACAAGTTCTTCCTGGTTAGATGCGGTAACTTTGTTTGCAATAACGTGAATTCGGCCAATGTTTGAACCCAACTCATCTACAAGTTCATGAATTCTTTCAGCAGTCCGGAATCCCCTCCGGGAGGCGTCGGTAACCACAATAAGGTCATCGATATCCCGGATTATCTTCCGGCTGAAATGCTCAAGCCCGGCTTCGGCATCGATAATAACCACATCATAATTCATGACCAGCTTGTCCATGATGCCCCTCAGGAGGTTATTCACGTAACAGTAACAACCTGAACCTTCGGGCCTGCCCATTACAAGAAGGTCATAGCCAGGCATTTCCTCGATAATCTCATAGACTTTGCTCTTAAGTATGGACTCTTTATTCATATCCGGATTATCAGGCCTTGGCTTGCTGATTTCAGCCTGGAGAGCTTCTTTTGCATCCCCTACTGTTTTTACGTTCTCGCAGCCAAGGGTTTCGGGCAGGTTAGTGTCCGCATCCGCATCAACTGCCAGTATAAACTTCCCTTTTCTGGAAAGGGAGCGTATCAGAAGAGCTGATACTGCGGTTTTACCAGTGCCACCTTTTCCCGTTATTGCAATTGTTTTAGCCACAGAATACCCCATTGGATTGTTTTTCGTCTTAGGCGATAACCTTTCGTTACCTAATTTATTCCTTCTTCTCGCTGATGGTCATTTTTTCAATGGTGATCTTTGCCTTCTTGAAGGTGATCTTTATTCCACCAGCTTTACCAGCAGACATCATTGGCATTCCCATTGGCATAGACATTGGCATTGAAGCCATTGCAGGCATCTGGAAACTGGCTGTAGGCGCCATCATTGGAGCTGCTTCTTCTGCTACTTCCTCTTCTTCTTCCTCTTCTTCCTCTTCTTCTTCTTCCGCAGCTGCCCAGGTGGCAACAACCGGGTGGTTCTTCGCTTCGAGGAAAGCTTTCAGAGACTGGATGTCAGTTGCATCTTTCTCGGTTGCGATCTTGTCTATAATGTCTGCAGGGATGGTTTCTGTAATCTTTTCTTTGAGCATCGAGGGGAGCCAGACTACTCTGTTCCAGCCGCCGTCGGCCTGGATGAACTTGGGGGAATAGAAGTAGGCGACACCGATACCGAGGAAACCTACGATCTGCTTTCCACCACCGGTCTGACCGGCCATAGTTGAGAAACCAATGCCGTTCGGGGCCATTCCCTGGTATTCTCTGTTAACCCAGCCAATACCGTCAACTTCAGGGATATAGAACCCGACTACTTCGAAGCAGCCGCAGGATGTGTGAGGGGCGTCGAAGAAGGAGTGGAGTTTAATCTTGTCGAATTCACCGGCTGAAAGTTTCTTTGCAATAGCGTTGACACCGGAGTATTCACCCGTCTTGGCATCGATAAGGTCACCCTTTTCAATTGCAAACTGCGGGCCTTCCGGGTCCACTTTTGCTGCTGCACGGCCGTCGAACCAGTTGATTGCACCACAGAGGGAAACTCTGTCAGGGGAAACAACACAGACATTGGTCGGAGCAAAGGACTGACAGAGAGTACATCCGTAGAAGACATCAACAGCCTCATCGCGGAGGTCCTTTGTCCTGAGGTCTCTTGCCTTGAAGATCTCCTTTGCAATTACCATCTGCTTTTCGACTTCTTCCTTGTCGGTGTAGAAGGTAACCTGCATCTTCTCGATGAAGGGCAGTTCTGTCTTGAAGAGCATCATGACGGCTTTTCCGAAGGGCTCGAAGGAGTCCATCTTTGCAGCTGTGTCCTTGGAAACTCTCATCCAGACATCGTACCTCTGGTTCAGGTGCATAATGCCCTGGCAGTAGTTGATGAAGTCGTGGACACGCCTTTCGACTACAGATTCGAGGTCAGCTTCTACAAGTTCTCCACCGATATTGAAGATCATTGCCCAGGGGTAGGTCTTGCCCTCTTCCATATCCTTGAGGTCGGGACCAACAATTGTAACCTTGTCGTCTTCAATTTTATCCAGGTCTGCTGCTCTAACGAGCTCGAGCCCGAGGGATTTAGGGCCGCCGAGTTCGACGAACATTCCTTCCTTTCTTACTCTTTCTCCTTCAAACATCGGAGAAATCTCAAATGGGAATTCTGCCATTGTATTTTGCCTCCTAAATTAAATTCATAAAAGGGTAATTACCTCGTCCAGTGCGGCAATGTGGTCTTCCTTGCTAAGGTTTCCGAAAGACATTGTTGCATTCTGGACGTAATCTTTGCCTATTGAAATTGATTTTACATCGCTGAAGTTTTTAACTGCAGACAATACCTGGTTAATATAGTATTTCTTGAAACCCAGGAGAATGATTGTGTCATAATTTCCTTTGCCGTCAAGTCCGGGCCAGTTGGGGTCTGTCAGGTAGAAGCCAAGCGCGTGCACGTTAATGTATTTGGCATTAACATCCTTGCCTACAAAGCCAGGCATCGAAGAGCCGGTTGCTGCAATCTGGATATTCTTTGCCTTTGAAATCTGAATTGCGCGGTCCAGAACTTCGGGGTTGAGGGCTGCAGTTCCTACTACTAACAGCGGCCTCTTTGCCTTTGAGATAAGCTTGCTGGCAACTTCCGTGCTGATAGCTTTTGAAGTCTTAACACCGTAGGTGGTAAACAGTTTGGTGTTCTTGGTTGTGTCGACCATCTTCAGACCTCCTTGCAAAGTCTCTTGAGGTTAGTTGGCTGTGAAGAGACATCGAACTTAATCTTCGAACCGGAGATAATTTTCTTCTTCTTCCAGTCGATTTCAAATCCGTGTTCGGCTTCGAGCAGCTTCAGGAGCATTTCACGCTTGGCAAGTGGGAGATCAGCTTCAGCTCTGACAAACTTCCACCAGTCATCCGGTAGGATACCAAGGTATTTCTCGCTGAGTTCTAGCCAGTGGGTCAACTTAATGGATCTGCCCATGTTGTTGTCGGACGGACGGATGCAGTTCTTTGCAAGCATTACAGTGGCTTCCTGCCAGGTCTCTGCAGTGGTGATGAGGAACTCCGGAGATGGCGGAATTGCCAGTTCAGAACCGTTTCTGCTGTCGTAAACTTTCCACTTGCTGTCGTCATAGTGTCTTTGCGATCAGAGCTCTCCTGTATTTACCGCTGTGGGGACCGAGCACTGCAGGGATACCATACACGTTACATCCTGTACCGATAGAGGCTGCCTTCTGGGAGTATGCACCCCATGCAAGTCCTACTGCACCAATACGGTTGAGTGTGTAGTCTGCAATCTCGGCAAGGTTGCCTGAAAGATTTCTGCCTGCAAAAATTGCAGCGACCTTATGACAGGTACCAGAAATGTGAGCGTTCGATACGCAGGATCCGGTGTTAAGGATGTTACCCCTCTCGAATTTACCTGGGAATCTCTCGTAGAGGGTCTTGCCGTCAGCATCCTTGAACATACCGATGTCCATTGCAGAACATCCGGAAACTGCAATAATGTAGTTCCTGTTCAGGAATTCCTCTGCGATGTAGTATACATCCTTGGAACCAGCTGGGTAGTTGGCACATCCAATAATTGCAATGACACCTGGAGTTGTACCCATAACCAGGTTCAGTCCTTCTGCCCTGATTTCTGGGTCACTTACCTGACCTCTTCCAGCTCTTACAAAGCCCTTCTCTTCTGCAATAGTCTTCTGGGCAGCCTTTTCAATAACGTTCAAAATGGGTATTTCCTTACCACAGACCTGTTCACATCTGCGGCAGCCTATGCAAGAGTCGTGCAGTGCTTCAAGAGCAGAGTAGTCTCCTGTCTTAGCTACTTCAAATGCTTCAGGGATTGCCAGTTCTTCCGGACAGGCAAGTGCACATTCTCCGCAGCCTGCACACCTGGAAACAAGGGCAACCATTTCTTCGTCTGTGGGTATAGCTCTGATTCCTTCTGCTTCTCGGATTGGAGCCATTTTCAGAGCGACTTTTGGCACAAGTTCTCCGAGCTTTTCGTAGTCCAGCATCACACAGCCAGGAATCTTGCCGCTTACCAGGTCTTCGACAATTGCATCGACATTCGTCATTTGTCCTGTCTGGCAGGCCGTACA
Source organism: uncultured Methanosarcinaceae archaeon (assembly GCA_963818955.1). Lineage (GTDB taxonomy): Archaea > Halobacteriota > Methanosarcinia > Methanosarcinales > Methanosarcinaceae > Methanosarcina. Next base: position 147,243 of record CAWFUY010000043.1, on the reverse strand, counting down.
TGATCTTTTCATTGGATGCGATGACTGGGATCTTGAGTTTGCTTCCTTCCTCAACAAGGTCAGCTCTTACGCACTGTTCGTCAAGAACCATTACATCAGGAATTCCGGAGCGTACAACCTTTAACTCCTTAGAAATCGTACCGACAATCTTTGCGTAGGGGGCTTTTCTGTCTTCTCTCTTGTACCTGGTCATATCGAATGCGGTACAGCAGAGCCCTCCGATTTCCATCTTGTCAGTCAGGTCATGCTCTTCCATGTAGTCCATGATGTAGGTGACACCAGCAACGTTGTGTCCGATTGCAATGATGACTGGTTTCTTGGCATCAAGTGTTCCCATACCGATCTCTACAAGCGGAGCTTCAGGGTCGGACTTCGGGAAGCCTAGCGCAGTTACCTGAGCAATGTCGGAAATTTCCATACCTACGTGGTCAAGATATCCGGCCATCATTGATTTGTTGTCGTAGTCGATTGCGGCTCCTTCCTGGCCTGCGTGGATGGTTGCAAGTAGCTGGCCCAGTTCTTCTTCGACATATTCCATGATGGGTTTAAGTTCACCAAGGGTCTTTGGCTGCTTACCTGTGACAAGCTGAATATTTGGGGCAATTACGTTTGAGGCTCCCATATTAATCGGCATGTCCTCTCCAAATAGCTCGATAATGTGATCGAGCAGGTGACGGCCATGGGCGCTGTGACATGCACAGCCGGTAATGCAGCGCAGGAAGAACTCTCTTGCAGTCTGACCTTTCATGTCAATACCGCAAGCTCCTCTCCTGTTGCCTTCGAGGTTACACGGTCCAAAGGTACAGTAGCAGCACTGGTCACACATTGGGGTATAGACCGGCTCATAGCGGTCAAACAGTGTAAAACTCCAGTCCCTTAAGGTAGCGATTGAGGGGAAGGGGGTCGGGCCCATAGGACCAACTGGTTCTGCCTCCTTTTCTTTAGGAGCCGCTTTAGCAACCTCTGTAGCTGCCCCTACAATGTTGTTGATAGTGATCTGAACGGATTCCAGATCTTCTATAGAAAAACTCCCGGTAGTTAATTTGCTCATTTAGCTTTACCTCCTAAATTTGCATAAAGTCACTTTACCAGACAATTTCTATCGATATTTGGCATACGATAGTGATTGTGCATTTATTTGACGTCTGCTTGAAAGTTTCAACTGTTTAAGTCACATCTTTAGTAGATCGTTTTTAACTTTTTATAGAAATACACACTTACAATACAAAATCAAGTACAGTATATGAAGCAATTAAAACTTGAATTCTTAAGAATTCGGAGTTCACTGCTTTTGTTTTTTAAACATCAAGTGGGTAAGTCCTATAATAGTAAATGTTTTGATCTCAGAATAACAAAAGAGATCTTGAGACTATCCGAAAAGTACTATGCACATTGTAAAGTTACAATTAGTGTTTATTATCCGGAATCCGTTCATTTGGCATGTTGCCGATTGTAAAAGTTACAGTAGGTCATAGCACTTTTGGACGTTTCTCAAATTACACATAAGCGACGTGTTATATATAGCTTCCATTTTTGTTCGGTCTAAGTACAAAAATAAGAAATAACGTCGGAGAAATTCTTTATAAACTCTAATGGATAATTGAATAATACCAAATCCAAAAAAACAGTATCGAAGCCTCTATTTTTCGTAGAAAAGTTCATGAAAATTCTAAGAATAGTCGGCATATACAAACGAAAATAACCAGATTAACATAATTCCATATCCAAAATGAATTCGGAGCCTAATAATTATTAATAACAGTTGAATTGCTGAAGCGCTAGTTATTTATATAACATCTCATTTGAGTATTTTAAAGGTCGAATGAGGTAAGTGGAGTATATTGTATCTAAAAAGCCACCTACAAAAGACCCAATCATCTACGCCTGAAAAACTCCTTGAAGCTTTGCCATGTTCCACAAATCTTTTAGGATATTTATTGTCAGAATAACTGCCTACTTTCCGCAATGTCTGCTATATGCGGCGGTCTGGTTGCTAATTATCATCCGGGCTTTAGGATTCCAGGCTAAACATCGATTCCGATAAAAAACTACTGTTTTCGTTTTTGTATTTTTGTATTCATTTTAATCCGTTAAATAGTTGTCAAGGCCTATACATTGAAATGCTTTATAACAAAATATTATATTCGACAAATATTTATAAATTGTCGCATATGTGAATTTGATGGTTAATAGAGTTAAGCGCAGAGTATCTTGTTTTCCAAAGGCCACCTATTTTAAGCCCAGAGAAATTCCTCTTTGTTGTCTTGAAATCACTATCTTATCTATTGAAGAGCTTGAGGCTATTCGCCTTTGCGACCTTCTCCAGGTTGAGCAGGACGAAGCTGCTGACAGCATGGGAGTATCTCGGAAAACTTTCTGGAAAGACCTCCAAAAGGCTCGAGAAAAGGTGGCTGATGCTCTTGTCAACGGAAAAGCGATCGAGATATCAGGAGGAGAATATGTCAATAGCGGTGAATGCAAGGTCGAGTTTCTCTGCAAAGAATGCGATCACGTGTGGGAATCAAAGGACAATCAATGCCGTCCTGCAAGCTGTCCGAATTGTGGCTCTAGCTTAATTTTCCGATGCGGTGGAGACGGAAGAGGAAAGAGGTTAATTGAGAATGATTACTGTTGTCCTAAAAAAAGGAAAAATAGCAGAAATATTGAAGAAATAAATTTAAAAAATGACAAAAATAGCTATACCATCGATTAATGACACTGGGCTGGAGTCTGATATATCTGCATACAGTCAAAAATGTTAAGAGATAAATAAGCTTCCGGATATAATTGAACTATCGATCAATTACTTATTAATAATCCGCTCTACCAACATTGCAAATAATTATTTGCAGATTACGACAAGATAGCTAATGCAAGCGCTGGAGAAGTGGGTTTCAATTTTAGGGATTTTTCATGTAGGGTGATCATTTCATATTTTCTTATTTTCATTCGTCTTTAACTTATTTAGAGATTCAGGAAATTTGCTGCTTTTTGATCAAAATTAGAATCGATATTACAACAGACAGCTGATAGTATGTTTTTTATTTACTGACATTAAGAATCTTCAAAAGATAGAACCAATAAGCTAAAACCTTTAAAGTATAGATTGAAATACTATTGTGTAAAATTATATACTCAACTGAGTGAATAATTTAATTCACTTAATTCAAAAGAATAAAGCCGGACAAGAAAGTTTAATTCAGAATAATCAGTTCTTCTTGTTAGAGTAAGTCTATACGGTTACAGAGAGACATGCAAACCTTAATTATATGTATTGACCGGGACAATGACCTGGGAGAAAAAGCAAAATTGGAAACCCCCATAGTAGGGCGGGAAGCAAACGTTCAGGCTGCCGTCGCACTTGGGATTGCAGATCCAGAAGATTCGGATACGAATACCCTTTTTGGTGGGATCCGAATACTTGATGAAATGCAGGCAAAAGGAGCTGATGTGGAGATTGTTTCTTTTGCAGGGGATAAAAACGTAGGAGTAATCTCTGACCAGAAAATTGCAGAACAGCTCGAGAATTTCCTCAAGATACATGAGGTACAGAGAGCGATATTCGTGTCGGATGGTGCGGAAGACGAAACCCTTATCCCTATAGTACAGTCTCGCATGAAGATTGATTCCGTAAAAAGAATTGTCGTAATGCAGAGTGAGAATCTGGAAAGTACTTACTATATCCTTAAACATGCCTTCAGTGACCCAAAAATATCGCAGACTTTCTTCGTTCCTCTGGGATTGGCTTTATTGATATATTCGATATTTTTGTTTGTCGGCTACCCTGAAGGTGCAATTGTGGGAATTTTTGCAGCGGTCGGACTTTATATGTTATACCGGGGATTCGGGCTGGACGACATTATTGCCCTCGAAGGGGAAAGGCTCTGGGCTGCTCTACTTGAACAGAAAATGGTTTTTATAAGTTATACCGCCGCCATACTTACCAGTCTTGTGGCTACTGCATATGGTGCTTTAAAAGTATGGCAACTTTATTCAACCGAAGGAGTCTGGTACTATGGAGCTCTGACTCTCGTTTCAGTTTTCACCAACGCCTCGGTATGGTGGTATTCATTAGCTTTGCTGATTGCAGATATGGGTAAAATATTCGATTTAAAAATGGAAGGAAAACCCATTTACAAAAATATATCTATTTCCCTCTTTATTATCGCAACCGGATTGCTCTTCTGGGGAGCAAGCACTTGTGTTCTGGCATTTTCCTTTTCAGGAGGGGACTATAATAACACTTTTCCAGCCCTCCAGTACTTTGTATACTCGATAATTTTTTCAATCCTTATTGCTCTTGCCGGCATAAAATATTCGGTATCAAACCAGAATTCCGAAAATGAGAAAGGAAAAAAAGAGAGTAGAAGTGAAAAGTTTGCCTGAAATTATCAAGTAAAAAAGATTTTACCGAAGAGATTTTAAAATGGAAAATGAAACTGGAAAAATCGAAATTGCTGTGTTAGGTGGTGTAGGTTTCAATTCATATAATGACTATGATACTCTATCGGTGCAGACCCCCTATGGAGAAGTAATCACCTATCATACCACGATTCAAGGCAAAAATATCGCAGTAATTCCCAGGCATGCTGGAAAAAATCACATTCCTCCTCACAGGATTGATTACAGAGCTAATATATGGGCAATAAATTCTCTTGGAATTAAACGTATTATCTCCACGAATTCCGTTGGGTCAATGCGAGGGCATCCTATAGGCAGTTTTGTTGTGCTTGACGACTTCCTGGATTTTACACGTAGCAGGCCTTCAACTTTTTACGATGATGTTACCGTGCATGTTGATGTTTCTGAGCCCTACTGTCCCGACATAAAAGCAGCTCTTAAAAATGCAATTGAAAAGCAAGGATTTTCTTATACAGAAGGAGTTTATGCCTGTACAGAAGGCCCGCGCTTTGAGACCAGAGCAGAAATTCGTATGATGAGTCAGTTTGCAGATGTTGTTGGCATGACCGGCGTGCCTGAAGTCAATCTTGCAAAAGAACTCAGTCTCTGCTATGCTTCTCTTGCTATTGTCACAAATCAGGCTTGTGGGATGACAACTCAAAAATTAACAGCAGAAGAAGTAACCGAGGTCGTAGGAAAAGCCCAGGATTCGATTTTAAAGATCATTGCGGATACAATCGCAAACATTCCGGAGACTCGGAACTGCAAGTGCATGTATGCACGGATAGGAGCTTCCCTTTAAAATGAATTCAAGTGGCAGTTAGGAGAAAAACGCTGTCAATTTAAGGCTCATCCCATAAGTATGATCCAATAAAGATTCTATCTTAGATTAATATAATTATTATGTAATAAAATATTTATACTGGATTTACTATAAATGATGTCCCACGCAAGAAAACGTAAAATGAAATGTTTACTTAAAAAGAGTGAAATAAGAAGATTGCATTTGAGTAATGCTTGATGTGAAGATAAGAGGTTCTTCGATACGTCTCATAAAGAAAAGTGTATGCTCCTGAAACTAATGGAGCAGAAACATGATTTTTCCTTAAAAACGAAGTTATTTACAACATTCATATATCAGGATAAACGATGACACTCTGGGTCCTAAGCTACGCTGAAAAATCGAAAATAATATTTATGGTTATAAAGGACCGAATGAAACAGCCGCTTTATGTGGCCGAACTCCATCTAAAGGACAGTTACAAAGGGCCGCGCCCCCATAAAATCAGGCTTCTTGCCGGCAAGCAAAAAGACGAATTTATTCCTCCACAGGAGTTCGTAGAGCTTTTACGCAGTGCGAAAAGGATAATGCTTTCAGAAGGAGGCAACCCTGCAAATGAGGCTGCCTTTTTGGAAATGCTCAAAGGTTTTCAACTTGACGCGGATAGAGTTAAAATCTGCAAACACTGCTGGATCAATAAACGTTTCAATTTTGTAAATAGCAAATCTGTCAAGTACCATAATGAGCTTATCTGCTGGGAATGTGCAAAAGAGGAACTCCTGCGTGCGGTCAGATCAGCAGACGTGAATTATGGCAAAAAATCCGTAGATTTCCTTGAACAGGTTCTCGCTAAAACTAAGGACCTTGATAGGACTATTCGGATGTTGAGCCCGGAAAGGCTCGATCCTGAATTCACCCGCTACGATACTATCAGGACAAACCCTTCCGAAGCTACAGTCGGGATAAAGAACCTGCCCCTTGCAAAGAAATTCAAGGAGATGCTGCTTCAGAAATCCGAAACCCTGCTCCCTGTCCAGGCGCTTTCAGTGGAAGCGGGGCTTCTTAAAGGAAAAAACCAGTTTGTAGTCTCGGCAACTGCAACCGGAAAAACTCTGATTGGTGAGATGGCAGGAGTCCAAAACCTTCTAAACAAAAAAGGAAAGATGCTCTATGTGGTTCCGCTCGTTGCTCTTGCAAACCAGAAATATGACCAGTTCAGTGAACGCTACTCACATCTTGGACTTACTACCTCAATAAAAATTGGGGCAATCCTCATAAAGACCTCTCAGCGTGTGAAAATGCAGACGAGTCCGAAAGCAGATATTATTGTAGGGACTTATGAAGGCATAGACCATATGCTCCGTTCAGGAAACGCCGATTTTCTGGGCAAAATAGGAACTGTAGTTGTGGACGAAGTCCATATGCTTGAAGACCAGGAAAGGGGTCACAGGGTGGACGGGCTAATCGGAAGGTTACGCTATGTGGCACCGACAGCTCAGTTCATCTACCTTTCCGCAACCGTTGCAAAACCTGCAGCCTATGCAAAAAAACTAAATGCTCAACTTGTCCTTTATGAGCACAGGCCGGTTCCTCTCGATAGGCACCTCCTGTTCTGTCAGGATAACGAAAAGGCAAATCTGATTTCCCAGCTCGCAAAAGAAGAGTATTCGATGCACTCTTCCAAAGGGCACAGAGGACAGACTATTGTCTTTACAAACTCGCGCAAAAACTGTCACACTATTGCAGGAGCACTCTCGATTCAGGCAGCTCCTTATCATGCGGGACTCTCCCAGTACGAAAGAAAAAAGGTTGAGACTCTTTTTGCAAAAGGACAGCTTCCGGTAGTCGTGACGACCGCTGCCCTTGCTGCGGGCGTTGATTTTCCGGCTTCCCAGGTAATATTCGAATCTCTGGCAATGGGAATAGACTGGATTTCCGTGCAGGACTTCCTTCAGATGAGTGGAAGGGCGGGCAGGCCTGATTATCACGATAGAGGAGTTGTCGTGCTTATGCCCGTGCCGGGAAAATCATATTCAGGCTCCCAGTCCGATACGGAAGAAGAAGTTGCAATCAAATTGCTTCAGGGAGAGATGCTTTCCATAGGGGTTGAATATGGAGAGGCCGAACAGCTTGAAGAAATACTTGCATCCGTTGCAGTCACCTCCTCTGTTCAGGATCTTGGAATAATCCACAACATGATGTTCGGAAGCTTCGACCTGGAAAAATTGATCCAGCGCCTGCAGAGCTACCGCTTTGTAGAACGCAAGGGCAAAAAGATCATGCTTACGCAATTTGGGAAAATCATTGCAGCTCATTTCCTCCCGGTATCCAAGGCTTTCCTGATTCGCGATGCCGTGCTCGCTGACAATGATCCCCTGAAGATCGCAACAAACCTGGAGTTCTTCGATGCCGCATATTTTAAGTATGCAAACCAGATAGGAAGTTCCCTGAACGTAAATATGCCGTCGAGGGTTTTTCAGGGAGCCGGCCTCGATATAATCTTTGATGGAGAGTCTCTTTCCCACCTTGACCTGAAAATCCGGGAGCTGATGTTGAACTTTGCTTCGGACTTTTTAACCTGCAGGTGCAGGGACTCGCCTTACTGCGGCTGTGCAGAACAGAAATTCTCTGAAAAAATAATCAGTCTGCGCACTGAAGATCTGGAGCCGACAGGGATAGTAAAAAAACTTGAAGATAAATACGGGATTTCCGCATACCAGGGCGACGTATTCGGGTATCTTGATGATGCAGTGCGCAATCTTGATGCCGTGGAACTGATAGCCAAAATTCTTGCAAAAAAGGGAGTTGCAGAGGAAGCAAAGAAGCTTAAAAAGAAAGTCCAGGGTTAAATTTGGATATCTCAGACTCTCTGAGGCGACCGTTTAAACCATCAAGTGAATTATTACTACTTACTTTATAGAAAGAAATATTATTACTTATTTTATAGAAAGAAATCTTAACTTCAATCCAATAATTAATCAAAGGACACTGCTGCTATGACTCCTTCACAATCTGCCCAAAACTATACTCCTCATCCACCCGAGGACTATGACGCCAATATATCCGGAATCATTCCTTACTACTCCGCCATTCATCAGGAAATTATTAACCTTGTCAAATCCCTTCCTTCTAACCCGAAAGTGTGGCTGGATACCGGATGCGGGACAGGATCACTGGTTAATAAAGCAATTAAAGAGTTCCCTGATACTAAATTCCTTTTAGTTGATCCCTCCGAAGGAATGCTTGATCAGTCAAGGCAGAAGCTTTCTTTACATCCTACCCAAAAGCTCGCATTCTTAAGCGCCTGTGCTACCCAGGAGGTCTCTCCGGAATTAAAGGAAAAGCCAGATATTATCACAGCCATACAATGCCATCACTACCTTAGCCTCGAAGATCGGACCAGTGCTACACGTGTGTGTTATGAGCTGCTAAAAGCCGATGGAATATACATAACCTTTGAGAATACAAGGCCGCTAACCGGAGAAGGTATTACTGTAGGAAAACGGTACTGGGGCCGCTTTCAATCGAGCTCTGGCAGAAGTGAAGAAGAAATAAAAAAGCATCTGGAACGTTTTGACGTTGAGTATTTTCCTATAACAGTCGAGCAACATTTGAAATTGTTACGAGAGACCGGGTTCAAAACAGTAGAATTATTCTGGTACTCTTACATGCAAGCCGGTTTTTATTGTATAAAGTGACATAGTCTGCTATAAATGATTGAAACAGCTGCAGGATAGGAGAAAACTTTTCTTCCTTTTAAGATCGTTGGGATGAAAGTTCGAAAAAACATTAACACCTTATTGATGGACTTCAATTCAACTACCAAAAGATTAAATAAAAGAATAATTAAATAAATATAAAAAGTAAGGAAGTGATAATTATAGTAGATCAAACATCTAATAGCGTAGTAAAAACAATGGATCAATGGTTTTCACAAGCTCCTGCCCTACCAACAAATGCCAGAGAAGCTCTGGCAAAATATATGCCAATTATTGCACTTATTTTTGGAATCATTGGCATCATATTATCTCTAGCGGGGATTGCAACATTGACAGTCCTTGCACCTGTAGCGGTAGTAACCGGTACGAGTGGTTATGGCGCAGGAATTATTTCTGCAATATTCTGGCTTGCCTCATCCGTATTACTCCTTATGGCATATTTTGGCATGAAAGATCGCAAAATAAGTGGATGGAATATGCTTTTCTGGAGTGAGATAGTATATCTTATCGGATCTCTGATTACCTTAAGTATTATATCAGGATTAATTTCAGCTCTTATTGGTTTTTATATTTTGTTCCAAATAAAACCCTATTATAAATAGAAAAGTGAGTAGAGCAAATAATTTTTTATGTCATGGAGCACGAGGGTCATGAAACCTGTGGAAATCGGAGTTAAGTGACCTTCGCTTTTAAAATATTCAGGACTTAAATAAGTAATTTTTGAGGTCCAGATGTCACTCTTGTAGTCAGAAAAAATTATTTATTAAAATCAAAAATAAGAAATTTATTTATTTATTTATTTATTTAGGCTTAAAATATTTAAATCACTTCATTTTTTACATTTTGGTGTCTCAAAAGGGCTCATCTTTTAAGCGAATAAACCTCAACCATATGATCCGGATGATATCGCATCTTAGCTTCCCGTAGACCTTCTACGCCCAGGTCGCTCTCTCGATTGATATACTTCACCTCGCCAGTAAGAACCTTTGCAGTTTCCTCGTTGATAGCCTTGTATATTCCTTCGTATTCCGTCATTCCTTTCTCGAAATGAATGACTGCGGTATCCGCGTTGAGGCGTTCAAAGAGGGAAATCGCCTCTACCTCCGAATCTACTCTGATCAGTAAGCCTCGCAGGGAAAGCTCGGATAAATGCTCAATTGCATAGGAGGTTGCTTCGATTTCGTGGGCAAGGAAGGAATCGCTGGCACATCCTTTCAATTTGCACCATTTCTCCAGAAAATCAATCAGTTCTTCCCGATTTTCGAGAGTTATCGGCTCGACCGTGTGCCTGTAGTTTTTCCGAAATTTATGGATCTGACTACGAATCTTGAGATAATGCTTCCCAGGAAGTTCTGCAAGATCGGCAGCATTGTAGATGTAATCAAAGTGGTCCCGATCAGGCACCAGCATAAGACCAGGATCGATCTTCCGCATCCACTGTGCTGTGTCCGAATCAATAAGCATAATAGTAGTTTCGTCGCTTTCGTCCAGAGCCAACTCTAAAAATTCACGCATAAGTACCGGGTCACGCGGCCCAATAGGAGGACGGTACTGTGTAATTCCTCCGACGGTACTCGCAATAACCACACAGCCATTTACGTAAGCATATCGAAAATGCGAAAAATGGTTCCAGCAAACCATATTGGTAAATGTATTGCTGCTATGGATTTGCGGATAGAGTGCATAATGGCGCTCGAAAAATGCGCGGTCGTCAAGAGTAACTGGTTTAAAGTCTTCCTGTCCAAGCATCATGAATTACCCCGGCAGATAAGGGATTCTTCCTTCTCCCGATTCAATACCATCTGGAAGGCCGAAAAGTGCTCTTCTTTGTTTTTTGGGTTCATAAGTTCTGAAACTGACATCTGGATCATCAAAGGTTCTGTAAAGTTTTCTTTAACAAGAATATATGAAAATGTAGGATGCTTGAAAAACAGATATTAAATCAGAATTTTCTCTATTTTAAATTATCATTCGGACTTTGTTTTTAATTGTTAATGTTTTACGTAAAAAATAAGTACAACATTGACTAATATATTAGTAGGTAATACATGTCATCACTTTGTTATATCAACAAAGACTTCGAAGCAGAAGTCATACGAACTAGAAAGGCAATCGATAGTTTGAAAGATATAATTGAAGTATTGAAATTTGAAGTTGATTATAGGATAGACAATGGAGAGGATGTCGATACCGAAGAACTTGATTGCTATGAGGAAGCAATGAAAAGCCTGGTCTGGCGCGAGTTTGTAGCAAATGATTTTATGAGTAAAGAAAAAACAGGGCAGTCACTGGAAGATTGGTGCGACCGGGACATAGAACAACCTGAACAGAACCAGCTTGAAGAGGTTGAAAAGCGGATGTTACAGCTGGAGATTTTAAATGCAGAGATCGAAGCTCACCATGCACGGTTCAGCAGCGGTGAAGCCGGGAAGTGTGAAATGGATCTGTTAACCAATCGGGCTTTAGTGATTCAAGATGAAATAAAAAGCATCGATACCCGAATCAATGAGTTGTTCGACTTCATTTCAGATGATGATCCCAGGAAAAACGAACTTTTTAAAAAATACGAAGCCTTCTGGGAAGCTTATAGACACAAACTTAAGCTTTGAACAGAGGTTAAAAGGTAAAAACAAAAATACTATCCCTATGAGCCATTCAAATTTTGGTTCTTCTTTTTTTCCACATTTACTTCTTTTCTAGCATTTTCGACTATTTATTTCTTCATGTGTTATATTGTTTTATCAAAAGATTGATAAAGAGTATCAGCTTCAATGTTATGGTAACGTAGTAGGTATTCAAAAATTTGGCAAAGGTAATCACTTTACATTCATTTGCCATTATTAGGAAATGATTTTCAATGACGAGCAAGGAAACATTCGACATCGAAGATAGGTATCTTGCTCCTTTTTTCGTAAAGCAGAAAGTGTCTGTCGAAAAAGGAGAGGGAATTTATGTTTGGGATGAAGAAGGGAATAAGTATCTGGATTTCACCTCCGGTTGGGGTGTAACATGTATAGGGCATGCGAATCCGGTTATAACTAATGCTCTGATTGACCAGGGGAGAAAAATAATCCAAAATCCTAATTCGGGACTGACATATTCGCCCGTGCGTGCTCGTCTGCTGTCCTTGCTAGCAGAAATTCTGCCACCTAATCTAACAAGAGTTTTTTTTGCGAGCAGCGGTGCTGAAGCAAACGATGCTGCCATCAAATTAGCCCGAAAAGTAACAGGCAGACCTGATGTAATTTCTACATATCAAAGCTTCCATGGACGTACGATCAGTACAACCTCGGCTACGGGGCAGACGAAGCATAGGGACAGGTACAGTCCTCTGATGCCCAATTATCGGTTTGTCCCCTATAATGATTCAAAGGCTCTGGAAAGTTCTCTAGACAAGAACGTTGCAGCAGTTATTCTCGAGCCGATTCAGGGGGAAGGCGGAGTTCGTATGCCGTCCGAAGCTTATTTGAAAGAGGTAGATTCCCTTTGCAAGCAGAACGGCAGCCTGTTGATCATGGATGAGATCCAGACCGGCTTTTTCAGGACAGGCCCTGCTTTTATTACTGGCTCAAGCGGCATAAAAGCCGACTTTCTGACCATGGCAAAGGGAATTGCAGGCGGGTTTCCGTTTGGTGCTTTTGCCATGTCTGAGGCAGTTGCAAAGAAACTTGATCTGGGAGATCACGGCGGAACATATTGTGGCAATCCGCTTGGCTGTGCCGTTGCTTATGCAGTGATAAAGTACCTCATAGAAAACAATATTTCAAGAAATGTCGAGGAGCTGGGCGGTTTTGCAATGGAACGATTAAACATCTGGCAGAAAACCTACGACAGCGCAATTGCCGAAATTAGGGGAAAGGGTCTGCTTTTGATGATTGAATTCCAAAGCGCAGATACAGCTAAACATATCAAAGATGAATGCCTGGTGCGAGGACTGTTCGTTACTCAGACACAAGAAAATGGAATAAGGATATTTCCGGCTCTAAATATCAAGAAGGAAGAGTTAGAGGAAGGTCTGCAAATTCTCGAGAGTGTAATTGGTAGCGTTGTAAAATAAAAATTAGGAAAAAAATAAAAATTAGGAAAAAATAAAATTAAAAATGAACTAATAGGAGATATTTCTAAGATCAGGACTGAAACGCAGGGCTTTCAGTCAAATCTGTTACGATTTTATAATTTTCAGCGACCTGGTACAGTGGGTTATCGTCCCTGAAACACTGCTTGTCAAGCTGTTTTTTGGGATCGCCCCCTGGCCAGATGCGCCAGCTGTCATTATCTATGACATCGGCTATGACAAGCTTGTTATTGTCAAGTCGCCTACCAACCTCGATTTTTAAATCTACAAGCTCCGTCGGGCCCCACTCGGTTACGATCCTGTGCCAGGCCTCCTCAAGAATCCGGAATGTGGGCAGCATAATTGATTGCACCAGGTAATCAAGCTCTTCCTGATTGCATACGGGTTCTATTAACATTAGAGGTTTTGATTTTGAAAGTTCCTTCTTTGAGGGGTAAAGCAGCCACTTTTCCTTATCAATCCGGATATAAGGGTCAGTATAAACTCCTTCCTTCCAGATGCCATTGTGCAAGAACTCCTTCCTTGCAGCTTCTTCTTCAACCTGGTAAGGTTTATCGGTATTGGGTGAGCTCACAACCGACCATTTATGGAATATTTCCCAGAAAGGCTCTTCGAACCTATAAGGTGTGCCGTCTTGCTTTTTATACTCAGGGTGGCGCTGTAAATAAGAACCCCACGCATAGCGGCGTACCACTAATTCAAGAGGAAGCATTTCACACTGGTGACATAACAGTGTGCTGGGCGTGCTTCTCTCAATAAAAGCGGTCGGCAGTCCTTTTCTGTTCAATAGCGAAAAAACATTGGTTGCCTGTGTAGTCTTATTAATGCCTATTCCTTCGATTATTTCACGCTTAGCAGCGTCGCCTCCGGTGAGCACGTCCTGAGTCTCCAGCAGAACCGTGTCTTTCCTGGGGCCAGGTTTTATGATTTTTGTTTTGCCCTGGGATATGATCATAGACTACTTGAACTGAATTCACGCATAAAAGGTTAATGGAACAGTAAGAAATTCAGGATAGATAAACCGTAAATGCTTTCGTCTGGTAAGAGTATTTCAAGAGAATGTTTGAATCAGACAGCATAAGATGAGACACATTTTATGTGAAAAATTTTATGTGAAAAATGGCGAAACCACCGGGTAACAAAAGGGAAGCTGATAACATAAACAACAATGTACGATTGATAAAGTTTGAAGAACTGAGCGGCTTACTTGATTTGTATAAATACTTAAATCCTGACGACCCTGATATGAAAGGGACGGAGTATATTAAAGAATTATGGAAAGAAGTCTTCAATGAGCCGGGCCGATATTACTTTGTCGTAGAGGAAGACGGACTTATAGTCTCATCCTGTACATTGATGGTGATAAAAAACCTGACACGAAGTGGAAGGCCGTTCGGATTCATAGAGAATGTAGTTACCCACCCGGACTACAGAAAGAGAGGGTATGGGACAGCAATACTGCATAAAGCTGTGGAGACTGCAAGGCAAAAAAACTGTTACAAGGTTATGTTATTAACCGGAAGAAAGGAAGAAAGTACTCTAAGATTCTATGAACAGGCAGGGTTTGAAAAAGGTAAAAAAACCGGGTTTATAATGAGGTTATGATGGCGAAGTTGAGGAATTGCTTGATCAAGCTCCCCATCTTCCAGCTTCCGGACTTCCTTAAGACCTAATCTTCCGCCTATATGCTCCTACCTCATAGTTTTTTCAACTGAACCATTTTGTTTATGTATAAGTGGATAATTATTGGAAAACCCTAAGGAAAACTAAAATTCAAATGATGTTTAAATTAGATTGTCTCAAGAGATAAAAAATTCAGAGGAGAATTTGTAATTGTCTGTTAGTAATTACGAAGTGTGGAAGTCAAAGGAAGTTGCAGAGAGATATCTTAATGGTATGCGCGGAGCATTTCCATTAGCTAAGGAGCAGATCGAAATTATGATAAGAGTTATTGCCGGGTGTGATATAAAAATAGAAAGAATACTTGACCTCGGTTGTGGGGATGGAATTTTGACAGCATCCATTTTGCAACAGTATCCTTATGCTTCAGGTGTGTTGTTAGATATTTCTGAACCAATGCTCCAGGCAGCTAAAGAGAAACTTGCCAATTACACCGATAAATTAGAATTTCTTCTTTTGGATTATGGTGACAGTCGATGGATTGAAAAAGTAAAAACTAAAGCGCCATTTAGTGTTATTGCTTCGGGCTTTTCAATCCATCATCAAAGTGATGATAGAAAGAAGGAGCTTTACTCTGAAATTTTTGAATTACTTGAACCAGGTGGAATGTTTTTAAATTTGGAGCATGTTTCTTCATCTTCTAAATGGGTCAGTTCTTTATTCGAAGAGTGTTTTATCGATTCTTTGTATAATATGTATCTTCGAAATAATACTGGGAAAACGAGGCAAGAAGCTGCAGACGAGTTTGACCGCAGAGATGACAAAGAGGCTAATATATTGACATCTGTGGAGCAGCAGTGCGAGTGGCTACGTTATATAGGATTTCAAGACGTTGATTGTTATTTTAAGGTATTCGAATTTGCTTTATTTGGTGGAAGGAAGCTGTAAAACCGGATTTATAACTGAGTTTGTGCATCTGAAGTTCTATGATCGTTAACTTTATCCTATGCAAGGGTTTTAAGATTATTTCTTAACTTAAATTTTTATTACTCCATTATTAGAATCAAAACCATTGTACATCTCTATATACTCAAGTAGATCCGAAAATTTGTTGAGCCTGAAATCAAAACATAAATCCATTTCCTCTGCAGGCCTCCAATCCCCATAGGAGGCATATGCTGTTTTCAATCCGAGTTTGCGAGCAGGTATTATATCTCTTCTAATGCTGTCACCTACTACAAGGCTTTCTTCGGGTCTGGCACCAAGAGCTTGCAGGGCGAAGAGAAAATGTGCAGGATCCGGTTTTTTCGTGCCTGTCATATCTGCGGCAATAAGAGTGTCAAAGGAATCCAGGAGCTCGACTTTTGTAAGTCTTGCCAGGGCATGGTAACTGTCGGCATCAGTTATGATTGCAAGCTTCAAACCCTGTTTTTTCAGCTTATCAAGTGTATCTTTGACTCCGGGATAGAGTTTGAGATTTTGTAATTTTTCCCTCTCATATATCTCGCAACACCGTGTATACCTGAGAGCTGTAAATGAATTTTTTTCCTGCATGTAATCCTTTATATTTTCGTAATCCTCAAAACCGTAGACCCCCCTCAGGAAATACCCGAAAAGCTCTGATGGGTCTTTGGCAGTATTCTCTTCTCCTGAAATATATGAGAGAATTTCCCTGCAAGCTACGAGTTTTGCGGCTACGAAGTCAAAAAGGGTGTTGTCCATATCAAAAAGAATGGATTTAATGGCTCCGCAATAAATTTGTTCCGTTACTTCCATTATTTTGAACCAACCGATTTTCTGATTAAAAGAATCTAGCCTTTTCCGTTCTTGATTTTTTTCAGAGACCTTTATTACTACTTCCTTGGGAGAGGCTATAAAAGCCTAAAAGACAGATGTATAGATCATAAGCGAATAATTGTATAGATAATAAACGAAGAACAGAATTAAGTATATAACTTATGCGGACACTAAACAATCCGCAGTCTATCTAAAATGCAGTCTATCTAAAATGTAGTAAAGGTAAAATGCAGTAAAGGAAGTTTCGATATGAGTTCCGATGAATCAAAGGATGAAGCCTTCTCAGCAAAGAGTGGGGAAGAAAAAACAGAAGGTAGGGACACTTCCGAAGATATGTATGTCATAAGTGATTCGGAGGATGTAGGTAAGCAGGAAGTTAGTGAGGAAATTCAGGCAGCTGAGCTGAATGAAGTCGGCCTTGATTTTCTCAGGCTTGGCAAGCTAAATGAAGCGGTTGTAGCCTTTGATAAGGCTATTGAGAAGGATCCAAATAATATTTATCTTTTAAATAATAAAGCTGCAGCCCTTGAGACCCTTGAAAAATTCGACGAGGCAATCAAACTTTATGAAATAGCTGTAAAAATCGATCCGGAAGATGCGGATCTCTGGAACAATATGGCTTATTCTCTGTCCCAGGTCGGAAGACACGAAGAAGCTGTCAAAGCTTACGATAAAGCTCTTGAAATCAAATCGGACTATCCGAACGCATGGTATGGGAAAGCCCTGAATTTAAGTAATGCCGGTGAATATGAATTAGCTGCCGACGCTTATGATAAAGTTCTTGAGGAAGATCCCGATTTCAAAGAGGCCTGGGTCGGAAAAGGTATTGCTCTCGGGCAGATGGGGAACTACGATGAAGCGATAATTGCTTACGATAAGGCGATAGAGATTGATTCGGATTATGCTGAAGCCTGGCATTATAAAGGTGTAGACCTTGATAATCTTGGCAATCACGGGCAGGCATTAAAAGCTTATCAAAAGGCTGTAGAACTGGATCCTAATAATGATGATGCCTGGAACAATATGGGGATAGACTATGAGAACCTTGAAAATTACGAAGAAGCAATTAAAGCTTTTGACAAGGCCATAGAGATTAATGAAAAGAATGCTGATGTCTGGTTCAACAAGGGATTTACCCTTAGCCAGATGCAGAGATTCGAGGAAGCCGTTGAGGCATATAAAGGAGCTATACGGCTGGATCCTGAATACCTTGAAGCACATTCGAGCCTGGGCTTCGTGCTTGCAAAGCTCAAGCGCTGTGAAGAGTCTCTGGACATCTATAACAAAGCACTTAAGCTCGACCCTCAGTCCGCAGATTCCTGGTTCGGAAAAGCCTTCTGCCTGAGTTTTCTTGGACGTGATAAAGAAGCTGAAGAATCATATAGAAAAGCTGTGGAAATTGACCCCAGGTATGGTGACATCGGAGGAGATATACAATAAAAAGGAAGTAGAAAATCAATCAAACTATTTCCTTTTTCTCAATTCACGAGTGTAAAATACATTCGCCTATTGTTTTTTCCTTTGTTCTGGAGCTTTATAATCTTTATTCCTTTTATTTCACTCGTATTTTTAACATGGGCGCCACCACAGGCTTCGATTGTTACTCCCTCGATTTCGACCAGACGAACCTCTTTAATATCGTCTGAGAAACCTTTTGCCAGTGTAGTTAACCTTGAGAGTTTTTCTTCGGCTTCCTTGCGGCTTACCAGATAAAAAGTAACTGGACAATTCAGTGCTATCAGTTCATTTGCGATCTTTTCATACTCTGCAAATTTGTCCCTATCAAAAGCTTCAAGGCTGAAATCCACCCTGCTCTGATCAAGACCCAGCTGGTTTCCGGTTATCTGGGCTCCGGTTTCTTTCTCAATTACATTTGCAACAATATGAGTTGCCGTATGCATCCGCATAAATCTGTAGCGTCGATCCCAATCTATTATACCTTTTACCTTATCGCCGGCTTTCAAGCCTCCAGAAATATTCTCTGCAGTTGAGGCTATCTTAGTAGAAGCTATTTCATGACTGATGTATCCCTCAAATTTACCTGCATAAAGGACCTGAAATTCAGAACCATCGGATATACGGATTAACTTTCCTGTATCATTGGGCTGACCTCCACTCTCGGGATAAAAGGCCGTACGGTCAAGAACTACAAATTTATCATCAATGATTTTTTCGATAGTTGCTTCAAATTCTTTTAGATAACTGTCACGGAAGTAAAGTGCTTCTGACATTTGGAAACCTCTATTCATATAATGAACGAATCATTTCTAAGATCTTAAACAAAAAAATTAGTATAATAAAGTTTTGGAAAAAAAGTTTATTAATCAGGAGAAACTAAAGAACATGGGGTATTTGTTTAATTTTATGTTGCTAACTTATTGATCTTCTATAAAGATTACGATCAAAACAAAATCATTCGGAAGCTTCAGGTCCGTGGGGAAAATATAGTTATAATTATGATATAAGATTATAGATAAAAAAATATAAAAATAATCACATTGAATAGATTAATTAGTATGATCGCTTTCCATTTTTGATCAGTTTTATTTTTAATTTTACAATCTAATGTAAAAGAAATTTCCAGAGGGGGAATTTATGTCAGTGAAAATTGAGTGGCAGATCTTTGAAGCTGAGACACGGAGTAACGGTACCTGGAGATCGAACAGTCCATCTCTTGAGGAGCTTCTAAATGCCATTGCAAGCTCGGAGAAGATCAAGGAGCATACTCAGGATATTGAACACTCAATGGCTCTCCTTGCTGTCAAAGCATTACCGTATTTCAAAATAAAAGAAGAAAACTCCGAAAATCCAGGGAAAAAATCTTCCAGAAACCTATATAATAATACCACAAATTCGAAGGCCAGATCTGTTTAAAAAACTTAAGGCATCTAATTTAATGGCCTTATAGTTTTATCTCGAATGAGAAAAGGATTTGTCTTTACTACTTAACAGTCTTTTTTCGAGCAATTTTGAAAAGTTTAGCATAATTACCCAATGGAACTGTACAACATAACTAAATAGAAAAATATTTAAAATAGTTTGGATTATACTGTTTGTGCAGGTCGATTTATTTATCAAATCATCATACCTTTAAACTCCGGATTCCACCAGATTAAAATATGGTTCTCATCGACCTGCTCACCTTTTGAAAAAGACAGAAATTAAAGGAATTTGAATCCAGTTTAACTATTCTTAAAATTAAACTATATAAAATAATACGATTTTTAAAATGAATGATAAAATCAAGGAGAATAGACTATTTTGATATTCTCATTTACCTTTGATTTAAACTGATATATTTTTAACTAGTATTAAATAAATAAAAAGAAATAAATTAAAAAAGCCTGGTCCATGGGGCTTATACGAAATGTATAGGATGTTCTTTGAGTGATGCATAACCCATTGAGTGATGCATAACCCATTAATAGAATTAACTTTTATCATAACAAACAATTAAAAAAATTGGGAATTTTGACTTTCATGATTCTTATAGCTTAATCTACTACTTCGTTAATTTTGTTGTAAAAATCTATTATCAAGCCTGTTGCATCACTTTCCATATTCAACTGGAAAGTTCGAATTTGCTTTCCCAGAAGTTTTTCTTGAACAACGCCTGCCGTGATCAGAGGTGTGATAACCCTTGATACGCTGGAGTGAGATAACCCGGTTTCTTCAGCTATTCCTGAAAGATAAGTTGGTTCGTTTTGTCTTTCGATCAAATTTTTAAGGACTATCATCTGTGCAGTTTTCCCAAAGATTCTTTCTAGTGGATCCATTGTTATCATCGCATAGGTAGTTTTTTTTTCAATGAGCAGTTCAGATTTTTTAATCTAGACTATAAACTATTGTAAAAAATAGATATAATTGTTATGTCCAAAGTCTCTAACATTTCAAGTAACATGATATTTTAATAACAGGCTTAAATAAATGAAAGTACTGTTCATTATTTGATTTTTATGCTCTACTGTTGTGAACTTAATGATGAACTCTGTCCCATTGATCTCCTGCCTCCGCTTTTCCCTATTCATCTTAAAAACAGCTTTACCTTCATCATCGCTGTTTCTGTGAATACGAATTAACAGGTTTTTGGAGAGGTTAGTTTCGGAGACAGAATTGAGACATAATTAATAGTATCGAAAAGTAGAATAAGATCATGATGCAAAAGTAATATCAGGCTTATAATATTCAGATGAAAGAAGGTTTTATATGACTGATGACGAAGAAAGGAATTTAGACAAAAAAAGCCGGGAATGTAACTTCGCTATTGGCATAAACCGTTGGGAGCAAACATTCACACCGGATGAGAAAGCTGAGAAATTGCTCAAGATGATACCTTCGGCAGACTTACGAAAGCGGGTTTACAGTTTTACGGAAAAATACGGACTAACGATGGAAAGACATATGATAATGATAGCATTCTACAGAGAACTGGTAAGACCGGAACTGGACGATTGCGGCAGTATCGAAGGGAGGTATCAATTGGCTGCGGACAACTTAGAAAAGAAACTAATAAATGAAATTTACAAGTAAATCCGTTGAATAAATAAAGAATAAAGAATAAAAAGTAAATTAGAAACTGTCATATATTATTTATTGATTCATTTTATCGCTTTCTGTCGCTTTACAAACCTGACTCCCATGTCGAATGCTTTCTTACAGTCCTTAGGAAACACTTCTTCTCGTCTTTTTGCCTTCTCTGCCGGATCAAATCTATCTCCAACATACTTTGAATAGTCATCGAACTGATAGGTATCAGTGCTGTACATTGTTTCGGAATATCCGAAAATTCTCGTTGCAATTCCTTCATTTAATTCCTTAACCTTATAAAATCCATAAAAATCTAAATGCTCCTCTTTGGCACCCGCCGTGTAAATGTAACCGACCGGAATGTCTTTAGGAAATAACGATATCGGGTGCGCAGAATAAACCAGGTATGGATAGATATATCGCTCCATGAACGACCTCATCTCACCCGTGGAGTTCCCAAGATAGAGCGGTGACCCAAGTATTACAGCATCAGCATTTTCCAGCTTTTCCAGCACAGGCGTCAGCTCGTCCTTCATTGCACATTTTCCATAGCTAGTCCCACCTTTTAGTTTACAGGCAAAACAACTTGTACAGCCTTTAAAATTGAGATCATAAAGATGGATTAATTCAGTCTCTGCACCTTCCGAAGCTGCTCCTTCAAGAGCTTTTTCTAGCAGTGTTGCCGTGTTCCATTTCTTTCTCGGACTTCCATTAATTGCTATTACTATCATGCTCTTACCTCAATATTTCCTAAAGAAAAGCTTTTCACCTGAACAATTAACGAATTTCGCAGTACTTCGAATAAGATCTATAGTTGCTTTCCTATATAATTCTCAGTGCTTGTAACTGTACTGCTTTGCAATGACTGTAGAAATCCGAAAACTCATTGCCTTTTTGAAATATATAAATACAAAGATGAGAAAAAATAAGATGACTTTCGGAGAAGGATAAACACGGAAACAATTCACACCAAAATAGTAAGAACAGAAGACCTGAATAAAAGACTTATTGATGCGGAACTCAAGATCTGGAGAAAGGTCGAGGACATAGCTTATGCAGAAGGAAAACACCCTGATGAAGTTTATGTTGATCTCATGATATTGTTTAGCGAGTTCCTCGAAAAGAAATATCCTATTAAGAGATATCCGACCGAGAAACTAGCAAAAGAAAAAATCAGGCAAATGAGAAGTGAAAACGCTAAAAAAACACCTCCGGACGAATAAGATCATTGAAAGGACAATATGGAGGCTCTACAATTCAGAACTATGAGAGCTTCGGTTTTTAATACCTTAACTTTCCTCCATGCCCTAAAAAATTAAAGGTTCTTTGCTGGTGCAAAGCTGCTTCCCGTATATGAAATGAGAGATCTGGGCAGATCAATATCAAGTGCCTCTTTTAAGACTTCCTCGATAGTTTCTACCGGTACAAACTGAAGTTCTCTCCTTACATCTTCAGGTACATCCTCCAGGTCTCTTTCATTTTCTTTCGGCAGGATTACTTTTACTATGCCTGCTCTATGGGCTGCCAGAACCTTTTCTTTTATGCCTCCTACAGGCAATACAGCACCGCTTAACGTAATCTCTCCGGTCATTGCAACTTTCGGGTCAACCGTTTTTCCGGAGATCAAGGATGCCAGAGCAGTAAAGAGTGTTATGCCTGCTGAAGGACCATCTTTCGGAGTTGCACCGGAAGGTACGTGAATATGGATATCACTCGAGGTAAAGTCAAAACTGTTTGCAGTACCTGCAAGCCGCGATCTGACAAGGCTCAAAGATATTTTTGCAGATTCCTTCATCACGTCTCCAAGCTGGCCAGTAAGCGTAAGCTTACCGTTTCCGGGCATAAATGTGCCTTCGATGAAGAGAATATCTCCTCCGACTGGTGTCCAGGCAAGTCCTGTGACTACACCGGGTATGTTCTCTTTTCGGGCCTCTTCCTGGCGAATTATCTCTTTTCCCAGGATCTCCTTGAGCATATCCGCCTTTACCACATAAGGAAAGTCCACATTTCCTGATACTATCTTTTCGGATACAAACCTTGCAGTCCTTGCAAGCTGTTTTTTAAGTCCGCGCACTCCGGCTTCGCGAGTATATTTATCGATCATCACCTGCAGGGCATTGTCTTCGATTTGAAGTTTATCCGCATCTAGACCGTGCTCTTCCAGAATAAAGGGCAGCAGATGATCTTTTGCGATTGCAAGCTTTTCATTTTTAGTATAACCCGAGATCTCGATCATCTCCATCCTGTCAAGAAGCGGCCAGGGGATATTTGCCACGGAGTTGGCAGTTGCTATGAACAGCACATCGGATAGGTCATACGAAACTTCCAGATAGTGGTCCGAGAACGTGTTATTCTGTTCGGGATCAAGGACTTCCAAAAGGGCACTTGCCGGGTCTCCTGAATAGGAAGCTGAAAGCTTGTCGATTTCATCAAGAATAAATACCGGGTTTTTAGTCCCTGCTTTTTTCATGCCCTGTATGATCCTTCCGGGAAGGGCCCCTACGTATGTCCTTCTGTGCCCTCTTACTTCAGCTTCATCTTTTACACCGCCAAAGCTGACCCGGACATATTTTCTGCCAAGTGCATCTGCAATGCTTTTCCCAAGGCTTGTTTTGCCGGTACCGGGAGGCCCTACGAAGAGCAGGATTGAGCCCTGTTTTTCGTGTTTTAATTTCATTACTGCCAGATGCTGGATTATTCTCTCTTTGACTTTCTCAAGCCCGTTGTGATTGCTCTCAAGCACGCGCCGGGCTTCTGCGATATCGATGCTCTTTTTCTCTTCCGTTACCCAGGGAAGATCAAGCAAGAGGTCAAGGTAATTCCTGATAACGTGGCCTTCAGGGTTATGAGGGCCACCCATTTCGAGTTTCTTCAATTCTGCTAATGCCTTTTTCCTTACTTCCTCCGGCATTTTCGAGTTGTCGATTTTTTCCCGATATCCTGCATCACCCGAAGAGGAATCATCTCCTCCGTTAAGTTCTTCCTGAATTACCTTAAGCTGCTCTCGCAGCATCGCTTCCCTGTTTGACTTATTAATTTTATCTGTCACTTTTTTTGCCACTTCAATTTGCAAGTTAATGTTGTCTTTCTGTTTGGTTAGAATATAAAGAAATGTAAGATATCTTTCACGAACAGAAATAATCTCCAGAAGTTTCTGCTTTTCTTCCAGTTTTATGGGCATAAATGGCATAATATAGCCCATAATCTGATCAATGGAATCCATTTTTTCTATTGGCCGAGTAAACTGCTCAGATCCGTGAAAACGATTGCTTATTTCATTAATCGTCTTTTTAACATCTTCCATTATTTCTACCTGCATGTCTTCATCGAGATCTGGAAGATCAGATGCAGGTTCATATTTTGAGTAAATTGTTCCATCCACCTGATAAAGGGATTCGACCTCTACTCTGTAGAGAGCCCTTGCGGCAATCAGATAACCATTATCAGAGGGCTGAACAAATGAAATCTTTAACAGATTTCCGGTTTTATACAAATTATCTATAGTTAATTCTGAAGCTTTAACGCCGCTTTTTACTGTCAGCCCGACAGCATACGTAAATTCGGCATCCTTCATCTTATTTAATAGTAGTTCCCCGGTGATTTTGTTAGCCAGCAGTTTTGTTCGGCTTTTCGGGTAAACTACTGTTTCAAAGAGCGGTATTACGATACTTTCTCTATAATCTTCAATTTTTCCAGGATACATCATCAATCGTCTCGATTATTTCTCACTTGTTTTTGAGTGACCTCATTTATTTAGTTTTAATTAACCTAACTATCAGGACAAACAAAAAGATATCAACTATTTTATCTTTTCCAAAATATTAATGAGTGTGTCAATTTCTCTTTCATCCAGTAAACCAGCCATCTTTTCGATGACATCCATCAAAGCATTCTCCTCAGCACGGGCAATTTTCTGCCCTTTATCGGTTAAACGGATGTATACTACTCTGCCATCATTGGAACATCTCTCTCTACATACACACTCCATTTTAACGAATTTGTGAATCATTTCTGTAATTGTAGGCTTCGAGTTATTGGTGATTTTTGCAAGTCTACTAAACGTGACTTCCCCACATTCATCGATAGCTCTTAAATATCCAACCTGTTTTAGAGTAATATCTGATGAGAATCCACATTCGGAAAAGATCTTACAGGAGCATTCACTTCTGATTCTTAAAAGCTTATCAAAAACTAAGAATAAATGCTCTTTCTTTGCCATCATGTCTCAATCAGTATGTTAGTTAGGCATTCCCTAATTATAAAGTTTTTGGTTTGATCGTTCACCTGCACGGAAGATACAACTATGACAGTCGCAGAGAGTAATCTTCAGAATCATTGCTTCAAAAACGGTTTAACCTACATTACATAATCTCATTATTAAAGTATTGAGGTGATACGCATGAATTGCAGTGAGCTAAGAGAAGGCCAGATCCTTTCCTGTGAAGGATGTGGGTTCGAACTTAGGGTCGAAAATGAATGCAAAGATGAAAAATGCTCTACAGACACCTGTTGTACCGGTAACATTGTTTGCTGTGGAGAGCCGATGAAGTTAAAAAGTTAATAATCCGGTGAAATATCGCTCATTCATTAGTCAGTGATAATTCATCTTTCTTTGTTTTTAATAAATAGAAAGCACAGCATTCCTTAGAAATTGAAATTGCACGGACCGAATTAATTTAAGATTAACTCTTAAGAGTTACGCAGGCTTGCAAAAGACCGTTTTTCGTTCTCTAATTCTTCATTGTGTTGATTCTCATGACTATTCGTATTGATCCATTCCTGACGGCGAAGATCTTCATAATAGTCCAAAAGCATTGTCAGGACATCATCCAGAGTATTCCCGGCCTTACTGACAGCTTTCATTCTTTCAATATTCCCACGTGACACCAACACATACGTCATGTCATCGATATTTTTTTCTTCTGACATACCTAGCAAACAAAACATTAAAAATATATAAAAATTTTGCTTGTTTCATTGTTGTCTTTATATTTCTACAAACTCATAAAAAGTGGCATGTCTCTCGTTATAGGAGGACTATTACTATTAAACCTTTTGCTTGAACCATTAACCCTGTTTGCTTGAACCCTATCTGGGCATTTTTTTAATATTTATATAAGTTCTCCTGTTATTTACCGTCTTATTTTATTCACGTTTCTTGTTTTAATGGTTTTGTGCTTCAACCCCTAAATAAATAGACAGGTACAGAAAAAAACAAGAAGCGATATATATCAGTATAACTCTCCAAAAGTACAGAGATAAAGCACGTATGAATCAATTGCATGTTCAATGACATTGCCAAATGCTTCATAGCGCATTTGCCTGAAAATGAGGTGGAAACAAAAATGGGGCAATTTACGGTAGATAAGCTAAATCCTGTACTACTTGTAGAAAAGAATGGGATTGTTCTTTACACAAATGTACAAGAAGAACCTTTATTGCAAGATTGGGATGCAAAAGTAGGGACGAGTTTACCCCCTGATATCAGAGCTATTGTGGAAAGGACGCTTGAGTACAATATACCTGAAAAAATAGAAGTTCAAGGGAGTAAGAGAAAATACCTGATCACATTTCACCCTTTGCCCGAAGAAGAATGCGTAAACATATATAAATTTGAGATGCTTAACGATGTCGATTTAGGATTTCATACTTTGGCTGAAAATACTCCTGATCTGGTCATCCGTTTTGACAGGCAAAAAAACTGCCTATATGCTAACCCGGCCGCCATGAAATTTTATGGTCTTTCTGTAGATGAGCTCACGGGTAAGACCTATTTTAAAACACAAACAAACTCTGAAATGATGATACATACGGAAAAACAATGTGAAAAAGCCTTTATCACAGGCAAGCCTGAAGCAACGGAATTCCATTATATATTACCTCCTGGAAAAGTATACTACTTTGATACAAAAATAATACCGGAGTTTTTGAATGCTGAAATAAGTTCTTTTCTTGTTATTTCCCGGGATATTACAGCCATAAAAGAATCTGAAGCAACTCTCAGATCATCAAATCTTTACAATCGCAGTCTTATTGAAGCTAGTCTTGACCCTTTAGTAATCATTGGTAATGACGGTAATGTGACGGATGTGAACAAGGCTACAGAACAGGCGACCGGATATTCAAGAAATGATTTAATCGGGACTCATTTTGTTCAATACCTCACAGAACCTGATCATGCTATTAGCGCTTTTATACATGTCTGTACACATGGTGAACTTCGTGATTGTGCATTAGAGATTAAACATAGGGACGGTCATATAACTCCAGTTTTGTGCAATGCTTCAGTTTACAGAAATGAAAATGGTAAAGTTATTGGTGTTTTCGTTGCTGCTCGTGATATTACCGAACGCAAGAAAGCAGAGAAAGCCCTTAAAAAAGCACACGAGACTCTAGAGGAAAAAGTCAAGGAGCGTACGGATGAACTGGAAAAAGCTTATAATTTGTTGAAAGAAAGTGAAAAAGGGCTTGCAGAAGCTCAAAAGATGGCTCACATTGGAAATTGGCTGTGGAATCTTATAACTAATGAATTTTATTGTTCGGAGGAATTATATAGTATTTTTGGGCTCAATCCTCAGGAGATTGATGCCCCTTACAAAGAAGTTTTTAAATATATTCATCCGGAAGACCGGGAATATGTAACTAATTCCATATTAGAGGCATTAAATGGAAAGAGATACGATGCTGTTGATTTTAGAATAATTTTAGATGACGGAACAGAGCGTGCACTCCACACACAAGGCGAAGTTATTTTTAATGAAAAAAGTACTCCTATTAGAATGAAAGGGACAGTTCAAGATATCACAGAGAGCAAGCAGATGGAAGAGGCTCTTCGTGAGAGCGAACTGAAATATCGAAACATCATAGAGACAACAAATGAAGGTATTTTGGTAATTAACGGTGAAATAAGGATTACTTTTGTAAACAAGAAATTATCAGAGATGTTAGGGTACAACCTGGATGAAATAATTGGAAGATCCCTGTTTGATTTCCTGGATGAAGAAGGTAAGTCCATCACCAGATCAAATATGAAAAAGAGGCGTCAAGGAATCGACCAAGTGTTTGAATTCAGGCTAGTACGTAAAGATGGTACATCATTCTGGGTGCTTGTAAGTTCCAAAGCTCTTCTAGAAAAGGATGGAAAGTTTGCAGGTTCTATGAGTATGCTTACTGACATCACTGAGAGGAAAGAAGCAGAAGAGAAAATTAAAAGGCTAGCGAATATTGTGGAATCATCGAATGATGCTATCATAACTATATCTCTTGAGGGTATTGTAACAAGCTGGAATAAGGGAGCCGAACAGATTTATGGTTTTATGGCTGAAGAAGTCTTGGGAAAGCACATAACTATAATTGAACCGGACAGTCTAAAAGGGGAAATAATACGATTAGCTGGCGAGATAAAACAGGGAAAAAATGTTAAACACTTTGAAACTGTAAGGTTGAAAAAAGATAATACAACGATAAACGTATCAGTAACTCTATCACCGATTACGGATCAGTATGGAAAGCTTGTGGCTGTTTCGTGTATTGGCGGAGATATTACGGAAAAGAAAATTGCAGAACAATTCCTTCAGGAAAAGAAAATAGCTGAAGTCGCAAATCGTACAAAAAGTGATTTTCTTGCAAAAATCAGCCATGAACTCCGAACTCCACTAAACTCCATAATAGGTTTCTCGGACATGCTTCTTGAGCAAATATATGGAGAATTGAACGAGAAACAAATAAGAGCTACTATGAATATTTCAAAAAGTGGAAAGCTTCTTCTGAATCTGATAAACAACCTGCTGGATATTTCGAAAGTAGAATCCGGAAAAACAGAGCTTAATTATAGAAATTTCGAACTTGTATCCAAGCTTAATTTGATACGAAACCTGATGCTTCCCATTGCAGACCGTGATAATATTAAAATCGAAATTGATATTGATGACAAACTTACAAGTATCTGTGCCGACGAAGACAAATTTGTTCAGATAATGTATAATCTTGTGGATAATGCTATGAAATTTTCTTTTGAAAACAGTAGTGTAAAAATAGGGGCAAGGCGAAAGGGAGACCTGGTTGAAATAACGGTTATGGATACGGGAATTGGCATCAAAGGTGAAGATCATTATAAACTTTTCAAACCATTTAGCCAAATTGATACGCTTTCTCATCGAAAATCCCAGGGAACCGGACTTGGACTTTCTTTAGTAAAACAGATTGTTCACCTGCACGGAGGATATGTCTGGTTCAGAAGTACTCCGAGTAAAGGAAGTACCTTTGCTTTTGTAATACCAATTGACAATTATAACAGAAACTCTTCATAAATACCAAGTTGTTATAGTCTCATGAATCAAAGTAAGTCAGGGGATCAATTATTTTGTAGCCAAATGAATAGGGATTTAATGCTGTTTTTGCAAAAGCGTTTACTGAAAAAGCAAGGAAAACAAAATTTACTACAACAACTGCATCGATAATCAAAGATAGTAACAGATTTCGTTTACTCATGAGTTGCACCCATAAATCTCTTTATGAAATACATCCATAATTTTCTCTTATCTCAGATTCTTTGAGAACCTTGAGTCCCAGTTTATCCAGAATTAAAGTAATTCTATTCCTATCAGCACTTTTCATGGATTTGCGGTCGAAATAAGCAAAATCAGCACCTGATTTCTCAACCGCCTGCTTGATCAGAGCTTCATCAACGAATTCTAAATGATGCTTTGGAAAGTTATGTCCAAAAGAAATTCCTGTTTCAAACAAAAGTCCGGTCTGGCGCATAGCATAATGCCCACCACCAAAACCGATTGCTACCGGGACTTTATCAAGGGAGACAGCAAGGATAGCCTTTGAAGCGACTTCACCTGCATCGGGATCTGTCCACTGCTTTTCCGTACTTCCGATCTCAGCATAAAGAGATGGAGTTAAGAGTACTGTGGGGCCGTGATGGGTAACTTCAAGGGTAACATCATATTTCAGGGCTTTTTCTTCCGCCAGCCGTTTCATCTCCATAAGAATAGACTTCATCGCAGCCGGGGAAGAGACTGCAAGCTCTTTGGGGCGGCCCCCGAGTCTTGCCTCTTCAGAAGAATTTCCTGTGCAATGTACTGTAAGGGAATTGATTTCCTCTTTGCTTCTATGCTTGGATGCAAAAATAATAAGGGAGGCAGGTAGTCCCGCAGCTTCCAGTTTCTTATCTAGTCCGTCCTGGAAGACATGAAGTTCTTCTATTTCTACAAGTCTGAATTTTCCGTCCGACGATTCAAGAGCCACAAGAAATCCGGAGTTATCAGGAAGCTCAAGAGCTTTCCAATCTCTCAAATTAAAAAGATGATTTTTAATGTTCTGGCTAGCAAGGTCAGGAACAGAGCAGATAATAGTAATTTTCGAAATTGAATTTCCAGGAGAGTTTTTTCCCTGATTTTCCATTACATCTGATTCGCTTATTTTCTTGCTTGCTATTATCTTTCATTTTCATCAACCGACTTTTATCACTTTAACGATCCTATAAATTTCGTTAAAATAGATAAAGCAAACCCTATTCAGCTTTGAAGCAAAATTTGAGCTAAAATCAGATGACGAAAATAACCTGTTAATAGAAATTTTTAATATAAAGCTCAATTCTTGAAAATTTTAAGAAAAATGTATTGGGCAGAATCCTTCTCCTAAAAGAGAGGAATCTGCACTTTTTCCCGGAGGAAAAAGAAAAAAATCGTTTTTAAAAGTGTCTAACAATATCAGCCAATGTGGAAGAATTTGTCCACGAGTTTCTTGATTTCATCGTTCTTGCCGTAGAGCCTCTCACTGAGCTGATAGTCGTCAAAAGCCTCAAGGTATTTCACTGTGTCATTGATCAGACCTTCACTGAAGACATCGTACTGAGTGAAAATATCTTTGTATTTTTTCAGGGCTTGTGCAGATTCATAGCAGGAAGCTGGCAGGTGATCAAGCTGTGCAAGTCTGTCCGCATGTTCATCTTTAAAGATGTTCACATCGATATAGAGCTTGTCGGCTAACGCAAGTGCATCCTTCTCCTTCATCTCAAGTCCGTGGCGGACACCAACGGCAAAGGCTGCAAAGACCAGATAAAGGTCCATTGAGGGATCACAAGCACGATATTCGAAGGTAGCTTTGTAGCTGTGGCTCTTTAGATCCTCACTGTAGTTCGGATTGGCGATAGTTATCATCTTGCTTGATTCATCGGAGAACCAGCCAAGAGGCACACGGATCAGAGCTGAGCGGTTCCTGTCTCCCCAGCAGATGTTGGTTGGAGCTTCCTGGTGAGGTACAAGGCGCAGGTAGGATGTGGGGATCCTGTTACCAAAAGCAGTGATGCCTGCTGCAATGTCAAGCTCGCCAGCTAATGCACGCTTTGCGGTGTTACTAAGCTCGCCATTCTCGACCATGACAGGCTTTCCATCCTTCAGGAGTTTCTGGTGGATATGCATCCCGCTTCCGGCTTTTCCGACAGTTATCTTCGGGGCAAAGCTGACGACTACACCATACTGGTCGGCAAGCATCCTGAGCATCCATTTTGCAATAAGCAGACGGTCAGCAGTGTTTTCAAGTGAGTCTGTCTCGAATTCGATTTCGTTCTGCTCGTAATAGTAATTGTCATCAGTATAGTTACCGACTTCAGAGTGTCCGTATTTGATTTTTCCGCCAGCTTCGGAGATGTACATCATTGCTTCTTTCCTGAGCTGGTCGTATTTTGTGAAGGGATTGGATTCGTGGTATCCTCTCTGGTCAACAGCCGGGAAATCCATATTAACTTCATCTTTCTTGGCGATGATGTAGTATTCAAGTTCGCCCATTGCCTGAAGTTCAAGACCTGTCTTCTCGATCAGAGTCTGGGAAGCCTTCTTCATGATGGTTTCGGAAGCACTTTTGAGTGGAGTTCCGTCTTTGTCGAAGTAGGAACAGAGAATATCTAGAGTGGGGATTTCTTCAAACGGATTTACAAAGGCAGTCCTGTATTTGGGAAGGACGTAGAGGTCGCTTGAATCTGCCTCAATGTATGTGAAAAGGCTTGATCCGTCTACTCTTTCTCCGGCGGAAAGTAAGTTGTCAAGGTGCTCTTCGTCTCTGATCACGAAGGCAAGGGATTTAAGTCTCCCATCGCCACCAATGTAGCGGAAGGTCAACATCTTTATGCCGTTTTCCCTGATGAACTTCATGATGTCGTCTTTAGTGAATTCGCTTGCAGGTTTATTGAGGTACTGGACCAGTTTGCTCGGGTTAAGTTCTACACTTGATGCTTTCATAATTATCCCTTCTATTTTTAACTGGAATATTCTAAGTATTACAAAGCCTCTAATCAATACCGAATATTCTCAGGCTTACTTATAAAAACATTATCCATAATTTTGCAAATTTGCCTGATAGGAAAGTGTTAACTTACTGCTAACTATATAATACTTTTCATTATTTTATTTTTTAAAAAAAATAATATCAAGCAAGCCGTACATTAGAACTCTTGTCATCTTCACCCTTTTGTATATTATATAAAGAATATATATAGAGGATTTGCCAATAGATATATTGTAAAAACAGAATAATAAATATCTGAGAAATTATTTCTCGATTACAATGAGAGCAGCTGGAATGTCCCTGCCTGCTCTCCAAATTTTATCATGGAGAATGGAGGAAATAATATGGAGATTTACAGCATTCCTGAGATTGCACGGAATGTGTTCCAGGTTGGGGCAAAAGACTGGAACCGCAGAATGTTTGACGCTTTGATTCCACTGCCTCAGGGGACAAGTTATAATGCTTACCTTGTAAAGGGAGACGAAAAAACAGCACTTATCGATACCGTAAATCCGGGCTTCGAAAAGGAGCTGGGTAGTAAAATAAATATTGTATCCAATCTGGAAAAACTTGATTACCTGATTATGAACCATGCGGAACCGGATCATGCCAATGCAATTCACTACATCTTGGAAAAGGCTCCGAATGCAGTATTTGTCACAACGGAAAAGGGTGTAAAAATGGCAAAGCTCTACCATGAGCTGCCTGAAGCCCGAATAAAAGTAGTTGCTGAAGGGGATAGCCTCGATCTTGGAGGAAAGACCTTGAAATTCATTGAGGCACCCTGGCTACACTGGCCCGAGACAATGTTCACCTATTTGCCTGAAGACAAAATCCTTTTCTCCTGTGACTTTTTAGGGGCTCACACTGCCCAGGGTGTTTATGATGAAGAGATCGAAGACCTTATCCCTCTGGCAAAACGCTACTTTGGGGAGATAATGATGCCTTATGCGAAAATGGGAGCCAAAGCTCTGGGAAAGATAAAGGACCTTGAGATTAAAATCATTGCTCCAAGCCACGGCCCTATTTATAAAAACCCGCAGCGCATACTTGAACCCTATGCAAAATGGACTGCAGGGGAGACTGAAAATAAAGCCCTTATTGTCTTTGTCAGTATGTGGGGTTCCACAGCACAGATGGTAAATACAATTGCTGAAACCCTCTTACAAGAAGGCATAGATGTTAGAATGTATGACCTTTCAGTCTCGGATGTAGGAGATGTCGCACGAGAACTGGTTGATTCCCGTGCGATTATTCTCGGAGCTCCCACTGTCCTTGGAGGTATGCACCCCCTTGCGCTTTACGGCACTTATCTTGTCAAAGCTTTCAACCCGCCGGCAAAATATGGAGTCATACTCGGGTCCTTCGGCTGGGGTGGAGGAGCACTGAAACAAGCCGGAGAAATCCTTGTCCCTTCGAAAATGGAAATTGTAGGAACCCTGCAGGTAAAAGGCCGAGCTACTGAAGAAGATTTAAAAAAGATTGAAGAAATCGGCCGAGAGCTGGCTCAAAAAATGAAAGTGTAGTCGAGAAATCATTGAAGATGGTAAAGATATAAATTCATAATTGGCTTTTAATCTTGAGATTTATTATACCTCCTTTCAGTCAGGCCAATATTCAATAAAATGACTGAGGGGAATTATAGCTTTTTAAAGTTATGGAAAATTTCATATTCCAGTCATCTTTTCTTAGATTTTCGGTTTGGCGAACCTTAATTCAAATATTTAGGTTTGATAGTCTTTTTATTTAGAATGATTGTTTCAAAAAATTCATATTATCAAAATTGTTAGTCTTATATGATATTATATAGACGGAATTTATTTTTTCTGTCCTATAACTCGATTTATACTTGATTAAATGTTGGGAGTGTTATTTGATGAAAAGAGAACATCATTGAAAATATATTCATAGTCCTGCTTTTTGTTCTTGGGACTACAGTAACTCAGGCATACGCTGAAAATTTCACTGTAGACAGTAAAGGAGGAGGAAACTATTCCTCAATCCAGGAAGCTGTAAATAATGCACATACCGGGGATACGATTAATGTTAATCCTGGGGTATATAATGAAAATATTGTAGTGGATAAAGAACTCACAATTCTCTCAAATCCGGCTTCATTGGCAAGCAGTACTGCTCGTACCTATGTCATAGGTGCTGTTTCGGAAAAAGACGTCTTTGATGTTAACTCAAACAATGTCAAAATCGACGGTTTCTATATTATTGGAGGTCCTTCCGGAGCAGAACGGGATGAGGTCGGGATTAATCTCGAGGGAGTGGAGAACTGTTCGTTGAGTAACAATGGATTAGTACTTAACGACATAGGTATCTCTCTCAATGGTTCGAAAACCAATTACCTTGACAACAATATGGTAAGCCTTGGCAAGAAGGGAATTACTCTTGTTAACTCGAATGAGAATATACTGACCAATAATACAGTGACGACAAATAGTGATGGAATTTCACTTAATAATTCTATGAATAATACGCTTTTCAATAATATCGCAGACGCTAATATGAACGGAATTTATCTTGGGATGTCCCAGGGAAATATATTTACCTACAACCTTATTATGAGGAACATTAATGGGCTCAATGTCAAGGTTGCAAGATCAAACCTTATGGTAAATAATAGCATATTCCTTAACGATGTTGGCATAAACCTTATCGGATCTTCTGAAAATTCAATCTACGAAAACCAATTTGTCAACCTCCTTGATGCAGTTGACGACGGTATGAACAGCTGGAACAGTACTTCAAAAGGTAACTTGTGGAAAAATTACACCGGACAGGATGTTGACGGAAATGGCATAGGCGATGCTCCATATGTTATTAACCAGATGACCGGAAGCATTGACTACCTGCCTATTATCAAAAAAAACCCTCCGGAAAATGAGAGTGGAAATACGGCAGGCAATTCGAGCGAAAGTAGTATTTAGAGAATAAGAGTAGCAATACATCAGGTACATTAGTGGAAGTATCGGATGTAGTGATTGATAATTCGAACTAAATTTAATTTTTGTCGGATATCGAGGAGAATTTACTGCAATTCCAGATATCTGATTTTTTATTCTTTGATTTTCCTCAATTCTTCTCTTATATTTTCTACAGTTTTCCAGGACTGTCTCACAATGCCAGGAAACTCTCCATTGTGTGTTTGTCCCCATTTTAACAAAAATTCCTTTGTTTTGGGGTCAGAAGGGTACCCACTTCCAAAATCCATCCCCCACTCCTTTTTGAGACATTCGATCAGCTCGTCCCTTCTTACTTTTGCAATAATTGAAGCAGCTGATACTACAGGATAGACTGCATCTGCCTTGTGCATAGCTATAATTTCGATTTCTTTTGCATGGGCAGGACTGGTTTTTGCATACTGCCTGCGGAGGTTTTCAGCAAAACGTTCGGCTATGACGTCAGCAGCATCAGCATACACGAGATCAGGCTTTAACTGTTCAAGCACCTTTGAAAAACAAACTACCATGATCTCATTCATGCTCATTATTTTCCGAAGTTCGTCTATCTGAACAGGACTGACCTCAAGAACGAAATAGCCGTCCGCATGTTTTTTTATTTGGGCTGCAAGCTGCTCCCTTTTTTTAGGCGTCAATTTCTTGGAATCAGCAACTCCTAGCACCTTGAGAATATGAGCTCTGGACTCCTCAATTTTTACGCCTCCTATGCACATAGGCCCTATTACAGGTCCTTTTCCGGCTTCATCGATTCCTGCGATCATCATTCTTGTATGCCTCCAGCTTAAGCAAAGAGTGCTTTTTACATTTATAAGAATGTAATGGTTAAATTTACTCCAAAAATTTTTAATTAACTAAGAATTCTCTCCTTTATCAACCGGCAACCATATACCGGGAGGCGTTTTATCTGGAGTCTTATAGAGTTTATTTAAGATGTATTAATGATACGGAATAATGATACATACTTGATTATATACTAATGACCAATATTATTAAATTAATAAGTAAATTAATGAAAAAAGTGGGGTAGATATGGGTAGTAAACCGTGGGTTGTTAAATGCTGTCTTCTGGATAAACTCGAAGAAACCTTAAATGATTTGGAAATGAATGGATACGTTATTGACAAATATGAGATTATTCCTGAATCTTTCCATTGGGTAGTTGTCGGACACGTACTCACAGAATAACAAGGTTGCAGGTCAAAAATAGCAGTGATAAACTTATTCTGGCAGATCGTTACTGCCAGCAGACATATTTTATATTTTTTTTGCTTCCATAATAAAGATGAAAACCCTGTATTATAATTTATCTTTTTCCTTATTCAAAGCATCTATTATAGCATATTTCTCATCCATTTCCTGTTTGTACCTATCTTTTATTTCTTTAACTTCTTTGTAGATAAACAGACTTTCATCACTAATTCCTTTCATTGACTCTATATGTACTACCACGGCATCTATTCCTTCTTTATCCAGTAACGGTTCTACTTCTCGCCACTCTGAGTATTTAGTATCCAATTCTCCCTTACGTTTGTCTTCAAGTGTAAATATCTCATCATAAAGGTCCATAATTTGACTTTCGATCTCTTGTCTTGTAGTCATCTCTCTCACCCCTTTTAATCAATTATAATACTCCAGGAGGGATAATAGTATTTTTGTTTAGATATGATTTGATTACTTTCCGGTGCATCTCAGAGATGTTTGATTGAAATCTTAAACAAAAGCATTAAATCTGAAGTCGATTATTTTTGGGTTAATTAGCTAGCACAGAAGAGATGAAATCCCAATGCCAGTAATTACCTTGCAGTATGAAGACCTTGAAAAGCTCACAGGAACAGATAAAGAAACCTTCATCAAGAGAGTGCCCATGATAGGAGCGGACATCGAAAGAGTTGAAGATGAGTATATTGATATAGAGTTCTTTCCGGACAGGCCAGACCTTTACAGCGTTGAGGGAGCAGCCAGGGCAATGAGAGGTTTTCTGGATATTGAGACTGGGCTTGCGGAATATGATGTTAAGCCTTATAAGGTTTCGATTTCTATCAGTGAGGATATCCTGAGGATCAGACCATTCCTTGGGTGTGCGATTGTCAGGGGAGTTAAGTTTACATCTTCTTCTATAAAGTCCCTTATGGACCTGCAGGAAGACCTGCACTGGGGACTTGGGAGGAACCGGAAGAAAGTTTCGATTGGAGTCCATGACCTTTCAAGAGTTAAGCCTCCTTTCCGCTATATGGCAGTTGACCCGGATTTTGAATTCGTACCTCTGGATTATACTGAAAAGATGAGCATGATTGAAATACTGGAAAAGCACCCCAAAGGCAAAAGGTTTGCTCATCTGGTAAAAGGTTTTGATAAATATCCCATTATTCTGGATGCGGATGACAATGTGCTTTCCTTCCCGCCGATAATTAACGGTACTCTTACAAGTGTGACAGAAGACACAACCGACCTGTTTATCGATGTAACCGGGCTTGGGGAAGCTGTATACAAAACTTTGAATATCGTTGTTACTGCTCTTGCCGAGCGCGGAGGACAGATTGAATTCGTACGAGTCATCAAACCAGATGGGGAAGAACTTTTCCTGCCTGACCTGGAACCTGAAACAAGGTACCTTACAAAAACCGAAGTAAAATCCCTCCTTGGTATGGACCTTTCCATAGAAGAAATCGTGAAGCAGTTAAAGAGAATGCGCTTTGGGGCACAGGCAGTTGAGGAAGGAACCGTTGAGGTGAAATTGCCGGCTTATAGGGCAGACATCCTGCATAATTACGACCTGGTAGAAGACATAGCCAAAGGTTACGGCTATGAAAATATCAAAGTAAGG
This sequence comes from uncultured Methanosarcinaceae archaeon, assembly GCA_963818955.1. Lineage (GTDB taxonomy): Archaea > Halobacteriota > Methanosarcinia > Methanosarcinales > Methanosarcinaceae > Methanosarcina. Next base: position 109,238 of record CAWFUY010000043.1, on the reverse strand, counting down.
ATTCCAGAGACTTATACGGCAGGAAAGGCTCACTCAATCTCATTATTACGTTCCAGGGTAAATGAGATTATGGTTGGCCTGGGTTACTTTGAGGTCATGCCTTTTACGCTTACAAGCGAAAAAATTAACTTTGAGAACATGTGCAGGCCGAAAACGGATGATGTTACGTATGTGCTGCACCCCATCAGCGAAGACCAGACAATGATCCGGACAAACCTGCTGCCCAATCTTCTTGAAATCCTTTCCCTGAACCAGCACCGGGAACTTCCACAGAAGATTTATGAATTTGGCGAAATAGTAAGTAATGAAATAACCGGCCAGCACGTAGCTGCGGTCTCGATTCACCCTCAGGCAAATTTCACCGAGATTTATGAGCTTGTAGACGCCCTGATGAGGGAAATGATGCTTCCTTATGAGGTAAAAGAATCAAACGATCCGGCGTTTCTCGAAGGCAGGCGTGCAGACCTTTATGTCAAAGGTGAGAAGCTCGGGGTCTTTGGAGAATTCCATCCTAAAGTTATTAGCAATTTCGGTCTCGGATACACTGTTATTGGATTTGAGCTTGATCTTAATGACCTCATAGGTTAAGTAAAGAGCTTATCCCTGAACTCAAAACTTGTCTCTTAATTTCAAAACACACATAACCGTTCAAGTTTCTGATTTATCCAATAAGCGTACCCGCAAATATTAGGCCGGAACCCGTGACAATCCGATTGACCGAACCGTTAATTGACACATTAACACCCTTCATGTGTCATCAATTCGACTTTTTTCGGTTCCGATTTCCGGAAATATTTTCCTTTCAAGGTCATTGACAAAGTAGGAATCAAATTTAAGCATCTGCAGACCCATACAACTTTTATTTTTTATGGAAGTATAAGATTTGAGATATTTTAAACTTCCTATTAATATTTTATCTGATTGGGCATTTACCAAAATTAATTATAGAAAAAATAAGCTTACACAATATGAGGTCCCAATCTCCAATGCTAAAATCCGTAACCGCGGCCTCTAAAGAAGATAAGGCAATGAAACATGAGTGAAAAGAGTCTTTGTCGGGGTAGACGGCTGCAGTGCAGGATGGTTTGCAGTTTTTCTGGCCGAGGAAAACGATAAAAAGTGCGAGTGGAAAGTCGAACTTTTCCCCAAATTTCCGTCTCTTTTTGATTTTCTAAAAAAGGAATATAAGCTGGAAGATTTTCTGATCCTGATCGACATTCCTATAGGTTTAAAAGCCGGAGGCAGCGGAGAACGGCTTTCGGATCTTGGAGCACGCAGCAATCTTGAAAACCAGGAAGTCAAGCATCTTTCCCGTACCCTGCCGGGAAGCCGTATATGAGGAAAGCTATGAAAAAGCCTGTAAAGTCAATCTCGAGCTGACAGGAAAAAGTATTTCGAAGCAGGCCTGGAATATCATCCCCAAGATCAGAGATGTGGATAGTTACCTTATCGAAAACGAAGTTTTTAGAGAGAAAGTGAAGGAAGTAGCACCGGAAATCTGCTTTCAGGAATTTGCAGGTTTTTCGATGGAATCTTCAAAAAAAAGCCTGAGCGGCTTCCTGGAAAGAATAAAAACCCTTAGAACCGTTTGCCAGTTTACGGATGCGATTGTCGAAGCTGCCTTTTCTAAGTACAGGCGAAAAGAAGTCGCAAAAGATGATATCCTCGATGCTCTTGCCGCTGCAATTACCGCAAAAATAGGATACGAAAACGGATTTGAGTATGTACCCTGCAATCCCGAGACTGATAGTAAAGGGTTGAAAATTCAAATGGTTTACTGCAGACCAGAGTCAACCAAATAAAATATAACAGTTAAGCAGAGAAATATGAAACATAAATCAAAACTTTCGAAAATCATAATTGACAGGGTCCGGAATCAATATCGGAATCTGTTAGTAAACCTTTACTCGCTTTTTATAGTGACGTTAAAGTTACTATAAACTAGTAAACTAACTTTCAAATCCAGGTTTTTATAGAATCCTCTTTAGATCATGATTTTCATCGAAATACTACCCAAAAGCTTTAATTAACATATTAAATATTTTTTATTAGTGATACTATGAAGAGAGTAGAGTTTCACAATACAGAATGGCTTGATAATCTTCGGGATCATCTCACAAAAAAGAGATTCGGTGACTGGAGCACTCAATCCATAGACTTATATCAATATTTTCTTAAACTGGCTAACCCTACAGATTATGAACAACTGGAAGGAGTGAAGATAGATAAGTATGATATGTACTCGGGATGCATAGTTTTCTACGACGATGCGCATATAAACCAAGTAATTGTGGCATTTGACGATACCGACGTCAATGAGCTTGCTAAAAGAGTAGGATTGTAGCGTCAAAGTATTACGAAGTGTTAAATGCACAAAAAAAGGTCGTCAGTTTCAAAAAGCCTATTAATTTTCAGCTGCCACTTCGGAAGACCTTTTCAGGTCTTCCTTAATAAGTGCAGAATAAAAAGTTAAGTACTGTTTATTCTAAAGTATTTTCTTTACGGCTGTGCTTTCTTGGAGCTAACCGAGCAGGTAGTTGTTTTGCTAACACTGTCACTGGTTGAGGTATCTACACAGTCATCTTTACTGGTTGAGCGTCACTCTACTTGATTAGTCATCATTTACTGGTTGAGTGTATCTACACAGTCATCTTTACTGGTTGAGGTATCTACACAGTCATCTTTACTGGTTGAGGTTATCTACACAGTCATCTGTTACTGGTTGAGGTATCTACACAGTCATCTTTACTGGTTGAGGTATCTACACAGTCATCTTTACTGGTTGCAGGTATCTACACAGTCATCTGTTACTGGTTGAGGTATCTTCACAGTCATCTGTTACTGGTTGAGGTATCTACACAGTCATCTTTACTGGTTGACGGTATCTACACAGTCATCTTGTACTGGTTGAGTCATCGACAGAGTCACTGCTGGTTGAGTCATCGACAGCAGTCATCATGCTGGTTGAGTCATCGACAGAGTCATCGTGCTGGTTGAGTCATCGCACAGTCGTCACTGGTTGAGTCCTTGACACAGTCATCAGTGCTGGTTGAGTCATCGACACAGTCATCAGTGCTGGTTGAGTCATCGACACAGTCATCTGCTGGTTGAGTCATCGACACAGTCATTGCTGGTTGAGTCATCGACACAGTCATCTGGCTGGTTGAGTCATCGACACAGTCATCTGGCTGGTTGAGTCATCGACACAGTCACTGTGCTGGTTGAATCATCGACACAGTCACTGCTGGTTGAGTCATCGACACAGTCACTGTGCTGGTTGAGTCATCGATCACAGTCATCTGTCTGGTTGAGTCATCGACACAGTCATTGCTGGTTGAGTCATCGACACAGTCATTGCTGGTTGAGTCATCGACACAGTCATTGCTGGTTGAGTCATCTACACAGCCATCTTCAGCGGTTGAATCGTCACTGTCACTGACGCAAATTGTGTCGTTCTGAATACATTCAGTTGCATTCTGAATACACTCGGTGTCGTTCTGAATACATTCGGACACACTACTTTCTTCAGAGCTACAGTCGCTAGCAGCATCATCAGAGCTACTGGCGCAAACAGTGTCATTCTGAATACAAACAGTGTCGTTTTGAATACTTCCATTTATGCAACTTTCATCTGAGCTACTGTCGTTGACAATGTTATCGCAACTACTGTCGCTGACAGTGTTGTCCTGAACACTATTGCCGCTAGCACTTCCCATTAATGCTGTTCTTATTCCTGCATTACTGCATGCTGCTGCCGCTGTTAACGATACTACTAAAAAAACTGACATTAAAACAATTAGTGTTTTTATTCTTCTATCAGATGGTTGTTTCAACATTCATATAACTCCTTTTAGTTACTTTAAATAATCAAGATAGGGGTCTTCGTTTGTCGATTTTTTCCAACGACAGATGCTCGAGAAATTACCACAATGAGTTTACCACAATGAGTTATATTGTGTTCATTCTTGTTGACTTTCTACGAATAGACGATTCTGGAATTAATCAGTTAAAATATAAACTTACTTTTCAAGAAATAAAAAAATCATTTATAATTATTTGGACAAGAACCTTGATTATAACTTTAAATTCAAAAAGAAGCTTTATAAATCTCCATAAAATTTTTATATTTTTTTACATTTACAAAGTGATTTTCAAAATACTCAGTCCATATTTCCTATTTATAGAAATCATCAAATAAAAAATTAAATTTAAATTTTTTCCATTTTTAGTTTGAAACGATAGGTTTACTGTAAAACATTCCGTACAGATTAAGTAAAAAGCACAAATTTAGCAAAATTATTTTTTAGATTCAGAGGTTATTTTTATCAGTTTCTATTATATGGTGAGAACGGATGCGCGAGAAAAATAGCAGTTCAATCAGTAATTCAATCGGAATGTCATTAATTCTTATTCCGGCAGGCGAGTTTGAAATGGGCTCTCCGTCCCGCGAAAAACGTAGAAAACTGTGGGAAAGCCCTGTGCACCGGGTGACCATTAAAAAACCTTTCTACTTTGGCAGATATCCGGTTACACAGGAGCAGTGGCAAAAAATTATGGGGAATAATCCTTCATTCTTTAAAGATGAACAGCTACCTGTTGAAAATATTTCCTGGATTGAGGCCCAGGCTTTCCTCCAAAAACTTAATGCCCTTGAAAAAGCTGATGAGACTTATTGCCTCTACCGTCTCCCAACAGAAGCCGAATGGGAGTATGCAGCAAGGGCCGGAACTGCAACCAGTTACTTTTTTGGAGACGACGAATCGAAACTTAAGGAGTATGCCTGGTTTCTAGGAAATTCCGGACTTGAAACCCACCCTGTGGGGCTGAAGAAGCCCAGTACCTGGGGACTTTACGACATCTACGGAAATGTTGGAGAATGGGTTCAAGATGAGTACCATATAAGTTACAAAGGCGCTCCGACAGACGGCAGAGCCTGGGAAAATCCCTTTCCTAATGTATCTGTGCCCGTAAGAATCCGAAAAGGTGGAGGATGGAACGGAAACGCAGGCAGTTGCAGGTCAGCCGAAAGGCTTTTTGCAGCACAGGACAAGAGGCTTAACAGCCTGGGGTTCAGAGTCGTAAGAGAAACATGATCATGTGCAAAAATAGTCCTCTTCGGAGCCTCTTTGCTTCATCCATTCTGCTTTGTAAAAAGGTTTACTGTCCAGATTTCCAATCAGGAACGGCCCTTTTTGAATGATTTCATGACAGGTTAAGTTCTTTAATCTCTTCGTGCATATTCTGACAAAGTCAGTGAGAGTTTCATGGATTTAGTTGTACCGTAGGTTTAGCCATATTGCGGAAGCTACGTCGACCAGGCAATCATCGGATAGAACTTCAGAAATAGTCCCATCACAGTCATGAAAGCTTCGATTCTATAAGGTTCATCAAAGAAAGAACCTGCACGAATTGCCCTATCACTTGACCCAACTGAGAAGAGCACAAGCGCGTTAAATCACCTGGCCTTGCCCCGCTGATTGTAAGGCCATGATTTAAAGATTTGTGGCAATTGCGGTCCACAATTACCATATCATCCGCACCTATGGCACCCTGGCAAACTATCCTGTTCGAAGTTGAGGAACCTCCAGGTACGTAGAAAGTAAAATCCGCTCCGAAAATGCGCGCAGCATTGCTTTCTGACTTACCCGGAGGACCTGTATGTTCAAGCCAGTCTCCAAGTTCAACAGTTGAAATGCCGATGTTGGCACGCATTATGTTCTCACCGAAAAACTTGTGGAATTTGAGAATAATTAAATAATATCCTATCCTCGAATAAACATGTTTATGAAAAGGAGTAAGCGAATAAAGAAAACTTTTGGAAGGAATAAATTTGCTATCAAAGGAAACAAAACCTGAGGAGTTTGATTTCCTCATAAAAAAAGCCCTTGAACTGGAAGCAATAGACGCAAAAATAATCCCCACTTATAAGGTCTTTGTAGAAAAAAGAGTTGTTTTAAAATGTCGGGGTTGCATCGGATATGGAAAAAAACTTACCTGCCCGCCTTATGTGCCCACTGTTGACGAGTTTAGGGAGATATTAAAGGAATATAAATATGCTCTGCTTGTTAAGTTCAGGTCCCCTGCAGTTGCGGATGAGGAAGTTGCAAAAGCCCCCTATAAAACCTGGCTTGACCCTGCTGAGCCACAAGAGACTCGGGAAAAGGCAGCAAAGTTCTGGTCGGATTACTTTGACTACAGCAAAATAATGGCGTCCGCAATGCTTGAGCTTGAAAAAGCGGCTTTTAATGCAGGGTATACCTTTGCAGTTGCATTTGTGAACGGCTCATGCAGGCTTTGCGAAAAATGCAATGTGGAAAAAGGCATCTGTATCCATTCTAATATGGCAAGGATCCCCGAACATGCAGTAGGAATCAATATGAAGAAGACGGCTGCTGAATCGGATATGGCCATAGAATTCCCAATTAAAAGGCAGCCTGAACCTATGGCTATCCTGTTGATCGACTGAAGCTATTAGTCGGAACTGTTCTATAGGCATTAATCGCTGAATTCCTCACTGATCTTAAAGATACGGAGCCTAACAAAAATGGCTCTAAATTTTATTTTAAAAAAATAGTTATCAGAATTTATATTGCTACTTTCTGGTTGATGATTGGACTAATATTATTAATCACAACTGGAGTGGCATCTTATACAGATATGAAGTACTTTTTCTGGATAGTGTCAGTCTTAATACCGTTACTATATGTACTATATGTTAAAGGGAAGCCGCTGCCAAAAGAAGAAGGGGAAAAAGAAAAAAGAGCGATTTTTGTGTTCACTTTTTCTTTCGTATGTCTGGTGCTGACGCTTTTTGCGGCTATTTTAATCGAGCACTGAGATTTTGGAAAGCCTGGGATTTTACCTGCTCGGCCCCGTAGCTTAAGGACTTGCATTGTTACGGATTCCCGCTAAATACATACGTGGTGCCGACAGTATTTAGCATGAACTGCTCAGGCATCTCCTCCGCAAACTTGTTTATCGCTTTCCAGCCTGTACAATGCATAGGCACGATATGGTCAGGCTTAATCTTCTTCATTTCATCAATTGTCGGCTGGATTATAGGCTCAAAAATCCTGCCTGTCAGATGGAAGCCTCCAAGGACTGCATGGACCTGATCCGTGCCTGTAATTTTCTTTGCGTACTCGACCGTATTGATAATTCCTGCATGAGCACAGCCGCTGATAACTATAAGCCCTTTGCCTTTCACCTTTATTATCAGCCCCTGGTCGTCCCGGAAAGGATCGATAACCCATTTTCCATCGATTCTTGCTTCAGCCCACGGGAATCCTTTTTCAAATGCTGTCTTACGTTCCACTTCTCCTGTAGTATAAATAAGGCCGCCTGCAATAAGGGAGGCTTTTTCGGACTTTGAGGGAGCGGCCCCTGCTTCTTTCAGGATACATTCATCAAGGGCAGGCATTGCGACAGGACCGACTGCGGGAATATTAAATCGGCGCTCGAGAAAGGCGTCGTGATGGAGGAAGACCGGTATTCCGTTCTCTCGTTTTTTACTTAACGATTTCAAGAGCCCGACAAGCCCGAGAAAATGGTCCGGATGCCCGTGGCTAAGGGCAATAGCTTCAATTTTGCCAAGATCAGCCTTTAAAACCTCCGCATTACTAAAAAGAGAGGCTGAAGTAACTGCTGCGTCCATAAGCACGACATGTTCCTCATGCTCTGCATAGACTTTGATTAAGCACGAAAACCCGTGTTCGGCGAAGAGAATTTGAGGAAATAGTACCTGCGGTCTTCTGCATATGTCGGTGCTTTCCGTTACTAACAGGTCTGTGTAGTTATCCATTAGGATTGTTATTTCCAGCTTGTCAGCATCGCGAATATTAAGTTCATTCATGTAATCACCTGGTTTTACTGGAGTGGATTTACCTTGAGTATAAGTGTATTATATAACTGATCTTATCTGAGTCCACGTCTGCTTAAAATTATGACTTTGTCCGATTAGCCGGTTGCTCTACAGAGTCATGGTTGCCACTATTCAAGTAATATGATTTATAACTTTCAAAGTTGTACGCAGACCGCCTTCGATAAAACCCGCCCATTTCTATGGTTTCAATTCGACCTCCAAAACGATTTGTACCTTCAAACAAAGAAATGGTATGCTTAGTGCCTTTTAATTGTTTCAGTTTATAACAGGTATAAAGACCTGTTATGCCTCCTCCAACTACTGCCGTATCAAAATCGAGTGAATCAGACACTAAATCCCCCTATTTGTTTCAATATTTTGTTAATACTTTAACATGAGCCGAAAATAATTCTCCCGCTAGGAGATAATCATGATAAAAAGATAAATACTCCTGTTAAATATAATATTCATAGGATATTTTGTTGAATTATAAATTGAAACCCTATAAGAAATGCATCGGGATGAGGGAAAACAGAAATCTCCCTGCTATCGATATCAATTAAACAATTTCAGGAAAGCTTTACTTTAGAACGTGAATAGGATCAATTTGAAATAAGAGAACTGAGTTTAGAAGAGAATTCCGTGAGATTTACTGAACCATCAAGGGGAAGATGGGATGTACCTAATTAAACGTAGAAAGGAAATATCAAAACAAAAGAGACATGACAAATAAGTGATAAGTGAATTCTGAAAACAAGATAATACGGACCGATATCATGGAAAATAACCCTAATAGGAAGATGGAAAGGGTAGGAAATCCAGACAGCCCTGAGAAAAAAGGCAAAACAATCAGTAAAGCTGGCAAAGGCACTGGCAAGACATGTGAAACTGCACATGACCACCTGAAGAAAGCTCTCAAACCCTTTGAGAAAATACTTTCAAAAGAGCATGATAATGCAGGCGCCTGGGCGGGCAAAGCCGCAGTATATCTAAGACACAGGATGTATAAGGATTCCCTGAAGGCTATTGAAAAGGCTCTCGACATCGAACCTGAAAACCCGGGATATCTCTATGAAAAAGGTTTCGTACTCCTTCAGCTTTCCCGGGACGAAGAAGCTCTGCAGGCTTTTGACAGACTGCTAGAAATAAAACCCGGCAGTGACAAAACCTGGAATATGAAAGCTTTAATCCTTTGCAGGCATGGGCAGCATGAAATAGCCCTTCGGGAATCTGAAAAAGCCCTTGCTGCCAATCCCAAACTTGCTGGTGCCTGGTATGCAAAAGGCTTTGTCCTTGCAGACCGCGGGAAATACGAAGAGGCCATAGATGCCTATAATTCAGCCCTCAAGCTCGATCAAAGCCTTGCCAGAGCCTGGGAAGGCAAAGCTTCCGCCCTTTACAGTCTGGGAAGGTCTGTGGAAGCAATTAAAGCCTACGAAGCTGCCCTTAAAATAAATCCAGACAATGCAAAGACCTGGGTTGGCAAAGGGCATGTCCATCTTAAGCTAAGCAAGTATAAAAAAGCCATAGAAGCTTGCAGTAAAGCTATTTCAATAAAGCCTGACTATGCAGAGGCCTGGTATTGCAAGGGAATGGCTCTCTCCGGCTTAAATAAAGATGAAGACGCCATTGGAGCCATTAAAAGAGCTCTCCGGATTAATCCGGATCATGCCGGTGCTCAAAAAGCACGAGTTTCCATAGACTCCGAACTCGGAATGGAAATGAATGAAGAGGATGAAAGAATCGAAACAAAAAAGCCAAATGAAAGGATGAAAGTGTGGGCAAGAAAAGAACCAAAAGGAACTATTATTAGGAAAAATAGCGGGAAAGAGAGGGAATTAAGGAAATAGTTGTATCAAGGGTAGTTGAATAACTTTTATGAACAACTAGCTAACTACCCAGTCTTTTCTTTGGAGATTGATAATGCAAGCCTGGTAAAAGTAGAAATCTCTTCACTCTTCGCAATTCCTTTTCTTAATGCATCCAGAACCGTACTTCCGGAATTGAGGCTATTTACTATTTCTTCTGTTATTCCTCCCTTTGTACACATATTATCTATGTATTTTGTCTGCCCTTTCTCGGAATCAAAATCGGGTAAAACATTTTTAGCCCAGATATATATGTCCTTAAAACCAGTATATTCGTTTTCGATTGATTCTATTGCATACTCGAGCTCAATATTCAGTCCTCTTTTTTTTGCTATCAGAATAACCGCCGGAAGGCACACACCTACTGTAAAAAAGTGCATCAGTTCTTCATTTTGTAGTTCATGAGCCTTTAAATCCATAAATGATAGAATATATGATAAAATATTATTTTGAGGATAAACTGCCACAATACCTTTCTTTTCTTTTATCGTATCGGGTCCACTTGTCATAATTCTGCATACATCAATACCTAAGGCTTCTTTTAGGGAAGCTAATGATATGCCAGCCATGCAGGAAACTACAAGAGAACTGCCTGAAAAGGGTAAATTCTTAAGCTCAGTAAGGGACTGAGGTTTAATCGCAATAAATATAATTGCTGATTTCTGGCATAACTCTTCGTTATCGGTAATGCTTCCGGCCAAGCCTGCTTTTTTTATACTCTCAAGTGTAGAGAGCTTTCCTCCATAAGAGATCTTAAGATTTTCTTTTGGAAATCCGTGCTCTACAAGTGTTTCTGCAAGAGTTATTCCCAGATGCCCGGCACCGATTATGCCTATTGTTTCATTAACTGGATGATCACCATTTATACGAACCATAAGGTAAACCTCTATCAGCAGGGGAAAATTGAAGCTTCACAATATTTATTCCAATAATTTTTGACAGAAGCCTCTATTAATATTGAGTAGCCCTTCAACATTGAAAAGATATTTTAAATGCATTTCAGACTAAACAATTATCCAACATCTAACCAAGCTATCTAGAATCTGTCAATTTTATGTTAAAATTTATTGTACTTCTCCAATTATCACGACGTAATTTTTCCCATACTTTTCAGCACATGCAGGACAGGTTGTATACCACATGTACCATTTCTTGATTTCCAGCCCTTGGCCTTTTGAAAAATTCTCAAAATCCATGCACCATTTTCCGGTATCTTCGAAAGGTCCCTCATACGCCTTGCTCAAAAATTTTCCGCTTAGAGTTACGTTTTCGGCGTCATCGACTTCTCTGTCAACAGCCAGGTAGAGGTCCATGTTTGATTCTGAAGTATGATCCGACAAACAGAGCCAATCTGGCATTTGTGCACCAGATTTAGCTACTTTTTCGTTCATTCTCAGGATTACCTCACCAAAATTTAGAGGCATATAAAATTGAGTTGTAACCGAATCCTTAATGAATCTCTTATCCTTCCACTCAAAGATTTTTCCATCCCATGGAGTGGGATTAAACCGAGGGCAACATTCGGGAGCTTCCATTTCGCTGCTCATATTTTTCCTCCTGATAACTATAACTTCATAGATTATCGTAAGCTTTTGATTTAAATTTTGTTAAATAGAAACTGTCTTGGAAAAAAGGATATCAAGAAGTCCCATAATTCTTGAATCCCCCAAGCTAAGACATTCAATGCATAGAAAAAATCAATTATGTAGTTCTGATGCTTATAAGGAAAAAGTAACTACTATTAAAAATATTGTATAATTAATATATTTTTTGAAATCGTTATTCTAAAATTAGTTCCCGTCTTTACGTAATTTTAAATATTTTATTTGATTTGGGAATAAGACCTAGCATGACTTTTTATGCAATATGACATGGTATCTGTATTCATAATAACTTGACCTGATGAATTCTATCTCAAAGCCATATTTGGTAGCAATCTTTTCAATTTTATAAGGACTGTGAGAATAGCCGATGATATCTTTAGGACTTTTATTCAAACTCACGGAGGCATAGTCGAATAATCCTACAAAAATTGTTGGAAAAAGCTTCCAGTAGCTGATTTTTTTAGAAAAAAATCCAATTTTCCATAAAATATATGACCTGGGCTCAATTATATCGAAGAAAACTATTTTTCCATTGCTTTTTAAATATCCGGATGCATTTACGACAAAATTCTCAATTTGCTCAAATGTCAGGTACTGAAGTACCTCGGTAGCTGTAATTCTGTCAAATGGTGTATCCAATTCATTCCATACTGTCCTGTCATCAGCTTCAATCAAACGTACATTTTGATATTCCTTCTCCGCACCCAAAATCAAAAATTGAACTGCCTCCATCCAGGTGAAGTAATTTTTCTTTTGCTTCCTTACTAAGAAATTCTTCTGTAGAATATCTGTGTCCACCGTTTTTCATATTCGAAAAATATTCATCCCAGGAATATTTGGATTTATTAGGTGCAACTCCCACAATTCATACTCCTTTCGCTTGATAGTTTTGGCAGTTAGATAATTACTTCTATAAAAGATTAGAAATCTAATATTCTGAAAAATAGTATAATGAAATATGGGAATAAATAGCTTCACACTGTTAATTAATGTTTTTTTTGAAAAAGTCGGTTGAATTTTTGAAACCTGTATTTAAAAGGCTCTGAATTCCAGGTAATTTTTTTCAGGATATGAAGTAAACGTTTTAAGAGTCAAATGTTAGTGTTCGCAGTACATGCAAATTGCTTTTTCACATTCCTCATTCTGGAATTTCCACTTCAGTCCCCATCTTTTGATTGCCTGTATTATTTTAACGAAATCAACTCCGCTATCCGTTAGATAGTATTCGGATTTCGGAGGATTGGTCGAATTATCAACCTTCTTTGCAATCAAACCTTCATCTTCCAATTCTACTAATCTTTCCGAGAGTATTTTTGGAGTTATATATCCGAGCTTTCTTTTCAACTCATTAAAGCGTTTCTCTTTCTTTTCCCCTTTATGCAGTTCTAGAAGAATGTGAATTGTCCAGCGTTTTCCTATGATATTCATAGTCTTGTAGACCGTGCAGTCTTTCATAGTATAGACATAGAAACTGTCAGATATATAAATTAGTTTATCTAATATACTGGTATAAAAAAGATACTAATATATTTTGTGATTTATAAAAATTTGTTAACTTTAAATTATTAGAATCCCAGTAAAAGTCTGAAAATAGTTTGGAAGCAGTTTATTGAATGGGAAGTCCAATTTGTAGTTCAATTGGACTACCGAGTGTTTTAAGTATGAAATAAGATCTAAGAGTAAGATACTAGATATTGAAGAAAAGTTTATTGAGAGAGATTAACCATGAAAGACAACTTACCTGACAAAGCTGCAATCGTACAGAGAGATCGCGAAACCTATGCAATCGCCCCCCACCTGCCCGCAGGAGTTGTTGACCCTGCAACCCTCCGAAAACTTGCTGACGTTGCTGAAAAATACGGGGCAGCTGCACTTAAAGTGACTTCTGCACAGAGGATTGCAATCGTAGGTCTAAAAGACGAAGACCTCGATAATGTATGGGCTGATCTGGGAATAAAACCGGGAGCCGCTGTCGGGCTTTGCGTAAGAAGTGTAAAAATTTGTCCGGGAACAACTTTCTGCAAGCAGGCAAAGCAAGATTCTCTGGGGCTGGGTCTGAAGCTTGATGCAAAATATCATGGAATGCCCATGCCTTCCAAGCTAAAAATGGGTGTTTCAGGCTGTCCTAACTCCTGTGCCGAGCCAGCAATCAAGGATATAGGGATAATGGGCACTCCCAAAGGATATACCCTGATGGTTGGGGGTTCTGCAGCTGCTTCACCCAGACTTGCCGAAGTCGTTGCAAAGGAGCTGTCCGAAGAAAAAGTTCTTGAAACGGTAGATAAGATCTTAACTTTCTACAAAAGTTCGGGTACCAAAAAGAGACTCGGCAAATTTATTGACGACATAGGCTTAGATAACTTCAAATCCAAGATCGGGCTTTGAGACTAACTTTAGATCACTGATGACCAACTTAATAACAGGCTGATCACCTGAAGATTCCGGATGATCACCTGATTCTAAATTCTAATCTCTACCTCTTAACCCCCAATATGGGGTTCAAGAGTATAAATTTGTAAAATTCTGCAAAACTAGGGTTGTAAACCAGATATTGAATTCAGTTCCATTATTCTTTTTTAGCTCAATGTGGCCTTCAATCTGATCAACAAGGGCATTAATAAGCTGCAATCCCAGAGTATCGGGGTTTTCGAAATCGAGATCTTCTGGGATACCTATTCCATTATCTGCATAAATCAGTTTATAAGTTACATTTTCCTGGGAATATTTAAGCGAAGTATTAGAAGGAAGGTTGCTTGAGAACTCATTTTCTCCTGATTCTTTTTTAAATGCTTCTTTAACCAGCGAGATATAAATTTCTCCATTTGTTCTTGCAGGGAAAGCATATTTAATCGAGTTTGTAAACATTTCATTTATTATGATACCCAGTGAAACTGCAGTATCTACCTCAAGGAAAATATTGCTGACATCAAGGTTTACCTTTATTTCGCAAACCGTCGAATTATATGATTTAAGAAGATCTGCTACTAATTTGCAAAGATAGGATGAAAAGTCAATAGTATCAAGTTTTCCGGATTCGTAAAGCTCCTGGTGTATTAGAGACATCGACAAAATGCGGCTTTCACTTTCTTTGAAAGCTTCAACCACTTTTTTGTCACTAAATTTTTCTGCCTGAAGGTCCAGTAAAGAGGACACTATCTGCAAATTATTTTTAATTCTATGGTTTATCTCCTTTTTCCTCATTTGATCAGCTTTAACCTTTTCAGTAATATCTCTACAAGTTTCCAGAACACCTATTATTTTTCCCTCTTCACTTAGCACCGGGATTGCCTGGATAAACCATACAGTTTCGTTCTTTGTAGTTAATTCCCATGATTTTTTATTGCCTGATGTTAGTAGTTGTTCAAGTTTTGTATATTCGGATAAGGGACAGTTACTATCCTGGATGGATTTGATATTTACTCCCACTACATCTCGAAGGGTCTTTTTCATGCACTCAAGAGCAGTTTTGTTTGCCCAGAGAATGTTTAACTCAGGATTTACGAAAACAACAATTTCGTTCATAGAATCCAGGAGCACTTTTTTTTCTTGCTCCTGTGATTTTAATTCCTGTTCCGCCAGATAAATGTCATTTAACATTCCATTTATTTCCCTTGATAGTCGGTAAAGTTCATCGTTATCTTTTAGAAACAACCTTCTGGATAGATTCTTCTCTGACCTGACTCTTGTAACAAAATTATCAATTTCAACTAACCTGGAAACGAAGATTTTATCCAGCAAAAATTTAATTCCAAACCCGGTTACAAGTCCTGTCAGCAAAAGGAACAAATATGTCTGCGTCAGAATTGTTTTACCATTAAAATAAAGGTCTCTGGGAAAATCTGCTCTCATAATAAGTGCAGGTTGACCTGTAATATCCCTTAACTCAAAATAACCTGATATTATTTTTTCATCCACGCGTTCGAGTATTATCGCATCCGGGTCATCGTAAAAAATTTCCTTTTTCGTCTTAAGCTCTGAAGGCATATCTTTATTGACTCTATATGTTAAAAGGGGATATTTTGCAGCTACTTTTAAAGAATTGGTAAGGGAAGAGTCAAAGTATCTTCCGAATATTACAGTACCCCTTACTGGCCCTTCATTTTTTGTCGTAAGGATAGGGTGGCAGGAAATAAACATTGGATTTTTATCTAGTAAAACAATACCGCTTATTCTATCATTTTCTGATTTTGTAAGGACAGTGCCATTTTCTATTAGTTTAAGAAAATCTACCGGAACCGGCTCTTCCTGTTCAGTATGAAGATCAAGCGCCTTTGCGTAGACTACAGACCCTGTTTTATTTACAAATACTATCATATTAATTTTAAGTCCGGTAAAAGTTCCATTTTGGATGTTAGAGTCTATGAACTGCTGATTACCATCTTTAATAAATATATACGAATCATTCCAGCTTGCCCAATCTTGAATTATATTATCAAGATATCCCTGTTCAGTCTTAATATTTTCTTGCACTCTTTCCATATGCTCTAATGTATCAGTGTGTTCTAACTCTAAAAAATTAGAAAGTTGAGTATTATAGGAAAACGTAAACGCGGCTGTAAGGGCGAAAAAAATGAAAATTGTTATTATAAAAACTTTTTTCGTTATTTCAATAAAGATACCCCACAACCACAAATGAAAGTATACCGGAACTTGTTTATTTTAAGAAAATGTGTTAAATGTCAGTTTGGAGTTTAAGTTTTCATAGATGAGACTATCCTTGGTAATACTGTTAATTTTGTTTAATTTCAACCTGATCACATCAATTTTGTTGTTATTTTTTTCAAAGCATACATCTTAAGGATTAGAATTGCTTTATTTACTAACCCCCGTTCTAGCAAATTTTTAATATATCAGTAATAAAAAATAATTATTGTGCTGCCTCAATTATCTCTCCAGGTTATAATTTAAAAAAATGTATCTATATTAAATGAATTATTCAAAAAAATGTTTGTTATCCAAGAATTTGTCGATGCTTTAAATTAGAATTTCATTAAAAAAAGCATCAAGTTAACTAGATGTAAAATAAATCATTACTTTTTTAAGATTTTTCTAAATGTTATCTCATTTAATCGAGAATATAGCAAATTTAAACAATGAATTGAGTTTTATAACTAAGCTTCATTTGATTTTAGTTTTACAATTAAATCTTTACAAATTTTAAGTAATAAATTTAAAGACAGAATGTAATTTAAAAGCTTCTAAATTTATTTATTATGCAAGATAATGTCTTAAAAGAGCTTAGGAAAGCTTCTTAGTTTTCATAAGATTATGAAAAGACATTTTTTAGGAGAACTAGAAGTTTTGGAACAATGCACTTAAAATTCACTAATTCTCAATTTATGCTAAATTGACACATTTTTCTGTTTTTTAAGTTATTTACAGGAATTAAAAAGCATTATTTACTCTATTTAAGTTTTTATTACAATTTAAATCGAAATTAATATTTAATTTAGAAATATAACCAATTATTGCTCTTTGTTTCTGTAAGTAAGCTTATATTAAAGCCATCCAATTTAAAAAAGTCAAGTGAGCAAAATAATTATTCACTACCGTTCACTTCATCAAAACAATTCATTTAAAAACCCGATATAGGTTGGTAGTATGAAATCAAAACTTCTCACCTTTCTACTGGCCCTTTCGCTTGTTGCAAACGCTTACTTTGTAATTTCTTCAGAAGGAATGCCTACTTTATATAAGGGACAGATTGAAGAAATGCTGGCTAGTTTAAATAATCCTCAAAAAGTAAACGGGAACCTTCAAGCACAGACAAACCAGAATAATCAGTCACTTAATTCTCATGATTCCAATCCGGATTCTAACCAGAAAGATGTTTCAGAGCTAGAGAATTACTCTAAAACCTCTCTCCGAGGCTTACAGGGATATGCCATTCTACAGGGTCCGGCTGTCTACCAGTCTGTCCAGTCAGATCCTACAGATCCTTATGGCAGGCAATCGGTCACAGAGGAAGGCACCCTCATTAACATCTCTGCTGAGGTCCAGGAGGGAAAAGGCCGCGTACTGGTCCAGACAACTCCATTGATGGGTGTTGTATTTCAGGATGCAGCAAACACTGCAGTCTCTGTTGCTGAAAACAAAACCGGGAAATCCCTATTAAGCAGCGATATTATCTTCAGCATAGACGCCAAAGATAAGATTCCATCTGTCGATGGTCCCAGTGCAGGTGCTCTCATGACTCTTTTAACGATTTCGGCAATTGATAACAATGTCAAGCTCAATAATAGCATTACTCTCACAGGCACTATTGATAGTGATGGAAATGTAGGCGCAATTGGTGGAGTTCTTGAAAAAGCTCAGGCAGCTAAAGATGGAGGTAAAACGCTCTTCATTATTCCCAGGGAAAATAGTGAGCTTGTCATCTATAAAGATGTGGAAAGAAATTTCCATGGCTTTACTGTCATTGAGAGTGTTCCGGAAACCGTAAGCGCTAAAGAATATATAGAGAAGAAGGTAGGAATCCGGACAGAATATGTAGATACAATTGATGACTTGATACAATACGAAAATTGAAATGTGCTTCAAAATCTCGATATTTTTAGTATTCTATTATAGCTTCAATTTCACGCTCTGCAAGTTTCAGAGCGGCTTTTTTGAAAGACTGGACGTCCTCAAAAATAATCGAATTTTCCCTCCTGAAGAGCTTATCCTTAATTCTTTTTCCCACTATGTCATCATTTCCAGCTGCCAGCCTGAGCACTATAGATCCGGGAAGGAAACTGGTGTGGCAGATCAGATCGTCAGCGTCGCCATCCGTAATTCCAAATATGGGAATCCCAAGCCTGAAAAGGATATCTCCCGCTATTGCGGTCGTATCATCCCCTACAATAACCGCAAGTTCGGCGCCTACAGACAACTCAAAGACACTCTCTGCAGCATGGTCGACAAGTACGACTTTTCCTTTAACGGGTCCGGAAACCGGACCTGAGATTCGAGGGCATACAATTTGTTTTCGGGTCTGCGGAGTCAAAAAATTATTTCTACGAAGGGCTCCACTCTTTACCCAGGCCTTTTCGAGGTCAATAGGCTCCCTTTTCTCATAATTATGGAGTTTTTCAAGGCCATGTTCCTTTATTTCCCCCCCTCTGATTGCAACAATAAAACCATTTTCTGAAACTATCGTTATTTCGGAAGATAAGGCTTTTCCAATCACGAATCCGTTTATTAAAATATTCTCTCCTGGAAAGACTCCGGCAAGCTTTCGGATAATTCGATTTCTTTGTGTTTTAGGGCATTCTTCCATATATATTGAATTTTGAAGGGGAGGGATTATTTCGGATGTAAGATCTAAAAATTTAGAAAGTTGTTCCTGCGACTTTTCGGCTTTTGCATTAAGCGGTATCAATTTACCGTCGGTAGAATTCGGGCTTTCTACCAGGAAAAAAGGTATTGTCTCCGGATCTCGAACACGAGCTGCAACCATTTTGCCAAACGCTTTTCCAGTCTCAATAGTCTTTCCCCTGTTAAGGAGGCATACAAGGTCAGAGGTCTTAAAAAAGCATTCAATACAGGCGCTGGGTTTTAAGTGCTGGCTTATGTCAATCAGATCTTCGAGTCCGGCATCAAGCACAGCTGTCTTTCCCATGGTTCCTCCGAGTTTTGCCTCCACTTTGCCCATGGAAGAGAGCTTTTCAATCACTTTTATGGCTTCTCCCGAATCTATAACTTCGGGTCCGTGAATCACAAGACCTATCTTCATTTCAGTAGTTTTAGACGGAAGTAACATATTAATATGACTTTAATCTGACTTCAGAATTACTTTTGGGCTTTAACTTATTTATAATAAGACTTTTAATAAATTACGTCTTGAGCACTAATGATTAATAACCTGCTTATCCAGTATTTAATTCCCTGTAAAATCAGATTAATGGTTCTGCTTTCCGGCAAAATCATCGGATCAGGAGATCAAGAATGGCAAACGTGAAAATAACATGGCTTGGACATGCTGCTTTTTTGCTCGAAGCCGATAAGAAAGTACTCATTGACCCATTTATTTCTTCAAACCCTGTAGCTCCGTGCAGTCCTGAAGAATTGAGCCCTGACATTATTGCGGTTACTCACGGACATGGGGATCATCTGGGCGACACTATAGAAATAGGAGCTAGAACTGGCTGCAGGATCTTTTCAATCCATGAAGTTGCAAACTACATAAAATCAAAAGGTGTCTTTGCAGAAGGCATGAACATGGGTGGAACAGTAAACGTGGAGGACACAACCTTAACCATGACACATGCACTTCATTCTTCCTCTATTGATGCTGCGGACTTTAGTTTCGATGGAGGTAGCCCTGCAGGTTTTGTAATAGGTATTGGAGGACACACTATTTATCACGCCGGAGATACCGGTGTTTTTGGAGATATGCAGCTTATTGGTGAACTTTACAACCCTGATATAGCTCTTCTACCCATTGGGGACAGATTCACCATGGGAATAAATGAAGCCTTAAAAGCTGTAGAACTTATCCGGCCCCAAATCGTTGTGCCAATGCACTATAATACTTTTGATGTAATAAGGCAAAACCCAATTGCTTTCAAACAGTTAGTGGAAGCAAAAACTGAAGCGAAGGTTTTGATCATGAAGCCTGGAGATTCAATTGAGATTTGAATTGATATTTAATGTGCAGAAAGCGCAAGTTTAAATTTTTGAAACTCTAAATATCTTATAATTTAAGTAATAGTAAAAATCTCGGCACGAAAGTGACAATAAAATGAATCGGATCCTATTAGCCTTCGGAAACACAACACTTGAACTGGAAATCCCGGAGAGGAATCTCTCTAGAGTGATTTTGCCTTCAGAACCTGTGATAAAAGAAGAATCGAGTTTTTTGATTAGAAAAGCTCTTGAAAATCCTATAAAAAGCAAGCGGCTTTCGGAAATAGTAAAACCTGATTCAAGGATTGCAATTGTAGTAAGCGATGTTACAAGGCCAACTCCAACTGCGGAAATCCTGCCTCCCCTGCTTGAAGAACTCTATAAAGGAGGGGCAAAGAAAGAAAATATTACCATTGTTTTCGCTCTTGGGCTCCACCGCCGGCAGACTGAGGAAGAGAGCCAACGTCTTGTGGGGAAAAAGGTTTTCGAAAGCTTAAGTTGCATTCAACATGATAGAGGGAGATGCAGGTATCTAGGTAAGACGAGCTTTGGCACTCCCGTTGAGGTTTTTGAAGATGTAGCCGACTCCGATCTGATTATAAGTACAGGAACACTGGAATTTCATTATTATCCGGGTTATTCAGGGGGAGGGAAGTCTATACTTCCGGGAGTCAGTTCCGAAAAATCTATACTTTCATACCATAGCCTTTATAGCAAGCTTTTTGAAGGTAATCCCCTATCAGGTAGAATCGATAGTCCGGCAAGACAAAACATTGAGGAAGCTGCAAGAATTTTGGGCCTTAAATTTATCCTCAATGTCGTGATCAACAGCAAAAAGGAAATTGTTGCTGCCGTTGCCGGGGATTTTGTCGAAGCCCACAAGAAAGGAGCCGAGATTGTAGACTCCATGTACAAGATCCCTGTAGAACCCGCAGACGCGGTAATAGTATCTTGCAGTGGCTTTCCGAAAGACATTAACCTTTTCCAGGCTACAAAATCTCTTGAAAATGCAATACCTGCCGTCAAAAAGGGAGGTTCGATAGTTCTTGTAGCAGAATGTAAAGAGGGAATAGGAGATAGTGTCTATGAGCGCTGGACAGGGGAATGCAAAACTCCCGACGAAGCAATAGAGAAATTCCGGGGCTGTTTTGAGTTCGGCGGACATAAATCCGCTATTGTCGGAAGGGCTGCAAAAGAGTTCAACCTTTATCTTGTCTCAAAGCTTCCGGATGCAGAAAGTAGAAAAGCCTTCTTCACACCTGTGAAAAGTATAGAAGAAGCACTTGAAAAAATCCTTTCCGAAAACCCGGAGGCAAAAATCCACGTTATGCCTTATGGAGGATGGACCTTACCAGTACAGAGATAAGAAACCATCTGGGAAGCACTTCACGAAGAAGTAAAAGGAAATTAAATTGCTCCTGAACAAACATACATTTAAAATATGTTTTTAAGTTTCAAGTTCATTTTTATATGTCTTAGCTTATTGTTAAAGCACTTCATTATCAAAACTAAAAAATTGGCATGAACATGAATTCAAAAACAGAAAAGATACTTCTAGGATTTGGAAACACGACGCTTGAGCTGGAAATCCCAGAGAAGAATATCTCAAGTGTAATTCTGCCTTCTGAACCTTTAAAGACAGAAGAAGCGAGTTTTTTAATTAGAAAGGCTCTTGAAAATCCCATAAAAAGCAAGCGGCTTTCGGATCTTGTAACTCCCGATTCAAGGATTGCAATCATAGTTAGCGATGTAACAAGACCGACTCCTACTTCAAAGCTTTTGCCTCCCCTGCTGGAAGAGCTTTATTTGGGAGGGATAAAGAACGAAAACATAATGATCGTCTTTGCGCTTGGACTTCACCGCCATCAGACTGAAGAAGAATCGAAAAAACTGGTTGGAGAGGAGATCTATAGCGAGATTCGCTGTATCCAGCATGACGCTGCCAGATGCCAGCGTATAGGCATGACTTCCCGGGGAACTCCTGTTGAAATACTTGAAGAGGTCATGGACGCAGATATCGTAATAGGCACCGGAAGCGTTGAATTCCATTATTACGCAGGATACAGCGGGGGGGCAAAGTCCGTACTTCCGGGTATAAGTTCGAGAGAGACAATAATCACAAATCACAAAATGATGATTGATGAAAATGCTATTTCCGGAAGGGTTGACGGAGCTGTCAGACAGGATATGGAAGAAGCCGCAAAAATATTCGGCCTTGACTTTATCCTGAATGTGGTGCTTAATAGTAAAAAAGAAATAGTTGCTGCCGTTGCCGGAGACTTTATTGAGGCTCACAGGAAGGGAACCGAAATTGTAGATTCCATGTACAAGATACTTGTTGAGCCTTCTGATGCAGTTATTGTCTCTTGTGGCGGTTTTCCAAAAGACGTAAATCTTTTCCAGGCAAACAAAGCTCTTGACAACGCAACCCAGGCAGTAAAAGCAGGAGGTTTTATTGTCCTTGTGGCTGAATGCGCTGAAGGAATAGGAAACCAGGTTTATGAGCGCTGGAATCACGAATGTCGGAGCCCTGACGACGCTATCGAGCGCATAAAGCAGTGTTTCGAGTTCGGAGGGCATAAAAGTGCAATTGTCGGAAAAATTGCAAAAAAATGTAAACTTTACCTGGTATCAAAGCTCCCGGAGGAAGAAACTGAGTCTGCTTTCTTTATTCCAATGCCAGGCTTAAAGGAAGCACTATCTGCAGTCCTTTCAGAAAAACCTGATGCAAAGATTCACCTGATGCCTTACGGAGGGCAGACCCTCCCGGTCAAAGCAGACCGATAATTTGATGAAGGAGCCCCTCTCGTAAAGCTTCAGGTCATTGACTTTTAAAACCTGTAAGCTATTGACCCTGATATTTTTAAATCGAGAGGACTCCTTGAAACTCGGTCACTTGTCGAGATCTTACAGGAATCATAATATTCTCGCCTGTTTTAGCGGTTTTGCCGGGAAAGATATATTATTCTGTCATTCAGAACTAATGAAAATTGGAACCACTTATAGTGACAAAATGCTTAAATATTTGTTTGGCAATTACATATATAGAAATTGAATTTAATCAATAGGTTAATCCAGAACACCTATATTCTCTAAAAATATAATGAAGATTGACCGTGGAGCAATAACCCGGATGCTATTGACTTATAAAATCAAGCACAATCGGGACTTCTCAGAGGAACTCCGAAAGGCTCGAAAGATTGCTGAACTATGTATCAAACACCGGACTCAACAGAGAGGCCCTAATTCGGCTTCGATACAAAAGTCCTGTCCTCATCCTGTTTATTCTCTTTCTCCTTCGGTTTCGTCTTCATTTTCTACTTTTTCTGAGTTTTCCAATGAATTTCCAACATCAGAATTTATTTCAACAGGAAATATTAAGCACATAGGCTTGAAATCAACGATCTCAAGCCAGATCATCAGAAAATACTCCCGAAATAAGGATATCAAATCCGCAAAAAATGTCAAACTGGTTATCCCATCCCGAGCAGTCAATGTCAACAGGGATGAGAGAATCCTTGTTATACCCTGCTTGAAACTCCTGCTTAACTACCATTTTTCCAACAATTTCAAGAGAATTTCCCAGATAGAAATCGACTGTAACTATGCTTATGTTGCAGTTGTCTTCCCGGATGAAGAATCCGGAATTCCGGAGCACTACATCGGAGTTGACCGCAATACAAAAGGACATATTGCCGTTGTAGCGGATCCCGAGTCCGGTAAAGTCTGGAAGCTAGGGAAAATGTGCTACCATACGCACAAGAAATACGAGAGTATAAAAAAGCGGCTCTATAATACGGACAAGTACAAACATACGACAAGACAAACAACTAAAAGCCATAGAAAACAGGGAAAAGAATATTATAAAGGATTTAAACCATAAAATTAGCCGAAAAATTGTGGATGTGGCCCTATACAATGGGTGTGGAATTAAACTTGAAAATCTCAGAGGTCTACGGAAAAACGGCGCGTAATAAGGAGGTGCGGAAAAAGCAAAGAAACAATAAAAAGGGAAAAAACAGGAAAAAAACTGCTTTCACGTGAATACTCCTTGAACAGCTGGTCTTTTCACCAACTCCAGCAGTTTATTGAATATAAAGCCAGGCTGCGAGGGGTGGAGGTAGCTTATATTGATCCTCATGCGACTAGCAAAAAGTGCAGCCGCTGCGGACTTATAGGCAACCGCCATAGTAAACAATTTGAGTGTCCAAATTGCGGGCACGTTGACCACGCCGATGTCAACGCCGCCTTTAATATCGCGTTGACGCCTAAAGGCAACGGTCAATTCCCTGCAGAAAGAGATGCAGGGAAAGGGAGCACTGATACCCCTCAAAAGATTCTGGACCGTACACTCTTTAATAAACGTACAACCAGCGAAAAAAATTCCCCACAGTTTGCGTGGGAAGTATGTCAGTTTCTAACTTAAGATCTGAATTAAACATATAAAAAGAACATTTGGAAATAAAACAGAGTGAAAATATATAAGTACTTAGTAATTTAATCTTTAAATGGAATTGGCTGAGAATTTAGCTAATTTTTTATAGAATCAGTGATGGACTGGTATCTAAACAGTAATCTTATTTAATTGACGAACTTCGCAAAAATGAATTAATGCTGCAGAGACAGCACAAAACCACACAAGGAATGTATGCAAGTTCTATTCGGGTGGCAGACAAATTATTCTGCAATGAAGTAACTTATCTAGAATTTGCATGTTTCTGAAGTTTCGTCAGGATGAAACATGACTCCATGTAAATTATTTAAGGGTGCTGAGTCTCAGTATCTCAAGCTCTTAAATACATATAGAGAAAATAAATACAAAGTCTCAAACATACACGAACTCTCAGAAGAACACGAATCTTTAGTAGAGCATAATCTCATTTTACACGGTTTTAGCAGGTCTTTTAACCGGAAAAAGGACAGAATACTCCGAAACATAAAAACCGTTCTGAAAGACCCTTCATAGCAAACACCGGACATCTCTATTCGAAAAAATATTGGAGACCCAGCTGCAAGCTCCGGAAAATATAGCTTTGCAGAGCATAGAGGATCCAATTCGAAAAATGAAAAAGAGATGACATCCGGGAACATTTTTAATCTGTTCTGGAAATTTGTATTTCCGTCAGTAATTGGCGTCCTTGTTGCAGGCATTCTGGAAATTATCGACGGCCTCTTTATTGGAAACGCTCTTGGAAGCCAGGGACTTGCAGGAATTACTCTTGCTTATCCTCCTTACATTATAATAGTAGGGATAGGTGTACTGATCGGAACCGGTTCTTCCAGTCTAACAGCTCTGGAACTTGGAAAAGGAGATAATAAGGGAGTCCATGATATCGTAAACAATACTTTTCTCTTATGTCTTCTTGCGGGAGCTGTCCTGACTGTAAGCGGACTCTTTTTTTGCGAGACTTCTATCAGCCTTCTGGGATCAAGCGGGCAAGTTCTTAATTATGCTCGCGAATACCTCAGGATCACTTTCATGGGCTCGTTTTTTATGGTTCTTACGCTCGCCTTAATCCCTTTGATAAGGACTGACGGAAAGCCAAATCTCTGCATGAACATCATGATTGCAGGAGTATTTACCAATATTGTGCTTGACTATCTTTTCGTCATGCAGATGGGAATGGGAATGTCAGGCGCCGCAACTGCGACAGTAGTTTCCTTTTTCCTGACTGCAGTACTATTGACATATTATCTCTTTAGGAACAAGACAAAGTTGAAACTTCAGCTCAGGACCATGGAAGTCAAAATCGGAACCTTGAAGCAGATACTTCAAGCAGGTCTTCCATCCTTCATGATGCAGATGTCACTCGCTCTGGTGCTCTTTGCTTATAATTACATGTTGCTTACATACAGCTCAGAGCTTGAGGTCTCTGCTTATGGCATCATAGGATATATGTGTTCAATATTTTACATGTTGTTTGAAGGAATAGCCCTTGGAGTACAGCCGATTATCGGTTTCAATTATGGGGCTGGTAACTATGAAAGAGTTTCGAAAACTTTGAGACTGTCAATAC
The DNA here is from genome assembly GCA_963818955.1 of uncultured Methanosarcinaceae archaeon. Lineage (GTDB taxonomy): Archaea > Halobacteriota > Methanosarcinia > Methanosarcinales > Methanosarcinaceae > Methanosarcina. The sequence continues at coordinate 83,281 of CAWFUY010000043.1, read as the reverse complement.
TTTCATGTATTCTTATTGGCGCTTTCGGGTTTGTGCTAATCTACATGTTCCCGGAGAGTATAGTAAAGATCTTCAGCAGGAATGACTCCGAGCTTATGGAAGTCACATTGAGAGGAATGAACATCATGATGTTATCTTTACTGGCAGAAGGCATTGTGCTTCTCACTACTATTTATTACCAGTCAATAAATAGGGTCAAAACGGCACTCTTTATTAATCTGGGAAAGACCTTTGTGCTTCTCTTGCCTTTACTTTTCATACTGCCTTCTTTCTTCGGCCTGGATGGGGTCTGGTTTGCATCGCCAGTTGCAGAATACATTATGGCGGTAGTTGTTCTGGGAATGCTTTCAAAGGAATTTACGATCCTTAAAAACGGAAAGGAAGAAACGGAGAGGAATTCGAGGGCTGTTACTTACAAGCGTGCTCAAAAGATTGAGGCCTAATCTGGACCAGATAGGAGAATGTATTCGTATCCAAACAGTAGCCAAAAATTTATTTACTTTAAGAGTTAAGAAACTAAGTGCTGATAGAACTTCTAATATAACTACATTCTCCGAAATAACTACATTCTCCGAATTAAATCCTTACTCTAAACCAATTAAATATAAGAATACTGGATCCGGATGAAACAAGATAGCAGTATATCGAAAAAAATTCCTAAATTAAAGAGCTTGCTCAGTTACTTCATACCAGCCGTTATTTTTTCTCTTGCTTTATGGACTCTGGACAAACAGCTGCATAATCTGCATTCAAGTTATATTATTCAAGATGTTTTCAGTGTCTCCCGGACTCATATCGGAATTGCTATTCTTTTTACGATTTTAAGTTATATTGCTTTAACCGGATATGATTACCTGGCAGTCAGGCAAATTAAAAAACCTATGCCTTACAGGCAGATTGCCCGGATTTCTTTTATCAGCACATCAATAAGTTACAGTGTGGGATTTAACTTTTTAACCGGAAGTTCTCTTCGCTACAGACTGTATTCGAGGTATGGGCTGACCCTGCTTCAAATATGGGACATTATAGTCTTTTGCGTGTCCACTTTCTGGATAGGTTTTTGTTTTGTTGCCGGCTTGCTTTTCACTTTTTATCCTGTAAAATTATCAGCTTACATGCCTGAGACTCCCATACCCCTTAATATTGTCGGAATCTTATTACTGCTGTTTCTTCTTGCTTACTTCTCGCTTTCATTCTGGAAACGGGATCTAAGGATAAAACGATATCAGATAAAGATTCCTGAACCAAAAATCGCTTTTTTACAGCTTTTTCTGGCTTCGGCAGATTATCTGCTTTCAGGAAGCATTATCTATTTTCTCCTCCCTCCAAACCCACAGCTTACCTTGCTTCATGTACTCGTGTTCTTTGCGCTGGCTCAACTAATAGGATTAATAAGCACTGTCCCCGGAGGACTTGGAGTTTTTGAGACCCTTATGATTTTTATGCTGGAGCCCTATTTCGATCCGGTAGACATAATAAGACCTCTTCTGCTTTTCAGATCAATCTATTATTTTGTGCCCTTCCTGCTTGGGTTCCTTGACCTTACTGTCTATGAATTTCAGGAGAATGAAAAACTCCTCAGACAGATTGGAAAAGTTACGTACTCCGGCCTTGCAGGATTAACTCCTCGAATTTTCTCTATCCTGGTTTTCTTTGGGGGGATATCTCTACTTTTTTCCGGAGCCCTGAATTCAAACCCTGAATACCTGCAGAGGATAAATTATTTTATACCTATGCCCCTTATTGAAGTTTCCAGGCTGCTTGGAAGCATAATGGGAGTATTGCTTCTGCTTCTGGCAAATGGGCTCTGGAAGAGAATTGACGGAGCCTATGTGCTTTCACTCATCGTACTTTTCATGGGTGGTATATTTACACTCCTGAAAGACTTTAATTATCAACAGGCAACGATTCTTTTTGCACTATTCATATGCTTGCTCCCCTGCAGGAAATATTTTTACAGAAAATCGTCTCTTTTGCACCAGTCTTTTAGCCGGCAGAACCTTATTGCCATTACTCTGGTACTGGTAAGTTTTGTCTGGCTAGGTTTTTTTTCGTACAGGCATATAGAGTATTCAAACGAACTCTGGTGGCAGTTCGGGATAAACTCACAAGCTTCCAGTTTTCTGAGGGCTACAGTAGGAGTTTTCTTTCTCCTATTGATCTTTGGTATCGCAAAACTGTTGAGCCCGTTTTCCAGGGATATTCACCTTCCTGATAAAGAAGAAATAGAGCTTGCAAAAGATATTGTCAACCGAAGTACGGAAACCTGGGGCAATCTTGTGCTCACCGGTGATAAATACCTGTTTTTTGATGATGAAAAAAAGGCTTTTTTAATGTACGGGGTTTCCGGAAGGACCTGGATCTCGATGGGCGACATTGTTGGGAATGAAAGCCAGGCAAAAGAATTACTCTGGGATTTTTATGAGATTAGTAAGCTTCACCAGGGCAGAGCTGCTTTCTATGAGGTGTCCGAAAAATATATTCCGATTTATCTTGATATGGGGCTTACCCTGTTCAAAATTGGAGAAGATGCTAAAGTACCCCTTGAATCATTTACGCTCGAAGGTAGTGCGAGAAAAGATATTCGTTATACACTGAAGAACGTAGAAAAAAAGGGATACCTGTTCGAAATTATCCCTCCGGAAGAAGTCCCCAAGCTCATACCGGAACTTAAAAAAATATCAGATGCCTGGATGAAAATGAAAGCCGGAAAGGAAAAGAGATTCTCAGTGGGATTTTTTGATGAGAAATACCTGAGTAATTTTCCGGCAGCCATTGTCCGGAACGAAACGCAAATCCTGGCTTTTGCAAATATATGGATAGGTACAAATAAAGAAGAAATAAGTGTCGATCTTATGCGCTATAGCCCCGATGCCCCGGACAGGACGATGGAATACCTGTTCGTCAAGCTCATGCTCTGGGGTAAGGAAAACGGTTATAAGTACTTCTCTCTCGGAATGGCGCCCCTCTCTGGCTTTGAAAAAAGGCAGTTTTCCCCAATCTGGAATAAAATCGGATCTTTTATCTTCACTCATGGAGAACACTTTTACAATTATAAGGGTCTCAGGGATTTTAAAGAGAAATTCAATCCTGTATGGAGCCCAAGATATGTGGCCCTTCCCAAAGGACTTAAACAGGTATTTGCCATAAAAGATATAGTTGCCCTGATCTCAGGGGGGATGAAGGGAATTTTTTCTAAAGAACACGAAAGTAAAGAAGATCCACAGGAAAAAAAACTCTGGATTGGATGGCTCTCAAAATTTCTTCCCTAAATTCTTGTTTTAAATCGCACGTCGGATTTGTGTAATTATTTTTCTACTTTAAAGAAAGGTTTAAAGATTATTAGAAAGTAATATACATTATGATTTTTTTCACTAATTATAAATAGGGACAATCAGGAAAAAAGGAAAATGAGAAATATAGACAATTTTTTTCCAATAGCCTTAGTTTTTGTATTTTTATTTTTTTCGGCATCTATAGCGTCGGCAAAAGAAATAACTGTAGATGACAATCCTGGCGCAGATTTTACTTCTATTCAGGCTGCAATTAATGCTTCCAGTCCAGGGGATATAATAATTGTCAAACCGGGTACTTATGTAGAGAATATTAATATTGAGAAAAACATAACGATTATTTCGGAGTCCGGAAATCCATCCAATACTATAATAAAGTCACGCAATGGCTCTGATGATGCATTGAGAATATGGTCAAACGGAGTAAGCATTCAAGGTTTTAGCATAAATGGAGCCAAATATGCTGGAATCCATCTGTTCGGAGTTAATGACTGCCATATTACGAATAACAATCTATCAAATAATGGCTGTGGTATCGATTTATATATGTTCAGCTCAGGTAATACACTTGTCTATAATCAAATATCCGATAGTGTGACAGGTATCAGCCTTGGGGACAGCTTGTTAAATTCTCTGAGCAATAACTCATTCTTAAACTGCAGTAACGCAATTTCACTATTTGACTCTTGTAATAACACACTTAAAAATAATTTAATTTCAAATAACATTGAAGGTATTTCTCTTATTGGCGAATCAAATAGTAATACCATTACAGGCAATATTATAAATTCCAATAAAGGAACTGGATTGCATTTGTACGATACTTATGGCAACTTAATTTATAATAACTACTTCAACAACACTGAAAATGCAGCATTAGATGAATTTGAACCTGTTTTAAGTACAAATATATGGAACATAAGTAAGACTGCAAGTACCAACATTGTTAGAGGTCCGTATATAGGAGGAAACTTCTGGGCGAACCCTGATAGGACCGGTTATTCCCAGATAAGTTCGGATTCTAATAAGGACGGTATTAGTGATTTGAGTTATAATTTTATTGAGGATGAATTTGACTATCTTCCGCTTGTATCTCTTTCTAACCCGGAAAAACCAGTTTTTCCTATAATCTCTCAATATGGCATGAACTCAAGTCTTGATATAATAATAGTTAAGGCCTCATCCGAACTTCCTGAAGCAGACTTTAATGCCAATCCTACTATAGGTAATGTTCCTCTTTCCGTTCATTTTACCGATATCATCGAAAAATGCAACCGAATGGCACTGGGACTTCGATGACGGAAATACCTCTACAACTCAGAATCCAGTGAATATCTTTTCGAAAGCCGGGAAATATGTTGTCAATTTGACAGTAAGTAATGAAAACGGCAAGAATTCGACAACTAAGGAAATAACCGTGAATAAAGCGCTTACTGAAGAAAAAATTTATCCCATCGCAGATTTCGAAGCATACCCAACCATTGGGACCGCTCCTCTCTCCGTCCAGTTTACGGATCGTTCACAAAATGCTATAAGACAAAGTTGGGACTTCAACAATGACGGAGTTGCCGATAACAACAAACTCGAACCCTATTTATGTATACACTATACCCGGAAAATATACTGTAAACCTGACGGTGACTAACGATAACGGAACGAACTCAAAGACCCTGGATATTACTGTGAACGAAGCACATAATGAAGAGAAAATTATTCCAGAAGCAAATTTCAACGCTGTTCCTGCGAGCGGAAATGCTCCTCTTTCCGTTAATTTTACAGACATCTCTAAAAATGCAGCCGGATGGCATTGGGACCTTGACGACGGCAATATATCTACCGACAAAAACCTAGTGCACACATATTATACAGCCGGAAGATATACCGTCAATTTGACAGTAAGTAACGAAAACGGCTCGAATTCGAAGACTATGGAAATAACTGTTAATGAAGCACCCATCGATGAGAATAATCTTCCAGTTGCAAACTTCACCGCCAATACCACTAGCGGAAATGCTCCGCTTTCCGTTCTGTTTACTGATCTTTCACAAAATGCTATAACTCGAAGTTGGGATTTCAACAATGACGGTATTATGGATGACAACAGTGAGACACCCATTCACGTTTATCCTCTCCCTGGAGTGTACATAGTAAATTTGACAGTAAGCAATGAAAACGGCACGAATTCAAAAACTATGACAATATCTGTAACTGAAGTAAATAATGAAGAAAAAATTCTGCCTACACCAGACTTTAGTGCTGTTCCTGCGAGCGGAAACGCACCCCTTTTCGTCAATTTTACCGACATATCGAAAAATGCAACCGGATGGTAGTTGGAATCTTGACGACGGCAATACATCTACTTCAAGAAACCTCGTGCATACCTATTATACAGCCGGAATATATACCGTCAATTTGACAGTAAGTAATGAAAATGGCTCGAATTCAAAGACTATGGAAATAACTGTTAATAAAGCACTCAGTGAAGAAAAAATTCTTCCAGTCGCAAACTTTAATGTGAATCCCTCTAGCGGTAATGCACCTCTATCAGTCCAGTTTACTGACCTTTCACAAAATGCAGTATCAAGAAGCTGGGACTTCAATAATGACGGAACAGCTGAATCAGGAGAAGTAAATCCAGGTTATACATACACTGATCCGGGAACGTATACTGCAAACCTAATTGTAAGTAATTCCAACGGAACTGCGAATAAAAGTGCAATAATAAACGTGCTGGACGGAAATTCAGGTGGCAGCAGCAGTGGTGGAAGTAGCAGTGGAGGTAGCAGTTCAAGCAGCGGTGGGAGCGGGGGTGGAGGTGCAGGCGGTTCTCCTGAACTTCAAAGCAATGTTGAAACTAAAGAACTTTCACAGACCTTCGTTACCAGTGGGAGTTCCGTAAGGTTTGATTTCCCCAGAAACGCTACTTCTGTTCTTTATATAACTTTCAATTCCAGGAAAACAGCTGGAAAGACGACGACCATAGTTGAGATGCTAAAGGGAAAATCCACCCTGGTTTCACAACTGCCTTCAGCAGAGGTATATAAGTCCCTTAATATATGGGTAGGAAACAGCGGATTTGCAACATCTAGCAATATTGAAAATTCAGTCATATGCTTTAAAGTTGCGAAATCCTGGATGCGCGAAAAAAATGTAAATCAGTCCTCAATCACTTTGCAAAGGTATAGCGACAATAAATGGAATTCTCTGCCGATCAGTCTCCTTGGTGAAGATAGTAGTTATTTCTATTTCACGGCACAAACCCCGGGATTTTCTCCTTTTGCAATAACGGGTGGCACTGATACAGAAGGAAATTGTGTTAAAAACACAACCTGCAGCTGATGCAAAAACACAGCCCGGAGCTAATGTGGTAAACGCTGTACAAAATAACACATCAAACACTATACAAGCATCAGGACCGAAATCTGAAAAGGGAAAAAGCTCAAACTTGCCCGTGTTTGCAATGGTTTGTATGATAGCTCTTTTCCTTGTTACATTCCTTTTCAGGTTAGACAAAAAATGATTATTGGCCTACCATAAGGTCATATTTATTATATTTTTATTATGGAAGAAATTATATTAATTTTTAAATATTAATCTGACTTTGGCACATTTCCTTTTCACGTCTACCGCTAAGTATAATTTTATTTATATAAATTAGCTTGACATTGTCAGATTAACTTATTTTTCCTGATTATACTTTTATTTGAAGAATGGCTGAGACGAAAGTTAAGGGTTAGATTATGGTGGATTATCTAAGGTAAATCGATGGTGGGAAATGAAGAAGGGATTTGTAGCGAAGTACTGTATTTAGCCTGGATTCTGATCTTTTAGGCACATAACCTTCTATTAACGCCTAATTATATGCAATAAGGATAAAAAATGAACTTACAAAAAATGAAAATATTTTCACTGTACATCTTAGTTACATTTATTCATCCTAGAGCTTGCCCGAAAAATGCTGTTTCATCATTCCACTGATTAGCGAGTAAAAAACAACTTTATCTGTTCGAAATTTAAAAGAATATCATTTCTGGAGTAATTTACAGTACATATATACAGTACATATAAAACTTAATTTATCCTATATACAGGCATGCAGGATATTATTTATATCGATGAAGGCAGCCTTCCCACACCTCAGGGCATAACAAGAGAATGGGTAAAGGCTGCAGTTGAAAATCGAGATGAAGACGAAAAACTCTTTTCTATAATAAGGGAAGCTTTCCAGAAAAAAATTGATGCGGGAGTACAGGTCCCCACGTATCCTCAATTCAGAGACATGATAGGGCAGTTTCTGGATATCATAAAAGATGAAAAGAACTGTTCTGAACCTTATGTACTAAAAGAAGGAAATGCAACTATCCTTGAGCTGGAAATAATTGAGGAGCTTGCCAGGCAATATAGAAAAGAAACCGGAAAGATTCTTGAAGTCAGGGTTTGTATTGCAGGCCCGACAGACCTATATCTTCAGGCTTTCGGGCCAACGGCTTTTGTGGATGCGTATCATGTCCTTGCACAGGATATTGAAAAGTTTATTAAACATGCATTTAAAACAGCAAAGAATTTCAAAATTAAAGTTATCGCTCTGGATGAAATCAGCCTGGGATTAACCGATAAGATTGAGTTTTCGGATGCTGATATCATATCTGCTCTGACTCTCGCCTCTACCTATGCCCGGCAGCAGGGAGCAGACATGGAGATTCATCTCTATTCTCCTTTGAAGTATGAGCTTATATGTGATACTCCTATCAATGTTATCGGCTTTGAGTATGCAGGAAATCCTTCATATCTGGATCTCCTGGATAGAGAAGTATTGGAGAATTCAAACACTTGCGTAGGAGTCGGAGTAGCGAGAACCGATATTTTCAGCCTTGTTAGTATTATCAATGAAAAGTATAACGTCAATGCCTGGAAGGAAAAGGAGTACATGCAAAAAATCGTAACTGAGCTCGAGACTCCGGATGTCATAAAGACGAGGCTTGAAAAAGCTTATTCCGTTCTCGGAGACCGCATAAAGTATGCAAATCCGGACTGCGGGCTGGCTTTCTGGCCGGATCAGGATATTGCTTTCAAGCTGCTTGAAAATACTGCAAAAGGAATCAATCAATTCAATGCAGAAAGGAAATTGCAATACATATAAAACTTAAATTGTCATATATACAGGCATGGAGAATATTATTTTTATCGATGGAGGCAGCCTTCCGACACCTCAGGGCATAACAAGAGAATGGGTAAAGGCTGCAGCTGAGAATCGAAATGAAGACGAAAAACTCTTTTCCATGATGAGGGAGGCTTTACGGAAAAAAATTGACGTTGGCGTGCAGGTTCCCACTTATCCCCAATTTAGAGACATGATAGGGCAGTTTCTGGATATCATAAAAGATGAAAAAAACTGTTATGAGCCCTTTGTACTGAAAGAAGAAAATGCAAAAATTCTTGAACTGGAGATAGTTGACGAATTTGCAAAACAATACAGGGAAGAAACAGGAAAAACGCTTGAAGTTAGAGTTTGTGTTGCAGGCCCTACAGACCTGTACCTTCAGGCCTTCGGGACGAGGGCTTTTACGGATGCATATCACATCCTTGCCCAGGATATTGAGAATTTCATAAAACAAGCTTTTAAAGCTGCAAAAAACTTCAAAATAAAGGTTGTAGCTTTTGATGAACCCAGCCTTGGTATAAACGATAGAATCGAGTTATCTGATGCTGACATAATATCAGCTCTTACCGTTGCCTCTACATATGCCCGGCAGCAGGGAGCCGATGTGGAAATTCACCTTCACTCGTCCTCTGAAATACAAGCTTGTCTGCGAGACACCTATAAATATCATAGGTTTTGAGTATGCTGCAACTCCTTCCTATCTGGATATCTTTGATAGAAAAGTGCTGGAAGACTCGAATACATTTATCAGGCTTGGAGTATCGAGAACTGACATTTCCAGCCTTATAGGCATCATCAATGAAAAATATAGTGTCAATGCCTGGAAGGAAAAGGAGTACATGCAAAAAATAGTCACCGAGCTTGAAACTCCGGAGATGGTGAAAAAGAGACTTGAAACAGGTTTTTCCGTTCTTGGAGACCGCATCAGGTACGCAAGCCCGGACTGCGGACTGGCTTTCTGGCCGGACCAGGAAATTGCTTTCAAGCTGCTTGAAAATACTGCTAAAGGCATCAATCAATTCAATGCAGAAAGAAAAGAATGAAATAATGGAAAAATGTTTCAGCGTTACATTTTTTATAATACTGAAACTAATAATTATATTACTATTAAAATAATTAAATAATAGTAAGATAAATATTTATATTAAGTTCCATAATTACTATATACCATAACTAAAAACAAATTAAGTTTTTAAGTGATAATAAAAAATAATATAAGAGTTGGAGGAAATAACGTGCATAAATGTATGAAAATAGTGGGTTGTGTTCTTGCAGCAGTAGGAGTTGCTTATGTTATAAAGCACATCAAGAATCACAAAGAAGGTTTCTGTTCATGTGGTTGCCATAAAATAAAAGTAGAAGACGAAAAATCAGCTGGTGAAACTGTATCGGATAATAGTAAAACCGAAGAGGAAAAAAGAACTGGCTCAAGATATGGTTCCAATCCGATCCGATATTAAATCCGACATTCTTAAGAATGAATATTCCCAGATTCCTGGGATATGAAATATTTTTTTAATGGAATATTTTTTAGATAGGATCTTCAGAGTCCATTGAATTATGCAGAGAGAACAAATGTTAAAACGTTAATCAATATTTTCTCCTTTTAAATTAAAGTTAATATAGCACTTTATCAAGTTTTAGAGCTTCATTTGCCGCTTTTCGGAAAGGATGAACCTTCATAGGCTTTTTATAGTATGCAGCACCATTGACAACGTTTTGATAATATATAGCACATACCTGGTTGCTGTATGCAAAAGGTATTTTAGGGCTATTCTACCCTGATATCAAAATCTTCTCCCCACTGAAAATAGGATGAGAAGCAATATATACTAAAGGAATTCCTTCCCGAAATAAAGAGCTAGCAGTTCATGATGGATGGAAGTCATTTAGTGCGGTGCTAAGAAGAGTATCGATAATTCATACTCCGAATAGTTACCTTTTATCTAGTTAGAGGTTATAATAAATAAGATATTTCAAGCCAGGTCACCTTAAACCAGGTATTACAATAACTTATTTTCATTTTATTTTCTTTTCAGGTGAAAATATTGAGAGCACAACTTAAAAAAGACCGCGTTCTCGCCAGTAAGGCAGCGGTAACTGAACTGTACAAAACAAGTTATTTCGGGCGTCCAAAAGTGGAAGGTCTCGAACTCTCGCTTGTTGAAGCTGCGTTCCTGCTGTCGAGAGGAAAGCTCGAAATCGAGCTTGAAGGCAAAATACTTGATTTCAAGACATTTTTCGAACAGGCTTCTTTGAGGCAGCCCAATTTTGAGTTAAAATACATAGTATATAAAGACCTTAAGGAGAGAGGCTACTATGTACAGCCTTCAGCTGCGGATTTCAGGGTATACCCCAGAGGTAGTCATCCCGGAAAAACTTCATCGACAATTTTTGTTCATGTACAGTCTGAAAGGCAGCTGCTTTCTGCAAAATTCTTGCAAGACTCGGTTAATTCCGCAGAAAACGTGCATAAACAATTTATTCTTGCAGTAGTGGACGAAGAAAGTGACCTCACATTCTATGAGATTAAAACTACAAATCCCAAAGGAGAAATGTCTGAACCTTATCCTGCTGTAAGGACCGATGCGACTTTCCTTGAAGATAGGGTGATAACCTGGGATCCTCAGGCGTCAGAAACTCTTTATTTAAGGGGATTCTACGGAAAAATGCTTGACTCCGAAAGGTTGCAGCTTTCCCTGGTTGAATCTCTATACCTTTTATCCAAAGGCATAGTAACGATTCAGGCCAGGGACGGAAAGGTATTTTCCTTTGAAGAGTTCATAGAAGCAGCCTTAAAGATTGAGAGTTCTTTTCTCAGGAAGTATGGTGTATATAAGAACCTCAGAGACTCAGGGCACGTAGTTAAAACAGGTTTTAAATTCGGAACACATTTCAGAGTTTATAAGAAAGTAGAATCAATTGAAAAAATCCCGCACTCGGAATACCTTGTAAACACCATACCAGCAGATTTTGAATTCAGGCTTCCGGTTATGTCAGGGGCCGTCAGACTTGCAAACAGTGTGCGTAAGACAATGCTTTTTGCAATCGAGAACGGAGAAAAGATAGAGTATCTGGATATAAGCAGAGTTAAAATGTGACCTTTGAAGTGTGAAATATGTGGGACATTATTGCAGTGGATATCTCTGGTAGGCACCGGATTAAAGGGGGTTATTACATGGTCTGTGCAGCAGTAGCCCTCACCGTCTCCGCTAATCATATTGAGAAGGTCAAACAGATCAAGATCCAACCTTTGTGGCTTAAAAGAGATCCCAGCCTGTTGGATATCGTACAGCTGATTGAAGATACATCTGACCAGCTCTCCTTTGAGGGGACTATTGTGGCAGAAAAAGGGGATATGTACAATAGACCCATCTGGGTGCTGGAAAGCATGTTTTCAAAGCCTTTCAAATTCCAGGAGTCCATTGCGGAGAGAAGGGGAATCGAACTTGCGCACCATATTTCTTTAAGTGCTCGCAACTTATTAATTAACGAATTGAAAATCGAGGCATGAAAATTCCAGCAGAAATAACATCCGAGAACGGGAACAGGGTTATTCTCGTTAAAAGAACCAGTCCGAATTCCGACCCAGAACGTGAGCAATACCTTTTCCAGGAATTGAAGGAACTTGCAAGAGCCGCAGGTTATCTGCCGGTTGAAGAACTTACTCAGACCAGGTTTCCTGACTCCAAGTACCAGCTAGGGAGAGGAAAGATAGAGGAACTTGCCGAACTTGTGAGAATCACAGGTGCGGAAAAGGCAATTTTCTACAACAAGCTTTCTACCATACAGCTCTTCAATATTTCGGAAATGTGCGGGTGCCAGGTTATCGATAAATTCCAGTTGATCCTTGAGATTTTTGCAAAGAGAGCAACCACCCACCGCTCCAGGCTCCAGGTAGAACTGGCAAGACTAAAGTACGAAGTGCCAAGAGCAAGAGCTGTTGTCTCCCTCCTTACAAAGGAGGAAAGGCCAGGCTTCATGGGGCTTGGGGATTATGAGGAGTCCTATGAACAGGACTTGAAGAAAAGGATCTCAAGAATTGAACAGGAACTTGAATCTGCAGAAAAGGACAATGAATCCCTGAGAGCTTTCAGGCACAGGAAAGGCTTCTCAATAATTTCCCTCGCAGGATACACAAATGCAGGAAAAAGCACTCTATTCAATGCTATTGTAAATGAGAGTGTCGAGGTAAAGGACATGCTCTTTACAACACTTGTGCCCTTGACCCGTGCGCTTGACCTTGGAGGAAGAAAAGCCCTTCTGACAGACACCGTAGGATTTATCGAAGACCTCCCACACTGGCTGGTCGACGCCTTCAAATCCACGCTGAATGAGATTTTTCTCTCGGACCTCATCCTCCTTGCCGTCGACGTAAGTGAAAAGCCCGATACAATCCTGCAAAAACTATCTACTGCTCACGATACTCTCTGGGACCGCATCAAGGGAGTCCCTATCATTACTGTGCTCAACAAGACCGATCTGCTTGAAGAATCCGAACTTGGCACTATAATGGAACTAATAGGATACATGACTCCCAATCCGGTTTTCGTCTCAGCAAAAACAGGAACCGGAATCAATGAGCTTAAAGCCGAGATCATAAAGCATCTGCCGCCCTGGTCTTCCTGTTCCCTTTCTCTGCCTAATTCGGAAAGAGGCATGTCAATTCTCTCCTGGTTGTACGAAGAAGGAATAGTGCACAGGGTTGAGTATGGAGATAAGATAAATGTGGATTACGAAGCCAGGACAGAGATCATTAAAAGGGCGCAGGCTTTGATAAAAAATGAAGAGACCCTGGGTAATACTCCGATAACTGAATAAACTCCGAATAGAAGTCACAAATCCGGAAGATTTTCCAGCTTTTCCTCATTAAAAAACTTTATCAGAAGAATAAAAACTAATTTCTTTTTTATAAAAGCAGTCTGAATATTCTCAAGTGTTTTCCGGCATCCTTTTGTCAGAAGGTTATCTATATAGTTACTTACTGTTCGCATAAGTACGAAAGGTATTTATATTCAAAAGTCGTTTGTATGTATGCGAACGGGTGTCTACTTAAGAAACAGACATCAGACCCTCCTACCTAATATCCTAAATATACCCCTAGACCAGATTTTTGCTATGCCCTGCCCGTTCGCAATTCATTGTTTATACCCTTTTTTCTAGATCATCCCTTTTTCTTTCACGTTTCTTTATATAAATTCACTTACCATTTTCGTACTAGCATGAAATTCGATCTTCACGTACATTCCCGGTATTCAAAGGACAGTAAAGCATCTCTTGATGAGATTCTTAATGTCGCCCTGGAAAGAGGACTGGACGGTTTTGCGATTTGCGACCATGATACCATCGAAGGGGGGCTGGCCTGCGAAAAAAGAGCCAGGGAACTTGGCCTCAAAATCACGGTCATCCCGGGAGTAGAGGTATCTTCGTCAAAAGGACACATACTTGTCCTGGGAGCCAGGAAGAACATAGAGCCTCTTCTGAGCCCGGAGGAAACGATTGAAAAAGCCAGGCAACTTGGAGGCGTGGTTATCATCCCTCATCCCTATAAGCAAAGTTCTCATGGGATAGGAGATTTTGAAGGGCTTGATATCGATGCAGTCGAAGTTTTCAATTCTCGCTGCCTCTTTAACGACGCAAACCGTAAAGCTGAAATTGAGGCAAACCGGCTCGGAATCCCGGGCGTTGCAGGAAGCGACTCCCACATTGCTGAAATGGTAGGGCAGGCCTATACCGAAATTGACGCCTCCGAAAACACCCTTGAAGCCGTGCTCACAGCGATCAGGGAAGGAAAAGTAGCGCCTGCAGGGAAAAATACGCCAACGACCGTTATTTTAGAGCAGATGTCGGGAAGTGTAAAGCGGAAACTAAAGAAGAGGTTGGGGAAGTTTTTAAAGAGAATTTAACTGGTCAGATTTGAGATTGATCATTATGAGCCCAAGTTCAATAAGAAATTAAGATTTTGAACAGATGCGATATAAACTTTAAAAACAGTCACGGCAGTTTTTTATTATTCGAATCTTTACGTGTTCAAAAATACCCCTTTAGTTCCAATGGAAAATCTTCAAAATGTTAATTACAAATTGTAAAAGTTGAGACTGTGTTTAGTTTTTAAACCTTTTTAATTTAGATTATAGGCTGATCTGCTAGTATACAGGAAATTTTTCAAGAAAAAAATTAGTAAGTACAATGAACGTAAAACCGGTCGAAAAATTGAATACTGACCCATACCGTTTAGGCAAAGAAAACACAAAATGAAGTTATTCGGGAATTTAATTTTATACATCCCTCTTTTGAAAGCACAAGGCCGTACATATTTTTAATTACTCGACTAAGGGGAAGGTCATTGTAATTAAGCAGGCATTAAAAAACCAGCTCATTTCGGGATTCTTCAATAAGTTCAAGACCTATCATTTTCTGACGCACTGAATCCTTGATAAACGAGCCCACACATGAAGAGATTAATAGAGTTTGATTAGTCATGGGTGTAAGATTAAGTGTATCTCCTGCTTCAAGCCCTATATCCCTTACCCACTTTATGGGGAGAGACACAATAAAGGTAGAATTCCCGGTAAATTGAACCTTTCTAAAAAATTGGGATGCCGAGAAGTATTTTATGCGATATGGTAATACTATTAAATCGGTTTTAGGGGTCAAACAAATAAGGTCCGGGGAGATTACATGAATCTAATTGAAATTAATCGGAAAGGTGTGTATGGAATAGGATTATTCTTTTTGTTACTGCTGGTGGCACCTATTTTGCCCGTTGCCTCTGGAGACTCTGATAATATATATCCCAAAACTTTAGAGTATCCATGGGATCATTCTCCAATCGCGGTATATATAGATAAAACAAATTTACCACCCCATTATAATCCCGATTATTACGTACAGATAGAAAAAGCTCTTAATTACTGGGAAAAAGGGGGAAATGGAAAATTAAACTACACTCCTGTGTTTAAAATTGTGGATTCGGAGAAAGCTGATATCAGGATAACGTGGGTCGACAATCTTGAGAAAAATATAAGTGCTCCTGCCGGAGTTGGAGGCTATACAACCCCAACAATTGAGAATATGCGATTCGAACACGTAGATATGGTACTTGGGGTTGGAGATTATAAAGAAGCGAACTGGATCCCGTATGACGACAGTACAATGCTTGTCCTTGCAAAACATGAATTAGGACATGCCCTGGGACTGGAACACAGCAATGACAAAAATGATATTATGTACCCGGATTACAAACAGCAAAATAACTTAAATTCATTCCTTGAGGATAACAGTCCTTTGATGATAGCAGGTTACATGATTTTTGCTGCAGTTGTCTTCCTTACTGTAAGCTGGCTACTTGACAGGAGAAAAGGATAACAGGTCGACAGAGGATTGGTTTGTTAAATGTAGGTGTAAAATATTTTATGGATAGGTTGTCGACCTGCCTATATATACCATGATTATTTATTTAAATTCGTTTCTATCCTAGAATAATTGTAACAATTATATGACTATATTTATATAGAAAGATTCGTTTTCAGTTTACTGATCCGGCTGAAGGAACAAAACGAACTTTTGTGTGAACATGCAAACACCAAAGTATTTTTCGAACAATATTTACGAAGTTATTTATTCTTGTTTGCTGTTTATATTAATATGGGACTTTGGGAATTAGCCTGGTGGGAGATAATTTTATTTATCATTGAATTTGGTGTCGTAGCGTATCTTATTATTAAGGCACCCAGTTCTCCGGATTTGACAAAAAAACACACCTCATGTGAATCAACTGCTAACGAAGGTTCTTCTAATATTTCTATTCATCAGGATAAATCAAACAAGTGATTTGGTAATAAGAAATTATTCTGAAATTCCACATTTATATCCCATATTTAGTTCACTTCATTTATATTTTTAGATTATAGGCTAATCAACCTTGATTTCTTACTTTTTTCATGAGACAAGAACGAAACACTATTTCTTTTCGGATAGGTTTATGATTAAGTACGTGTAAAACTCTTTTACGGATCAGATGATGATATGAAACTCGGACACAAAATAAAATTAGCTCTGATATTGGCGCTCTTTTGTCTTGTCATAATATATATGCCAACCATAATGTCAGACTCCAAAAAAATATCAACAGAATATAATAATTTATCTGTTGAATACAATAATTCAAAAGGAGAATATAACAATATAAGTGAGACAGTTGATAACGCAACGCTTGTCTATGATAACGCAACGACAGCATATAATAATGTGACTGAATTATTTAACAATGCAACTGCAGTATATAACAATACCACAACAGCTTACGAACACGCAAAAGTGGCTTATAGCCATTTAAACGCAGACGTAAAAAATGTAACTGCAGATCTTAATAATGTGTCAACCGGATACAACTCAAATTTTTAATCTGATTTAATTCTTCAAGATTTTACTATGATAATCATGCTTTAGGAGTAAATACTCAGACAATTATATTTTTGAAATATTTGTCTTGTATGTATTTAAACACAATAAACTATTTTTTATGTTGATTTTCGAAAGTGGCGAATTTAAACTGAAATTATTTTTATCCCGGAAAATCGTTATATATTGTATATACAGTCTCAAAATTAACTAATTTTCGAGGAGCTGTTTAAACACTAGCGCCAAGAGATAAAATTGTGGGTTGTATTTTTGACAGGTTTGAATATATAAATGCAACAAACGATATGAAGAGATATACTTTCATGCGTTAGTAAAGAATGCTAAGGAAGAATAACTGCTTCCTTGAGTAGGATCCGAGATGATAAAGATGGTTACACATTTCGTAGAAGATGTTGCTGAGATGGCAACGATTTGCGGATTAACTTCATTAAGTGATCTGCCCGGTGATGACGATACATCACTGGATATCTATGATTGTACATGCCCCCAATGCTTGAGTTTGGTAATTGGCGACTTAAATAAAAGGCGACAGGTTACACATTTAGTAGAAAACGTTGCTGATATGGCAACAAAGTGTGGATTAACTTCACTGAAAGATAGACCAAATGAAGACACATCTTTAGATATTTATGATTGTACATGCATTCAATGTTTAAATTTGGTTATTGAAGATCTAAACAGAAGACAAAAGAATATCAATCGAACAACTGTACTACAGGTGCCAGGTTTTGATAATAAACGTAACGATGGCAGCAATTTATAGCTATGATATTCCTTCCGGTTAAAGAATATATTTTTCTGTATTGAGTTTACTGCTAATTTTGCAATGTAATTAAAAGCTGTAAATAATCACTTATTACATCATATTTTAAGATATTTTTCTAAGACACTGGTAGTAGCTCCCAATCTGTGGATATCGATATAGAGGAACTTGATAGTCTGGGACTTCAGCTGGTAACCTCTCTTGTCAGTCAATTAAATGGCGAACTTAAAATAAATAGAAACATTGGATCAGAGTTCATTATTAGGTTTAATATAAAGGAAAAGGATAATAAGACCCTCACTCCTGTACTTGAACAAATAATTGAATAATCATCTTGTGCTAATAAAAAGCAAATAATAAAAAGCAAATTCTATAAAGATTGTGATTGATAGATCCTATCCCATGAGTTTCGATTCTTAAAAAATCCTTTTCCTCGGTAATGCGAGGAGCCTATATCCGTAACATTTAATTACTAGCATTTCTCTTATGATAACCCAAAGCTTGACAAAATTAAGATCATTGGAATCAAGAATATCACACGTTGAAACACACTGACGAAGGAAAAATCCGCGGCAATCGGCAGTGATCATCGATGACTGAACAACTCACTGAAATTGGACGTGAGAACTTACTAATATATTCAGATATAATTAAATTAGCATTGATATTAAATTAGCGAGGAATGATTATGGGAAAAACCGGCAGCATTGATTGGGTAAAAATTAAAGACAGAAAAGGCAAAGTAATCAAAGTCCAGAAGTCAAAAGCTCAAAAAGCACATCCTGGGCCTGCGCAACGTTTCACCTCTTCGGGCCATAAGAGACGTTTCATCAGAAGATCTGCAAAAGCCCTCGTAAAGTAACTTTCAGGACTTTTGTCAACTTTTTTGATTTAGAGCTTATCCTAAAAATCCATATAATGCCAAAATGGGAATTGTAATTTTTGGCACTAATTGATAAGGTATATTTTTGGGATCGGCTCTTAATTAAAGCATTCCAAAAATTTTGGATTTATTAATTTTATAATGCACCTTTTTCATCTTTTCTCGTCACTATCATAGAGTATGATTTTAACTTTCTCTTCCGTAATTAATCCTTGAGTTATTATTTCATCTAATTTTGGTCTGATCCTATCAATGTTCTCTTCAAGATCGGTAACTTCAATAAGTATTGGCAGATCAGTTGATAAGCGCAGTATGGAAGTTGTGTGAATAAAGCTATGTTTTCCGAAGCCTGCAATTCCCCTAAACACAGTTGCCCCCGCTATTCCTTCGGCTTTTAACATTTCAACGATATGCATGTATAATGGCTTACCTTTGCAATGATCGGATTCCCCAATAAATATCCTTAATAATATAGCTGTAGATTCTCGTTTCATATAATTCCCCAGATACTCTTGTTGATTTATTCACTTATTCACTCAAGAGTTAAGTGCCGAGGCTTAATGCTAAAATCTTACCTAAATATATAGCCAGCATAGAAAATAATACAGTCGCTACTACATTTATTGCCATAAGAAATAATTTAGAGTCATCGAGTAATCTAAACGATTCATAGCCAAATGTTGATAGTGTTGTAAAAGCCCCTAAAATTCCAATTGTCAAAAATATCCTTGTTTTGTCATCAAAAAAGCCCCGGTACTCGGAAAGGTACATAATCAAGCCCAAAAAGAAGCTGCCAGTAGTGTTTATAACCAGCGTACCTATCGGGAAATTGACAAAACTATTCTGTATCCACCCACCTAAAACATATCTGAGGATAGCTCCTATGAAGCCGCCTATACCTACTAATAAAAGTGTATACACTTTATTACCTCATAAGCTATGTAGAAGTCATTAGCATAAGCGGTTCAGACTTAGATAGTCAAGGCGGACTTCATCACCTATAGGATACCTGTTTCCTGGCATTAAATAAATAATTTATGTAAAAATGATTCTATTTTTTACATTTTCTATTAGCTGACCTTTTTATTCAATATTTAGCTGTTTTATTCAATATTTAGCTGTTTTATTCAATATAATAGACTTCTACTTCTTCCCCTTCTTCAAAACCTTCTACATTTTCTGGAACTAACACAAAGCCGTCTGCTTTTGAAACAGAGCTAAGGGCACCGTTTTTGTCTCCGGCAAGAGGACGTACTCTATCCCCCTCAAAAACTACGCGAATAAAATCAACGTATCCTATTCTTGAACTTATTTTTGTAGCCAGGCGTCTTTTCAAAAAGAGTCCGGGAACTTTGGGTATTGAAGCAAGCTGTTGGATTCCAGGACGAACAAAGAAGTAGAGGGCAACCAATCCGGCGACGGGAAATCCGGGCAAACAAACCACAGGGACGTTATTTATTATTCCAAGGGCTGTAGGTTTTCCCGGGCTGATACCAATACCATGCACCAGTAGCTTTCCAAGTGACGCCACAACCTCAGGAGCATGATCCCTTTTTCCGACCGAAGTTCCTCCTGAAAGAAGGATCATATCTACATCCAGGTTTGTTTCTATGGCTTTTTTTATGCTATTCGGATTATCGGGCACTATGTCGATGCATCGAGGAATTCCTCCCCATTTCTCAACATAAAGGGCAGCCATCAGTCCGTTAGTCTCAAGTACCATTCCCGGGGGCGGAACGTCTCTTGACTTTTTTCGGCTTACCAGCTCGTCGCCAGTAGGAATAACTGCAATGACAGGTTTCTGGAAGACTTCTACCGTATCAAATCCAAGGGAAGCGAGAACAGCCGCATCGAACGGACGAAGAAGATGCCCGTTCTTCAAAGACCACGTCGCCCGTTCTTATATCCTCTCCGATCTGCCCCACGTTCCTGTTAGGGTATACCTGGGCTTTGATTTCAACAATATCGCCCACAGCGGATGTGTCCTCAACCATTACGACTGCGTCCGCTCCATCCGGAACGACAGCTCCGGTATGAACCCATACAGCACTCCCTTCCTCTACATGCTCGGAGATTTGCAGCATTATGGGATTTGAAGGAGAGGCACCAAGAGTATCGGAAGCACGGACAGAGTAACCATCTATTTCAGCTCGCCGGTAGTGAGGGACATCCCTCCCGGAGACCACTGTTTCTGCAAGTACCCTGCCTGTGCATGCTTCGATTGGGATTCTTTCCGTTTTTCCGGAAGGAGAAATGTTACCAAGGAAAAGTCTCAAAGCTTCACAAACAGAAGTTCGCTCCTTGAATATCCTGCCCATGACCTCCTCCTGAAGAAAAATCAGCCTCCTGAAATAGGAGGTAGGACTGCAACTTCATCAGCATCCGAAAGAAGAGTTTCAAGCCCTTCCAGATGCCTGATATTATTTCCGTTTATAAGAACATTTATAGAACCACACAATATAGGAATCTCGTTGGTTTCCTCAGACTTTTCAAAGATGAGATCCTTTAAAAGAGGATATTTCTCTGAGAGAGATAAAAGGACATCGATAACCTTCTCTCCTGAAAGCAGGAGTTCGGATATGCCCGCAGCTTCACGCAAATTTGCAAATAGCTTAATCTTTATTTCAGTCATGAGAATGACTATCTCATCCTGCCCCTTAAATATACCTATTTAAAAATTTGAGATACGTAAAGTAATTCCAAAAAAATATTAAGATTAATATTATTACCTGTTAGATATACAATTATAGATAAACAGATAAAAATATATATCAGATGTACATATCGATCAACATGCTAACACTTTTTGAAGCAGTAATAATTGGGTCTATTCAGGGGATTACAGAATGGCTGCCAATTAGCAGTAAAGCAATGACATCTCTTGTAATGATTAAATTTTTTGGAAAAACACTCTCCGAAGCACTTCCAATGGCCATATGGATGCATATAGGAACTTTACTGGCTTCAGCAATATACTTCAGAAAAGAAATTAATAAAATTTTAAAAAGACTTCCGGTATATTTTTCAGAAACAATTCTGGGAAATAAATCCGGTAAAAAATCGAATCTCAAAAAGGAAGAGAATGAAGAAGACAGCTTAATTAGCTTTCTTATAATAGCAACCTTCATGACAGGACATCATAGGGGTTCCTATCATGCTTTTTGTTGTTGAAGAGGCCCAGCTTTCCGGAGACGCTGCAACTGCAGTCATAGGAATATTTCTAATAGTAACAGGTATCCTTCAGAGGGTTTCAGCAAATGTGAAAAGTACAAAAAAATTGCCGAGCACAAAAGATGCATTCATTGTCGGTTTGGGCCAGGGTTTTGCCGCACTTCCGGGGATCAGCAGGTCAGGAACTACAACCGGGCTTTTCCTCTTTCGAAAATTCGACTCTGAAAACGCTCTTCGATATAGTTATTTGATGAGTATTCCTGCAGTCCTCGGAGCTGAAATTGTATTACAAATCACAGATATTATAAAAGTAGATTTTGCTTCTATTCTTGCAATAGTTTTCTCTTTTGTATTCGGCTTGCTCACAATAAGTACTTTCTTAAAAGTGGCTAAAAAAGTTAATTTTTCGAGTTTCTGCATAATATTGGGTTTATTGAGTATTTTATCCCTATTTTTATAAGTATATGAAAAATCTCAAGTTTTTTGTAGATTTCACCGTATTTCAAGTAGAAAGCTGAGTCTACTGCATTGATAAGCTTTCATCATATCACTTAAATAGAACTATGTCTTATAAGGAGGCAGCAGGCTGGAAGGTATGGAAAACAATGCAGCAAATCTCTGAAATAAAATATAAATTTTTAGGACTCATTATATTCCTTTCTGCCCTATTAATCAGAATGTATGAACTTGGAGAACGGGTTTTTCACCATGATGAAAGCATACATGCCAGTTTCACCCTGAAGCTTCTCGATACCGGAGAATATATATATCAACCCTCTTATCATGGCCCTTTTCTTTTCCATACTACTGCTATTATTTTTCATTATCTTGGAATCAACGATGCGACAGCACGCCTGATCCCTGTCTTTTTCGGAGTTGCCACAATTCTTCTGCTCTTTCTGCTTGAGAAAGAACTCGGGAAAAAAGGAGTACTCTGGTCAGCTTTTTTGATTGCATTTTCTCCAAGTATGGTATACTACTCCAGATTTTTCAGGAATGATTTGACAATAGTTTTCTGTACCCTTGCAACCGTTGCAGGAGGAATACGATACCTGGAGAACCTTAACACCAGAAAGAGATATCCTTACCTTCTCCTGGTCGCATCTTCGCTTGCCGTTGCCGTAGCCTCAAAGGAAAACGCTTATCTGGTCATTCTGATGTTTGGCGCTTATGGAGGGCTTTTCCTGGTATACAGGTTTTATTCAGAATGGAAAAAAGAAAATTCAAGCTTAATGAAAGCTCTCCAACTCAAAGGTTCAGCTGTTCTTCCCTTCCTTCCAGAGCTTTTTCTCTCAATTTTTGTATTCTTTTTCATTGCAATGATGTTTTACACTAGCTATTTCAGGTACTATACGACTCCTTTCGAGATTGTGGAAAAGGCTTTTGCACACTGGATGGAAATGCATAGAATCCAACGCCTGGGAGGGCCCTTTTATTATTATATCCCGATACTTCTTTTATATGAAATCCCAATCTTATTCTTTGGAATCCTGGGCCTTATCCATTTCTTGAGAAAGAAAGACAAAAACTTCACTTTTTATATCTTTCTCTCTTACTGGGCAGTTGCAAGTCTGCTGCTTTACTCATACCTTCAGGAAAAAGTTCCCTGGCTTGTAGTGCATATTGTCCTGCCCTTCGCAATTTTAGCAGGAGCTTTCCTTGGGGATTTCGTTTCAAAACCTGCTTTGAAAATAGATCGTTCCAAAGTTCGCATTATGATGACAGGTATTCTGGCACTCACCCTGATAGTGTCTCTATTTCAGTGCGTTTCTGTGAACTTTTACAAAAGTATGGACCCAAATGAACGGATGATCCATACACAATCGTCTCCGGAAATTCGGGATCTTATGACGAAAATTGAAGGATTCAACAAAAAGACAGATACCCTAACTCTGTGCGTTTTAGATCCCGACGACATGTATTGGCCTTTGCCCTGGTACCTGAGAGACTACAAACTGGCGACTTATTTAAGAAAACCTCCGTCGAACCTGAATTACGATGCTATTATAGCACCCGTGGAATACCAGATGTTCAGGGAAATATCTGAAGATGAATATGCTTCCTATAACTTTACCCTGCGCCCAACTAGAGATTTTATCCTATATTACAAAAAAGGTCTGGAAATGAGTCAAAGATAAATGCAAGTATGAGTATGAAAAAGATATGATTTAATTGGAGTTCAGTATAAAGATTATAAAAATAAAGGAATATATATGAAAATTTTAATAATAGGAAGTGGGCTTGCAGGTCTGTCAGCCGGGTATAAGCTTTGCAAATCACATCAAATCACGATTTTTGAAAAAGATGCGGAAATAGGGGGGATGGCTGCAAGTTACTGCCAGAATTACAACGGGAAAGAGTATTTTATCGAAAAGTATTACCATCATATATTCAGGAGTGATTCGGAGCTTCTAGCCCTGATTAGAGAGCTGGGACTCGAGAAGCAAATGCTGTGGCTTAAGGGAACAAATGCCTATTTTATAGATGGGAAAAATTACCCTATGAACACTCCTGTTCAAATCCTGCGATTCAGTCCTCTTTCCTTTACCGACCTGGTAAAGCTTGGTTTGCTGGTTTTGAGGATAAGGACAATAAATGATACTAGTTCATATGACAGGATAAATGCAAGAGATTGGATTATAGCTACTGCAGGCAGGTCAGTGTATGAAAACTTTTTTGCACCCCTTATGAAAAGCAAATTTGGTGACAATGCCGAAAATGTCTCTGCAGCCTGGCTGATAGGGCGTGTGAAAATAAGATCGGATAGAGGAAAAGAAGGAGAGAAACTGGGGTACCTGAGAGGGGGTTTTAACTCCCTGATAGAGGCTTTATCCAAAGAGATTACCGAAAATAAAGGCAAAATCTTCAAAAATAAAGAAGTAACCGAGATCTTAATCAACGATAATAGGGTGCAGGGAGTAATTATTGACGGGGAAGTCGTACCATGCGATGCGGTGATTTCAACTGTTGAGCCCCGAGTGCTGGATACACTCACAAAAGGCAGGCTCGAATCTCTTCATGAAACCCTTAATAATATCCGGTATCAAGGAACCGCATGTGCCTTGATAGGCCTTGACAAAAGGATAATGGTAGACGGAAATTACTGGTTGAATATAAAAGCTGATGTATCTTTTGGAGCGGTAATCGAGCATACGAATTTTATGCCTCTTGAGGACTACGGAGAACACCTGGTCTACATAACTGCTTATTTCCAGGACGAAAAGGAGTTTCTCTGGGTAAAAAAAGAAGAAGAAGTCCTTGATTCATACCTGGAGGGCCTGGAAAAAATGTTTCCTGAGTTTTCAAGGGCAGACGTTCATTGGGCAAAGCTATTCCGTAGGATTGATACTGCGCCTGTGTATGAGCAGGGGTATCTTAAAAAAATTCTGCCTTTTGCTGCAGGGCCGTCCGGATTATATCTTGCAGGAATGTTCTCTTCTACGAATTATCCTGAAAGAAGCATGAATGGCTCTGTTAAAGCCGGGTTCGAAGCTGCAAACTTACTATTAAAAAAATAAGACATACCAACCTGCTGGCTCAAGTGAAGAGACTGAATTCGAATTTTCATCGCAAAATTTTGTATGAAAAGAATTGGTACCCGACTCAATATAGTCTCTTAGGACAAACTATTATATAGTCTAAGGGATAATAATTACTGTCAGCGTATGCAGAATTTCTTTCTGCATGAATATCTGTCTTTTCTAACTTGTCATTAGTGGGGATTTTGTCAGTGATAAAAAGAGAAAAGACAGCAAGATCTAAAAATCTTGACTTCTGCCGTTATCGGGCTTTTGGGAGCTCGCCGGTCAAACCAGCGCATTGGATATGGCATATGGAAATAAGCTTTTTCCATAAGCTAGCTTTCAATAAGAATCCCGGACCTTGAAAGAGCTGCCAGGCTTTCGGGAAAGGGGTTTGAGCAGCATATAAAAGAGGAGTGGTAAAATATGTTATTCATGGACGTTAGTACCTGGGACCCTTCGAACCGCGATAAGATTCTTGAACACTTCAAGAAACTGGAGGTTCCTGAAGGAATTGATATCATTAACCAGTGGATCGACCTTTCAGGAAACCGTATTTACATCCTTTACGAAGCAGAAAGTGCCGAGGCTTATGGAGTCTTCAACCTTCCATGGTCGGATGTCTGCATAATTGACAGCGTACCCGTTATGGAAGCCTCTGAATTCATGCAGCTTCTGCCAAAGTATAAAAAATAAACTATGCAGTTTTAATAAAGGTTTAAAGAAAAAACAGATCGATGGGCTATACCTTAAAGCTCATCGAAAATTTGCATTTTATATTGTTCAAACGTAAAAGCCTCTACAATTTTTCTGTTTTCGTGAAGCGCTTTCAGGTTTTTAACATTATGGTTTTTATGTCCAGATATTCGGAAAGGGCATCACTTCCATTTTCCCTTCCGATTCCGCTTTCTTTAATTCCACCAAAGGGTACCTCGGGAGCTACCTTAAGGTGTTGATTTATCCAGATAATTCCTGCTTTCAAATGCTCACATCCGGAAATAGCTCGATCCAAATTTTTAGTCCATACAGATGCTCCAAGCCCATAGATAGTGTTATTGGCTCTTTCAACTGCTTCGTCGAGATCCTTAACTCTAACTACAGGCAGCACAGGGCCAAATACTTCTTCCTTTATAAGCCTGGACTCCTCGGAAACGTCCACAATAAGAGTAGGTTCAAAGAAATACCCCCTTTTGTGAGAATTATTTCCAGGGACTTTTCCTCCTGTGAGAATCCTGCCTTCATCCTTTTCTTCGATCTGGTTCACGAGCTCTTTTATATTTTCCCACTGTCTACGATTGTTAAGGGGGCCCATATCGATATTTTCCTCCACTCCATTACCGACTCTCAAATTCCGGATGGCAGCTTCAAGCTTTTTTATGAACTCATCGGCCATGGATTCAAAAACATATATCCGTTTGACAGCCGTGCAAGTCTGCCCGCAATTATAAAATCTCCCCCTAAGTGCGCCGGAAACTGCACTTTCCAGGTCTGCGTCATCACAAACGATCATGGGATCGCTTCCTCCAAGCTCGAGGGCTACTCTTTTCTTCCCGCTGGCAGCAAGCTCTGCTACCCGTCTTCCAGTCTCGCATTCCCCTGTAAAAGATACCTTTCTTACCTTATGCTCTTTAACCAGAGCTTCGCCCACAAGCTCTCCAGGCCCTGTAACTACATTAAGCACTCCTGCCGGAAGCCCCGCTTCATTAAGTATAGAAGCAAGAGTAAGGTTTGTAAGAGGAGTACTGCTTGCAGGTTTTAACACAAGCGTGTTTCCGGAAATCAGTGCAGGACCTATCTTCCAGGCCATAATAAGAGCAGGCATGTTCCAGGGTATTATAGCTGCACACACCCCAATAGGCTTTTTTACCGAAAAGGCGTATCCGTTCTGAGGGACCTGAATAAACTCCCCCTGAATACTGCTTGAAAGCCCGCAGTAGTATTCAAGGACATTTACAAAACCTTCTATCTCGTTTTTAGCCTCGTATAGAGGTTTCCCCTGTTCCTGCGTAAGCAGGACTGCAAGTGCATCTTTTCTTTGTCTTACTATCTCTCCAGCCCGGTAAAAAACTCTGGCTCTCTGCTGAGGAGACGTGGAAGCCCAATTTCCAAAAGCTAATGATGCTGCTTCAACTGCCAATGCCACATCATCGCCTGTGCCCCTGGGAACATGGTCAAGAAGCTCACCTGTAGCCGGATTTGTGATATCAAAAAATTCGCCGCTGAACGCTTCCACTGCTTTTCCATTAATCTGCATCTTCATAAATAGTAGTATTTACGAAAACCTATTTTAAGATTACAAAAGGTGATTTACTACATGACCCCATCTGTAACGAAAGCTTTTGTCA
This sequence comes from uncultured Methanosarcinaceae archaeon, assembly GCA_963818955.1. Lineage (GTDB taxonomy): Archaea > Halobacteriota > Methanosarcinia > Methanosarcinales > Methanosarcinaceae > Methanosarcina. The sequence continues at coordinate 55,720 of CAWFUY010000043.1, read as the reverse complement.
ACCCTGACATAAAAGAATGAAGAGTAGAATTTACACCCTTAAAATTTTCCTAGAAATCCTGCTTGTAGCAGCTGCTTATAAGATCATCACTAAAGAATATCCAGAACAAACTTTGCATAAAGGGAGATAATCGAGAAGAAAGATAAGGAGTCTGTCTTCTCAAATCAGAATTCCCTTATTTTTTCTGTCAAATCAGGCTTCTATCTGGTTAATTTTATTGTAAAAATCTATTATCAGCTTTGTTGCCTCGCTATCCATATTTAGCTGGAAAGTCCGGATTTGCTTCCCAAGAGGTTTTTCAAGAACAATGCCTGAACCGACCAGAGGCGTGATGACTCTTGACACGCTTGAATGAGACAGCCCGGTTTCCTGGGCTATTCCAGAAAGGTAGGTTGATTCGTTCTGGTTTTCGATCAAGTTCTTAAGCACCGTCATCTGTGCGGTTTTCCCGAAAATTTTTTCTAATGGATCCATTGATATCATCTCAGAGGTGGCTACTATACGTAAGTGATTTCTATTTTCAATCTGGCTATATTCACTGTTGTAAGTAAACGACATAAATTGCAGATGCAAATAGAATGTCGAACACTTTACAATCAATTGCTTTAGAACGTCGATTACTGTATTACATTAGGAGATATATAACGATGTTCAGACTAAATATTTTGAAGAAGGATATTCGTCTAATAATTCTGAAATTCAAATATTATAAATATTTATATATAATGTTATAAAGAATTTATTTCCTGCAAACCAGGGTTCAGCAGTATTGACGTGGTCAAAAGACAGAATGACAAGCTTGTACATTCACAGGATTGAAAGAAGTTTCGACTATCAAGGATAAAGTTTATCTTCGGCAAAAAGCGTCAGTGAAAACCTCAATAAATGAGATTGTCTTTAACGATTATTTGGGAGAAGTAAATACAAGCAATCCCGAGAGAAAAATTTTCTGAAATATTTCCTAACATTATTTTGTAAAAGACATTTCTTATATAGTCTGTACATTATCTAAGTATCAACCGGTGCCTGTGATGAAAAATTTTGCTGATCCATGATGAGCCCTATGAGTTCTGAGGCACCAAAATTGAGTACTCATAAATAAAAAGAAAGACCAGAAAAGAGCATCCCATATCTCATTCCATTCTCCTCTTTCGTAATTTCCCGTCTTCATAAGGTAAGCAGATCCCGAAATGTAAGGCTTTGTGGCAAAAGTTCCTCCATCCGCAAACTGACTCATACCGTAAACGTTTGGAACCATTACCCACTCTGTGGAGTCCACGAAGAATTCCATGAACCATCGATATACTTTCATCTGGGTGAAGTTCACAGAGAAGCATGAAGTTTCCAAGCACCATTAGTTTCTGGATGTGATGAGCATACCCAAACTTCATTACCTGCCGGATAGTACTATCTACAGGTTCTATTCCTACTTCTCCTGTATACCATCTGGAATCCAACTTCTTTTCGTGCCCAAAAAAATTCCCTTTATTTCGGACGTGCGATACATTCCTCTCATGAATTCCCTATAGCCAATGATCTGCCGAACAAAACCCTCAAGGCTGGAAAAAGGAAATGTATTTTTATTACGTCTCCCTGCAAAATACTTTTCGTAATATCCAATTGTTTTTTCGATGACCTCTTGAGGAGTAAGTGACCTGAAATTCAGTATCGCGGAAAGAATAGAGTGAAAAAGAAAAGGCTCGTTCTTTGCCAGAGCATCCTCATAAGGCCCTCAAAAAAAGAAACGATCCTCAAGAAAAGTATCAAGCCAGGCGAAGGCATCTTTTCTAGTCGTGGGTAAATAGAAGTCTGATGAATTTCCTGGATTGGAAGGAAATAGTTTCTCAATAATGGAGATTACATCTTTAGTGTGTTGAGTTTTTGGAGCAGCACTAATTTTGGGAATTTTAACATCATGAGGTAAAGATTCTCGGTTAGACTAACAGTACCAAAATTAAAAACAATTTTCACTGTGTTTTTATTTTTGCTTCCATATGACCTTTGCATTTAAGCATTTGATTCATTCGCTGCTGCCTGTGCCTCTGTTTCGGTCTCAAAGATTTGAGTATCGAAGGGATATACATAAAGATATACTCCATTAGTGATCTTCACTGTCCTGAATATCAAAGTATATACTGGCTCATCCAGAGCTTCAGTTTTAAGATAGCTGATTTCCTCTTCCCCGAAGTTAACCTGAGTATATTCTATACCATTTAGCACAATAGTTTCAGGAAGTTCAACGCCCTGTAGATCAATCTCCCTGGAATGTAGAGTTCCTAACAGGAAGTTAACGTTTTCATATAAGTTGATTTTCCGGACCAATACTTTTGGAAGACAGGCTTCGGCATCATTTTCCGAAAAAGCTGCCGCGTCTACTTCTTCATCGGGATAATTCGAGAAATCCGCGTTGTATACATAGTCATACATTTTTTCGAATATTTGTACTTCGATACCATTAATAGCGATTTTGTTTATCATTCTATTCATCCCCACATATTTTTGCGTCTACAGGATGGTATCATTAATTACTATTATTATGAACCCAGATTATACTAAATCTGCTAACTATATTTATATTGTTTTTGGGAGGAACTCTAATAGTTCATTTTATTATTGAAAATGATCTTTCAGGTGTAAACACAACTCATTGAGGGAGAAAAATAAAAATAAAAAATTAATGGAGCTATAATCTGGCAAACAGCAACACACAAGGAACTATAGCCACATAAGCTCCATCCAGGAGTATATACTGGAAATAAAGATGACCTCTCCTGTAGGGTTCATAAACAATGTATTCTATAAGAAAAGCAAAATAGGGAAATGAAACGAGCAATCCCAGACAGTATACCGGAAAAAGATTAAATAGAAATCCGGCAAGGGTGAGGCTTGTTACTATACCATTCAAGGAATGAAGGATATATTTAGTTTTTTTTACTCCTAGAGTAATAGGGAGCGTATTCACACCATTTATACGGTCTGCTTCAAGGTCTTTCATGTCGTATATAATAGTATTCATTGCTTCATTGAGAATGGTACGGAAATATAAAAGTGCCAGAGCAATAAGGCTACTTGTGTGAAAGCAGTTTCCGGTATAAAGGACAACAAAACTTAATCCTATTCCTACCATCAGGCTCTTTACGCCAAGATAATCCTTCAAGCGTTTACCCCCTTTTTTAAACGGAATTTTACTGAGGTTGGTTGTATAGAGAGCCAAATAAAGAATAGATAGAATAACTAGAAGTCCCAGTTCCAAACTTTCTAAAAAAGAGAGGATTAGCCCAAGTAATGTTAAACCTACGGAAAAAACCGTTAAAACTGATTTGTTGGCAGCTACAGCCGAAGAAATAGCATTATCGATTGCTGCATCCTTATCGCTTTCGATTAATCTGTTAGCTGCATAAAGACCTGCTGTCATTGAAAACCAGACAATTGCGGAGTTCAATGAAATAGGTTCGGAAAGTAAAATATTTGTGATTATTGCCAAACAGGCCATGGACAATCCAATAATTAATCCCGAAGAGAAAATTAAAGCCAGATATTTATTCATCATTCTCACCTTTAGTTTTTTTATTTATTTTCCAATATATTCAAACAAAATCTATAAAATTTTGATATTACTGTCAAGTGATATCAAAAAAAGTTGTAAAACACTCCAGTAAGTGAAAAAAATAATCTTGTAGACAAATAAATAATCTGCTAATTTATAATTATTATTATTTTAAGCGAATACTATATTACTTCTTTTTTAAAATGGATCCTGATCTGGATTTAATGAAATTCATATTTTGGTTTCGTAAAGAACTAGAACATATAAGGTAAACAGGATTAACTTTGATTTTCATTTACGCTCAGATTCTAAAAAAGTAAAATATTAATTGTTTTGAGACTTATATTCTGTAATGAAAATATCTTATATTGAGTTAATTTTTTCTTCCGAAAAAAGAAAAACGATACTTATCCAGCTTAGAGATGGCCCAAAGGGTATAGACGAAATTGTTGAGATCCTTAACGTAAGTCCAACTTCAGTTTATCCACAAATAAAATTGCTAATGGAAGGGCATCTCCTTTACCGGGAGAAGGACATGTATAAACTGACCCTGATAGGGGAGGCAGTAACTGAAAAAATGCATACTTTTTTAGAGACTTCAGAAACCATTGAAGATAAATATGATTTTTGGTCCAGTCACAGACTTGATAGCATACCTGCTCATCTCTCAAAAAGAATTGGTGATCTAAAACATTGCTATTTTGCTAAATCTCTTAACGAGAGCAGTATGTTTTCTCCTCATGAGGAATTTGTAGAGAATATTTCTAAATCAAAATTCGTAAAAGGTATCTCCCCTTTTATCCATCCCCTATATCCTAAGATGTTCCTATATTTTGCAGAAAAAGGTATAAACATCTCGCTTGTCGTTACAGAATCTGTTTTTAAAAGATTGAGAACGGAATTCAAGGATGAGATAGACAAATTCCTGGTTATGGATAATACTCACATCTATGTTTATGATAAAGAAATCTTCCTCTCATGCGCAGTGACAGATCATTTTCTCTCCCTTGGCCTCTTCTATAATAACAGCGCCTATGATCATGTTAACGATATTATAGCCTTTGAGTCCAGAGCTCTTAGCTGGGGAGAAGATCTATATAACTATTATAAAGGACTATCCAGAGAAGTAAGATCTCTTGAATGAATTAATCTGGTTCTCTTCCTGAAAGTTTAAATTCTCTAAAAAAGTTAGAATGTATGAAGCAAAATGATTAATAACTATAAAAAATATTTTTAATATGTGTTTTCATGATTGAGATCGAACTCCTCAAAATACTCTTTACAATGCCCTTTTTGCTCTATTCGTGTTATACCGATCTGAAGGCTCGGAGGGTCTCAAATCAACTGTGGAAATATATGCTAGGTTCTGGCTTGGTATTTATAATTTACGAAATTTTTACAGGTGGAATCCCTTATCTTAAAGCTCTCCTCCTTTCGGGAATAATCGTATTTGTGTCCGTTTATATCCTCTTTCAGCTTGGAGCCTTCGGAGGTGGAGATGCAAAGGGCCTTATCGTACTTTCCATACTTTTTCCCCTCTACCCAATTTATCAATTTTCGGGAGAGGTCTATCCCTTGCTCGGGCGCCCTCTAATCGGGCTATTCACCTTCACGGTTTTAGGAAATGCTCTCCTGCTGACAATTCTTGTTCCTCTGAGTATGTTCTGCTACAACCTCCTTCATTTTTCACCTGAAATGCTGAAAAAACCTCTTTACATGTTCATAGGATACAGGACTGAGGTATCTTCGTTGAAAAACAAAGAGCATCTTGCTCTTCTTGAGAAATTGGAGATCGACGAACGCGGAAGCATTAAGAAGAGGCTTGCACGGACAGGACTTGATTTCGATGCCAATAAAAAACCCGAGCTTGAAGAGTACATGAAAAAAGGAATGATTGGGAGGGATATCTGGGTTACTCCCGGCTTGCCATTTATGCTCTCAATTACAGGAGGTTTTGTTACTGCAGTTATTTTCGGAGATTTGATATTTTATATTGTCATGCGAATTATAGTAGGCTGAATTTGAATTATCTTTACTCCACAAGATATTCATAAATTCTATATAAAAAAATGTCTTATTAAAAGGATTTTTTCCATTCTGATTAAATTTTTATATTTTTGGGTTATTATAGATACTGGGTATGTCATAACACCGCAAAAATTAGAACGTTGAATTAGCATATTCACCCCTACATCATGGCGATAGGTCTTTAACGCTTTCTGCCTATCGCCCAAATGACAATCATTTTTAAATAATTTAAGCAAATTGACAGTGTCGAGCTTAACGGCAATCAGGATTTACTATGTGCAATAATGATAACTTATATTCCCCTTTCCCTTTTTAAAAATAAGCCGCACTTAGGATAGTTCAATCCCTCGCAATATTTTCCATTTAGCTGGAATTGAACACATGAGGTTCGATATTTGCACTTAGCGCGCATTAAAAAAGACAAAATATTCATAGGTTAATACCCCCTAAGATATATTTCTTAACTACGTCTATATGAAGTATTTTGTTGTCCTTTGATTTTTCTTATATTCATATCTCAGTTGTCTTATTCCTGAAGGCAATAAGAGTCTTTTAAATGGTATTTTTTGAAAGACGGATATTGTTTTTAAATAAATATTCTTTGTATTATCTCATTTATTTTACATTATAAGAAATTTTTGCTCAAAAAACTTATAGAAGTTTTGTATTATATATTCTTCTTACCCATTAGCATTCAAATTTTGAATTTTTCCAAAAACATGATCCTATTTGATTAAAAGATAAATAAACTGGGAAATGCATATAAACTGGCTTTCCAGATAATATACGGAGATTACATGAATATTTTAGAATGCAGCACGATAGATATTGCGCCCACGATTTCAAGAATATTGAAAATCCCTATGGTCCCTCCTTCTGGCAGGCCAATTCCTCAGGTCGAAAAATGTGCAAAGAAAAAGGGCTGCAAACAGGCGGGAATTATTGTTGTAGATAGTTTGGGATTCTTCCTTTACAGGCACCTATCTCCAGTAATGACAAACTTGAATGAATTTGCCAGAGCAGGTCTCGTATTTAAATGCAAGTCTCCGGCAACAATAACATCTCCTGCCATAGCATCAATATTTACAGGATATTTGCCTGAAGAACACAATATTTATTCTACAGCCGACATCTACACCGAAACAGCTAAAGATTCTGACAACCCAAAATTGAGAAGCGTTATGGAATGGGCTTGCTTGGCAGGCATGAAAACTTCAGCGGTAATTGAGTCCGAAGGTGCGGAAAGTTTCAGGGGACGTTTAAATAGCTTTTATGGGGTCCCAAATTCCGAGGATATTCTGGACTATGACCGGAAGATCACTAAGTATGCCATACAGTCTCTTAAGGAAGAAAAGCCCGACATCATTGCAGTGCATCTCAGAGCTCTTGACCGTTTTTCCCACAGGGCAAAAGACTGGGAGGAACTCAAGATAGCTGCAAAGGCAATAGATGATAATTTAACTGAGATTTTACAAAACGCAGAAAAAGATACTATTTTCTTCATCTGCGGAGACCACGCAATCCATGGTGGCAAAAAATGGCTGATGAATGCAACAGAAGAAGAAATTGAAAACCACAACGAAAATCTTGTAGCCCTGATCGTAGGTTGTGTTTAAGGATCCTTAGTCCTCAATGAAAGGATTATTTATCTACTTCATTTTTAAATCCAAATCCGTCTACTGTAATTATATCGGTTCAGGATCATGAAAAGGAGTTTCGTATTAACCACATACATAGAAAGGTTGAAGTGCGATTATCAAGACAGGGAGTCCTCAATTAAAAGTGAAGTTCAGCGCCAGTTAATCCACCTGCTAACAGGTATAACTTTGATTTTTTTAATACGAATAGCTGGCAATCTAGCATTAACTGTCCTGCTGCTTTTGATTGCTTTCTATATGTTGATGTCTATAATAATTGTAATGAACAAGATTCCACTTTCATTATCGGCTTTCCTATGCAGGTGGGGGAGGCCTGCGAAGCAGCATGTACCTCTTCAGGGCACCATCCTGCTTCTCATCGGAATAACTCTCTCCTTTATACTATTTCCTGAAAACGTTATTTATGCTTCCATTGCGATAGTTGCATTCGGAGATTCTATAGCGACGGCAGCAGGTGTTCTTATTGGAAATCATAAACTTCCGTACTCTAAAAAAAAGACCGTGGAAGGTACAGTCTCCGGCACTATTGCAGCGTTTTTAGCTGCTTCTTTCTTTGTAACCCCTCTACAGGCTCTTGTCGGATCAGCTGGTGGGATGCTGCTTGAAAGTTTCTTGGATTTACAAACAATCAGGGAAATAAATTCTCAGACATTGCTCAGGTTCTTCTTCAACGATAATTTATTAATTCCCATTTTCTCAGGTTTACTAATGTTTGTTGTCGGACCTGTGTAAGCGGAAGATTTATATTTCACTACCAAAACTTCAATTAAATCTTTTTTTATTTTGTGAACTCTCAGGCCCCAGTTATTCTCAAGAACGTTTTTCTATATATGTGGTTAAATTATTTCCTGATAAAGTGACATTCCTCATGTTGAACAGCCTTTATGAAGAGAGTTTTCTCTTTTGTTTCCAGTTTTGAACAAAACTAATCTGAGATTCCAGTATCTGTTGAGTTCGCTGAAAAACCTTGATTCTCAGGTATCCTCAGTTTCTAATGCTAATAAAAAATAAAGAGCTTCTGGCTCGAAAAAGTCATCTTCTGACAAACGTTTTGTTTGAATTCTTTTTTATATAATATATTACATAATACTCATTGGAGGGGGGCAACTAAAGGGGAAAAATATCAGTACCTGAATCTGGAAGGTGAATTTTTCAAAGAGGGACTAAACTGGAAGTAAAGGAGGAATTACATGCAAACAAGTCCGGATTCTGTTAGGGAAGCTTTAGAAGATACTGAGTATCCTGCAGAGAAAAGGGATCTTGTAAAGCATGCAAAAATGCATGGTGCAAGCAAAGATGTGCTGGATGATCATCAAAAATCTTCCAGACAAAGTGTACACCAGCGCTTCAGATGTAAATAAAGCATTAGAAAACAAATAAACAAAATATGGGGGAGAATTTATGAAAGCAAGTATGGCTGATGTGGAACATGCAATAAAAGGCATTGATTTTCCTAAAAATAAGAATGAAGTTATTCAGTATGCTAAGAATAACAAAGCTAGCAATGAGATAGTTGCTGATTTGCAGGAACTTCCTGATAGGACATATAATAATGCTGCAGACCTGGCTCAGGAGTTTAAAGGAAAACGCCTGCAGGGAGAGTCAAGATAAGGACAGGACATACGAACTGCAACTATATGCAGTAATCGAATGCGTTGAGGATCTCCCGAAAAGACATATAAATGCTGCATATGTCACTAAGGCATTGAAGGAGATTGCCGGGAGAAGAAGATAGCTGGGAGCAAGGGGAGATTTATGCATACAAGTCCTATCGAAGTTCAGAAAGCTCTAAAAAATATGAATTACCCTGCAAGCAAGGAAGATCTTATTAAGCACGCTAAGGGTCGTGAGGCTAATAGCAAAGTTATGCAGGATCTTGAAAATCTTCCGGAAAAACAGTACACAAGTGCTGCGGATGTTAGCAAGGAATTTAAGGGAAACTAAATTGGCATAGAAATCAGGAGGAAGAAACCTCCTGGATTTCTAATAACGGCTTCATTTTAATTACGGCTTTTTTTAGCCGATTGACGTTTTTCTCCCTCAAGATACTCAGTCTCTATTTCTTTGGCTTCAAGCTCTCTTTCTAATTGTGTTATATCCATCAGTACCTCAAAGAGAGCATTTCTTCCTATGTCTCTGATGTCTATTTCCACCGGTTGAGCTAGTGTAGTCCCTATAGTTCTCCATTCTTCCCTCCTGACATCAGTTATCTCCCATGGGCCTGCAGATGAGTTATTTACTCTATCACGAGCAAGTTGCAAAAGCAAATGTTTCTTCTCCATTTTGCTGAGGTTATCTATTCCTCTGACTTCTAATTCACTTACTGAAGCTTCACCCATTTTGGATTTAACCACCATTGGTTCTCCTGGCTCATCTATTATTTCATCAGTTAGATGTCTCCCCATGAATTCAACCTCTTTCCATTTTTGTAAGCTTATTGTTCAGTAGGTTAATCAATGATCAAGCAAGGGCCTGAAAGTTCTCGGGTCAAGAGATAAATGTCTCTGGCAGTAGCTGCATCTTGTCTCCAGTGGCTTTCCTGCAATAAGAGCTCTCTCCACATCTTCTTCTGGTGAGATGTACTGAGTCATCTCCTCCCCGCAGTATGGACACTTTATTTTCAACCAGTCAAGCCTGGTGAGCTGCCTGATATTCTGGATCAGCTTTCCCAGAGCATCCTGATAAGCATCCGGAGAAAAATAGATTGGTTGGAGATGACGTATCAGGACTGGCATTTCCACCCCTTTCTCTAACAGTGGGATCATAAACTGATCGGCGCCTGCTGCCAGACCGATTTCCTGATTTACTTCCGGAGATCTCATACCTTCCTGTGTAAGGATTGGGATGACGCAGTCAGACTGACGGATGCCAAAACGTATTCTTTCAGCCAGGGAAAGGCTCAAAGCCTTCCTGTAGAGAGAAGAAAAACTCTCAAGTTCCACAGCCCAGAGTGCGAGACTCAGCTCCTGAGCAAGAGGCTCGTCCTGCTCGCAATGAGCTATATAGATTTTTGTTATCATACTCATGTATATTTATTCACAACTATTTTATTTTCTGTTATCTACTTCAATCTCAAGTTCTGGCTCTGATTCAGGCTCCGGTTCGGGTTCAGGTATGGGCTCCGGCCCAGGTCTCGTCGGTTCAGGAATCTCAGGTCTGGGCGTAGGCGATGGCTCAGGCACTGGTTCAGGTAGAGGGACAGGGTATGGGCCTGGTCCAGGCTCAGGTACTGGCTCCAGCTGAAAGGACAGCTTCCGGACTTCATTTGGCAAATTAACTCCTCCTTTTCCAGAAAGCTCGATTAATTATTTTGTTGTCATTAAGGTTAGTCTTGTAAATTAAAGAAGCATAGGAATCTCGTTTCCTGAACTAAGCTTCCTGAAAAACACTTAACCCTGAGTCACGCCACCTGAATTGTGATTAGGGGTCCGAAAAATATTATTTTTTATCCATTAAGTAAAAAAAGTGAAGTTAATCTTGAGCTCACCATAGAGCTTTATCTGTTTTTAATCCCTATTATGGAATCTATTTCTTCAGCCGCGTTTTCTAGCTCGTTAAAAATTCTTTCCGAGTCCTTTCGCATCTCCCTAACTGCAGCTTTCAAGCTACCCCCTCGCAAATATATCAAACGTTTTTTCCTATAGAGGAGGCCTGAATCATTGAGGTTTCTAAGATGATGGTTTACTCGTGACACTTTTAAATCCAGGTATCCAGCAAGAGCTTCTGATGATACTTCCTCGTCATTGGATAATTTATCAAGGAGACTAAATATTATTTTTGTTGCTGTGTTTTCTATATCCCTGCCTGAAGAAAATCCAAAGCTGTCACAGAACCATATTAGGTCCTCTTCCAGATCCCTGATATGTGGCTTTTCAATATTTCTTAAAATAATCTCCTGAACCATCAGGGTAATATTTTGGAGTTTCAAGTATATATATTTTAGTTAATAATGTAGATATCATTTCTACTTTTTAATTATGATTTTCATTTATCGCGGTAATTTTTAAATATAAGTTTCGCATTATATGCAAATAGTTGGGCATTGTGCTCAAATATTGTTAGCTCATTGTAGATTTAAACTACAATTCACCTTCATCCAATATAGAATTACTTTAGAATCTTGCGTATGAGGAGGAATAAAATAGTGATTATTAGACCTATGGGTGAAAGAGTATTATTGAAGCACCAGGAAAAAGAAGAGGTGACGAAGGGTGGAATTTACATCCCCGAGTCTGCACGGCAGGAGAAGAAGGAAGGAATTGTTTTAGCTGTTGGGACCTTTGAAGATGGTAAAGATCTTCCCCTTAAGAAAGGTGATCATGTAATCTACGGTGGATACCAGTCTGATGAAATTGAGATTGATGGAGAAAACTATGTCTTTGTCGATTTCAAAGATATCCTGGCAACCGTGATGGAAGAATAATATTGAACAAACTTATTCCAAATAGATTCAGAGTAACATGTGAACTATGTCTAACACGAACTATGTCTACGTTACATACACTCATCTATCTGAAGAAAAGTTTGATCTTATGAGGTGAATTTGATGACTTCTAAGAAAATAATGTTTGACGAGAGTGCTAGAAAGGCAATCTTAAATGGTGTTGATAAAGTTGCAAACACCGTCAAAATCACTCTTGGACCTAAGGGACGCTATGTCGTACTGGATAAGAACACGAAACCTGTGGTCACAAATGACGGGGTAACTATTGCAAAAGAAATAGAACTTCATGACAAGTTTGAAAATATGGGGGCCAAGCTTGTTAAAGAGGTTGCTTCCAAAACCCAGGACAACACAGGAGACGGAACTACCACTGCAACTCTCCTTGCTCAATGCATGATAAGAGAAGGCCTGAAAAATATCAGTGCCGGAGCAAATCCCATGGATGTCAAGAAAGGTATTGAGCTCGCAACGGAAAAAGTAGTTGGCTATCTTAAGAGTAAGAGTGTTGAAGTGAAAGGCAAGGAGAAAATTATACAGGTAGCTACAATTTCTGCAAATAATGATGAGGAAATAGGCAACTTGATTGCAGATGCAATGGAAAAAGTTGGATACAATGGGGTAATCACTGTTGAAGATTCCAAGACTATGGAAACAAGCCTGGAGGTCGTAGAAGGGATGCAGTTCGACCGCGGTTTCGTTTCTCCTTACATGGCAACCGACACCGAGAAAATGGTCTGCGAATTTGATGATCCGTATATCCTGATTACGGACAAAAAAATTAACACTATGAAGCAGATTGTTCCTGTGCTTGAAAAAGTAGTTTCCGAGGGTCGTTCTCTTCTGATAATTGCCGACGATGTAGATGGGGATGCCCAGGCAGCCCTAATTTTAAACATCATCCGCGGCTCTCTGAAAGTCTGCGCTGTCAAAGCTCCGGGATTCGGGAACGACAGAAAGGAGATGCTTGAAGATATTGCCGTGTTGACCGGAGGGCAGTTAATTAGCGAAGAGAAGGGTATGAAACTTGAGGAATTCGAGGAATACATGCTTGGAAGTACCAGAAAGGTCAATGTTGACAACAACAAGACTATTATTGTCGAAGGTAGGGGCGACAAGTCAAAGATTAATGAGAGAATCCGGGTTATTGAGTCCCAGATTAATATTACAGACTCGGATTACCGGAAAACAGAGCTCAAAAAGCGCCTGGCAAAATTAGGGGGAGGTGTTGCAGTGATTAAGGTAGGAGCTGCAACCGAAACTGAGCTCAAAGAGAAAAAGATGAGAATTGACGATGCCCTTAATGCTACAAAGGCTGCAGTTGAGGAAGGAGTGGTTACAGGAGGAGGAATAAGCCTTTTCCGCGCTACTGCAGTTCTCGAAGCTCTTAAACTCGAAGGGGACAAGCAGATAGGTGTAAAAATTATTCAGAGATCGATTGAAGAGCCTGTACGCCAGATTGCTACAAACGCAGGTAAGGAAGGTGCTGAAGTTGTAGCAGCCATCAAAGCCGAATCCAGCGAACACTTCGGATACAATGCAAAGAAAGACGTATTTGAAGACCTTTTCGAAGCAGGAGTCCTAGATCCGACAAAGGTTGTCAGAAGCGCCCTTCAGAATGCGGCATCAATTGCCGGAATGATACTTACAACTGAAGCCCTTGTTACCGACTTCGATGAAGAAAAGGACGACAGGACAGCTGCAATAATTATCTGATCCTATCTTTCTTCCTTTCTTTTAATCTATTTTTATTTTTAATCTATTTTTCTTTTTAATCTATTTTTTTGGATTGTACTGGAGATTCGTTATCATGTTTGCAGTTGCTGATCCATAGCCTTATTATATTACTGTTTATAATTTAGTTTATATGCGTTTTTAGTTTATGATGCATCCTTCATTAATCAAAAGGTGAAAATTAGCATGTTTGAAGTCTACTGTGACTCTTCTTATAATGAAAATGAAGACTCTTTTATCGGCTGCACCGCACTTCGGGATGGCAGGCAGATATATCAGTCCACTACTAAAATCCAGAATAATCCTGGTAGTAATCTTAATTGCGAACTTGCAGCCCTTGATTTCGCAGTCACATTGGCGAATATTTTCTTTAAGGAAGAAGAAGAGATAATTATTTACAATGACTCGACGGAAGCTGTAAAATTCTTCCAGGCTAACAGGAAAGAAATCGAAAAAAAGTTTCCCAAATCCAGTGTTAGCTTCGAATATATTCCCAGAGAAAAAGTTAATCAGGCTATTGCTGACAGCCTTTCTAAAAAGTTTCCTATTTTCTTCCTTGATATTCCGACTCTCGAAGTCGAATCTTTTTCACGGCGGGAAGACATATTATCAAACATTGCCAGGAATGAGCCCAGCGTGTTATATCTTGTGAAAAATGAGGAACTTTCTACCAAAAAAAAGACCTGCTACAGGCTGGTAATTCGTAGTATGGAAAAAGTCCTTTCAGATGAGCGGCTTTATCTTATAAAGAAAGGAGGCCCTGGCACTCAGGTGAAAGCTGCAGATGAGATCAGAAAAGACCTATCCGATCCCTCAGTTGTTTCATCCCTGAAAACAAAGGGTGTCCGGCTTGAGAATTCCTACTTCTTGCTCACCGATGAGACCTGGGGCCTTCGGGGCACGGATAATAAGGCATACTCTGTTCTGCCTGACTCCGTTCCTCATAGGATAATCTGTGATGAGGTGGACAGGTCCCCTGAAAATCTTTTTCGTAAAGCAGAACGCTACAGGTAATTTATTCCCCCCCAATTTTGGTCTTTTACCTGGAAAATCACACACAAAATTTATGGACAATACCGCTCTATATATGATAGGGGAGCTAATTAGATGGAGTATCACAATATAGAGATCCGACATAATACAGCTGAAATTCAACAGGATGCCGAAAAGGAGTATCAAAGGAGAGTTGACGAGCAAACAGGACCATCAGAGGAGACCAGTATCCGATATGTTGGTGCCCCTGGAGGGAAAGTCTGTAAATCCTGTCTGGAGATACCCGAAGAGCAACGTAGAAGTATGATCCTGGAAATACAGCAGGTAGCAGAAGAGATACTTAAAACCCACAAAATAATTGCTGAACTCAGTGATCTTTTAAAGGGAGAATGGTACATTAAACTCCAGAAGCCCGGTATTGAGAAGAGACTGGTTATTGGGAAATCCGGAGAGGAAATTTTTATAGGGCTTTACAATTATTCGGACAATATTCCTATTCCTGATCCGAATCTGGTTCTGCTCTCACAAAATGGATTCTGGTATCCGCAGAGGATAGAGAAAAAGTTTGAAGAGGTAGTTTCTTCGTTTTTTACAGGAGCATACGGGGATTATGACTTCCTTAACATCGTCCAGGAAAACGTTGAAAAATTCCAGGCATTTCAACGAGATTTTGCAAAAGCACTTGAGAACCAGGGCTGGGATAAACCGGATGTAAAGATTGTCGAAAAAATAACACCCGGAAATTGACTAAGATATCTAAATTCCTTCCGTTATTTCCACAGAATATTTAAGTATTGAAAGCATACGCAGTTTCAGGTATGGTTCAGCGATACTACTTGCTTTTACCTCAACCCTTCAAAAACAAATACTTTCGGAAGGTCTTTTATGATTTCAATAAACTCCGAATGCATCCTATCAAAAAAAACTGACGATATCCCTCCGTTCTATGTAATGGAAGTGCTGGAAAGTGCCCAGGCTCTGGAAACTGAGGGGAGACATATAATACATCTCGAGGTCGGAGAGCCAGATTTCCCTACAGCCCCTCATATCTGTGAAGCAGCTTGTTCAGCCATTAGCCGGGGGTTTACAAAGTACACCCACAGCCAGGGACTTCCAGCTCTCAGAGAGGCAATAGTTGAATCTTACAACAATAAGTTCGGACTTGATCTGAACCCTAATCAGGTCATCGTAACATCGGGAACAAGTCCTGCTCTTTTGCTGGTTTTTATGGCCTTGCTTGAAAAGAGGGATGAAGTAATAATGTCAAATCCTCACTATGCCTGTTATCCGAATTTCGTAAAGTATCTGGGCGGAACGCCTGCTTTTGTATATACAAGCGAAAAAAGCGGCTTTGCCCTTGAACCGGAAACAGTAAGGCATTACCTGAATCCCTACACCAAAGCCATTCTTATTAACAGTCCTTCGAATCCCACCGGACATGTAATGTCTTCCGAATGTTTGCAGGGTCTTGCCGATATATCTGAAGAAAAAGAAATTCCTATAGTCTCGGACGAAATCTACCAGGGCTTGATCTACAACGGAGAGGAACATACTATCCTTGAATACACAAATAATGCCTTTGTCCTGAACGGTTTTTCCAAATTGTATGCCATGACCGGATGGAGACTCGGATATATTATATGTCCACCTGAATGTACTCGTGCGCTCCAGAAAATTCATCAAAATTTCTTTATCTGTTCCAATTCCTTTGTCCAGGAAGCAGGAATTACAGCCTTAAAAGGCCCCCAGGACCATGTTGCAGAAATGGTACAGACCTATAATACACGCCGTCAGTATATGCTTAAAAGGCTCCTCGGAATGGGTCTTGATGTAGGTAAGGAGCCAATGGGAGCCTTCTATGTCCTTGCCGATGCCCGCAAATACAGTAATGACTCCCTGGAATTCAGCCGCCGCATCCTCAACGAAGCGGGCGTTGCAGTGACCCCCGGAATTGACTTTGGGATCGGTGCAGAGGGCTATTTGCGTTTCTCCTATGCAAACAATATTGAAAATATAAAGGAAGGTATGGACAGACTGGAAGTCTTTTTAGAAGAGAATGAGGAATAAGAGTTTTGTAAAAAATCGTAATGTAGTTTCGTACAGTGAATCATTATATTTAACTGTTACTCTTGGTTTGATCCAAAAATCACACAATTGAGATAGGATTGAGGTTTTTTAAAATCAGGAATTTGAAAAATAACATGCTCGACGAAATATTTTCTAATTTTGAAATCCAAAAAGATCACTTTGATTATTTCCATTTCTTTCCGGACAAAAAAGTCCTGTGATCATCCAGGTACCATACATGAAATGAGTCCCCATTATGAAGTAAAGGTCTTTCTCCTGACTGCGCGACAGGAAATATTCCCTTATCCTACTTTTTATCTTCTCGGGCTTCTGCTCAATCCTTAGGATATTCCTCACGGTCTCATTGAATTCCCAATCAAGCACTATAATCTTGTGTCCTCTGCAGACATCTTCTCCCTCACACCTGAAATTACATTTTACCTCTACCGGTATTCCGGCCCTTTCTCCGATTTCCAGAAAATCTCCAATGAGGTTAAAGTACTGCTGCCGGTCATAAGCCTCAATTCTGTTTATCTTTATCTCGATATCCTGAATCTCAGGCTTTATTACACCCAGGCTCGCCCCTTCAAGATTCAGTTTTTCTATAGATGTTGCAAGCGGCAGGACAAGTCCTTTAATCTCCCTTTCTTTAAGCGGCTTTTGCAGGTTCACATAACTGAGGGCTTTCCTGCTCTCCCACCTGATATCATGTTCCGGCCTGGTAACCGTAACCTCAAGCAGGTCGTTTTTCCTGAAATCAACCAGCCCTTCTCCATACCTGAACCCTAGCGGATAAAGTCTGAGCAGTTCTCTATCTTTATTAATGCCAATTACTCCGAAAGGATGCCCATCCCCATCCCTTTTACTTCTCTCCGGGGTGGCTCTGACTAGGACAGCTATCTCTTCTTTTTCTCGCCTCAAAGTGGAACCTCTCTTATTTTTGAGTGGGTATAGAAAAGATTGATTTGAAGGGTATTAATCTTTGGGGAGCTATGTGAAAGTGTTTGATGCAATTTTAAGCAATAAAGAAAAAAGGAAATTTCTGAATAAGAGTCAGCATGAACTTAAAGTTTGGGACCTTAAAACAGGAATGGAAGTATCAGCATTTAGTGGAGAAAGTCCTTTTCTGAGCGTTGTTTTTTCTCCAAACGGTACTATTATTGCAGGAGAAAAAAGTGGAAGAGTGCATTTTTTACGATTTGAGAGGGGAAGTGAGAATTGGAAACAAAACTAATTTATGACCTCTAAATAATTTTGATTGAATATTACCATACTAAAATAAATCCAATAAAAAAGAAAGTGGGGCTGGTGAGATTCGAACTCACGATCGACGGGTCTCTCCGAACAACTGCTTACACAGTATGGTTTGGTGAGCATCTATCAGTGCTCCAACGGCTCCTCATTGTCCTGCCCCGTCGGGAAAGACTCGGTAGACCCGTTGTTCATCATTTATCCGCTGGAGCCCATCGCCATGCCGGACTAGGCCACAGCCCCTTGACTAGGAAGTGAAATATCTTTCCTCTTTTAAATAGTTGACGGCAAGAGAGGAGTTTTTTGAGGAAATAAGCTGGTATTTTTATTAATTCCACTGAATAACCCGTTTAGTTCCGGATAGGGGTTGAACAATAGTTTTTAGTAGGTTTCCGCACTACATTATTTTATTATGAAAGCTGTGTGCATCTGTATGGGAGTGAATTTGCCTTACAGTCCAAAATGGTACTGGCCTGCCGAAGGTTTTTCTGGAGTACCGGAAATGGACCGGTATTTTGACAGGGAAAATCTGTTTTCTAAATTTAAATATACGGGGGGGCAGCTTTTGAGGCTTAATGAATTGCTTATGGGGTCCATTGAAAAAGGAGGAGTTTATGCTTTTGACCTGTCAGGGCCTTTTCTCGAACAGTGCAGGTGGGACCCCGAGCTGCTTGAATCCTTCCGTGAACTCGGGGAAACCGGAAACATTGAATTTACCGGGAGCTGCAGCAACCATTCCCTGAGTTCATTGTATCCGGATCTTACATGGTTTCGGGAAGAAGTGATTGTTTATAGGGAGATGATCAGGGAACTTTTAGGAGTTATTCCAAAAACTTTCGTAAATACCCAGCTCCTGTATACCGAAAGAGTAGGACACATGCTTGCTGAGATGGGGTTTGAATGCCAGATTGCAGAGGGGTCCAGAAATCTTATATGCAGATGCGAACCTGTACACGTCTTTGAAAATCATCTTCCGACTTTGTTAAGGCATATTAACCTCAGTGAGGACCTTGAGCATCGTTTTTCGGAAAAAAAATGGAAAGAATATCCCCTTACTCCGGAAAAATTTGCTAAATGGATTTCCAGTATGGAGGGGGATGTCCTGACCCTTTATTTCAACTATACGGGGATTTGCGCTCATTACGAAAAGACAGAGGCAATTGCTGATTTTATCCGGGATCTTCCTGGCGCCCTCAAAGCCCATGGGATCAAAATGCTTACGCCTTCCGAAGCTGTAAAGAAATTCGCGCTTTTAAAACTTCCAACCCTTAAAACCGAACAGACAATCAGGTATGGGATGCATAATGCAGTGGGAAACCATGCTCAGCAGCTCTACCTGAGAGAGCTCGTAAGAGTAGGAGAGGAGCTTTCGGAGCTTAAGGGGAGTAAACATTACCGGGAACTGAAGCAGATATTTGGCTACCTGCAGCAGGGGGACATATTCTTTTCCATGAACCCCGGAAGTATAAGAGACGGATATGAAAGGGCTGTGAACTACTTTTCTATACTCTCGGATTTCAGGAGAGCGGTCCTGGAGGAGAGGGCATGACCTCTGTCTGCATGTATTTCCAGGTCCACCAACCCTTCAGGCTGCGCAGGTTCTGGCCTGACGACAGAACCGGTTTTTACCGTTATTTCGATGAGAGAGGTAACAAGGAAATTTTTGAAAAAGTAGCCCGGAAATGTTACGTCCCTACAAATAGGACCCTGCTGGATTCTATTGATGAGCATTCCGGAAAATTCAGGTTTTCACTTTCTGTTACCGGGACTCTGCTTGAACAATGCGAACTCTGGGGAAAAGAAGTACTCGAAGGCTTCAGACAGATGGCTGAGACCGGAGCCGTGGAATTTCTGGACGAAACTTATTATCACTCCTTATCAAGTCTTTTTGAAAATAAAGCCGAATTCATTGAAGAGATTAAAGAACACAGGAGATTTATGTCTGACCTGCTGGGAGTTAAGCCTCAGGTATTTAGGAACACTGAACTTCTCTATAACAATACGATAGCACAGACTGTTTCAGACCTCGGGTACAGAGCTATTCTCACCGAAGGTGCGGATCATATACTTAACGGAATATCACCTAACTCACTCTACAGAGCAAAAGGTTCAGGCCTCCCCATTCTCTTCAGAAACTACAAGCTGAGTGACGACATTGGATATCGTTTTTCAGCCAGATGGTGGAAAGGATATCCTTTGACGGCGGAGAAATGGGCACGTTGGGCTTCCGGAGTAAAAGAAGATTGTATAAATATTTTTATGGATTATGAGACCTTCGGAGAGCACCAGTGGAAAGAAACAGGAATTTTTGGCTTTCTGCAAAAGCTGCCTGAGGAAGTCCTCAAGAAGAACCTTAATTTCAGCACTCCTGTGGAGCTTGTCAAAAAATATTCCCCGGTAGCTGAGATCGATATAGGGGACTTATCCACTATATCCTGGGCAGACTCGGAACGCGACACAAGTGCATGGCTTGGAAACGATATGCAAAGACGTTGTTTTGAAGAACTGAAGTTACTAGAGCCCTTTGTCAGAAAGACCGGAGACCCTGAAATTCTGAGCATATGGAAGCACCTGCTGACTTCCGACCATTATTATTATATGTGTACTAAATGGCTCGGGGATGGGGATGTACACTCTTATTTCAGTGTTTATGCCACCCCTTTCGATGCAGCGGTTAATTTCATGGCAGTAGTTATGGATTTCAAAGCTCAGGTTTTCAGAAAACTTCGCACAACAGCTTAATTTATATTAAATACTAATTCCAGTTTATATAGGAGTTTGAGTTGCATGGTTAGAGATTTATTTACATTTGCAGGCTTCAATGAAAATACGCAGATTGTATGGTTCAAAATTATTTATTCGAAAAAGCCCGGATCTTTATCTTCAATAATTGATTTCCTGGAAGCTGAGAACACATCCGTCATGTTCGGCCACCTTGATAATCTTACCCAGGAAACAGGAGAATATTCTGTATTTACAGAACTAAAAAAAGATATTAATCCAGAAGAATTCGCTCAAAAAATAAAGGATCTGAGCGTCGTAAGTGAAGTGGAGTACGGGATTTCAAAATACCGTATGGTTCATTCCGTGGACTTTCCCCTTAATGTAGTAGGGTGTCAGGGGAGTCATGGCAAGGGCACTCACAATTGTTGATATAATTAAAACGCTCAACGAGAATGCGCCACATGCAGATGGACTCCTCACCATTTCAGGGCTCAAGGGCGGCATTCATGCGGCAAAATATTTCAAGAGCATTATGCCTCTTGACGACAGCAACTTCGCAAATGTTATTGGGGAACTCTATAGAGGCGTAGGCTGGGGGATCCTGGAAATAGAGTGTGATCCCGAAACTTATGAAGGAAAAGTTATTGTGAAAGACTCCTTCATAGCCGATATGTATGGAGCGGCCGACCAGCCGGTTTGTGCCTTTATGAGCGGCTACTTTGCAGGTTACCTGACCGAATATTTCGGGAAGGCTATAAGTGTAAGGGAAGTTAGCTGCAAAGCCACAGGAAAGAAGTTCTGCGAACATATTATTTCGCTGGCACCCTCTGGAGGAACAGCTCAGGAATATCAGGTGAGAGGGGATACACGGTGATAAAACAACCCAATGTTATCCTGGGAAATAATGAACTGCTTGTTACAATGGGAAGGAAGGGGGATCTTTTAGGCTTCTTTTATCCCCGCCGAGATCACGCCCAACATGTGGAGGAGTCTGTTGCCTGTATTCATGTTGATGGAAAACTCCTCTGGACAAATGATAACGATTGGCACAGCATCCAGAACTATATAGAAGACACCAATATCGTATCCACAAAACTTTATCATGATTCGGGAGTTCGCATTTCTATTCTAGATCTTGTGCATCCGGATGTGCCCGTGCTTATCCGCAGGTTCAAGGTTCAGTCCCAAAGGAAGGTCTCAGGAAAATTTTTCTATTACTCGAATTTCAATGTAGGGGAGACATCCACTAAAAACTCAGGTTTTTGCGATTCGGATGTTCGTCTGCTTGCACAGTACCGGCAAAACTACTATATAGGAATCCAATCCCTGCCAGAATTCACTGAATGGCAGATTGGCAAAGCTATGGATACCATATGGTGGACGAATTCCAAGTATGATATGGAAGATGGAAAACTCCAGCGGAATAAAGAGGATATAGGAAACATTAATAATGCTGCCGGCTGGGACCTTGAACTGGAAGAAAACGGATCAAATGAATTTGTTATCCTGATAGGAGCCGCATCTTCCAGGAGCCTCCTCTATAAGAGAATGTATGAAATCTCCAAAATGTCCCTTGAACATATTTTTGAGAAGACAAGAGAACATTGGGTTATGTGGCTTTCGAAAAAAAAGGTACTAAAAATGCCCGGACTCGAGGGTTACGATAACCTTCGGCAGGAATTGTTCAGCGCCTACAACCGCTCTATTCTTACCCTTTACCTGCTTCAAGACCGCGAATATGGGTCTTTTGTGGCTGCTCCTGAGTTTGATCCCAATTTTGAGAAGTGTGGAGGATACGGGTTTTGCTGGAATCGGGATACTGCCGAGATCGTACTCGCACTCAAGCACTCCGGCTATCCGGAATACTGTGACATGTTTTTCAAATGGTCAATTGGAACACAACTCCCTGACGGTTCCTGGTTTCAGCGATACTGGCTCAATGGGGATATAGCCCCTTCCTGGGGTAATTTTGATTACTCGACTCAAATTGATGAAACAGGGTCCACCCTTTATGCTATGGACATTTATTACAAGATTCTTGAAGGCCTGAAAAAGGTTGAGTTCCTGGAAGAAGTATGGATCTCAGTGCTCAGGGGTGCTGAGTATCTTATGAAGCGGACAAAATCCGGGCTTCACGAAAGTTGTACTGACCTGTGGGAGACCTACCACGGAATATTCACATATACAAACGCCTCAATATATGCCGGGCTGATTGGCGCTTCTCACATTGCCGAAGAAAACGGGGAGGATGGCATGGCAAGGCGCTGGAGAAAAAGGGCCGAGTATGTAAAACAGGCTACTATTGACCGTCTTTGGCTTCAAGAAGGCTACTTCGCCAAAGGAATTATTAATGAAAAATTGGACAAGACCATCGATGCAAGTATCCTGAGCACTTATATTCCATTTGGTATGCTGTCCCCAAAAGATCCTGTAGAGAAAGATATGATCCAGTTTATGATAGAAAACATCCGGAAAAAACTCTCAATGCCAATCAATCAGAGCTATGGGATCAAAAGGTACGAAAACGATAGTTACATAGAAGGAAACCCCTGGACAGTAACCACTCTGTGGCTTTCGGAAGCAATGTTCTCACTTGCCCTTGACCTTCCCCGGGAAATAGAAGAGAAATACGACGAAACCGTGAATAAACTAACCGATGATGGGATCAAACTCCTTAAATGTGCTCTGGCTGGTGCAACCAGTACCGGACTTCTTCCGGAGCAGATGGATAAATCCACAGGCAAACCTGCCTGGGCAATCCCTTTAGGATGGAGCGAGTCCCTCATGCTCGATAATATCCTGCTTCTGGACAAGATCTGTACGAAAAAAGCAGGAAATAAAGAACAAAGTTAAGTAAAAGGGCAGAACCTCATTTCTCGAGTTTAATCCTATAAGTAAGGATTACAATCAGTCATAAATCAGTGATTTTCAATTTTACATTCATCAATGGAGATGCAGAGAGGTAGCAATCACAAATCAAATGTATATATACAAGTAAATATGTATATATACAACTTGCACATATTACCTAGTACAGGACTTACGCACTTGGGGAGCAAAATCAATCGCAGTAGCGTCATATCTCATTCATATTTTAGATTGTTGGTTAATGTTATTGATTTCTCAATTCAACCGCATATGTCCTAAACTATCAATCAATAACTAAACAAAGGTAAAAATAATGGCTTTTAATGACAGAGGAAAACCCTTCGGGGGAAGAGACAGCAATCGCAGGGATTTCGGAGCTCCCAGAGAAATGTACAAGGTAATCTGTTCTGATTGCGGTGTTGAGACTGAAGTTCCGTTCAAACCAACAGAAGGACGGCCGGTTTACTGCAGGGATTGTCTTCCTAATCATAGGCAACCCAGAGAGAATCGCAGATACTAAGTGCTATTTATGTAACTGGATTTAAAAATACTTATTTTCTTTCATTTTTAGGGCGGAGTTAAGGCTCTGCCACATGAATTTTGCTTCGAGTTTTTTGGCAGTGTCGTAAATATACTGTAAATTTAGCTTTTGATGGGATTTTTAATTTAGACATTGGTATAGATAACATTAATGTGTATAGAGATATAGGAGTTGAATATGAAAATAGGTAAATCAAAAACCAGGAAGGGAGGTAATTATGCCCCATGTGAAAACTGCAGAGAATACTATAAGCAAGCTGTTTATATGTATATTGGTAGAAAATGGACTAAAATAGGGGAAGGATGCCCTGAATGTCTTAAAAAAAAATTATTAGAATAATTCATTTGTTATTGAATAAACTCCTAGAGGTTAGCTTAAAATCATATACAAAATATAATTAGTTCATGAATTTACGATCAAATAAATAGCTCTTCGACGCCCGAATGCTCACGAAGTGGGCAAATATCGGGCGGTTACTGATAAATTTCGGAAACTCTACTAACTAATTTTGAGTAAACATTGCCAATTATCCAATTGTAGAAATGGCTCGATTATTAAGACAGCCTCTTAGTGGATTATCTTATTTCTTCGGCCCCGTTCAGATATGGCCTGAGGACTTCCGGTATCTCCACGCTGCCATCCTCACGCTGATAATTCTCCAGTATCGCAACTACAGTCCTGCCGACAGCAAGGCCTGAACCATTAAGCGTGTGGACGAACTGAGGACCTTCGGGAGTCCTGAAGCGGATATTGGCCCTTCTGGCTTGAAAGGTCTCGAAATTCGAGCAAGATGAAATCTCGCGGTATTTTTCCTGTGCAGGCACCCACACCTCAATATCATAAGTCTTGGCCGAGGAGAATCCCAGGTCTCCGGTACAAAGGCTTATGACACGATATGGTATTTTCAAGAGTATGAGAATCTCTTCAGCATCAATTGTGAGCTTTTCCAGTTCTTCGTAGGAGGTTTCAGGTTTTACGAACTTTACAAGCTCAACTTTGTTGAACTGATGTTGTCGAATAATTCCCCTAGTATCCTGACCATGTTTTCCAGCCTCACGCCTGAAGCAAGCGGTGTATGCTGTAAGGTATACCGGTAGCCTTTCCATGTACTCGTCCATATAAAGATTAGTCACCGGGACTTCTGCGGTAGGTGCAAGATAGAAACCGTCAGCGCATACGTACATATCCTCTTTGAACTTTGGCAACTGTCCGGTGCCGGTCATGGCTTTTTCATTGATAAGTACAGGCGGGAAAACTTCCAGATAACCCTGTCTGGTATGTACATCAAGCATGAAGTTTATGAGGGCTCTCTCGAGTTTTGCGCCCATCCCTTTATAGACTGTAAAGCCCTGACCCGCAATTTTCACTCCTCTCTCAAAGTCGAGTATGTCCAGTGACTCTCCTATCTCCCAATGGGGCTTTGGAGTGAACGTAAACTTTCTTGGCTCTCCAACAACCCTTATAACCGGATTGTCATTCTCGTCCTTGCCAATTGGAGTTGTCGCAGATGGAATATTAGGGATATTGAGCATTATCTCGTTTATTTTTGATTTGTAGTCACGTATCTTATCATCTATCTCTTTAATACGGTCATTAATGCCTTGCATTTCTTCTATCTTGGATAAAGCATCTTTGTTTTCTTTCTTAAGCTTCGCTATCTCACGGGTGACCACATTGCGCCTATGTTTTAGCTCATCACCCTCGACAAGACATTCTCTCCAGGCAATGTCATATTCAATAAGGCTATCTATCAGTTCGGTGCTCATGTTCCTATTAATAAGAGCACACCTAACGATATCGGGATTATTGCGTACAAGTTTGAGTTCTAGCATATTAAGTCCAAGAAAATCAGCTTGTTGGATGATATATATATTTCGATTGTTCGGGCTGTAAACCTGTTATGGAAAAATTTGGGAAACGATCAGGATTTGAATTGTCAATCCTGAAGCCTGCTTCTTCAGTACTTCATTTCAAGTGATAATCTTTCCATATAAACTATTTTCAAAATAACTGACAATTTGATTGATACTGCTGGCTTGTCCGGAGTCCGAACCCAGAATGAGCTTTGAGAGGCTTACCTTGTTCATATAAACTACTTTAGGTTCTCCTGTGACGTTTCCGAGTTCTGCGGCTTTATCTACTGCATCGTAGATGTCTCCGAAACCATCTATCAGTCTCAGCTGCTTTGCCCGGGTTCCGGTATATATGCGGCCGTCGGCAAGGGCTTTTACCTCACTTATGTTAATGTCGCGTCCTTCGGAAACTTCGGTTACGAAATTTTCGTATACTTCTGAAACCACACCTTGTGCATACTCTTTTTCCGCATTCGTTAATCCCCTCCAGGGACTTCCCATATCTTTCATTTCTCCGGATTTTACTACCTGATAATCTATACCATCTTTTGAGTAGGATCCCGACATGTTCTGAAAGATCCAGATCACTCCGATTGATCCGGTAACCGTAGAAGGACTTGCCATAATATAATTAGCAGGTGCAGAGATATAGTAAGCAGCACTGGTTGCGGAATCTCCCATAGAAACGACAACCGGGACACCGTGCGCCTTAGCTTTCTTAACTTCTTCAACAATTTCCTGGGCTGCTACAGGAGATCCTCCCGGACTGTTGATCCGAAGCACAATTGCTTTTACATCTTTATCCTTCACAGCACTGCGTATATTTTCAGATATCTCTTCCGAGGTTGCATACCCAAGTCCTGCAGGAACGCTTCCTGAAAGCATGGTGCCCTGTACATAGATAACTGCCACCTTCTGGGAGCTGCCAAGATTATCTTTAATCCCAAAACCGTTGAGAATTACCGCAGCACTGACCATTATAATAGCAATGAGAGCTAACATGACCAGTATATAAGGAATCATGCGACGCTTTTGCTTTTTTGTGGAGGAATTCGAATTCTGTTTTTCAAAATTCGTATCATTTGGAGCAGACTCGGTTGAGGAGAATTTACCCCTATTATCCTGCGTGCCTTGAATGGGAGCAAGTTCTTCTCTGTTAGCATGAGCGCTACTCTCCATAATGTCATGTCCAGAATTTCCCTCTGGTTTCATACCTTCTTGATTCGTGTTTTCATCGATCATATTAGAGGACCGTGTAGTTTGGATTTATAAATTAATATTTAGAATGGATTTGCAGAGACCCACATATAATAAGCCAGATTTTATAGGCCACAATAATAGGATAACTTAATGACCTGAACTCCTAAGTTAGTATTAATATTATCTTACATTTCATCCTTATTCGTCTAAGTATTGATATTCTAGTTTCATTTTAATTATCGGGATTTGATTTGTAATAGTCGTTACACTTACACTATATTACGCTAAGTCTTAACTCCTAAACGCCAAAAATAGAGATAAAGATACTTACAGAATAGCTTTAAAAAACATTTTAAATCTCATTTAAACTGGTTTTAGAAAATAAGGTTGACTTCTGATTTTTAATCTTAATGGACTTACTGTAAAGCTTTATCAATTTACTTTATATATTGTTATTAACTATTCCGCAAATAAGCTACATTTTAAAAGCTATAAGAGAAATATATTTCAAAATTGCAACCCTCGAAAATGAACGTACTGAATAATATATGGAGATAAGAATGTCAGAATCATCCAGTAAACCCGTACTTGTGACCTGTGGTCTACCTTATGCTAACGGCACAGCCCATATAGGGCATCTCCGGACCTATGTGCCCGCTGATATCTTTGCCCGTTCCCTGCGTAAAGAAGGAAGAGATGTCACTTTTATCTGTGGTTCGGATACACACGGTACCCCCATTGTCGTGAATGCCGAGGAACTTGGGATCACTCCTAAAGAACTCGTAGAGAAGTATCACAGGCATTTTGACGAAACCTTCAAACAGCTCGGAATTTATTTTGACGCTTTCGGAACGACAGATGATCCTGAAAATCATAACCGGACTCTGGATATTGTCAATAAGCTGATAGAAAAAGGTTATGTGTACCCAAAAACCATCGAAATTGCCTACTGTCCTAAATGCAACCGTTTTCTTCCTGACCGCTACGTTGAGGGTTCCTGTCCACACTGCGGGGAAACTGCCAGGGGAGATGAATGTGACCAGGGATGTGGAAAGCATCTGGAGCCAGGAGAGCTTCAGAACCCTGTGTGCACTATCTGCGGAGGGCCTGCAGAATACCGTCAGCAGGAACATTTCTTTTTCGAGCTTTCTAAATTCAGTGATTACCTGATGGGTTATCTTTCAAATGAGCTCGGAGGAACGATCAATGCCATAAACTATGCATTGGGCTGGGTGAAACAGGGGCTTACTGACTGGTGCATTACAAGAAACCTTGAATGGGGAGTGAAATTCCCCGGACATGATGATCTTGTAGTCTATGTCTGGGTAGACGCTCCTATAGGATACATAGCTTTTACCGAGGAATGGGCTGCAGCGACAGGTAACTCCTGGGAAAAATACTGGAAAAATGACGGGGAAATTGTTCATTTTATAGGTGGAGATATTGCCTACCATCACTGCATCTTCTGGCCGGCCATGCTCAAAGGGGCAGATTACTCGGTACCGACAGCTGTTGTAGCTTCAGGAATGGTCAAAATCGAAGATAAGAAGTTTTCAAAGACTCGAGGTTATGTTGTCTGGGTGGGAGAAGATTATCTGGAACACGGCTTCCACCCTGACCTACTGAGATATTACCTGGCAAGCTATACCTCCCATACCAAAGAACTGAACTTCTCCTGGCACGTGCTTCAGGAAAAAATCAATACTGAACTTGTAGCCGTGCTTGGAAACTTCCTGTACCGAACAATGCTTTTTTCTTACAAGAATTTTGGAGAAGTCCCTGAAGGGCAGCTCGAACCTGAGGTAAGTGACGAAATAGAAAAAGCTCTAAAAGAAATAAAAGCATCAATGGCCGAATACGAGTTCAAAAAAGCCGTCGATTCCGCAATGGCTTTTGCATCTTTCGGGAACAGCTATTTTCAGGTTAATGAACCCTGGAGCCTGATAAAAGAGGATAAGGCAGCCTGTGGAAATGTGCTTTACAACTGCCTCCACATAGCAAAAGCCCTCTGCCTTATCTTTGAGCCAGTACTTCCTCAAACCATGGAAACTGCCTGGAAAGAGCTGGGACAGCAAGGAGACCTGCACGCAGCCCAATACAGTGAAGCCCTCGTACCCATAAAGGCAGGCACAAAACTCGAAAAACCTGAAATTCTCTTTACCAAGCTTGAAGATGACAGGATAGCCGGGATGGAAGAGATTGCAAACCAGAGGGTAAAAGCTGCGAATGCGAAGGCAGCAAAAGGGAACGATAAAGAACCCTCCAAATCTGAAGGAATGGGCCCGGCAGAAGAAGCCGCAAAATCGGAAAAAGCAAAAGCTAAGGAAATCGAGCCTAAAGAAACTCTTCCCATGATCGAATACGGAGATTTTGCAAAACTCGACATCCGAGTAGGAAAGGTCCTGCTTGCCGAACCCATAAAGAAATCTGAGAAACTCCTCAGGGTTGAAGTTGACATCGGAGAGGAAAAACCCAGACAGCTTGTGGCAGGCCTGGCTTCGTTTTATTCTCCCGAAGAGCTTGTTGGAAAATACGTGATCGTACTTGCCAACCTCAAACCTGTCAAGCTGTGCGGAGTCGAGTCAAAAGGTATGATACTTGCAGCAGACGATTGTGAAAACATTGTTTCAGCCCTTATGCCGGATAAAGAGATTAAACCGGGTTCCAGAATACGCTAAAAAATAAAGAGATTAGAAATCAAATTACGGGCAGCCATCCTATTCCAAACAGGCTGTCCGACAATTATTATGAGTAATGAGCTATTTCCTGCTTTTTTATTTTTAAGGTTTCAAACGTTTTCTTTTTTATCTCGATACTATTAAACTGAATTTCCGAACGACTTTTAGGTCTACGTATTTGTTGATCTTTTGCACTCCCTAAGTAATAGACAAGTATTCTAAAGAATGACAAATCAAGTTTCCGATTATGAAAATAGTTTGAAACTATTATTGGTATGAAAATTAAGTGGTTTTGTGAAAACTCAATGTTAGACACTCTGGTAATAAGAAATATAAACTGTTTAATGGTTGTGATCTTTGGAATTCAATTGGATTCTAATACATGATAAAAATTAAAGATCTAACAAAATCAGAAATTTGAGGATCAATTCTAAGTTTTAGGATCAGCTCACATAATAAAAAACATTAAAACTCTAATAAAATAAATGAGAAGAGGAACATGAAAAATAAGGAAATTTTTGGTTCAGCTGCGTTAACTTCAGTTGCTGCACTTTTATTTTTAATTCTCGTTTCGTCCACAGCCTCGGCATCCATTACTGAGACTCCTATCACCAATCACGGAACGGCGGCCTCCCCTGCAATTTACGGAAACAATATAGTGTGGCAGGATTCTCGAAGTGGAAACTGGGATACCTACATATTTGATCTCTCAAATAAAAAGGAAACTCACACCACAAATCAATTAGATCAGACGCATCCTGCTATATATGGGAACAGTGTTGTCTGGACAGATGGGAGAAATGGAGGATCGGATATTTATCTTCAGGATCTGGCTACAAAAAAACAGACTCGCATCACCACAAGTGGAGATGCATCGGCGCCTGATATCTATGGAAACAAAATAGTGTATGTCAAGAACGCTTATAATGAGAGGGAAAGCTGGCACGATCTTTATATGTACGATATCTCTACCAAAAAAGAAACCAAAATACAAACAATAGTATCAGCACATAATCCTCACATCTACGGTAATAGGATTGTGTGGTTGGACTTTGACGGATTTAACGGTGGAGATTACTATGTTTGCTTATATGACCTTTCCACAAAAAAGCAAACTAAAATAGCTAAAGGCGATTTCACTTCAGAAATGATTTGGATGCCTGATATTTATGGTGACCGGATAGTCTATGATGCATATCGCAATAACAATTGGGATATTTATATGTATGATCTTTCAACCAAAAAAGAGACTCAGATAACCACAAATAATTCCGACCAGCAAGCTCCTGTAATATACGGTAATTCCATACTATGGCAGGATAATCGTAACGGAAACTGGGATATCTACGCTTATGATCTTGTCACCCATCAACAAATACACACTACAGACAAATCAGACCAGGTAACCCCTGCAATCTACGATAATAAAGTTGTATGGACAGATTATCGCAATGGAAATGATAAGCCTGATATCTATATGGGCACTATAAGTTACCTTCCGGTCGCTGCTTTTACTGCATCTCCAGTAACTGGAAAAACACCATTAACAGTTACATTCACAGATAAAAGTTCAGATGCATATTACTGGTCCTGGGACTTTGGAGATAAAAGCACTTCAAAAGACCAGAATCCAGAACATAAATACACAAAAGCAGGAAAGTATACTGTCAGTTTAACTGTAAAGAACGCAGCTGGTAGTAACACTGCGAAGAAGACTAACTATATCACAGTAAATAAATGAACATTCAGAATTGAAAACAATTAATGTAAAGTTAAAAAATGACAGCCGATGTTAAAAAGGCTAATAAGCAGAAAGGAAATCAAGCAGACCAGGCTTCGACATCCTATATGAAATAATTGGACTGCTTGGAGAGTTCTGGAGTAGAAAAAAATCATAAGGTGAAGGAATTATTCTTCACCTTACTATTACCTAAATTTTGTTTTCGTAAAAACATATTCGAAAAGTCGAAATGTCATGTAAGTAATAAAAGTCCAAACATCCTGGTTCTTTTGTGCCTTTTACCATCTGATTTTATAAGTGCAGAATTTATCTCCTCTTTTACGGCAAGAAGTGGTATCATCGTGAATAACAATAGCATTTGGATTGAATTTTTGTGCTGTGGCAGTAACGATACCCTTATCTACGGCACAGGGGTAAGGAGAGTTATTCGTGATAGTGAATTCGTTCCCATTTATACAATAATAGTAGTGCCCTATTCCCTCTAGCATTAACCCGGAGTTTGAGTCAAACATAATCTTTCCATTCTTTCTGTGCACTTTGTGATATATCATATCCATCTGTTTTATGGCAGTTTCCAAATCTTTAGTTGTTTCAGGGAATGGGGCATAATCAAGCATCTTCATGCCAATTTGTGACAAAACCTCCTCCCCAAATCTTAAAGACATTTCCTTTAAGGCATCTAACCAATTTTGTTGCTGATACCAATCAGTATCATCTATTTTAAATTTTTTCATATTTCATTATTTTTTACCAGCTTTAATTCTTGAACTTATAAACATAATAATTTTTATTTAATCCATAATATAAATAATATAATTATATTTTATATATATTATTTTTTCAATGTGGTCACATTAACAAGCTATATAAATTTAGATTGCTGGCATATGTATAACGGTAAAGGAAGAATTAGTTAAACTTTTGAAAAATATTAAGTCGGATATAACCCCTTCATTTCCATTCGAGAACTACATCAACCAGGGTTATTAATTAATCCAGTATCTCCATGACTGGAACCAGATACTCCATCCTTAATAGCACCAAAAAGGAGCAAATTTTGCCTCAATAACAGTTTTTTAACATTATTGGGTCGTTTTTAAATGGTATAGTTAAAAGAGTGCCCAATGTGAAGGCGAAAAAGGAAAGCAATGAAGCAAATGAAATGCCATTGGAATATGATACGATTTATTAATCCAGCGGAAAGAGTCACATGAAAACAAAGGTACTGGCTATAATGCTGGTAGCAATAGGCATAATCGTCCTGATTGCTGCCGGTTGTTATGCTATATTAAACCCAAAAACGGTCGGTCCTAACGAATATGTGTTTGTTGAACACTATGTTGAGACTCAGGGCTATCTGGCGGATGATCCGGAAGTTAGTGCTTATGTGTACATGGGTTACCCTACCTACAATGCTACAACCAGCCAGAGTCTCCTGAAAGCGGTCTGGTTTCCTACTCTTAATGAGAGTCTTAAGGTTATGCTGGGAAATGGTAAGGGTATAGGGAAAAATGCCTGCCATGGAGGAGAAATGTACCTATATGGAGCGTATGAGCTGCCATACAGTAAAAACAACATTACCATAAAAAGCGTAGATGAAAAGGGTACGGTAACTCTTGACTATGACGATAAGCCTCTGGTCCTTGAGCCGGGAACTGCATGGTATAACAATAGTTCAAGCATCCAGCTGATTCATTTTACTAACAGCACTGTAGACGAGAACCTTAAAGTTAACATCTCGGTCACGGATCGTTTCAGGAATTTTGGCATATACACCAAAGGTTTGGAATAAATGACAGGAAAAAATTCGTCTAGATGGATATATGCAGGAATTGCAGCTTTTATATTACTGGCTATTGCTGCCTATGGAATATACGCATTTGGCCAGAATGATACCGAGAAGAGCAAGTACACTTTTAGGGCTAGCGTGACAAACGATTGTACCGGCACCCCATGGTTCGTCGGAAGCCAGCAGGACTTTTTCAAAAAACAGGGTATCGATTATATTGATGTAGGGCAGACCGTGGCTACACAGAGACCTTATGCTCTTGCGTTAGGACAGATTGATGTCCTGGATGCAGATCCTTTAACATTGATTAATCTGCTCAAATCAGGTGCCAAAGTAAAAGCAGTGGCACAAAGCGGGATCTCACCCGGGAATGGAGACACTAAACAGCAATACCTGTCCTGGATTGTAGCTAATGAGAGTGACCTTACCTCTTTTGAGTCAATCAAGTATGTTAATAGAACCCTTAAGGTGGGAGTTGGAGCTCTTGGGTGCAGTTCTGACTTGCAAACCAATGCACTCTTGCGCAAGTATGGGATACCTGCAGACAAGATTGAGTATTCGGTGATACCCGAAGAGAACCAGCAGCAAGCGCTCAGGGAGAATATTATAGACATCGCAGTACTGCAGCCTGCATACAGTGGGTGTACTAAAAAGCGCTTGAATGCAAGATCTATTGCAAGCAGCTCGGATGCTCTCGGCGAGGCAGGGGGGATGACTTTGCTCATTTGCAAGGAAAACTTCATACAGTCTCATCCAGAGACTGTGGAAAAGTTCATCACCGGATATAAGGAATCGGAGCGCTGGTGCAATGAAAATCCTCAGGAAGCGGGAAATATAACAGCTGAAAGGCTGGGACTGTGCGACGGTGGAGCTGTGTCTCATTATTACAGTAACAACGGAAATATCAATGAGTCCCAGTTACAGGCATGGCTGGATGAAATGACCGTGCAAGGCATTATAAAACCAGGTGAGTTCAAGGTTTCGGATCTATATACAGATCAATTCAAAAATGTCTGGTGAACTTATCTTCCAGATTTATGCTTTTTTTGGGAAACTGAAACGGTGAGAGAACACTCAAAGGACAGTCAGTTTTCAGAAGCATTGCATAAGGGAATCAAATACGGCTTAATAGGCATGAATTTCTTTTAGGCTTGCTTTTATCAAACGATCTAGAGGCACTTTTTGCCGTAAAATGCAGATATTTATATAAATACATAATATTATTATAATGAAATAACAGATATTAATTTTTAATAAAGTATAAAAACGGGGCAAATATGGATATAATTAACATTGAAGAACTTTATATGAAAGGTAAAAAGCAATCAGGTTTAACTGGTGTAGTACCTGAAGAAGTTGCTAAACTGGTACTAAATTTGTATGATAACGAATATTACCAGGGTCTGCAAGGTTTATCTCTTGAAGAGTACATTGGAGCACTAATTGCTGCCGGTATTTGTGTTACAGCTCCTAAAAAACAGTGGAAAAATGTAATACCTGTAACTAATGAGTCTGTCTGTAGTAATTTGTAACCTTAACTTTTTCTCGATTAGGGAATAATCTGTTATAGTTTGTTTTTTGATACTTTAACTTTTCAGTTTCATATACGCAGTTAGCAGTCTTTTCTCAATAATTGTTGTAGGAATATGACTGCTCCACTGCAGTTTTCATATGTCTTGACGTTATCTTCTGCGTTTAATTTTTAAATTGGCATCGAAACTTAATTCATTTTTTTAAGATACACTCTCAGATGAAGTATTAAGAAAAGAGAAGAAAAGAGAAAAATGTAATTTTAAAACAGCCTCAAAAACTTCTCTCAACGCCCGAATGCCGCGAAGCAAGCAAATATCGGGCAACAATTAAAATTTGGATAATATATCTTAATTGTGGTAGAAATCAAGAAGCTGTTAAAGACAATTCTTATGGTCTCTAAAAGTAAAGGACTATTTTTATTTTTGTGCCCTGACAGATGGTTTAATTTCTATGTAAGTGCTCAGTCTTACTTTTTGTTTTTGCGTTTCGATCTCATCATACTTGCGGCAGGTACTCTAGCACTCACCTTTTCTTTATATTGAAAAATATGGCAGTGTTTCAAATCGTCTGTAAAATTTACTCCATATTTAATACACAGATTTATGGTAAAACCTGTGTATTTCTAGAGAGCGACTATCTTTGTAAAGTCTTCGTCGGCTAATACTATTAAAATCATCATATCATTAGCAGTTTCCATCCTAAAAAGAACATTATATAGCTAGCAGACAAAGACTTTACAGAACCTTTCAACAAAATGTTTATATACTCTTTTATATACACTCAGCTAAAAATTGGGGTTCATCGAAATCCACTATAATATTTGAGTTAGACACTTTGTCCCATATACACCACTAATTTTTTTAATCATTTTGTGTCTTAAACCGACAATCACATCTATAGAACATTTAAGATACGTGTTGTATGGAATCCACAATAACTATACAGAACGTGGTGGCATCCACCACGTTGGCGGAAGATTTCGACCTGCAAAAAATAATGGAGGCCGGGCTGGAAGGCGCAGAATATAACAAAGTGAAGTTCCCCGGCCTCGTCTACAGAATTGAGAATCCAAAGGCTGCTTTTCTAATTTTCACCTCCGGAAAAGTGGTATGCACCGGAGCCAAGAACGTCGAGAACGCTCACACGGCTATAATCAATCTGGCTAACACGCTCAAGTCCATAGGCTGCGAGAAAGTAGATCTAGAACCTGAGATTCATGTTCAGAACATTGTAGCCACCGCTGATTTGAAAACAACACCTAAACCTGAACACCATTGTTATAGCCCTTGGCATGGAGAACGTCGAGTACGAGCCAGAGGTATTTCCTGGGCTTGTTTATAGGATCGAGGCTCCCAAAGTAGTAGTGCTCGTATTCAGCTCTGGCAAGCTGGTAATCACAGGTGGAAAATCTCCGGAGGATTGCGAGGAGGGCCTGCGGATCATAAAGACAGAGTTTGATAACTTAGGACTTCTTTATTAAATAGATTCTAATGAATCAAGATAGGGATCATGTCAATCGTTAAAAACGCGCCTAGAACAGCGACAACTATCGTTGTAAGATCGGATGCCAATACACGTATAAGCCGTTCAAGAAATCCTTATTATGAACTTATGCGACGTATATTTCAAGAGGAAACCACTGCTGTTAGAGGACAAAAATTCCTAACAATTGTTGAAGAACGGCAAACAAAAGGAAATGCTATTAAGACTAATGAATGGGAAGCTATTTTGGAAGAACTTCAGGTAAGTCGTGCGTCATTTTATGCAATGCGAAATAAATTGCTTGGAGCGGGACTAATCTCGATAAATAATAAAGAATATAGGCTTTCAGGTCAGTTTTCAAAGGATCTTTTAGATATGGCTCGCTGGTGGTGGACTGCGGTTCTTAATCGATCAGAAGAAAACATGTAAATTTTAATTTAGGATGCATAGGTTTTAGGATAAAACCTGTGCATAAATTTGAGAGCAAACTTTATAGATAATTGGATACACTGCAATTTTTGCAACAGAATTAATATTTTAATATATTTTATCCTACCTAGTTTTCATTACAAGTTAATTAGGATGATAGATTCTTTATGAAGAGTCAAAGCGTACCGCAAGCTATTAATAAACAGTTCTTAAATAAAACAATTGATGAACAACAACTGAAACATTCTATTTTTTAAAATTGTTAACGTTTAATCGAAGATATCGAGTCCGTGGAGTTGGAAAGGAGGGCTCAGTTATGAATTTTACACATATTATTGAGTTTACAAAGAAACCACAAGTCTATGCAAAAGGAAATGCTGTCATGTGGATAGATGACTATATTTCAAAGCAGTTGTTGGATATTCACTTAAATCCAAATATTGACCTGGCTAGCCGGAGAGGATCCAGCATAGAGAGTACTGTAGATTGGATTTTGAATTTAGTCAATATGGAAAAAATGAGCATCCTAGATCTGGGTTGCGGGCCGGGACTGTATACCGAGATCATGGCAGAGAGAGGACATAAAGTAACAGGTGTCGATTTCTCTAAGAATTCAATAGAGTATGCCAGAAACGAAGCTATAAGGAAAAACCTGAATATTAAATATGTAAACCAAAATTATCTTGAACTATGTGAAGAAAATATATACGATCTTATAATGATGATTTTTACTGATTTTGGTGCATTAATACCACAGGAAAGAGAAATATTGTTGCAGAATATTTATAGGGCTCTAAAACCTGGTGGGACTTTCATTTTTGATGTGCTAAGCGATAAAAACATTGAACTGAAAACTGCTGAAAAATCGTGGGGAGTTGAAGAAAGTGGCTTTTGGAAAGACAAACCACACCTTGTTCTTTCGGACTCTTTTTTCTACCCAGAAGACAAAGTTATATTGTACCAGCACATCGTGATTGACAGTTCTGACAATATTGATGTATATCGCTTTTGGACTCACTTCTTTACGTTCGATAACCTAAAGCTAATGCTGGAACAGAAAGGCTTTAAGAAAATCAAATACTATGATGATGTACTGCCTGATATCGATCTCTGGAATGGGAATAATGTTATTTTTTGTAAGGCAAGTAAACAACAACTTCAACAAGTTCTTGATGTGAATAGTTAGGCTCTTCACTGTTCTGTGTGAGGTGAAAATAGTTATTTAGTTAAAGAACGATCGAACTAAAGAGAAAAAGTAAATGTTCCAAATGTCAGCCCTCACAATATATGTAATGAGCAGTGAACTACTACTCCCTGTTGGGCTTATGCCCTCCGAGAGAGGAGCTTCCTTCGAATAATTACATCATGGGTATTTTTGCACAACCCCCCGAAAAGTTATATTAATACTTAGTAAATATACAAATAAAAAATATTAAATATCGGGAGCCATCTCAAATATCGAAGTGAATGACTTTCGTAGATCACGAAGAAGTTAAAGGAAATGTTATATTCTCAAAGATTACTTGGTTTTTGAAAAATTCACAGTGTAAGAAACAGAGTCAAGAGCCACTAAATAGCTTAAAAATATTTGATATAATATATTTCTCATTCCTTAATATACCTTTTCGGGGTTTCGTGCAAAAATACCCATACTATCTCAATAATTGACATGGCTTCTTCTTATGATGTTGCAGGTGAAACCTTTAATTTATATCGTAATCAGATAATGGAACAGGCAGCAACTTCGGTACTGCAACAAAATAATGCAGATCCTGATAAAGTATTGAAGATTATGCAGTAAAACTTCTGTGTTTTTACAGTTTATTCAATGCACAGGTTATATGGTAAAGCCTGTGCATTTTGACCCTTTTTAACCCAATTTTAGCCCAAAAGTGGGGCAAAAAGTGCCTGAAATACACATATTTTAATAAAAACTGTATATACTCAGAGAGAGGTTTTACGTTAAACCTTATTTTTAGTCAAACTAAGTTTACGGTTAAATAATTTCAGGATAAAACAGCTAAATAATTTTAGGATAAAACATTCATTGGACAGCATATTCTGGGTGAATTGATAAAAAGCCTTTTCCGTCCGGCTGAAGCAAAGCAGGTTGGCGGCTGCCCGCTGTATTTTTTCTCTGACGGCTGCACCTTTATTAGCGTGCATACTGCTGCTGTTCAATTTTTGCAGTTTGCTTTCGAAATAGGGAATAACCAGGGTCATGTATAAGACCGCAGCTGCGGTCGGGACGATGAGGGCGAGCAGGCTTAAAGCAGTGTAGTACTGGCTGGAGTTGTGCTCGATAAACAGGATGAAAGGGGCGGCGAACCAGGTGGTGGGGATGAGGAAATGCCACCAGGCGGGCTGGAAGGTAACGGTAAGGTACGTCAGGTTGAATATCCGCCCCATGAACTGGAAGCCGACCAGCATAAAAACCGAAAGCAGTATTTGAATATAATTGATCATATCCTTCAGTTTCACTAGATCACGAATGGAGACCACTGCTTCTCCTTTAGTGTTTATAGCGTCCCCTGCTGTAATTATCATAAAAGGCATATTAAGGTTCATTATCCCATTTATAATTAAGGTATTTTAGGAAGAACTGCCAGAATGGCATATTAAAGAATAAAAATATATTAAGGAATGAATAAAAATAAATGAAAATTGAACATTGAGATCCCTTTTGCAAAGAGTACCTCATCAATCAACTTAATGCTTTTCTCCCAAATAAGTTTTATATTGTTGGATGCCGTCAGGGTTGTTCAATACCTGAAATGCTTCCCTGGTGATATTGTAATTTGTAAAACGACCTGTGTGCTGGGCTTTAACAATTCCATCATTAGTAAGCCGTTGCATGTACCAGTGCACTGTCGGTGAGGCCAATGAAAGCTGCCTGGCAATTTCTCCTTGCGTGATACCTGGGTTCGATTGCACTATTGAAAGGATTTGTTCAGCTGTCGGATTCCAGAGGCATGCCAGAACACGCCGTTCGAGGATGCCATATCGTCCGTGATTTTCATAATACCGAATAATCCCATGGTCTTTCATAACGGCAATTTTATTGGACGATGTTAAGAGCTCTATATGATATCGTAATGTCCTCGATTCAGGTCTAAAGCTATTCCTATTCTTCCCAGATCAATTCCGGGATTTGCCAATATGAGGTTGTGGATCTCATTGCGCTGCGGATGATCGAGTACATTCTTCGGATAAATTCTCCGGATACCCGAAACTCTGCCATTTATCCCGATGACGGACTGGGTACTCGTTTCTTGCGTGTTCGGTTGTGCTACATTTCCACATGAGCAGGGAGCAGGCTTATTTGCTGAAGAATGTGGAAAAGACTTTTGCCTGGCTGCAGGATTTATCTGGGCTAGCATCAGGCAATTCCCCATACAGTTAGCCATGGCCTCACAATTTTCATGACCGGTACTCATAGGACAGATAGAGAAACACAGAGGTATTGCATATACAGAAAACGGCGTTTACACAAGTATAACAAGTATAATAACTAGCACGATGATAGCACAGGTAATCTTCCTGATTTGGGCCATAGCTAGTTAGTAATCTTATAATTAAATATATATCAGTTCGTATATCGGCAAAAATTCGAGTATATCGGCAAAACTTCAGGAAGAAAAACCCTATTACATTTCCTCTCCTCTTTTAATTCATTTTCTTCTAATTCATTGACGACCAATTCATTTAATACAACGTCTAATCCACCGCCCCATCTCAAATTATCAATTGATAGATGAATTAGTGAGAACACGTTTATGCGACAGAGATTATTTTTCTGTTATCCGGGCAAAGAAAAATATTTTCCCGGTGGAGAAATCTCAATGCAGGAAATGATTCAAAAATGAAAATGCACTTTTCACTCCTTATCGGGTTCCTTATTGTTGCCCATATCGCTATGATCTTCGGCATGCTCAATCCGGCAATTCTTTGAGAGGTAAATAAGTTTTTTGGCAGATTTTGCCTTAAAAAGCAGTTTTAAATATTTACAAATATTATTACGTTTTGCCTAAATGAGTATTAAATGAAACACACAAAGGGAATTTAGTTGGCGTAATTATGAACCTGAATCAGCTAAAGCATTTCACACCGACCCTTCACCGGGTTTTGCAGATAATTGAGTCTTTAAGCTCTTTCTGCCGTTGTTGTTGATTGAAAGCAATATTTTTTACCTCCTTTTTCTTTTTTACAATTATTGAGTCGTTTTGGACATAAAAATCGGATTTCAGTTTATTATCGTACCTTTTTAGAATTTTTAGTATAAGTCATCATTTTTGCAGTTTACCTGGTTATGAACACAACATCTCTAACTGCCGGGTAAACTTTGCCTCAAATTTCCTGAAAAACAAATATTTCAGACCAAAGTTGCTGATAAATCTATGCTCATATACTGCCGGTTCCTTTGGTTTAGTAACACAAGTCAAATTGATATAACAAATCGGTAGTTGGTATAATGAGTATTGAAGCAATAAATGTCATAAAATCCTTTAAAATAAGGAATGCGGAAATACCGAAAAAAGAAAGCATTCCTTCGTCTACGTTTTATGCACTTGGTGGTGTAAACCTTAAAATTGAAGCAGGGGAGTTTTTCGTTATTCTTGGGCCCAGTGGATGTGGGAAATCCACTTTTTTGGACCTTGTAGGCGGACTTACGGAGCCGGATAATGGAGAAATATTAATTGATGGCAAACCTGTTACAGGTCCCGGCCTGGACAGAGCTGTAGTTTTTCAGCAGTCAGCCCTTTTCCCATGGAGAACCGCACTGCAAAACGTTTCCTTCTTCCTTGAAGCAAATAATGTGGAAAAAAGTACTAGAGAGGAGATAGCAAGAAAATACATCTCACTTGTAGGATTATCAGGTTTTGAGAACAGGTATCCTTATGAGTTGAGCGGAGGCATGAAGCAACGCGTTTCAATAGCAAGGGCGCTTGCTGTAAACCCCGATGTACTTTTAATGGACGAACCTTTTGCTGCTCTTGACGCTCAAACCAGAGAGTTAATGCAGCGAGATCTTATAAAAATAAGGGATCAGACTCGAAAGACTGTAATTTTTATCACCCACAGCATTGACGAAGCGGTATTACTGGCTGACAGGGTCGCAGTAATGACAGCAAGACCGGGTATCATTAAAACCGTAATTGATATTCCAATTCCCAGAAACGTCCGTTTGACAAACGACTTGAAGAGCACACCTGAATTTGTTAATATCAGGCATAAGTTGTGGGAGCTTTTAAAAGAAGAAGTAAATAGAACGCAAGAAATTCACGGGAAGTGCTCGATTGAGGAATTCGGTTTTGGGGATGTTAAAAATGTAAAAAAAGCACCGGCATTGGCAGTGCCTTTAGAGATAAAATCGAAGTGATTAAATGGAAGGCAACGTCAGTTCGGAATCCTCTTACAAATCGTCAACTTTCGACATAGTTCGTATCCTAAAATATTATTTTCATCAATCGATTGCTATTATAATATTCCTGCTTATTTGGGAAGCAGCTCCAAGGTTCGGATTGGTTAATATTTTATTCATTTCACCTCCTTCGATAGTGTTTAACTCCATGGTGAATCTGATACTGTCCGGTGAATTAATTCACCATACCATATCCAGTCTTATCAGAGTGTCCTCAGGCTTTGGATTAGCACTCCTGGTAGCGTTGCCATTAGGATTTGTTCTCGGAGGCTTTTTCAAAGAAATCGAAACAGCAGTAAATCCTCTGCTTCAAATTCTTGGCCAGGCAAACCCATTCACACTATTTCCGGTCTTTATGGCACTTCTTGGAATTGGCGAGGTTTCCAAAATTGCTATTATATTTTGGGTATGCCAGTGGCCTGTACTTTTCAACACTATTACCGGTATTAAGAATGTGGATCCGTTACTGGTAAAAGTGGCAAGGACAGCTGGGTTGAGTAAACTGGAAATGTTCTGGAAAGTATTGCTCCCTGCATCATTGCCTACAGTCTTTACAGGCATACGTATGGGAGCTGCATTTTCATTCTTCATGCTCATCGGCGCAGAGATGATCGGCGCCCACTCTGGACTTGGATTTATGATAATCCAGGCACAGGCAACATTCCAGATCCCTAAAATGTATGCTGGAATAGTTACAGTCGCTCTGCTTGGCATAATAATAAACTTGATTATGCTGGAGCTGGAAAAGCGCTCGATGAAATGGAAAGAAGATATCGTGATCGGATGATAAAAACTCAATCATCATCCTAAAAACATGAGAGTGATACAATGGGT
Organism: uncultured Methanosarcinaceae archaeon; assembly: GCA_963818955.1. Taxonomy (GTDB): domain Archaea; phylum Halobacteriota; class Methanosarcinia; order Methanosarcinales; family Methanosarcinaceae; genus Methanosarcina. Next base: position 12,907 of record CAWFUY010000043.1, on the reverse strand, counting down.
GAGAGTAGCAAAAAACCTAACAAAAAACATATAATAACGGCGACTGTCGTAGTTGTTGTAATTGTGCTGGCTGCAGGTTGTTTAAATTCCGGAACAAAGACGGATTCAAGTGCGGGAACAAAGACGGATTCAAGTACAGGAACTGAGACAGCAAAAGCTGATAACTACATATTGAGGGCTAGTGTCAATAAGGATTGTACCATCACACCGTGGGTTGTAGGCGTACAGAAGGAATTCTTCAACAAATCCGGGGTGCAATTCGAAGACATTGGTGAGATAGCAGCTACACAAAGAAATAACGCCTTTGTAAGCGGGCAAATCGATGTACTTGACGCAGATCCAAACGATCTCATCAACTTGAGATTGGCAGGCGTACCTGTAATTGCAGTTGCACAAAGTGGTGACGAGCCAAAGGACGGAAATCTAAGTGAAACCCATATGCAGTGGCTGGTCCTGGAAAACAGCAATATTAAGAGCGTTAGTGATTTAACCGCGGCAAAACTTGGCCACAAACCCAAGATAGCTGTGACTGCATTGGGAATTTGCGCCGATATTCAGAACAATAAATGGTTCAGGGATAATGGAATTTCCAACGACGATTTTGAGTATGTCGTGATTCCCGACCCCCAGCAGGAACAGGCATTGAGACAGGGTTTAATCGATGTGGCTATTCTTCACCCGCCATTCTATACCGCAGCAGGGAGACATGGTGGTGTCCGTATATTGACTACAAGCCAGCAGGCTTTCGGCAGTGCAGGTGGTAACACGCTGCTTTGTTTCACTGAGAAATTCATTAAAGAACACCCTGATACTGTAAGAAGGTTCATCAAAGGCTATAAGACGACAGAAGTATGGTCCGATAACAATCGCGCTGAAGCCGGGGATATAACAGCAAAAGCAATAGGTCTTGATATTGCAGCTGCACATTACTACAGCAGTAGCGGTGCTGTTAACGAAACCCAGCTGCAGATATGGATCGACCAGCTTGTGGCCGAAGGCAAACTTCAACAAGGACAAATTAAGCCTTCTGACCTGTATACAAAAGAGTTCCAGGACGCCTGGTAAAAAATCATGTTAAATTAATTGATGGTTTCTCTTCCAACCATCAGTTTTTTAATTTGCGGTTTATTTCTTTACTTCTTTTACCACATCTTTCATCATTTCTCCGACCAGATTTGCTTTTTCACAGTGAGACGCCTCTTTTGGTTTGCAGTATATGAGAATGCTCATCAACTTGTCAACAAGTCTATAGAGCTTCAGATCTTCTAGCCTAATTATAAAGTCAGATAGTTTTTCACTAAATTCTCTACATTTATCATGGTTGTTTACAGCCTGTTCATGCAAGAGGCTAATAGAGTGTAATTCTTGTATTACTTCACTCGGGATATTTTTTTCGATCATAGTATTTAATCCGTTTGAAAAAATTTATTTTAAAATATAAGTTTCTGTTATTCTACTAAAAAGAATTTTCAGCATCATATTCAATCTATTTCATGTTCATGGCCTTGTAGCTAAAGACTTATCAATGAGCTAAGTCCTATCATAATAAAAAAATAATTAATTAGTCATTATATTTCATAATAATAAAGAGGATCTACATTTGAAATCTCTTCTCTACAGAGCAATAAAAAACAACTGTAGTGGATGAGCTCTATCTTCTTCCGCTTTAATGTTTAAAATTAATAAAGGTGAAAAAGCGAGTTCGAGGTATATACTTAGTTTAAGGGATTAAACATATTCGAAAGAATATGTCTCGCTCGTTCAACCTTTGACATTCACTGTTCTCTTTTAGTTAAATCTTTTACTAATTGTGCAATAATTGCCGCAAACCGAGACTATTATATACGTATATTTTAACAGTACAAAATTTTTACATTTTAGTAGAAAACGAAAATATATTGCTGAACCATCCGGGTTTAAGATCTTCCAGAAATTAGAGGCATGTTTTGCCGTAAAAAGGAGTTTTTAATATTAACAATGAGTATGTTTATTTGTTAGCATACGTTGATGAATGTGAACATTGTAAATGATGCTGAGATGGCAGAAAGGCTATGCAGTGGACTGCAGATCCATTAATCCCGGTTCGATTCCGGGTCTTAGCTTTGAGGTTTTCTTGATAATGAAATAGAAAGCACTTCAAAAGCCTTTAACTTTAAGTTATCCAAAAGACCTCATCTAACCTCCAAAAATACCTAAGAATACCAGGGAAATTCTCAAATCCTCCAAACCTTGAGTAATTTTAACTTAAGTACTTGACTTAAGCATTAGAAAACAAAAAGCGTAACAGGCCTGTCGCGAACATTTTTGTTTGGACGGTATCCTGTCGTATGTAATTTATTTTCAGGAGTCATCGAGTTTTCATTTTCAGATTATTCAACTCTGGTTTAAATTAATCTCATTGGTCATCGGTTAAGGAATTTTCTTGCTAAAGATATCGATTTCAATGAAAAATCAAGCTAAATTTTTGAGTGCTTAAACTGAAATCGCTGCATAACACCAGCTTAAAATCAAGAATAATCAAACAAACTTCGAGGATATCGATGCAATTGATATCGATTTCTTCTTAACCGATGACCAATGAAATTAATCTTATCTTTTGTTTACGGCGCCTAAAAGTGTTATATTGAGGCATGTTTTGCCTCAAGATATGGGTTTTAATCTTAAAGCAAGCATCGTGTATTGCCTTAAATTTTGAGTCGTGTTGTGGATGTAAAGCTTGCATTGAATTACGTGTCATTTCATCCATATGATACCGAACTATATTCTATACTGAAATTCCCAGATTACTTTCAAAATCAGAACTTTATTAGGTATCAAATCTCACGATCATCTGAATTGGCATCAGAAAATGATATTGAGGTACTATAAATGAAGAAAATTGTATACACCATAGCAGTGATCTCCGTCGTTGCTCTTATTTTATCTGTAGCTGGTTGTACCGAAAAGGCACAGACCAAAGAAAATGAACTTCATGGAGCTTCAGAGCAAGTAACAACTAATTCAACGACAAATGCGGACTCAAATTCATTAAAGGAAATAGATGTAGTATGCAAAATGAAAGTGGATAAGAGTGTGATAGATAAGAGTGAGTATAAAGGAAAAACATATTATTTCTGTTCCCCTTACTGTAAAAATGAATTTGATAAGGATCCGGAAAAATTCCTTAATTCCCAGAATAATAGTACATAATCCAGATATGTAAAGTTATAAAGTTAAATCAAAATTGCGCTGACGAACATAGATGCAAGATATTGGAATTATTGGCCATCTTCGCCAGCGCTACTTAATTCTCAATCCTTTGTGATCTCTATAATGTTGCCGAACCGATTTTTCCATAAGAGGATTATATTAACTTAAATTCTAAAAAGATACGCCTCTACCAGAAAACCTGAAAAAAGATATGCCTCTACCAGAAAACCTGAATATAGTCGACGGTACCCATTTGCCCTACTATGACCCATCTTGATTCTTCACATTGTTTCAGGTTTGATTTCATAGTCTCTAACTCCCGTTTTTTAGTTATCGCCTTACTACTGTCGATACTATTTGTCCTAATCTCCCAGTTTAAGAGTTCAGCAGCACTATTATATTCATCGACCAAATTGAGGTATTTCAGGTATTTTCCTTCCTTACCCTTAAAATATGAGTAATCCAGGCTTTCCGCCTGGTCTACTTGTATCTCGCCGAGTTCTTCACCTTCTCTGGCATAAACGATCATATCGGACGGTTTATTCCCCATCTCTTTTTCTTCAACGGTAATGCCTGTGGAATCAACGTAGACCATCCCCATATCGGTCGTGTTGAAGGCATTGAAAGCATGTCCTCTGCAAGTATCATAACTGGAGTAAGGAGGCGGATAATTAGATACGTTTAATGTTCCTGACATGTTCTCTTTAAGTGTGGTATTTAACTTTACCCCTACCACACCGCACTTTATGCCTTGTTTTTCGGCTTCGTCATGAAGGTGTGCGGCAAAATCCCCACACGTATAAACAGGGTATACATAGTTTTGATTCTCGGTAAGATCAACCGAGAGGAACTTTAAAAGTTCTTTAAAACTGGGATCTACAGCGTCTCCATGGTTGTTAATGACCACATTTTGGCCAGCCATGTTCACGATAGGCAACCTTTCTTGATATATTAGCTCAGGGAAAATAAACGCAAAAGCAAGTTTTCCTAAGCATGCGAAGAGAACACACGCCAATAAACAGGCAACGACCCGGACCTTAAAGCCTATTACCATATTTAACTATCCTTCCGGTCTGCCCGGTACATTTTGTTGTCGGCAAATTGTATAATAACTTAAGTATATATAAACACAGATTCAGGTAAAATGGTCCTCAACAAATTTGTTTTTTAAAATATATAAACAGATAAAAAAACTACCGTGTGTATTTTATCCCCGGGATTTCGTATTGTTCAAGCAAATTTTGCCTCTATTTTTTATTTCCCTGAAACATGTGGTCATTTTTGCTTATTTGCTATCATATTTAGCAATTCACGCTCTACAATATTTGGTAGAAGCGTCTCGATCCTTACCAGTTAGCACCGTTGCTCATTCAACCTAATATCATAAAACTCTCCAATCCAGGCGGTCTTGGATGCTTTATCCTTGCCGGATGGATCGATACTGCATCTTTACTTAGTGAGTGATAACATGACTAAAACAAGGAATATTGCCATTTATGGGAAAGGCGGAATTGGTAAATCGACAACGTCATCGAACATCAGTGCAGCCCTTTCCGAGCAGGGATACAATGTTATGCAGATCGGATGCGACCCGAAAAGCGATTCCACTAATTCGTTACGTGGAGGCAAATTTATTCCCACAATACTGGACACGCTGCGTTCGAACCGAAAAGTGGAGACCAATGAGATTATTCACTCAGGATTTAATGACATTCTCTGCGTTGAAGCCGGAGGCCCTGAGCCTGGTGTGGGATGCGCAGGAAGAGGCATTATTACTGCCATTGAGCTGTTAAAATCCCGTAATGTTTTCGAAGAATATAATCCGGACATTGTTATTTATGACGTATTGGGAGATGTAGTCTGCGGAGGTTTTGCCATGCCAATACGCGAAGGGGTTGCAGAACAGGTATATACTGTTTCATCATCTGATTTCATGGCTATTTATGCTGCAAACAATCTCTTCAAGGGAATCAAGAAGTATGCATCAAACGGGGGTGCTCTATTCAGCGGAATAATTGCCAATTCAATAAATCAACCAATACAGAAAGAAATTGTGAAAGACTTTAGTAGTCACACAAAGACTACTATTGCGCAGTTTATCCCAAGATCAATATCAGTAACAAGGTCTGAGTTATTAGGAAAGACTGTAATAGAAGCGGCACCCGATTCCGAACAAGCTTCCGTATATCGTAAACTGGCTAAAACAATCATCAATAATAAGAAAAAGTACGTACCTTTACCTCTCGAGCCTGAGGATTTGAAGGGATGGGCTGAAAAATGGTCTGACAGCCTGTTAGGACAGAGGGATGATATATCTCCCAGTTGCAGGCATGACTATGTACCCCAGGAAGTTGAGGTATATAGTGGACGTTAAGAGGGAAGGAAATGGTCAAACTTAAATCAGAACTCCTTGTTCCTACCCGCGAAGAACGTCTCGGAACTATTTGTGCATATGGAGGAAGTGGAAAAGAGCTTGCACGATGTTCCAGGGGAGGATGCCTGAAGAATAGAGACAGAAGCTTTTCCCAGGCTTCAGCCTGCGATGAGATGATGCCGCTATTGAATGCAGCTATGATTAATGATAATGTAGTAATCGCTCACTCCCCGGTAGGTTGCTCATCTATGATACCCGGAGTGACATTAATTCATAAATTGGAAAGAGATCTACGCGGGCAAGCTCCTGATACTGTAAAAACCATATCTACAAATTTTGGTGAGCATGAAGTTATTTACGGTGGAGTTGAGGAACTGGAGAAAGCTATCCTTGAAGCTGAAAATAGATACCATCCAAAACTCATAACTGTAATTTCTTCATGCGCTGCCGGAATCATTGGTGACGATTTACAGGCTGTAGTAAATAATGTACAACCAAAAGTAAAAGGAGTCATTGTCCCGATGCAGTGCGAAGGGTTCAGGTCAGGTGCTGTTGCTACCGGGTATGATACTTTCCTGGTTGCCCTTATGCGGGCTATAGAGCCACCGAAGGAAAAGAAAAAGGATACCCTATTGATAGTGAATCCACTTACTATATCCCACGTCAATGAACTTGAAATTGAGCGCCTTCTGGCTAAAGCAGGAATTAAAGTCCAGTATTTCCCCCTCTTTACGGATGTAGAGAATATAAAGAATGCATCCGAAACTACAGGAGCAAGTACGCTCTGCAACCTTATGAGCAATCTTTTCCTGATAAATATGGAAAAAAAGTATGGTATACCCTATGTTGAGCCTCCAATGCCTGTTGGTATTGAATTTACAAACTGGTGGCTGAGGGATACGGCCAAATTATTTGGCAAAGAGCAGGAAATCGAAAAGGTAATCGAAGAGGAAGAAGCCCGTTTTGCGCCTATACTTAATGAAATAAGGTCAAAACTTGAAGGCAAAAGAGCTTTTGTGGGCTTTAACCTGGCCAGGACTTTAGCTATCCAGAGTCTTCTCGAAGAATTCGGGATGGAGACTGCCGTAAGTACCGGCCTTGAGTATAGCGACGCATATGGTCTTGCACCTCTTGAGAACCTTAACCGCCGTAGCAAAAAAGAATTCACGCTGCAGATAGGCAACTTCCAGCACTTTGAATGGGTAAACCTCCTGGCAAAGGAAAAACCGGATGTTCTGGTGGGAGGTATAGAATACTGCAGTACAGGCATACGTCAGGGAATCTCGGTTGCTCCGGTACTTCCTGGAACACTTTATGTCGGGTATGAAGGTGCTTTGAGCTTTGGCAAAGAACTTGTGAGGTCCTTAAGGAATCCCTCTTACGCTAAAAAAATCTCATCCAGAGCAAATCTGCCTTATCGTGCAAGCTGGTATTCGCAAAGTCCCTTTAAATACATAGGTGATAAGCAATGAGCTTCATAGATGCACCAAGGACGACCTGTGCTCTCGGCGGAGCTCTCGACCTGGTTAATTCCATTCATAGAGCAGTTCCTATTATCCATGCAGGTCCGGGATGTGGTATGGCATTATTTACCGGCAACCTGGGACACGGCTATCAATATGAGGGCTATGCATGCGGTTATGCAATGCCTTCTACAAATACACTCGAAAAACAGGTGGTTTTCGGCGGAGAAGACCGCTTAAGAGAACAGATAAAGACTACACTGGAGGTCATTGATGCTGACATTTATTTCGTGATATCCGGCTGTACAGTGGGTCTTATAGGTGACGACATAAAAGCCGTTGTCAGTGAGTTTTCCGGTAGCGATAAACCTGTAATATTTGCGGAGACTGCCGGCTTTAAAGGTGATACTTACAAAGGCTATGACATAGCTTACAGGTCGATGATAGACCAGGTTACGGTTCCATCAAAAAGAAGGACGAAGGGTGTCGTAAATCTATTGGGTATAGTGCCGCTGATGGATGCTTTCTGGCAGGGAAATATCAATGAAATAGTCCGCTTGCTGGAAAGAATAGGGCTTAAGGTCAACCTATCCGGGAATGGTGACACTTTAGACAAAATAAAGAATGCTTCCAAAGCCGAACTCAACATTGTCCTTTCCCCTTATACAGGTATTGCTGTAGCCGAAAATCTAAAACAAAAATTCGGCGTACCATATCTTGTTTACCCGCTACCTATCGGTTCCGAAACAAGCAATTTCCTGAGACAGGTTGCAAAGACATTACAGCTGGATCCGGGAAAGGTAGAAAAGGTTATTGAAGACGAGGAAAACACATTTTGGAAGTATCTGATTAAGTTCACGGAAGCACATGTCTTTGCACTCTCCAATAAAGAGTTTGCTGTAATTGCCGATTCTGGATATGCAGTGGGAATAACCAAATTTCTGGCTAATGACCTCAGTCTGACCCCAAGTTTAATAGCTGTCACTGACCAGCCGGAAGAAAGTTTAGAGGAATCGATTAAAAAAAGTATTTCAGAGCTTGATTATGATCTTGAACCAACCATACTGTTCGAGCCTGATAATTACAGGATCTGGGAACTTTTAAAGGAAAGTAAGCCCAATATAATTTTTGGAAACACAAACGATAAGATAGAAGGTAAAAAACTTGGAATATCAACGTTTCCGCTTACCTTTCCTCTCTACGATCGGGTAGTGCTTTCAAAAGGTTATTCCGGATACAGAGGTGCTATCACGCTTGCCGAAGAATTGAGCACTATGCTCATCTCCGGTACATAACCTCAATTTTTTTTATTTTTTTAACTTTCCTTCAATAACTTTTCTAGCCTTTGAATTCGATCAAGCTGCTTGAACAAATAATGGTTGTAGTCTATATCTGAGTCAATTTTCGTTTTTACTTCTTCTCTTGAAGGGTGCATGATCCAGTTCCTGAATTTGTCAAGACCGCCGAATTGCTCAACATCTCTTATCGATAAGCCATGTTTTTGTTTAAAAGCATCATAATATTTCAGGGCTATCAGATAATCGTAAAAACTGCATTCTTCAAAAACAGAGAGCTCGTAATTCTTGTCTTCCATTCTGCATTTAGGCCTTGCAAGCTCTATAAAGTCAGTTTCGGAGATTCTTTCTTTAAAAAAACTCTTCATCTGATTCTCAAGCCTGTAAAGCAACAAATAGAAGAACATCCTCACAGCTCCTTTTCTTAAGTCAGAGACAGTAACTATTCCAACAATCTCATCATGGATAACAAAGAAAAAAGAATTTTTATCCAGCATTTTGACTAAAGACATTATTTCCAGGTCTTTTGAAACTGTTTTATTCGGTAAGATATAGTGTTCTCTGGCGCCTTTACTGTCAAAATATCTAATTATTGACCCGTCTTCATTCTTAATGGGAAAAATAGTGATTTCTTTGTGAGATTTAGAATCTTGAGGGTGGAAATAAAATTCTTCTTTTGGGGTCATTATTTGCTCTACAGTCAAACTTTTATGAATCTTTTCAAATATTTCATCATTCATTTAAACCACCCAATAATAACAACTCAGGACATTACCTGGTATTTTCGTTCGGCTTTTTTACCGTCCTGTATACGTTACTACTCTTTCGTTTTGAAATATGACTCATCCATTATATTTTCTCCTGCTAATTTACAAAATTGTATCTATTAATCTTGATCTTGCCAGATCCCAATTACGAAAAGGTCAGATCCCAATTATGAAAAGAAATGTCTTCAGGGTATATGAAAAGAGATCAGCTAATGTATTAAATCTTCTGTAAATTCACTTGGTTATTATACACAGTTTTTAATGTATAACCTGTGTATTTTACCCGTTTTTAACCCAATTGTTTCAAAATCTATTAGTACTATAGAATCTATTGAATCTATTATGGCAGCAGTTTCAAGTATTCAGATTAGACCAGAGACAAAAGAGGCTCTTAAAAAAATAGGTAAAATGGGTGATACTTATAACGATGTTATTGACCAGCTAATTGAAGAGCATTTTATTCATAAAAGTAAACTACAATTAGATGGGGATATACGGCAATGGAAAAAGAACATCAAAGAACATCCTGAAAGGTTTGTGAACATTGATGAACTTTGAAGTTTTGATTGATCAGGATATTTTTAAGAAGATTCCCATATACAGAATAAAACAAATAAAGCATTCTATCATAGAGTTAAAAGAGAATCCATATCCCGGTGGTAACAAGGATGAAATCAAGGGTTATCAGGAAATAACCTATAGATTGAGAGTAGGGAATTACCGTGTGTTTTATGAAATAGATGAAGAGCAAAAGATTGTTTTTGTTACTGAAATTTTGACCGCCGAGCAAGCTCACAAAAAATACAGGCATTTAGACTAAAGACGCTACTGATTGTACATTCTAAAAACTACCCATATTTTCGGAAAAGGAATTTTAGAAATAATACACAGGGTTTAAAAATTAAATCTGTGTATTTTTGCAGTTTATTCGATGCACATTTTTTAATGTATAACCTGTGCATCAATGAAAATGTGAATTGACAAGTTTACAAAACGAAATTATTTTGGGATAAAACATTAATTATTGTATCCGAATATCTTATTGTATTTTCGATGGTTGACAAATCGACTAAAATTACTGGAGCCTTAATTTTAAGAAATTGATAGACCTCTTCCGCTTCCGGAGTCAATCTTATAACTACGCGCTTCATACTGAACCTGGATCGAAGTAAGTTTAACGTCTAAAGCTATCACAGTTCAAGCCCGTGACTAGCCACGTTTCTTAAATTTTTATTATCATTTTTTATCCAGGTTATACCTCTTAACCCCACAGCAATTTTATTACTTTTTTCGAGGTATTCCAAAATAGTCATTAAAGTATTGTGATTTACCTGCTTTGGAAGGGCTCTTTTTAGCTCCGCAATGGTTATTACACTGTTAGGAGAATTTTGGATAGTATCTTCTACCATGAGAATAGTATTGAGTGTCGGAGAAGGTTTTGTTTTATCGAAATGTAGGGCTTCTGTCATGGCTCCACTTCCATATTTTTAATGAAAACGCAATAAATAGTTATTAGTTAATAAGCTATTGTTATTCATACATAGATATCTTTACTTACCAATTTTCTAATACAAAACAGAAACAAGGGCTTGAATAAAAAAAGAAAAATGATAAAGACATTACTTAAGTTTGAAGATAGCAACATTTTAGGATTATACACAGTTTTTATTTAAATCTGTGTATAAAATATGGAGTAAATTTTACAGACAATTCTAAACACTGCCGACATTTTCGATACTATTGAGAAAATCGAAGGCTTTACTCAAGACATCTCTTTTGAAGCATTCGCAGAAGACGAGATGAGGGTTTTCGCTGTAGTTCGAGCTCTGGAAATTATAGGAGAAGCAGCGAAAAATGTTCCAATGGATTTAAAAGAGAACTACCCGTCAGTTCCCTGGAAAGAGATGGCAGGAACCCGCGACAAGCTTATACATTTCTATTTTGGTGTGAATCTTAATGTTGTTTGGAAAACGATAATTAAGGATTTACCTCCCTTGAAAGAGCAGATCGCTGAAATTCTGAGAGATCTGGGAAATGATCAGGACCAACATACTTGAGGTACAAAATCAAGCGCAATAAGCACTGCAACTAAAATTTATTTTGGAAAGTAAAAGTTTAATGTTATCGATTTTTTCATCAACTGGGCCTAATTACAGTGTCGCTGTCATGCTAAGATTCTTAAAATTTTTTAGATAGGTTGTGGCTACAAAATATGAAAATGTAGTTATTTTTGGCATATAGATAAGTTATTTGCCACAAAAATTAGCCAAAAATCAAAGAAATAGCTACCTTTTATGTCAAAACGTAGCTATCCTTTTGGTTTTAGCGGTGTATCGAGTATCTCTACACTAACTTTTTGATAAATACGATTTTACATAACTTTTGGCACATTGCCGTAATTCCAGCTAATTCTGAATTCTTTTGAGTGAAGGAAACAAAAACAGAAGATATATCTGTAAAGATACTGACATATCCTTCACTATTAATTATATTTACACCAGAGGCGTTTAATTGTGGATTTCATCGACCAAATAAAAGTCTTAGCTGCCAAAATTCCTAGCTTATCAGCGAATATAAAAACAGAAGAGGCAACAAAAACCGCTCTAGTGATGCCTCTTTTAAATATACTTGGGTACAATGTCTTTGATCCAACAGAAGTTGTTCCTGAGTTTACAACTGATTACGGCACAAAGAAAGGCGAAAAGGTTGATTATGCAATTTTTATAGATGGGGAACCAGAAATACTAATCGAGTGTAAAAACATTGATGCCGATTTGGATACGGTTCACGCATCTCAATTATTCAGGTATTTTACTGTGAGTGAAGCAAAGATCGGAATCCTTACAAATGGGATTGTGTATCGTTTTTTTACTGACATTGATGCTCCGAATAAAATGGATGAAAAAGCTTTCCTAGAAATTAATCTGTTGGACATCAAGGAACCCTTGATTAACGAATTGAAGAGATTTAAGAAGGAATCATTTAACGCTGATGATTTAGCATCTGTTGCATGTGATTTGAAATATACCAAGGAAATTAAACTAATTCTCACTAACGAAATAAACAATCCGTCTGAAGAATTCGTTAGGTTTTTCGCTAAGAAAGTAAAAGATGGAGTCTTCACTCAAAGTGTAAAGGAGAAATTTACTAACATTACAAGAAATGCTCTGAATCAATTTATCAACGATAGAATCAATGACAGATTGAAATTTGCAATGACTGACACTGTTAGCTCTACTCCAATCGGTGATAATGTCGAGAATCCTCTAACTGAGACCGAAAGTATAGTTCAAGGCGAAATTGTGACTACTGAAGATGAATTGCAAGCATATTATATTATAAAATCTATTCTTCGTGAAAATTTTGACCTTAAAAGAATTTATATTCGGGATAAGAAGAATCACTGCGGTATACTGTTGGATGACAACAATAGAAAACCTATCTGTCGGCTGTATTTCAATTCTAAGAAGAAATATTTGGGATTATTTGTTGACAATAAAAATGAAGAGAAGGTTGCAATTGAGGACTTAAACGATATCTACGGCTATGCGGAGAAATTGAAAATTACTGTCAGCAATTATGAAAGCAATAACCTCAAAGTCCAGGTTAATTAACGCTTAAAACTTGGAATATAATACTTCCAAATATTGTCGTAAATAACGCCTATGCTTTCAATTTTCCCTTATTTTTCCGGCGGTCCCTCCGGCTTATACTCGTTATATTGGAAAACATCTCTTATGGCAATTATAGGAGTATCCGGAGAACGCAATTTTTTATATCATTAGCTGTTAATTATATTTTAAAAAGCCTTTTTAAAAA
>CAWFUY010000042.1:0-10511 GCA_963818955.1 uncultured Methanosarcinaceae archaeon | reverse complement strand
TAAATATAAAAAAACAGGTAAAAATATGGAACTCACACCGATTCAAAGAGATATAATTATTGTGTTAATCAACTTACAGAGGCAAAAAGATAGAGCAATCAGGGGGGAAGAAATTGCCGAGCTTATCCAATGTAGCCCTGGAACCATTCGCAATCAGATGCAATTGCTAAAAGCACTGAGACTAGTAGCAGGCTCCCCTGGACCAAAAGGAGGATACAAACATACTGGAGCAGCATATGATACTTTACGCATTCAGCAGTCTGAAAATGAATCAGTTGTACCGATTTACAAAAATAATATGATAGTTAATAAAGCAACAGCTTCAGAAATTAGTTTTACAACCGTAAGAAATCCAGAAATCTGTAGTGGAGTAGTCCGCGTAATAGGAAGCATAAAGGATTTTTTAATGGATGATAAGCTTCAGATTGGTCCGACTCCGGTTAATCAACTCATAATCCGTGGAGAAGTTACAGGAAGGGACGACACCAACAATTCAATTCTATTCAATATTACCGAAATGATGTCTCTTCCTAAAAAACAAATTAAACATTACATTAAATATCCCTCTTTACAAGTGGACATGAATGCCAGTATTCAGGAAGTAACGAAGCTTTTTATTTTGAACAGCACTCATGGAGCTCCGGTTGAGGATAAGGGAAAAATCGTAGGAATAATCACCTTCACAGATATTGCCCATGCAATTGCCCAGGGAAAACCAAACGTACTGGTAAAGGATATCATGACGAAAGAACTTATCACAGTTGATGGAGACATGCAGCTCTACGATGTAGTAAAACTCTTCCAAAAATATAATATAGGAAGGGTTATTGTAACAATCAACGGTGTACCCAAAGGAACCCTGTCAAAAACTGATGTCCTGAACTGAACTCGTGATTTATTGAGAAATCAGTATTGCATTTGTGCGTGAGAGCATAAATCTTGAAGTGAAATTGAATTATTAATGATAGCGTCGCAAAAGTACGCAACTGTATAATTTATAATAAAACGTTTCAGACAATTTTTCATTTTTTCAACAAATCGCACTATTTATATACTAGTTTGATTATTTATATATAAATAAGACTACATATTTTCTAGTGATATTATGTTTTCTCCCATAAAAGGTAAGCAGACTACTTTCGTCTATGGACCTGAAATTTATGAGAAACTTATACCTAAAGATAATCTTCTTTACAAGATCAATGAGTTAGTAGATTTCAGTTTCATCAATGAAGAATGTCGGGATCTTTACTCTGAAAATATGGGGAGACCTGTAACGAACACTCCTGAAATGATGTTTAGATCAGCTATTGTTCAGTCTCTCAATGATTATTCAGATCGAGAAATGGAGTTTGAAGCACGCTTCAATATAGTGATTAAATGGTTCATTGGTTTGAACCTTGACGATTCTTCTTATGACCATAGTGCACTTGGACGTTTCAGGGATCTTCTGGGAGAAGAAAGATGGAAAGACATTTTCTTCAGCCTACTAAAGCAAATTGAGAATGCCGGATATGTTAAAGGTAAAGACTATGTGGACGCAACTCATGTAATAGCAAACATCGCAATTCCAGGTACAATAGACCTGTTAAGACAGGGTATTAAGGATGCAATGAAAGCTATTCAGGAGACAGATCCCGACCTGTATGAGGAACTTGGCGGAGCAAAAACTGTCAATGACGACAAAAAGGTATACAGGTTAAGCCCTGATGAAAAAGAAAGTAAGCTGGTTGAACTGGTTAAAAAAGCTAGAGAGATAAACCAGAAATCAGAAAATATTGAGGGAAAAGTAAGGGAAAAAACTCAGCAATTGAAACGGATTCTTCATGAAAATATAGAAGAAAATGAAAATAAAATCGTAAAAAAAAAAGATAAGACTAAAGATAGACTTGTGAGCATTGTTGACAAAGATGCAAGACATGGTGCTAAATCCGATGAAAAAAAGTTTACGGGATATAAAGTGAACTCAATCATGTCGGAAGATGGATTTATAAAAAACATCAATGCAACTCCAGGTAATTCCTACGATGGAGACGTACTTATCCCTCTAATTGATGAAATGGTGGATCAAGGATTTTCATCTAATGAGGTGGTTGGGGATACTGCTTATGGAGGAGTTGACAACAGGAAAAAACTGTTACTCAAGGCGATCACTGTAACAGCTCCTTTTAAAAAAGAAACTAACAAAAATGGATTATTTCCGCAAAGTGAATTCAGCATCGTGAAACATGCAGTAGTATGTCCTGCAGGATGCAGGACGATGGTATGGAATCATAATGAAAAGACTGAAAAAATAACGTTCTTCTTCAATAAGAAGGATTGTGGGAACTGTGAATTGAAACAAAAATGTACTGTTCAGGAAAATAGAACAATTACCATCAGTGAACACTACGATCTCCTAAAAAAAGCAAGAGAATATAATAAAACTGACGATTTTAAGGAAGATTTGAAACAAAGAGCTCATATAGAACCAAAACAAGGAGAAATGAAAAGATATCATGGACTGCAAAGAGCAAAATATTGGGGACTTCCGAAAATGAATATCCAGGCAACAATAAGTGCAATTGTAGTCAATGTAAAAAGATTCATTACATTAAATAGCTGTAGCTGTCGATGGGGCTCATAAAAAAATGTAAAAAGATTAGAAATTGAAAGAAAAGGATAAGGAAAATGAACTTTTTTAATGAAAATGCCTCTAAAAAGTGGAATTTTTTCTGGAAGGGAAAAATTTTGCGCTGAAATTTTCCCAATAACTAAACATTAGCTACTTTTACGACTCTATCTGAGTATCTCAAGATATACGCATAGGTTTTGATGTAAAATCTCTACATTCCCCCAAACTCACGGAGTACAAAACTTTCAGTACGCTGTCTCAGCAAAAAGTATTTCCTAAGATGCATTCAAGAATGAGTGGAAAATATTGGCGAGATTTGCCCAAAGTAAAGGCTTCTATGCTGATTGCCAATGAATTGGGTTTCTCGAATGTAAGTGGTGACAGTGTGAAAGTTTCAGAAATTACAGATGAGAAAAAGACTGCTAATTTTAATGCTAGGATCGTTTCTGCCTTTGAAGTCAAGGAGTTTACTCGGAGTGACGGAACCATAGGAAGAGTAGGAAACCTGATGGTGGGAGACGAAACCGGAAAAGTCCGGGTAACCCTTTGGGACAACGTTGCAGATCTCCTAAAGACGGGGGAAATCAAGGTAGGGCAGACAGTCCAGATCAGTGGATCTGTTAAATATGGTTACTCCGGAGTAGAAATTCATGTTGGAAACAACGATGTCTTAACCAAAAGTGAGGAACAGATTGAAGTAACCGAAAGAGCCCAGCAGATAAAGGACATAAAAGATGGGACAGGCGATCTTAATTTCACTGGAAAAGTTTTAGAAATTTCAGATATCCGGACCTTTCAGCGCAAAGACGGGACTGCTGGAAAGGTGGGAAACCTGCTACTTGGAGATTCAACGGGTGCAATTAGAGTTGTCCTATGGGATGAAAAAACTGATATTTTAACCGGTATCGAATATGGAGACGCTATAGATGTCATCAACGGCTACGCCCGAGAAAATAGCTTCAGCCACAAAGTGGAATTACAGATCGGAAACCAGGGAATAATCCGCAAAAGTGAAAAACAGATTGAATATAAAGAAAAGTTTCTCCCGATTGCAGATATAGTGGCTGATATGTATGATATAAATATAAATGGAAAAGTTCTCGACGTTTCGGTGGTGAAAACTTTCGAGAAAAAAGACGGGTCATCTGGAAGGGTCAGAAATCTCCTGCTGGGAGATGCCACGGGCAAGATAAGTGTGAACATCTGGGATGAAAAAATCGATAATTTAGGAGAAGTCAATTTTGATGAGACTGTAGAAGTACTCCATGCCGATTCTAGAGAAAATGTTTTCAGCCAGCAGATGGAACTGAATCTCGGAGCCAGGGGAGTCATAAGGAAAAGTGGAAAGACGGTGGAATACAGGGAAAAATTCACATATATTGCCGATATCATTACCGGGAAAAGTTATTCAGTCCAAGGAAAAGTCTCCGAAATAGGGGACCTTAGGGAGTTCGAGCGGGAAGATGGAACCGAAAGTGCGGTTGCGAATTTAGAACTCAAAGATGAAACCGGCAGCATCAAGCTGACTCTTTGGGGAGATCAGGCTTATTCAATCGAGAGTCTTGATATCGACTCTGAAATTCAGATTATTAATGCTTATGCCAAGAAGGGCCTGTATGAAAAAATAGAGCTTAGTGTGGGAAATCGGAGCAAAGTGACCATTCTCTGATTTCTTCTCCGATTTTCGGCTTTTTAGGCGATGTGTCTAAAGTTCTGTAAGTATAATAGGATGAAAAATCACTGGTTATGCTGACAAAGTTACTGTTTTCTATTTTCATTTATGCATAGGTTTTACAGTAAAACAGTGTATCCTTCCCATTTTTAATGCGATTTTTACACTAAAATAGGCAAAAAAGGCATGAAATACACTAAACATGTTTATGAAAGAGACACAGAATTTTTGCATCTTTTTTTCAAAGATGTCAGAACCCTGACCCCTACGAAGTTGTCTGCATTCCGTTATAATATATAAATAAATTCATGAAAGATCTTCTGCATTTCTAACCTGAATTCATTGTATCTTGAAGATTACGATAGTTGTAAAAACTGCATTTCGTTAAAAATATAAATATATCCAATGAAAGATCTTCTGCATTTTATTAGGAATCTTTATATCTTGAAAATTAGATATTTTAAAAACTAAATATCCTAAAAATAAGATATCCTGAAAATTAGATATCCTGAAAACTAAATATCCTGAAATATCCTGAAAACTAGATATCCTGAAAACTAGATATCCTGAAAACTAGATATCCTGAAAACTAGATATCCTGAAAATCAGATATCCTGAAAACTGGATAGGAAGCGGTAGAGTGTCAAAACCAAAAATCATATGCATTAGCCTCTGGAAAGGAGGAGTAGGCAAAACTACAACTGCTGTGAATTTGTCAGCAGGACTAGCTATGGCAGGTAAAAGAGTCTTGGTAATTGATAATGATCCACAGGCCAATGCCACAATTGCATTGCTACCAAAGAGTACGATAATTCTGAACAGTATCAGATCCTTATATTTTCAGGGGGAGTTGCAGAATGCAACATATCCTTCAGTTGTTTTGGGACTGGATATTGTTCCTGCCACTATGGATCTTGCAACCGTTGAGTTGGAGATCACTTCTAAAATAGGAAGAGAACGACTTCTCCAGAAGGCTCTTAAATGCGACTTTGCAAAACAATACGACTATATTATTATCGACACTCCTCCTCTGCTTGGATCTATTGTAATAAATGCTCTTTCTGCTGCTGATGAATTGCTTATTCCTGTAAAGGGATTTTATTCTCTAGAAGGCATCCATCATTTCCTTGATGTTATTAAGAGCGTCAGAGAAAATGTAAATCCACATCTGAAAATTGGGTCAGTTCTGCTTACAATGTATGATGATCATCTCTTACTTAATAGAGATATCAAAAAGAAAGTTACAGAAGTATTTGGGGAACGAGTTCTAAACACTACAATTCCTCCTAATATCCGGCTGGATGAGGCTCCTTCATACAATCAGGCAATCTTTTCCTATGACCCTGACAGCAAAGGAGCACAGGCTTATAAACAATTGACTGAAGAATTATTGTTATTATGGGAGGCATGAGTATGGCAGGAATGGGAGAAACAAGTTTGAAGAAACCAGAAATACTAGAGACGCCAGAAAAAACTATAGGAAAGTTCTTCTCAACAACATCAAGTAAACAGGATAAGGAGAGATATACAATCCAGAAAGGATTCAAAATCTCCCAAAAACAGAATCAAAACCTTGAAAAACTCAAGATTGCTCTAGGAACTGATCTAGACTCCGAAGCTCTGAGATGGTGCTTTGATCAGATATGGCAGTTAAAAGGAAAAGAAATCGAGGAAGTAGCACGGAAAAAGAAGGAAATTTCCCTTTCCTGACTTTGTTATTGCAAAAATTAAAATGGATTTTCCACAAAATATGTTTATCAGTAAAAGTAAGAAAGTAGATTTTCATTTTGAAATCGAGATCTTAAGTATAAAAATTCCTTAACGTTCATGTCCAGAGACCTTCCGCAGTAAATTTGATTTAAATTTTCTGACAAAGTCCATTCGAAATATGGAATTCCTCGGGAGTTTCATTGAGTGTTACTGCAGGAGGTATGTGGACATGAACCTTAGCATACGATTTTCCCATTCGTGAGGTGACCCCTACAAAAGTCTCGATGCTTATTTTAAAGATTGAAACTCAGGATCTTCCAAAATGGCTTTAATCCAATCATCAATAGTATATGGCTCTAAATCCAGTTTTGTTATCTTTTCACCGTCTTTTATTTTTATAAAACCAGCAACCTCGAAAACCTTCAAAGCCTGTAGTATACTGTTTTTAAAAACAGGATTAATATTGTATTTTTTACATATTTCAATATACTTTTTATAGACTTCGCTCTTATCAATTGTTTTCTTCTTTTGTGATTTAGCAATTTCAAGAACGGTTAAGATTACTACTCTTTGGTGAAAATTAAAATAAGTATTTAATTCTTCATAAGGATTAAAACACATTAAGTTCCTCCATTAATTACAGGGAAATATTCAACAAGATCCTCCAATTGGAAATCTTCATACAATGCTTTTTTAGTCTGTTCAATATATTCGGAAGGTATAGATATAACTCTCGTAACGCCGCCTTTCTTTCCTCTGTTAACTAGCACTGATTGTATGTATCCTTGCATGTCAAGAGAGCTTATCCATTTAGATACAGTCTGCCGAGGCGAAGGTTTTTCTCCTATTTGAATACATAGAGCCTCATACATCTTTGTAACATCTCCCGTGCTTATCGTATCCAATCTATTCATAAATTTCAAGACACTCAGTAGAATTATCTTATGATGGAGAGGCAAAGTTAATACCGAGTTTATAACATCCTCGTTTTGAACCTGATCCTCTGCATTTCGTATATGATCTAAGGAAACACAATTAGATCCTTCTACTTCTGCTAGTTTAGCCGCCATTTGTAAGATATTAAGAGCTTTACGGATATCTCCACCTGTATAAGCAATATCTTGAGCGCATTGAACTAATGTATCCATTGATATTGAATCTGGAGTGAATGCTAGATCTGTTCTATCTTTGAGGATGTGAAAAATATCATCTGTAGTATAAGAAGGGAACCTAATTTTTTCAAATCCCATCGATGATAAAACCCTCGGATCTAATTTCCCTTCAAATTTTCTACTGTTAGATAGACCAATTACCCTGATAAACTGTTTTTTATCAATCTCTCCATTAGGTACAGCTCTACTAAAATTGTATAAAACATCATCAGAGCGCAGGAAATCTATTTCATCGAGAATTAAAATAAGAGAAGTATTTAATGTTTTCAATACAGAGAAAACCGCATCATAATAATAATCCATTGAATAACCTGAACGTTTAATATCAGTTTCTGGATTAAGTTGTTTGATAATAGAATATAAAATACCATGAGTTGTTTGGATCTTTTTACAATGAATATAGAGCCATTTTACATTCACTCCTATAGGATCACGCCTTAATTTTTCCATTAGGCTTCCTAGAATGTATCTTGAAGTTGCTGTTTTGCCACAACCAGGAGAACCAAATATCAAAGCATTGTTAGGAGTTCCATTTCGGAATAATGGTCTCATCAGGAAGGCAAGTTCCTTTATTTGATCATCGCGGCCTATTAATCGTGGAGGCATGTAATCAGGAGATAAGATATTATTGTCAATAATTATTCCTTTCGTCGTTACGTAATCAAAGATATTGCAGTCAAAAAGATCCACATTTCATACCTCTCAATACATGATATACCGTTCGTGACATGGTACCTCTATATGTGACATGTATTATTAAAACTTATTCTCATTTTAGTCTCTGTCACTGACCCCCCTAAAGTTACATGATGACATGAAGACGTGTAAAATTACAAAATTTCAATTAAATATATATACTATAAAACTGATAACAAAACACAAGGCTTTTTTATAAAGTAAGCTTAAAGCTTAGATTTTAGGATAAAATCGTCCAATTTTTTTCGTTATTAAGTAACATGTCATCATGTCATTTGAGGGGAGGGTCTGTATCTCCCTAAGAAATTGATACATAAAAAAACAGACTTAAAACCGTTTAAATTTTATTCTTTAGATCCTTCATTGTTATAAGTTTTTAGTCTACATCTCATTTTTTATACAGATATGCGTTTAAGGGTATCGTCCCGATTTTAACGTAGGTGTGCGCTAAGAAATGATTAATAATTTTGGGTAAACAAAATCGATGAGAAGAGCCATATTCGAAAAGTTTTTCTCCTTCTCTTAATGCTAATACAGACAAAGACCCCGGAAAGGATATCACATCTGGTTGGCCTTACTGTACATGTACGTAGAAATCGGGGTGGAACCCTAATAAAAGAGATATGCCGACCTGAAACACATGGTTGGGTTCCGCATAATCTCGCCTATCTTGCGTCATGTCCATCGTTGAATATGGCAAACTGGTTTCATAGTTTTGAAATCATATAAGAAACGGAAATGTTAATACCTACGCATTTCAAAGAAAGTATATAAGGAAAATTCGCGCTGCAGCTGAGGTCCTGGAGCAGCTGGGAACACTTTTTTAGCACAAAAAGGTATCCTCTCCGAATTACATGGTAAAAAATAAATTCCTCAGGTCTTCATTAAATTTCATGGATACAATCACATATAAAATATAATATTACCCCCATTATTCAAATTCATTTTATGGGGGTAAAAAATGGATTTTGAAGCTCTTAATCAAACATTGGCGTCTCTTAACATCAATCCCGATGAAATTGAGGATGAAAGATATGCAAATGCTTTCCGTATTTTATTTGCTATCGTCGAAATGCTTAACGAAGAAAACGTCGCCCTGAAAGCAGAAATCCAGATACTTCGAGACGAAATCAACTTACTCAAAGGTGAACAAACCAAACCTAATATTCGTGGTTCTATAAAGAACGATGATATCTCTTCTGAAAAGGAGAGGAAACAACTAAAACCTCTAAAAAACAGGGAATCTAATTCAAGAATAGATAAAACAGAGATCCACAATACTGAAACCTGCAATGCTGACAGGTCTACTTTAACTGAAGATGCTGTTTTTAAAGGTTATCGTCACGTAGTTATTAGAGACATCATTGTGAAACCCTGGAATACCGAATACCTAATAGAGCTTTTTTATTCTCCTTCAAAGAACAAGATGTACTCAGGCAAACTGCCTGATAGCGTAAAAGGCGAATTTGGAGCTGAACTCCGGACTCATATACTCACGCTTTACCATGTTGCCAATGCTTCAGAACCAAAAATCCATGAGTATCTGGAAAGTATAGGTATTTTGATATCCAAGTCAACAATTTCTCGAATTATAACTGAGAATAACGATCTTTTCCACGAAGAGAAAGCTGAGATTTTTCAAGCAGGTCTAAATTCTACAACCTACCAGCAGATCGATGATACAAGTGCAAGAGTAAACGGGAGTAACTGTTATACTCAGATAATCTGTAATCACCTTTATACTGCTTATTTTACAGTTTCTAACAAGACTCGCGAAACCATTCTGGATATACTTCTATGTGGCAGTGAAAAGACTTACCGCTTTAATGAAGACGCATTTGAACTGATGGAAATGTTCAATATTTCCAAGCGCTGGATAAGAAAACTCTCTTCTTTGATAGGCAAAACATACACAAAAGAGGAAATGCATCGAAAAATGGATTATGTCTTTTCGCCTGGTAGATACAAAAACACTAAGCTGAGAATTCTTGAAGCCTGTTCGATTGCGGCATATCATCAGATGACAAACATACCTGTGGTTACTACTCTTCTAAGTGATGAAGCACCTCAATTCAAGCAACTGACGTCTCAACATGCTAATTGCTGGATTCACGATGGGAGGAACTACAAGAAACTACGACCAGTAACACTTTATTATAAGAGAAAACGGGAGGTTTTTCTGGATCGATACTGGGATTATTACAGAAAACTCTGTGAGTTTAGAATAAAACCAGATGCAGTGGTAGCGGAGCAATTAGACGCTGAGTTTGACCAGTTGTTCTCGACCGTAACTGAGTATAAGCAACTCGATGAAAGAATTCAGAAGACCAAAGAGAAAAAGAAAGGTCTGCTGATGGTATTTAAAATGCCTGAAATCCCTCTACATAACAATGCAGCAGAGTTAGCTGCAAGAGTAAAAGTGAGGAAAAGAGATGTCAGTCTTCAAACAGTGACAGATGAAGGGACAAAAGCAAACGACACATTCATGACAATTGTTCAGACGGCAAAAAAACTGGAAGTAAGTGCATATAAATATATTTTGGATAGAGTGAGCAAGAAATTTGAGATGCCATCTCTGGCTCAATTAATCAGAGAAAAAAGTTCATTGAATTGAAAGTAAAGAGGTTTCCACTTAATTTGAAGAGGA
>CAWFUY010000041.1:0-103773 GCA_963818955.1 uncultured Methanosarcinaceae archaeon | reverse complement strand
TATTGTGTCTGTTCAGGGTATGGGAGGAACTCCTTCAAACACCGCATTAAGTGAGCTTAGTACAGGCATATTATTTTTCATTAATGTAGAAATATATCCTCTGATTCTACAGAAAGCATCTGCTCCACGCGGTGTCCTAAAACTTCCTGATATCTTTTGTTGTATAGTAATCATCCTGATATCTCTTTCTGCTTGATTATTTCCAAATGGAACTCTTAAATCTGTAACAAACCGAAGAACTTCAGTCTTATATTTTGAAAGTCTGTCAAGCAAATTCTTTGCATCACTTTGTGCTTTCATTCCTCTTTTACCCTTATTAACTTCCAAGTTTTGAGGGGGATTGCGCTCAAATCCTTTCATCAGTATTGAATCATATTTTTCTTTGAAAGCTTTAATTGTTTCTTCTTCTATCTTATTACCCAGTTTTTTGACACCATCTACACATTTTTTAATTTCACGCAGGAGGTCCGACATCTCTAAAGACCATTTTTGAGTTTCATTTTTAGAAATTTCTTTTAGTTCTCTTAGAATGTGAACATTACAGACTGCATGTTCACAATTTTTGAATTTGAAATAAGGTTTCCAGAAGTCATGAACAACTATTCCCCTAAACTTTGGCAACACTCCCATTTTATTCATGGCTATGAACCCTCTACTCCTATGATGGAAGTAAAATGTCAATTTTTTTGTAGAGATCAAATGGCAGTGGTGTCTCTGACCATTAACGTTTATTCCAGTCTCATCACAATCAATAACATCTTCTTTAATTAATTTGTTCTTGATGTAATTTGTGGCACCTTTCAAGTTATGGAAACATTTTGTTTCTGCCTTTTTAATTGAGGCAGGGCTTATCCCCAATCCAAAAATGTCTCTCATTATCTCTTTGATCCTTTCATATGGTATCAAGTGATAATCCCGGAGATAAGTTGCAACCGTTAAAACCGTATTACCGAGCTGGACGGGTTTCGTTACTGATTCTGGAAAATCAGCCTTGCTTTTACGGTTGCAGTAAGGGCATTTCTTAATTTCACTGCGATACTCTGTCACCTTAAGGTTCATAGTAATGTCAAATTTCTGTCTCTTCTCATGACCAATAACCTCAATTTCCTCTATGCTATGACCACAGTATATGCAGTTACAAAGTCGATTAGTGATGATTTCGTCAGGAGACTCACTCATCTTTAGCGTAGATCCCGGATGCCCTTTCTGCCCACCAGCACGTTTTCCGCTTGTTTCTCGTGAACTACTCGGTCTAGATCCTTTCTCAACATGAGAGCCTGTAGACGGAGGTTTATTACGGGTTTGTATATTAAGATTTAATTTACATTCCGACCCCCCTGTTAATTTTTTCATTGAATTTCGTTGATTTGATAGTTCATGCCCTTTTGGATGATGATTGTTTTTTACTAATTTTTAGAAACTCATATCTTTTACTGTCGTTTTCAATCCAAAAAATCATAGCATAAGCTACAGAATTTTGAATTTTATTCACTATCTCAGTTTACAATTTGTGTAATCATCCAGACTCTGAATGCAGACATAATAGTTCCAAGAGTTTATGTAGATGGTCTACTTTTCCAGATTTTGAATAAACTGTATATTCGTTTCCTACTGTGACAACACTGTGAAGAGCAAATAATCCTAATAATGTGTCTGCTGTAGGATTCACCAGTAAAAAATTTGAAGATATTCAAAATCGAGCTGATGGTAAGTATGCCTACTGCTCTTACGGCAGCAACCGGGATGGATGCCCTAACTCATGCAGTTGAAGCTTACATTTCCACTATGGCCACTCCAACAACTGATGCGGCAGCTATCAAGGCAATTGAGCTTATCTCAAAAATATGAGTTAAAATACTTATAAAAAATAATTATTATTTTATTGCCTCCTTTGTTTCCATTCGAGAATAAAAGCTAAAAAACAGTTATAAAATACACAATCTGGACACAATTTGTAAGCCTGTGAGACTGGCATTGCCGAATGGATTCCGTATTTTATGGCTTCATGAAGGACAATGCTTCTGTCATGGTTACTTTTCCCAGAATTAGAGTAAAACATTTGCAGCAAGCACGTAAAAAAGGTTGCGAAAATCGAGTGAAAGAGTTAAGAAATTTCCTCAACGAATAAGTTTACTCAGGTAAACACTTAAGATAACTAGTTTACTTTAGTAAATCATTATCGAATCGAGTCTAGCAGTACCTACCTTTGTCCAGTACTTGCAAATTGTACAGTACTGAATTTCGTGGTCTGAGTTTAATTTCAGATTAGAATGACATTTTGGACATATTTTTAGACTTTTCATAATAACCCTCCTTTTAAAATGCTAAATTAACTGAAGCTTACCTTCTCAATCCTTCTTTGAAGGTAAATAAGAAGTCTAAGGCATTTCATTCCTTTACTGCATCCCCCATTACAGTCGCTTTGTAATGTGCCCCTTTATACATTACAGAGCAGGAACTTACCCTCGGACTTTTCTTGCACATTAGCTCATACTTGCGATTCGCTTTTCTCTGGCTCTTCAAATTCAACCCCTAATAATATTATGAATTACTTTAAATTAATTGTATAAAAAATCGCTTTGCATCAAAATGCATTCTTAGGTCAAAAACTTCAAAGCCATCATTGGGCCCAGTAAGGGTCTGCCAAATAATAGATAATATAGACTTAATGAACGTCACAATATTCCAATGAAGACTTTTTGGATAAGCTGTAAAAAACGCTATGGTGGAAACTATGTCTTTTTAATCTACGATAACCTTTATGTCTTCATATAGGAAAAACAGGAAATGGAAATAACATCTATCAAAATAGTTCAGTATAAAATAATTGGGATAAAGACCGGATAGGAGGAATCAATGGCTAATTACAGAAGCACTGTTAGAAAGAAACAAGCAGGATCCAATAAACAGGTAAGCTCAGGAGATGCCCCTGAGGAAGTAACAAGGGTTCGAACTCCCCGTAAAGACAAAAATGAAGTTCTGGCAACAGTAACAAGTTTGCTTGGAGCAAATAGAGTTATGTTACAGTGCATGGACGGAGTAGTCCGAATGGGTAGAATTCCCGGCTCCAAGAAAAAGAAAATGTGGGTTCGTGAAGGCGACGTTGTCATAGCAAATCCTTGGGAAATCCAAGATTCAAAAGCCGATGTTACC
This sequence comes from uncultured Methanosarcinaceae archaeon, assembly GCA_963818955.1. Classification (GTDB taxonomy): domain Archaea; phylum Halobacteriota; class Methanosarcinia; order Methanosarcinales; family Methanosarcinaceae; genus Methanosarcina. The sequence goes on along the minus strand of CAWFUY010000041.1, from coordinate 100,620 downwards.
TGGAAATACACAAGACCGCAAATCGAATGGCTTGAAAGAAAAGGGTACCTTAAGTAAAGTACTGATCGAATGTTATTTTTTAACCGATATTCTATACATAAGTATCATTGTTTATAGTAATGTTTTGACACTAGCCGAAAAGTATTTTGACTCACTATTCATTACAATTGGCAATCAAACACACGGACACAGTTTAACTAAGAAAATAGTAAAGTGTGGGTAGGAATTGAGACAAAATCCACCCTGATTGAATTCACGTCACAAAATTGCATTTCGTGAGATAACAAATTTAAAAATTTGTTTATATCAAAATGTTTGACAGCTTCAAAATAAGAAAATCGTTTATTTAATATAGTCACACTACATAAGAAAAGTTTTGACGATTAAGAGTTAAGGGGTTTTCTCTTAATCGATGGGTTGAATCACCAAATGGGAGCCTAATCAAAGGTGGCAAAAGGCTCCCAACCATATTAAGATCAAAACATATTATTTACTATTATTTGATTAATTTTCAATGTGTCTTCAAATTATCCAAAGTGTCTCATTGTTATAATGTTTTAGTGCATATATTTTTATATTATATATTTTAAAAAAATATGTTCTCTAATATAAATAAATAGTCATGATCTGATAAATAGAAGTTTATTAGACTCTTTAAAAGCATATTTTAAGTAAAAGCCTTAAGCAAAAAAGGCTTTAAGTAAAATAGTGCAAAGATTAGACAGGATCTCATGACTGAGTTTGAACGCATGCTTGTAAACTCTTTTAACGCATATATTGAAGAAAATGGTATAAGAGCTATATCTTACAGGCTTAAACAACATAGATTTACTCCCCAATTCCTGGATGTGCTTGTGGATTCGCTTAACCCTGACCTATATCTGGGGATTGAGTGCAAAAGTATCTCAGTGGACAAAGGGGCAAATGCACTTTATTTCTCACAACATTTTACGGTAGATAAGAAAGGAGCGCATCAAATTGTAAGAATCTCACACTACCTGAACAAGTCAGGAAGAAGGGGATTTCTTGCAGTGGAACTCCGCCTGGGAGCAGGACATGGAAGGGAAGCATACCTGGTTCCCTGGGAAGAATTGGAGAAAAAATACCTTAATCAGAATCTCAAACTTACTTTAGAGGAAATTCGCAGTTTTCCTGAAATAAAAAGGGATGGAAAAGATTACAGAGTCAATCCAAAGGAATGGGAAAGGAATTGAACCTGAGAAAAGGGTTAAGATTAAAAAGTAGAGAATCCTGGAGAGAATAATGTCTCAGACGATGGAGGCTCTTCGGAAAGAAGCAGGTAAGTGTGCAGATGAGATAAGGAAACACAAATCCATCCATGTTGTATCTCATATAGACGCCGACGGACTGACTTCTGCAGGAATTATTTGTACTGCTCTTGAGAGGAAATGTCTCGAATATACGACACGTTTCGTAAAACAGCTTGATGAAAAATCTCTTGACACTATCGCGAATGAAAATCACGAAATTGTTATATTTACTGATCTGGGAAGCGGGATGTGTGAACTGATAAAATCTCGCGGGATACGTGCCGTGATCTCGGACCACCATCAACCTCAGGGTAGCTTTGAGTTTCACCTCAACCCTCATCTCTTCGGAGCAAACGGCTCATATGAACTGAGTGGTTCGGGAAGCACATATCTTCTGGCTTCGGCTCTTGGAGAAAATAAAGATCTTTCTCCTCTGGCCATAGTTGGAGCAATAGGGGATATGCAGCATATGAAGATGGGGCAGCTTGTCGGAATCAATAGGGAGATTCTGGAGGAAGGAGTAAAAGGAAGCACACTTCAGTTCAAAAAGGACCTGACTCTCTTCGGAAAACAAACCCGTCCAATTTATAAGTTGCTGCAGTACTCATCAGATCCATATCTTCCGGGGCTCACGGGAGACGAAGAGGCCTGCATTGAATTCCTTCATTCTCTCAACATTCGCTTCAGTCAGGAAGAACGCTGGAGGCGATGGATTGAACTTGAAACTCCTGAAAAACAGAAAATTGTCTCCGGGCTTGTTCAGTACTGCCTGAAGTCGGGGATCCCTTCATACAAGATCGAGCGCCTGATAGGTGAAGTATACATACTCCTGAATGAAAGGGAAGGTACGGAAATGAGAGATGCCTCGGAATTTTCTACACTTCTTAACGCCACTGCACGTTACGACCATGCGGAGATCGGACTTGCAGTCTGCATGGGCAACAGGGAAGAAGCTTATGAAGATGCCCGGAAATTGCTGGCTGAACACAGGCAGAATCTTGTTAACGGACTCATGTATGTCAAAGAAAAAGGAGTTATTAAGCTGGATAACATCCAGTACTTTGATGCGGGTTCGGAGATAAAAGAAACTATCGTGGGAATTATCGCAGGCATGAGTTCCGTAATAGTCGAGAACAGGAATCTTCCTATTATCGCATTCGCAAAAAGCGATGGCGGAGTTAAAGTCTCAGCCAGAGGGACTCAGGACTTGATCCGGAGAGGAATAAACCTTTCGGAAGCCATGTCTGTAGTCTCTGCGGAATTTGGAGGGGCGGGCGGCGGACACGATATTGCTGCAGGAGCAACTATTCCGGAAAATACAAAAGAAAATTTTGTCAGGAGACTGGATCTATTTATTGGAGAGCAGTTAAAGAAGAAAGCAAATTCACTATGAATTAGCTTAGGGATAACACATTAGAATAAGTGTCCAATTTCATAAAATAATAATTTCCGTTTCAGAATATATCTTCAATTCTAATCATTTCTTTGAACGGAACTAACTTTGACATCGCACTTGTATCTATTGGGATCCCGTACTCCTGTACAACAGCCATAGGATTCGTCCCTCCTATAACAACTATCCCAAGGTGATCCCGCTCTATAGGAACATCCAGAACCCTTGTATTTGGTTCTCCCACTTCTAGAATGCCACTGAAGCCTGCGTCAAGAAGATCAGAAAGGCGACTCTCGATTTCATCTCTTGCCACCATTGGAGCTTCCCTCAAATTTGCAAGGATTTTGCCTGACCCGGTCCTTAGCATTTCCGAGACAGAAGTAATGCCCTGTGACATTAAAACTTCAAGGGGATCTACTGTCGTGCTTACGTAGGTCAGTACATCTGTAAAGCGCACAGGAGTCCCATTTCGGATTTGAACAATTCCACCCAGTTTAGGATTTACAGGAATTCCTGCTTTGAGCAGTACGCCATCGATCGTTATGCTGCATACTGTCCCAATTCCTACTTTTCCCTTTTCAACAGTCAGATCTCCGATAGATTCCCCTTCCGAAATTATTTTTACATAGGGTGTCACCGAAAGCCCACTTGAAATTACCATCTTGAAGATTCCGAGAACATCATCCAGATCTTTTTTGTCAATAATCGAAAGATTAAGTATAATATCTCCATCCATCTTTTTAGGATCGAATGTAGTCCTGTACATCAGGTCTTTTATTCTGGATGATACAAATTGAATACGGTGTCCTTCTTTTTGCATTAAAAACCTCAAGTAATTGAAGGTATTTATATCTATTGAAACTTGTATAAGCAATAAAAGTATATAGTTGCTAAGATCCGAAAATAGACCTTTAATGAGCCTTTAGTGGGAATTCTCAAGAATTGACTTATTCGTTTTTAGAGAACCTTTGTAAAAAAGCCCTTGTAATCCTGAGGAGTTACCAAAAACCTGAGTTTCTCTGTTCTGTACACGAGATCATACATGTTTTCTCCAGCTTTCAGTTCTAGCTCTTCATGGGCCAAAGGTTTGAGATAGCGGAGGGGAGGGACTTCTTTGTAGAGAGGGTTTTTAGCAAACCCATCTTTAAGAAGGAAATAAGAAGCTCCACAAAGCCTTTTTATAGGTTCATATATTGAGGAAAAATCACGGCAAACCCAGTTTGCCATTTCAAGAGTTGTTTCGGAAGCGTTTATAGTCACATGCCCATATCCAGGAGGTATAAGCACTAAATCTCCTTTTTCAGCTTTGACAATTGCAACATCCTGGACGATATCCTCTTCTCCGTGCTCCACTTTTTGCAAAAGATACATAGCAGAGCCTTCAAGCACCTGATAGATTTCAGGATAAGAAACGTCTTTACCGGGGACCTTTGGATGGTAGTGGCCTACAGTCTTTATGTACTCCGACCCAAGCATGCCGGGAGGAATTACAGTAATATCGTACCTGAGATGCTGGGCTTTAATTAATTCGAGATCAGAGTCGTTTTTAGCAAGGTCCCGGAACATATAGTACATATCCTTATTTCTAGCATCTATAGCATCAAACCATTCCTTATCAAACAATACGTCTTCCAGGTCATGGAGTTTTCTTACGTCTGCTACTGTAGCTTTATCCCCAAATTTCAGTGTCATTTCCATTGATTTTCCCTTTCCTACCAGGTGTTCGATAAAAATTATCGGCGCCAAGAGTTAGCTAAAAGCCGTCAACACAATACTCGGGCGTTTAAAAAACTGCAACATAAACACTTAATTTATTATTTAATATGTACATAAATAGTTAATATATTAGTTTATAAGTTATTGAGTAATAGTATACATAAATTGTGAATGTCAACATGCATATAAAGTTAATGCTTTGCAAGTATTTAAAATTTTGATGGACTTTTCATGTTAAGTCTTAAGGGCCTTTTCAACCATTTGAGGATAAGTAAGCTCAATGATAGTTTTCAGATTCATTATATCTTCTTTATTATATTCAATGAGTTTATTCAAAGCCTCCTGATTTCCCCTCTCATATTGCTTCCAGAGTCTGACTGCATCAAACCCGGTTAGTCCTTCAGTACCTTCACTCCTGGAGATTCCAAGAAGCTTTTCGATATTTTTTAAACCTCCATTATAGCCTATTCGCCTTAAGGGATACATAAGATCCACATGGAGTTGTTTGAATTCAAGTTCCGGAAATTCAGACTTTATAAACGGAAGATCGAAACGAGCACCATTAAAAGATACTAATAGCCTGTATTTTGGGAATTCTTCGATAATGTCGTCAAGATTAATGTCTTTTACATAAGTCTTTACATCTCTTCCATCAAAAATTCCAATAACAGTTATTTTATCCGTACGCTGGGAAAGTCCTGTAGTTTCGATATCAAAAAATGCCACTGAATCGGAAAATAAAGGATAAGCCCTCCAGTGTTCCACAGAGGGAAGACATTGTGAAAAAAAGTAGCAGTCTTTTGCCGCAAGATGTGCCGATGATTTCCTGACCTCCTCGGAGATCCTTGCCTTCCGGGCCGAGGGTATTGGAATCTTGTCTTCCAGCTCAAGAAATTCTTCCCATGTACTAATTCCTTGAGCCCAGATTTTTTGCTCAAGGTTCTTTCCTACACCCTGAATATGGATATATGTATTGTTAAGCATAATTTCCCCTCCTACCCATGGGTTTAATATATAATAAAAATACTGCACGATACCTGAAAGTATTCTGTCCGAAAAATGCAATTAAAAAAGGTAAAATCAGGAGCATATAAGAAGCAACAGTAAAAAATAAATATTAAATACTGGTTACCAGTATTAATAATTAAAGACATAATAAATTTTTAAATGCAGATTATGAAAAACTATCCTGAAATAAAAAACTACCCTGAAATAAATTGTTGATACAGGAGTGCAGGTAATGGCTAAAATTTCCGTGATCGGTGCAGGAAACGTAGGAGCGACTACAGTCCAGCGGCTAGCTGAACTCGAACTTGGTGACATTGTCATGACAGATGTTGTTGAAGGAATGCCGCAGGGAAAGGCTCTTGACCTGATGCAAGCCGGGGCAATAAAGGGTTATGATACAACGATATTGGGAACAAATAATTATTCGGATATTGCTAACTCCGATCTTGTAATTATTACAGCGGGAATTGCCAGAAAACCTGGAATGAGTAGGGAAGATCTGATCAAAACAAACTCCAAGATAGTCGGAGAGGTATCCCAAAATATTGCAAAGTATGCTCCGAAAGCCGTTGTAATAATTGTCACAAATCCGCTTGACATCATAACTTATGTAGCTATGAAAGCAACAGGGTTTGAGTCTAAAAGAGTGTTTGGAATGAGCGGTGTTCTGGATGCCGGACGTTTTGCAACCTTTATTGCAGAAGAGTTAAAGTGCTCAAGAAAGAATGTGCAGGCAATGGTTATTGGAGGGCACGGTGATCTTATGGTTCCCCTTCCCCAATATACTACAGTATCAGGAATTCCACTTCAGGACCTGCTACCTGAAGAGACTATTTCCAGGCTGGTGAAGAGAACAGTAAATGGAGGAGCAGAAATTGTTGATCTCCTTAAACAGGGCAGTGCATTTTATGCACCTTCTTCAGCTATCGTGGCTATGGCCGAAGCCATCATTAAGGACACAAAGAGTGTGCATCCGGCCTGTGCTTATCTTGATGGACAATACGGGCAAGAAGGAATTTATTTCGGTGTGCCTGTAAAGCTTGGAGCAACCGGAGTTGAAGAGATCATTGAGCTTAAACTTAATCAGGAACAGAATGATATCCTGAGGAAATCTTCGGAATCCATTCGAAAAATAATCTCACAGATTGAAATATGAAAAAATCAATGCTCAGATAAAAACATAAAGATATCATTCCTCAGATAAAAATAAAGATGTATTTATGTGCAGACATTGTATAAAAATATATCGAATGATATAATAAAACCTTGAGAATGAAAAGAGAAAATCAATATAAGATGTTCAGGGTTTGTTAACAGGCGATTTATATATTGCCTATGACATATAAACTTACTGAAATTTTTTCCAATGAGCATGATATCATCTATTTTAAGAGAATTAATTGGACTATTAATAAGACAAATCTAAAGACGTCCAACTTTGATTCTCTGCCTATTCAGGTAGTAGACCCTCTTATGCAGCTTAATAAGTAGACATTCTTCTGTAATTAAATATTGGGAAGAGAATTTAATATAGCCGGAAGAGCTTTACACCCACCAACTTAAATAGAATATTTTATAATAAAGTAATAATAAAGTATACAAAAAACTCATCCTTATCCAAAACGAGGCAATACAACATAGTAATTATTTGACCTTAAGACTGTAAGATATATAAGTATGCTTTTCATATAAGGTTAAGAAATAAAATTAAATTAATTTACGAAGCAGGGATATAATGCGCGCAGAACTTACATCACTCTTTGGTTTAAACGTATATACAAATACTGGCGTCTATGTGGGAAAGTTGCAGGACCTTGTAATCGATGTTGAAGAGCAGAAAATAACCGGGCTTGCCATATCGGATATTAACAGGGAACTGTTTGACCTCACCAGCAGAGGGGTAATTATTCCTTACAGGTGGGTTATAACCGCGGCAGACATTGTCATTATAAGAGATATTGTTCAGAGATATAAAAAGCATAAAGAAGACTGAGATACTTCAAAGAGCTAAACAATTCAAATAAGAATGATAAATTAAGATAAATGAAAAACCGTGAAATCTTTGCTGAAATGCGCTGTATCCCTCCTGTGGTCGTGCGCGCAGATGGCAGGAATTTTAAAAATACACTATCAGGATTGGGTTTTAAAAAACCCTTTGACCTAACCTTCGCCAGGGCATTGGCGGATACTGCCGAATTTTTCATAAAAAATAGCGGTTTAAGCCCTCTCTTTGCCTATGTTTTTTCGGATGAAATCAGTTTCCTATTTATGGAACTCTCATTTGAAGGGAGAGTAGAAAAAATTGATTCAATTGTAGCTAGTTTTCTTTCAAGCGCCCTCACCATAAACTTGCGGCTTGATGAACCTGTTGCCTTTGATTCCAGAATAGTTGCTCTTCAAAAAGAAGAAATCCCTGCTTATTTTCACTGGAGACAACTTGAAACCTGGCGAAACTTTGTAGCGTCCTGGGGATACTATACCCTGATAGCTGAAGGGATGGGCAAGAATGAAGCTTCAAGATATATGAAAGGGAAAAAGGAATGGGAGATCCATGAAATGCTCTTTGAAAGAGGGATTAACCTTGCGAAACTTCCTGCCTGGCAGAGAAACGGAATCATGATTTGCCCCAGGGAGTACGAAGTCTCCGGCTTTAACCCTATCCTCGGTAAAGAGGTAAAATCTCAGCGAAGAAAAGTTACCCAGAACTGGGAAATTCCGAAATTTAAATCTGAAGAAGGAATGATATTTTTAGAGAAACTTATTAATAGAAATTAAGTTTTTGAGAATAGAGAAATAAAAGTTAGGAACGTAGAGGCAATGGATAGACTTGAACTTGTAAAAAGAAATGTTGAAGAAATAGTAACAGAAGAAGAACTTCAAGAACTTCTAAAAAAGAAAGAAGCCCCCCGTGCCTATGTAGGATATGAGCCAAGCGGGAAAATCCATATGGGGCATGTCCTTACAGTTAACAAGCTAATTGATTTGCAAAAAGCTGGATTCAAGATTACTGTCTTGCTTGCGGATGTGCATGCTTACCTGAATAAAAAGGGCACGCTTGAAGAGGTCCGAAAAATTGCAGACTATAACAGGCGCTGCTTTATTGCCCTCGGGCTTGATGAAAATAAAACTGATTTTGTTTACGGGTCGGACTTCCAGCTGGGAGCCGAATATATGTTAAATGTCCTTAAACTTTCAAGGATAGTAACTCTTAATAGGGCGCGCAGAAGTATGGACGAAGTTGGGCGCGCTATGGACGACCCGACTGTTTCCCAGATGGTTTACCCCCTGATGCAGGCTGTTGACATTTCCATGCTTGGAGTCGATATCGCAGTCGGAGGTATCGACCAGAGGAAAATCCATATGCTTGCCCGCGAAAACTTAAAAGGCCTGGGATTCGATACACCGATTTGTATTCACACACCGATTCTCCTCGGATTGGACGGAACCAAGATGGCGTCCTCAAAGGATAACTTTATTTCCGTAGACGATACTGAAGCAGAGATATCCAGAAAAATAAAGAAAGCCTATTGTAAAATAGGGGATGTAGAAGAAAATCCGATTCTTGCTCTCTTCCGTTATCATATCTTCCCCAGGTACGAAACAATTGTCATAGAGAGGCCTGAAAAGTTCGGTGGAAACCTCATATATGCCAGTTACTCCGAGATGGAAAGCTCTTTTATGGCAGAAAAAGTACATCCCATGGATCTTAAAAATTCAGCCGCAAAATACATTAATGCAATACTGGACACTGTCCGAAAAGTACTGTTATAAGACGCCTCAATAATTAAATACCTTGGATAAAATATTATATAGCTATATGTCATAGAATGATTGAAAGATTGTAAGCTTTTATGGGGCCTTTATGAAGTACATTTACCAGGATTCTACGGAACTGCCTGTGCAGCGGGATTTCATTGAGGATCTGAAATCATTCTTAGATATAACTTCCAGAGTGATCCCTCTGGAAAATTCTATTATAGAAATTAAATGTGAGCATAAAAAAATTCTCCGCGAATTAAAAAATAGAATCAATGGGATGAATAAATTTGAGGAGAAGCTCGGCTTAATGCTTAAAAGGTTAATTAACGAGGTGGGTATTGAGGATGTCGTGCCCTGTGCTAATGCAGTCTTTCAAACCTGCAGTGAAAGACTAGAGAAAAAGCGGGAAGTTCTCGAAGCCGAGTACAGGAAAATAGAAGGTGGAACCCCTCATGAATATAGGAAATTTGAGAACAGAATCCTTGAAGTTCTCACTCGATTTCTAATTTCGGGAGTATATGGAGCGGAAAAGAGATTTGAGTTTTCCTACGGAGTAAATGGAATTATAGGGAAGATGGAAGGTTCGGTCTCAGGCCTTCAATATCATTATAAATTAGGGCTTGCTGATGAGTCTTTGACAGTAGAGAGACTTATTGGAAACTTGAGCCTGCCAAGCTGGACTCGCTCAGGCATCCTGCGCAAAGAGGACAAGATCAAAAACCAGGATATTTCTGATTTTATGGTAAGTTCCCTGGAGTACGACAACCAAAAAAATGTCCGCCTAATAGTTGACAGTAAAAAGAGTAAACACAAAATTCACAATTGAATGCACTGAAAACAGATATTTCGTATATGAAGACAATAAAGAAATTACTGCCGACAAAGACCTGAGAGCTTCTATTGACATGGATATTCTGGGAAAGATTCCGGGAAAAGTACAGGATTATCTAAGGACAAATATCCGCACTTACACTCTTTCGAAGGTTGTACTTGATGAGGAAGATGCAGTCTCCACAAATCAGATCTTCGACTGCCTGAAGGTAATAGCCGAACAGTATGGTGTAATTGTTCAGGAATGCCTGGCGAAAGGTCACAACAAAGAAGAGATAACAATCAAAATAGAAGCATCTGATGGAACAAGGACCGAAAAATACCTTTCAAGAGCTGAGATCTACTCCCTGCTTGCAGATGTAGGAAGCGAAGGTGTAGAGATAGCTGGAATACTTGGAGTAGACAGCAGAGCTCCGGTCAAAGACAGAACATATTTGATAGTCTGAATTCGATAGTCTGAATTCGATAGTCTGAATTCATTTATCTCGTTATTTTTCTTTCCATGTTCAATATTCTCATTATATTATTGTATTATTTTATAGTAAATATTTTTTACATATTTAATATTCTTTCTATAATCAATATTTTTATTCTATTTTAATTGTTTTGTTTTTTGTATTATATACTTGCAACTGTTCGTGAGAATAAATTCGACATTTAGAGCCTAATTTATTAAAATATCATAAATTAAGAGAGTTAAATATAAAATCAAAAGCATAATAAATTTATAGGGCAAAGGTGTATCTCGGTCTATTATGCTACGAGGTCTTGATTAAAAATTCTTTGGAAGATCTGAAGTATTTAAACATCTCCAATGTTGAAAATCCTATTAATATTGAAGTCAACCCAGAATTAAAGGACTCATCCCTTGATTATTAAATTACTCGTCAATACCTACGAACCAGATGGCTCGGTTTACGAAAGTGGGTCGGAAGCTGATAAAAATGAAAGCTGATTTTCTTAATCCTATAATTTCTGTATTACTGATATTACTCGTAATTTCCGGAATGATACCCGGTATAGCACTTGCTTTAAATGACAGCGATAATTCGTCAAATAGTACTACGCAAGCCTCTCTTACAATAGTAAATATCTACACTAACCCCGCAGTTCCGGAACCTAATAGTGTTGCCACAACATATGTATCAATAAGTAATACCGGAGATGTAGCCTCAGAGCAAACATCTATCACTTTTAGTAAAAACGGTGTAACCAGCATCCAGACAACTTTAAAGCCAATTGACCCCGGTTCAACTAGAACAGTTTCTCTCACATGGAATACACCTGAGGAAGCTGGAACAGTAACAATAACAGCATCAATAGAAGGCGGAGAGAGTAAATCAACTTCCGTATCAGTACAGGCTTCAACTCCACTTCCGGACCTGACCATTGCAAGTATCGTTCCAGATACAACCAATCCTCAGGCAGGGCAAGCTTTAAATTTCGCTGTTAATGTAAAAAACCAGGGTACAGCTTCATCTACAGCTGCTCTGGCAACATATTATATTAATGGAGGCAGTGGACAGGATATCAATATTGATCCTCTTGAAGCAGGAGCGAGCACAAATCTTGCATTTTCCCTGACTCCGGATCAAGTTACAAGTGGGAAGATAACGGTTAAAGTAGTTGTTGATTCTGGAAAAACTGTACTTGAAAGTAATGAAAACAATAATGCATTAACAAAAACCGTAACTGTAAGCGGCCCACTCCCGGACCTTACAATAGATTCAATTTCTTCGAGTTCAGACACTCCACAGGTTGGAGATTCTATTACTTTCACAGCAACAGTCAGAAATGCCGGATCTGCAGCTTCACCAGCCAGCAGTCTGATTTTTAAGATTACTGAAAATAACGAAACTTTTAATAGCCCGTCTATATCCGTGGCCTCACTTGCAGCAGGTGAAGCCACACAAAGCAGTTATTCCTGGACTCCTACAAAAGAAGGAAATATACAGGTAACTGCAACTGTTGATCCGAATGCTGCTATTTCTGAAAGTGATGAAACGAATAACCAGAACAAAATATCCGCAACCATAGGGAGCAGCGATGGAGGAAGTAGTTCAAGTTCAAGTTCTAGTTCTAGTTCTTCTAGTTCAAGTTCTAGCTCAAGCAGCGGTATTGGAAGCAGTTATTCAAAAGAGCCAGCTCAAAACGTAGCTTCAAAGGAGCTTGCAACCCGAAATGTCATGAGTGGTAACCACGTAAGATTCGATTTCCTGCAAAACAATACATGCATCCAATATATTGAGTACGATGCATTAAGAACATTTATGAAAACTACAACAACTGTAGAAGAACTGAAGGGCAAATCAACCTTTGTCTCCGAACGTCCAACCGGAGGAATATATAAATATTTTAATGTCTGGTTAGGAGACAAAGGAGGAGGACTTTCCTCATCCGTTTCAAATGGTTTAATGGGGTTCAGAGTTGAAAAATCATGGATTAACAATAACAGTGTCAATGAATCAAATATAGCCCTCCAGTTGTATAATAAAAGTTGGGAGCAGCTTTACACTAAAAAAGTCGGAGAAGACAATAATTATTCGTATTTTACTGCAAGCGTCCCTAGCTATTCCTTCTTTGCGATAACCGAAACCGGAGCAGCAAGCAAAAATGGAAACCAGACTGAAGCAAAACTGCAGGACACTTTGCTGGGAGGCCTGCAAAGTGCAGAAAAAGCTTTAAACGGGAGTGGAAACATTAGTAGAGCGGAGCAAGCAAAGGAAGCTTCCAAAACATTAATGGCAATTGTTCTGCCTCTGTTCCTGATCTTTGTGGGATACCTGGTAGTTAAGAAAAAGATATAAAACCCGAGTTTCGCTTCCCGAGTTTCGCTTCCCGAGTTTCGCTTCGGGCCGAGTTCGCTTCCCGGTTCGCTTCGGGAGCACGAGGTCCTTTTCGGTCGCTTTGCTCCCTCAAGAGGACTAATTTTTGGTACAAGTTGCTCCCTCAAGAGGACTAATTTTTGGTACAAGTTGCTCCCTCAAGAGGACTAATTTACTAAGTATGGTTCTTCCGCGTTTTCCGCGGGTTACCATTATTTTGCATTAGTGAAGGAAGTTAGGGAATTAGCTCAAAAACTTTAGATTGCTCTTTTTTCTTCCAGAATAGCTCCAAGCACCGAACCGATGATACCTATCACAGCTGAGTGAGCCACAATTACCAGTGTTAATACAAACGTGGATGCGACTATGAACCCACCAAGGACAGGAGCGCTTCTAAGTATTGATCCAAGTATTCCTCCAAGAAGGATTCCCGGAATAATCATGAATATTGTCATTAGGATTCCAGTTAGGAGGCCTCCCCGAAAACCTCCGTCTGCATAATAACCAGCTAAAAGACCACCCAATAGCGGAGCTAGTACATTCACCCCGGGAATGAAGTAAAAGATTAAAGTACAGATCATACCTATTAATGCGCCAGCTATTGCTCTAGTCATTCATCTAACCCCCCATTTTAAGCAAATAGAATTTCTTCAGAAATTCAAATTTATAAAATTAATATAATTTAATTATTCTTAAATATATAGTTGCTTACTAAGAAATTACTTTCGGAAAGGAAGAAACCTGTTTTTGGATTTCCGGCTTCTTTTGCTGATCTCAAAAATAGAACTCCCATAATCATTCTTGATTTTTAGACCAAGAAGGGACGCAGCAAGTACTATGGAAATGCTATTTGCAGCTACCAGTGCAGGATCCTTGATTAAAATTCCATGGAAGAGCCAGAGGACCATGCCTGCAGTCGAACAAAGCAGCATCATAAGAGATACGTCTTTTGTAGATTTAGTAGTTAGGGCTTTTAAGAGCTGGGGGGCAAAAGCAATGGTTGTAAGTGCGCCTGCAATATAACCGATCATAAAGGTGTTACTCTCCGTAAAAAATTACAGACTATAAAAGGAACAGAACCCTGATATAAGTATACCCCCTAAAACTCTATGAGGACACATTATGAAAGAAGATTGCCTTTTTTGCAAAATTGTCTCCGGAAAAATTCCTTCATATAAGGTATATGAGGATGAAGCCGTTTTTGCATTTTTAGATATTAACCCGGCAAGTGAAGGGCACACGCTGGTAGCTCCTAAAAAGCACTTTAGCAAGTTTACGGACATGAATGCAAAAGATGTTGCTTCACTTTTTGAGGTTGCAAGGAAAATTACTTTTGCGGTTGAGAAGACATCGCTAGCAGAGGGATCAAACATTGGCATCAACAATGGGGAAGCTGCAGGTCAGGAAATTCCTCATGTACATGTACATGTCATTCCCAGGAGAAGAGGAGATGGAGGTAGAGGGATAAAATCAATAGTATGGACAGAACCAGACACTTCCAATCTGGGGGAAGTCGCAGAGAAGATCAGAAGAGCACTCTAAAAAGAACAACATAAAATTAGAATTTGAATTAGATTTGATTTAGAATTGGAATATGGTGTTTTCTAAATAATATTTTCAACATGAAGCAATGATAGATTCCAAAATACAGTGAATTATGACTTTTAACAACTGTATTAAAGACATATGATTTCCAGAATCCTGGAGGTGAGAACAACGGCAGAAACGGCAATAGACGTCCGGGGGAAAACCTGCCCATCTCCACTGGTAGAGTTCAGGAAGGCAGTAAAGAGAGCTTCACCGGGAGATATTTTAATCATTACGGGCACTCATCCTGCATCTAAGAAAGAGATTCCTATGGCTTGCGAGGCATTGGGATTAAAGGTGCTGGAAATTAAAGATAAAGAAGGAGGTAAAGAGTGGGAGATAAAGATCCAGAAATAAGCCGGAGAGGTATAAAAAATTAGGGAAAAGACGGCAATATCTGCACAGTGGATAAGGATAAAGAATAGTGCGATAATAATTGGAAAATTAAGAATTTACAAGCAATTCAAGGAGGGATAAAAATATTCGAAAACACTATTTATCTTGATAATGCTGCATGCACACGGATGGATGAACGGGTACTTGAGGCAATGAAACCTTATTTCCTTGATATCTATGCTGTAGCTACATCCGAATTTGGCTATTCGATGGGTCTCGAGGCAAAAGAAGGACTCGAAGCAGCCCGGAATACATTAATAACAAAATTAGATGCCGAACCCGATGAAGTAATTTTTACATCAGGAGATGCAGAGTCAAGCAACACGGCCCTTAAAGGAGTGGCGTGGGCTCTCAAAGAAAAGAAAGGCAAGCATATTATCGTCTCGAAGATAGAAGATTTTCCTGTCCTGAACACTGCAAGATCTCTCCAGAAACAGGGTTTTGAAGCGACTTTTCTGGATGTGGATGCAGAAGGATTTGTAGATATCGAGGGATTAAGAAACGCGATCACGAAAGAGACAGCCCTTGTTTCAATTCAATACGGAAACCAGGAGATAGGAACAGTTCAGGACCTTAAGGCTATCTCGGAAATTTGCGAAGAGAAAGATGTGCTTCTGCACACCGATGCAACCCACAGCTTTACCCGGCTTCCGCTCAGTGTTAAAAAATTGCCTGTAGACCTTATTAGCGTGGCAGCCCATACAATTCATGGCCCAAGAGGGATAGGGGCTCTATATATCCGGAAAGACACTCCGTTAACAAAGCTAATAGACGGCGGTTTTCAGGAATTTAATCAGAGGGCAGGAATAGAAAACATTCCCGGGGCAGTTGGTTTTGCACAGGCTGTTGACCTCGTAAATGAGGAAGAAAACAGACGGCTTGAATCTATGAGAGACCGGGCAATTGAAAAGTCACTTTCGGAGATTCCAGATGTCACCTTAAACGGGAGCAGAGATAAACGCCTGCCTCAGAACGCAAACCTGACCTACCATTATGTAGAAGGCGAATCAATAACTCTGCATATGGACATGAGAGGCTTTGCAGTGAGTACGGGTTCGGCCTGTTTTAGCCGCTCCCTTGAAGCCAGCCATGTGATCAGGGGAATTGGCGGAGATCATGAAAGAGCCCACGGTTCAGTACGTTTTACATTCGGGCGTTTTAACCGCATGGAAGATGCTGATGCTGCAATTGACGCTATGAAGGAAGTTGTGGCACGGCTCAGGGAAATAAGCCCCCTTGCAAGAAAAAAATAAAGAAAAGGTAAAAATGTCACAGGAAAATAAAATGGTGAAAAGAAACTTAGATTGAGAGAGGCAAGATCATGAAGTTTCCTTATAGCGAAAAAGTGCTGGAGCATTTCAAGAACCCACATAATGTAGGAAAGATAGAGGACGCCGATGGAAAAGGCCTTGAAGGAAGTCCGGCTTGCGGGGATATGGTTGCAGTTTATATTAAGGTAAATCCCGAAACTAAGGTTATTGAGGACATAAAATTCGAATCTTATGGCTGTGCTTCGAATATTGCCACCGGATCAGTAATTACAGACATCGCACGTGGAAAAACAATAGATGAAGCAAAAAAGATAACCTGGAAGCAAGCTTCCGAAGAACTTGGAGGCCTGCCTCCGATAAAAGCTCACTGTTCAGTGCTTGCAGTTGAAGGGTTACGTGCCGCGATCCGTGACTATGAAGAAAAACACGGGCTTGTTACCGAAAAAGAGACGACTACCGAAGAGATTGTCAAAAAGAGACTTAAGCATGTAATGAATCCACTAACCGGCCTCGACATTATCCGAACAAACCTTATCCTTAAAATAACTGTTGAAGACGGAGTGGTAAGAGTTGTTGTAGACCTGCCTGCAGACCATCAGTTTGCTCCGGCGATCAAAGAAGACATTACTGAAAAGCTGGGGTCTCTATGGGATATCAAAAAGGTAGATTTAGTGTTTACAGCCTAAAAGGAACGCGAAAGAAGACTAAAATTACTTATAAAAACAAAAGAGAGGATTCATTTCCTCTCAATTGATGAAGGTTCTCATAAGAATCAGGCCGGAACCTGTTCTTTCTTTTCTCTGTCCCAGTGACGATGTTTTGCAATTGCAGTAATAAAGGTATCGTTAAAAGAGCTGCTTTGGATTCTCAAGGAAGTCACGACTCCTTTGTCGGAAATTACTTTATCGCCAGACTCTCTATCTACATACTTAATATCGGGCAGGTTTGCATTTTTAAGTAATTCAATACCTTCTCCGGTTGCCCCTAATGGTTTGCAGTGCCTGAATGCTTCATTGACGAAATGGATCGCATCACCCTGCATCTTTAGAGCTTCCATATTTTCTTTGCCTCCCGGAATGTAAACAGCATCGTACAATACTGACGCCGTAGTGGCAAAGCTTTTGTCAACCTCGATTTCCTCTCCGCTTGAACTCTTTAGCTTCCCCTGGTATTTTGAGATAATGTTGGCTTTTGCTCCGCCAGCCTCTAAAGCCTTAATCACCTGGCTGACATCGTTGTAATCATATCCGTTCGCAGCGAGGATGGCGATCTTTCTGGTTTTGATGGTATTCTTCACAGTATGTTCCGAGCGTTCCTGGCTGAGATTCGGAGACTCTTTTATAACAGGAGACCCTCCTTTCTGGTCAGGAGCGGGAACACCGACTCCTTTTGCAATCTCGATTGCAAGATCCCCGTCCACGTTATTGAACATGTCGACAACTGCCTTCCTTATGTTTTTGTCATTGACTTTTCCGATCTCAAAATGAAATGCCTCAATAATGTGCTTCTTCTCTGGCTCCGACATACTATTCCAGAATAATTTTGCCTGGCTGAAAAAGTCTTTAAACTTCTCACTGCGAGCGCGAATCTTTTTGCCCTCAACCTTTTCCATATAGTGGACGTATCCGCCTTCTTCTGCAGAAGCCGGGCGCGGAAGGTTTTCCCCTACAGTGTTAGGGAAATAACTTGTTTTACCTTTATTAATCTCCATGCGATGGTATCCTTCCCTTTGATTATTGGCAATTGGTGCCAGCGGCCGGTTAATTGGAATTTCATGGAAATTAGGGCCACCCAGACGGATTAGTTGAGTGTCGATATATGAGAAAAGGCGCCCCTGAAGGAGCGGATCGTTGGAGAAATCGATCCCTTGAACCACATTTCCCGGGCAGAATGCAACCTGCTCGGTTTCTGCAAAGAAATTGTCAGGATTGCGGTTAAGTGTCATTTTCCCTATCCATTTGACAGGCACATCTTCTTCCGGCCAAACCTTTGTAGGATCAAGAATGTCAAAGTCAAATTTAAATTCATCCTCTTCTTCAAGAATCTGCACACCAAACTCATATTCGGGATATTCCCCCGTCTCGATTGCTTCCCAGAGGTCACGGCGGTTGAAATCCGGATCTTTTCCTGCTATCTTTTGAGTCTCATCCCACACAAGAGAGTGAATGCCAAGCAGAGGTCTCCAGTGAAATTTTACAAATCTTCCCTTACCTTTCGCATTAACGAAACGGAACGTGTTAACCCCAAAGCCCTGCATCATCCTGTAACTCCTTGGTATTGCCCGGTCCGACAGAGCCCACATCATCATATGTGCAGTCTCCGGGTGGCAAGAAACAAAATCCCAGAGCGTGTCGTGAGCTGTTGATGCCTGTGGAATCTGGTTGTCCTGTTCGGGTTTAACTGCATGAACAAAGTCCGGAAACTTGATAGCGTCCTGAATAAAAAAGACCGGGATATTGTTTCCAACCAGGTCATAATTACCATCTTCCGTATAGAATTTCACTGCAAAACCTCGGACATCCCTTACAGTATCTGCCGATCCCCTGAATCCCGCAACTGTCGAAAATCGCACAAAAACCGGGGTTTTTTTACCGGGATCTTGCAGGAATTTCGCACTTGTGTACTCAGTCATAGGCTCATAAACCTGAAAATACCCGTGCGCTCCGGAGCCGCGGGCATGGACAATCCTTTCGGGAATTCTTTCATGGTCAAAATGAGTTAGTTTTCTCTCTGAAATGAAAATCTTCAAGCAGGGTTGGTCCCCTTTCTCCTGCCTTGAGTGAGATATCGGTATCGCTGACTCTAACACCCTGGTTTGTGGTTAGAAACTCCCGGTCAGGGTTTTCGCGAAACATTTCTAATTGCTCATCCTTGCTTTTTTCATCAACTATCCTCTTTTTCCCCATAGACTTTTTCTTCCCTTTTTAAATATCTAGTTTCCATCTTTTTTAGTCAATAATTTCCCTTATAATAGAACACATATCTTCTAAATTCAAAATCTAAACATACGTTGATATGCTTTTATGAAGAAGGGATAGTAGTAGCATACTTCAATGCAAGTGCATTTTTTGAAACCAGATTCAAAATTTTAAATTCGGTTTCAACTTACATTGAGAGCATTTAATGCATATGCAACTCCCCAGTGCATACATAACTCCCTTTCCTAAAATGAGTTATTATTATTTGAGTATTCTTATAAAATGGAAAAATTAGATCAGATTGCGATCGAAAAATCAAGGATTCTCAAGAAGTCTTTTAACACTATTTTCAATCCTTCCTCTGAATTCTCCGTTTCTGATTTTCCCCCAGGCTTCAGGAAATGTATCGAGTAGCATTTGAAGTTCTTCTTCTTTGTATTTGCAATATGCTGCTACTCCTTCCATGCCCTCGGAGAAACTTCCTTTTAAACCTTCTTTTTCAGAAGGTCTTCCGTTTTCAACTGAACCCCATTCTCCGGTTCTCAAGAAGGAATTTAGCAGGTCAACTGCAATAATAGAATCATGCAGATTTCCCAGGTGATCCTGAAGATTTTTCAGTTCCTTAATCATGATTTTAGCGTCGTCTCCAAGTACACTTTCAAAGAATTCAAGGGTATAACGCAAACCCTTGGCCGCAATCCTGAGCCTGTGCAAGCGGTCTGTTGGAAGGTAAAATCCTTCTACCCACTCGGAGTAAGCATAAACGTCCGCTAAACGTGCATAAAGTATCGATGGAAGCACGTCTCTGATCCTGTGAGGTAAAGCATCGCATTTTTTATTGGTCGTCTGAAGAACCAGGTTCTCGGGAGAAGCAAGAATATCCGCGAAATCTTTCTTAAAACGACTATATTTTTCGCTTTCAAGGTAATCAATTAGACTTCTCCTGGCTTTTTCTCTCTCCTCTGAAAGTGCAGCAAAAAGCGGATCCAGATCATATTCGTGCTCTGGAGGTAAGGTTTTTAAATATAGTTCCGCTTTTTCCCCGAAAACGTCCAGGTCCCTGACTTCTCCAAGTGCTCTAAGTGTTCTTTTAAGACCTTCCAGAAAAGGTTCAAGCTCTCGAGAATCAAGGTAAGCCTCAAATACCTTTGCTGCTGCCCTCATCCTGCGGACTGCAACGCGCATGTCGTGAACGGCCTCGATATCTTCTCCTTCGATGGTTCCTTTTTCATGGGAAAGCATACAGGAGAATTGCGAGAAAAGTATGTGGCAGCCAAACAAACCCATGGAATCAATTGGTTCTACAGTTAACTTTCCTGTCGGTTTGCACCTACTTTTATCAGGTTTTTTCTCATTCCTGATTTCTTTCCTTGTTCTCAATTCGCTTTCATTCCGGGTTTCATCCTCAAGGACTTCCGTAAACAGAAGTTCCCTTCCAAAAAGGGATTTCCAGAACTCACTTTTCCCCTCAGCTTTTTTTGTAACTTTTTCAAGCTCAACTCCTATTACTTCTATCTCAAGGACGTCCCCTATCTGTCTGATCATCCCCGGTCTGGCTTCAAATGAATATTCAAAAAGATTTACAATGCGCAGTAGAGCTGCAAGCATAAGAGCTTTATTCTGGAAACCTGGGAGCAGCATCGTATCTGAGTTTTTCAGGGTTGAAATTAACTTTTTCTCAGTTACACATGGGTCCTGCAGTTTCAGGATAAGTGAAAGCACCAGCATCTCATGGATTTTTAGTCCTTTTATGGGATGCGTCAGGAGAATTTCCCTACCCATAAAGTTTTTCTCTCCCGGAAAAGCTAAATTCCCTATGTCCTTCAGGAAAGCTGCAAAACCAAGCAGTTTTTTCTCCTCTTCTCCCATTCCATGGCAGATAAATAGTCCATCAAAAAGAGTAAAAGCATTTTCTCTGGTTTTTTCTGCCCTGAGTTTATCTGCTCCGTAATATTCGAGAAGACTTTCCGTTTCCCATTCTTTAAAATCTGTGACTTTTTCCTCGTTTTCCGTTTTTTTGTCTTTTTCCGGAGCAAAGCGTGGGAACCGGAGATGAAACTTGCGGTCTTTTCCTTCATTAATTGTAAAAGGAAAAATAGAGAGCCTTTCTTTCTCAAACTTAAAGCGTAGATTTTCTATCTCAGTCAACATCCCCGGAAGGAGACTCAATTCGTCACTGGTATGACCTTCATCAAAAGCTAAAAGAATTTTGGCCTGCTTTCCATATACGTCCTTCTGATCTGCAAGTTGGGTACAATAGGCTCTCTCTTTGAGGCTCAGGAATGTCTTTTCAGAAATACTTTCCATGAAAAGGAAAGCTCTTTCAAATTTTGAATAAATACTTTCTGTCAGATTGTAATGTTTGAGCAGGAAATCCCGGATATTCTTCAGATCTTCAAGAGTTCCTTCGTCTTTAAGTTCCACTTCGAATTCGTCATAGCGCTTCTCTCGTCCCCCATTTTTCAGATTCACCCTGTCAAGATACGTTTCGGCTACAACTATTTCTCCGGATTTGACCTGGCGAATTATCCTTTTCTGTTTGAGAGACAGGAAGGGCAGAAGGTCAAGTCCTGCAGTAAATTCAAAGACTATGTTTCGGATGCGGAAATCCGGGCATTCGAGTACGGATAGCCCCTCCGGCAGGAAGCTGACATACTCCTCTCTTCTGTGAGTTCCATCTTCGAAGCCTCCAAGGCTTTTAATGGTCACCCAGGTACCATTCTCACCCTCAGTCTTTCTCATCCGCAGGTAATATCCAGCCGCCATGAAAGCCTTGTTCTCAGTATCAAAAAAAATATCTTCATTTGATCGGATTTTTGCTGCAGAGAGAACATATGAAGCAAGCTCTGATGAGCTTTCAAGCGCTTGAAAATCTGTTTTATCGGCTACCAGAAACTTTGATTCTATTTCCATATTCCAATTCTCGCTTTGATGGCAAATA
Organism: uncultured Methanosarcinaceae archaeon; assembly: GCA_963818955.1. Classification (GTDB taxonomy): domain Archaea; phylum Halobacteriota; class Methanosarcinia; order Methanosarcinales; family Methanosarcinaceae; genus Methanosarcina. The sequence continues at coordinate 78,704 of CAWFUY010000041.1, read as the reverse complement.
CTATTTACTTTTACTTTTATATATCTGTATATTAATCATTTATTAATCTGTATTTATTAATCGGTGTTAATTATTCTATTGATTCCCGTCTTTCGACATCTCTTTAAGTTTCTTAAATATCTTGAACATAAAATGTTCCGAATACATTTTTCCTGATCGTTTACTACTTTTCTCAAAATATGATAGATTTGTTGCATTCGAGGGTGAATGTATAGTTTAATTCAAAAAAGCTTATATGAAGTAGAATGTATCTATTAAAAATATAAGAAGTATAATAAATAATTTGTTAAATATTTAAAATGATGACTCCGTTTAAATAGTGAACTTAATTTAAAGCGTGGAACTTATTTCATTAAAACTTTATCCTGGCATCGTTCAAGCCAAGATCTTTCACCCATGCCTTTCAATATAACTAAATAATATACAGATGGAGCAACTTCCCTTGAAAGATAATGATATTCTACTCTGGGATGAAACATTATTTAAAGACCTTTCCGTGCTTGAGCCCGATTATCTTCCGGAATATTTTCCCCACAGGGAGACACAATTGAATTCCCTTAAGTTCGCACTCAGACCGGCCCTGCGCGGAATGCGCCCTCTGAATTGCCTGCTGGTAGGCCCTCCCGGGACCGGAAAAACCAGTGCGGTTATGAAAGTGTTCAAAGAAGTCGAGTCCCATGCTCCAAATGTTGTTGCTGTTAAGGTCAATTGCCAGATTGATTCTACGCGCTTTGCAGTAATCTCAAGGATTTACAGAAAACTCTTCGGAATTTCTCCCCCGAACTCAGGAATTGCGTTTCGCAAAATCTTCGAAACTGTTGTTAATTTCCTTGTCTCGTCAGAAAAGGTTCTGCTCGTTGCCCTGGACGATCTCAATTATCTTTGCTTTGAAGGACACGCCAATGAGGTAATGTACTCCCTGCTAAGGGCTCATGAACAGTATCCGGGAGCAAAAGTTGGGGTAATCGGGATTGTGAATGATACATCTGACCTCTATTGTATAGATTCCAGAGTTAATTCGGTTTTCCTGCCTGAAGAAATCTCTTTCCCCCGGTACGGCTCTGCGGAAATCCTGGATATCCTCAAGGACAGGGCAAAGTACGGCTTTTACCCGAAGGTAATTTCCGACGAACTGCTGGAACTTGTAGCCTCTCATGTAGAAAAGACAGGAGATCTCAGGGTTGGAATTGATCTTCTTAAACGCTCCGGCTTTAACGCCGAACGTAGAGGAAGCCGTACACTCGCCTCCGCAGACATAGAAAAAGCCTACGAGGCATCCAAACTTATTCACCTCTGCAGGAGCATAAGCCTGCTGTCAGATTCCGAAAAAAGCTTACTTGATTTAATAGCAAGAAAAGGAGAAATCCAGGCAGGTGAGCTATATAAGTCCTTCCATGAGCTCACACAGCTTGGATATACCCGTTATTATGAAATTGTCAACCGGTTCCAGGCACTTAACTATATTGATGCGGATTTCACGGGTAAGGGACAGAGGGGTAGAACCCGAATTATTAAAATAAAGTATGAAGCTGAAGATATTCTTAAATGCCTTGAGAAGAGCTGAGTTAAGATTTTAATAAGGCTGGACATAAAACACAGTACCTAAAAACACAAGGTTTAAGAAACTCAAAATAGATTCAAAAATTCAAATTGATTTAAGAAACTCAAATGGATTTCTTGTTTTAGGTCAGAAAAGTTTTTTAGGTTAAATCTTCTCGAAAACTAAAAAGTTAAAAGCACAGTTTGGAAACTGCACTTTTTCCTGATTAGCCAAATTAATTTTTAGCTTTTTTTTAAATTACATCATTCCTGGAGGCATTCCGCCCATTCCTGGAGGCATTCCGCCCATTCCTGGCATTCCGCCCATTCCTCGGGGCCGGGGGCTGCACGGGTGGAAGCTATGATATCGTCAATTCTGAGGATCATAACTGCAGATTCGGTGGCTGCGTTGATGACCTGAGTCTTGACTCTGAGAGGCTCAACTACAAATGCCTCCCACATATCAACGACTTTGCCTTCGTAGACATTAAGTCCTGCTGTTTTTATTCCTTTCTCGTGCTGAGAGCGAAGTTCCATGAGCATGTCGATTGGGTCCAGCCCGGCATTTTCTGCAAGAGTTCTGGGAATGATTTCAAGGGCTTCAGCAAAAGCCTTAACAGCAAGCTGCTCTCTGCCTTCGAGAGTTGCCGCATATTCCTGGAGCCTGAGGGAAACTTCGACTTCGGGAGAACCGCCGCCTGCAACGAGCTTTTCATCCTCGATTGCAACTGCAACTACACGGAGGGCATCTTCAAGAGCAGCGTTTATGCTTTCGACCACATGGTCGGTACCGCCGCGCAGCAGAATGGTTACAGCTTTCGGGTTATCGCAGCCTGTGACAAAGATCATGTTGTCGCCGCCGACTTTTTTCTCTTCCACGAGCCCTGCATGTCCAAGATCGTCAAGAGTAATCTCATCAAGATTGGTGATAAGTTTGCCGCCGGTTGCTCTTGCGAGCTTTTCCATATCACTCTTTTTAACCCTGCGTATAGCTATAATACCAGCCTTTGCAAGGAAATGCTGGGCAATATCTTCAACTCCCTTCTGGCAGAACACAACATTTGCACCGCTGCCGACAACCTGCTGGACAATCTTCTTGAGCATAAGCTCTTCCTGATCGAGGAAGGACTGGAGCTGGTCTGGGGAAGTTATAGATATCTCGGCATCTACCTCAGTGTCCTTTAGTTCGATTGCGCTGTTAAGCAGCAGTATCTTTGCTTCCTTAACCTTTTGAGGCATATTGGGGTGAATTCTTTCCTTATCAATAATCATTCCATTGATTAGTTCCGAATTCTCTACACTACCGCCCACTTTCTTAACAATATTGATATTTTCTTTATCAACAGTGTTCTTTCCATTTGTATCTGTGATACTTGTGACGGCATCAACTGCGATTTTGGAGAGAAGGGATTTGGCGGACTCTGCGCCTTTTCCGGTCATTGCGGTTTCGGCGATGCTGATCAGCAGGTTCCGATCGGATATTTCTACTTTCATTGCCAGGGAGTTAAGGACTTCAACAGCTTTTTCGGCTGCGAGCCTGTAGCCTGCTGCAATAATTGTCGGGTGAATCTCCTGTTCAATCAAGTCTTCAGCTTTACTTAAGAGCTGGCCTGCAACCACAGCTGCACTGGTAGTACCGTCTCCTACTTGTTCATCCTGAGTCTTCGCTACCTCTACTACCATCTTTGCTGCAGGGTGCTCGATATCCATTTCTTTGAGAATAGTTGCCCCGTCATTGGTAATGACAACGTCTCCCATGGAGTCCACGAGCATCTTATCCATACCCTTGGGACCTAGTGTTGTTCTGACTGCTTCGGCTACTGCCTTTGCAGCCATTATGTTGTTACTCTGGGCATCCCTGCCTCTGGTTCGTTTACTTCCTTCTTTTAAAATGAAAATTGGCTGTCCTGCCATGATTTAATCCTCCATTAGTGTGAGTTTGGAATAGCTCTGAACAAAATCGCTTTTATCATGTTTGTACTTCTATATAAACTCATCCCGTCTAACCCCCCCTGGATATGAGGGTTTTGGAAAGCTGTCTTCTTAAAAAAGGAGTAAGATAAACCGGTTTTATATAATTTTTTCTTAGATTTGATATCAGCAACATATTTACCTGACTTAGAAAATTTTAACTTCAACTATTGACATAAGTACCAGTATGTTATGAGATGTAATATTATAGAATTGTTTCATTAAGAATTTGTTTCTCAAAAATTCCAAAATTAAAAATTCAAAACAAGTGTAATCACTATGAAAGGATCACGACATAAGTACATCGCTTTACTTCGTGGTATTAACGTTGGTGGCCATACTCTGGTCAAGATGGCTGATTTGCGAATGTTTTTCGAGTCTATCGGGTTAACAGATGTTTCCACTTACATCCAGACAGGTAATGTTCTATTTACGGCAAACGATGTTGACTCAAAAATATTGGTACAGCAACTGCAAAATGAATTGGTATCCTTACTGGGGAAAAAGATAATCGTATTTGTGCTTTCTCCTGAAGAACTAGGGAAAGCCGCTACCTATAACCCATTCAATCCCGAGCAACTTGACAAAGAACAGCAATGCTATTTGATGTTTTTATCCGCTGAACCTGACGAAGTTCACTGCAAGGCGCTCATGGCCCTCCAAGACAAAGATTATCGTTTTTATATTCAAAACAAAGTTCTATATTACGTATATTCCAGAAAACCCGATGGAACTAGACGAACTATTAACTTTGAGAAAGTTCTTGGTGTTGCCGGAACGGCCAGAAGCTGGAAAGTCGTAAACAAGCTTATTGAGTTGTCCAGCTGATCCCTCTTTGGCAGAGAGCAGGTTGCATGAAGGATGAAAACAAGAGAGTTTGTTAATTTTTGCACATAGATTGGATTTATTTGGCAACGTTTATATGTGCTAAGGAAAGTAAAGTACGGATTGTTTTTTCAAATTTTATCTACTAACAAAGACTCACTCAATTTATCATGATATGCAGAGACATGGCATGGATTTTATCAGTTCTAACCTGAAAACGATTTTAAAAATTAAAGGAAGGTTCTTTTATGAAATATTGGCAACCCGAATACGAAACAATGAAACCCGAAGAAATTGAAAGGAATTACAACTTAAACGTCTGCAGCAGAGCTTAAAACTGGTCTATGATAACGTTCCCTTTTACAAACAGAAGTTTAAAGAAGCAGGAATTACTCCCGAAGACATAAAGACCCTCGAAGATGTCCACAAAGTACCTTTTACAAGGAAAACAGACCTTCGGGACAACTTTCCTTTTGGGCTCTTTGCTGCCAAATTAGATGACATAGTACGTATTCACTCTTCTTCAGGTACTAGCGGGAAACCCACAGTTGTCGGATACACGGCAAAGGACATTGAGACCTGGTCGGATATGATTGCCCGGTGCCTTACAATGATAGGGCTTTCCAAAGCAGATGTTATCCAGAATTCCATGAACTACGGGCTCTTTACAGGTGGCCTTGGATTCCATCACGGCGTAGAAAGATTGGGGGCAATGATCGTGCCCGCAGCAACAGGAAATACAGCCAAGCAGCTTGAGATGATGATCGATTATGGGGTTACAGCAATCCACTGTACTCCTTCTTATGCCTTTTACATTGCCGAAACTGCAGAAGAGCTTGGCCTGGTAGATCAACTCAAATTGAAAGCAGCGGTCTTCGGAGGGGAACCCTGGTCGGAAAATACCCGGAAGCAGCTTGAAAAAAGGCTTAACATTAAAGCTTATGACTGCTATGGACTTTCCGAAATGTTTGGCCCGGGAGTAGGTTTTGAGTGCCAGGAACAAAATGGCCTTCACATCTGGAGTGATAATTTCCTCGTGGAAGTCCTGGACGAGAACGGAGAACAGGTCTCTGAAGGCGAAAAAGGCGAGCTTATCCTTACTTCCATTAATAAATCCGGTTTCTGTAACATTAGGTACCGAACAGGTGACATAGTAAGGCTTCTTGAGTCCGAATGCGCCTGCGGCAGGACAACCACAAAAATATCACGTATTCTCGGCAGAGCCGATGATATGCTAATTGTAAGGGGCATCAATGTTTTCCCCTCTCAGATCCAGAACGTTATTTCAAGAATTCCTCAGGTGGGCGAACAATTCCAGCTCATTCTGGACCGTAATAAACACATGCTTGATGAACTCACAGTCGAAGTCGAACTTGAAGACAACGCCTTCACCGGCGACCTCAAAGACCTCGCTGCAGTCCAGAACCATGTTCAGCATGAACTCAAAGCTGTCCTGAATATCCGCACAAATGTCGTGCTCCTTGAAAAAGGCAGTATAGAGAGAACAGCAGGAAAGTCAAAAAGGATAATAGATAGGAGACAGCAGATTTAAAATTGAAGTAACCGGAATGATCAGGGAAAACTTATCTCCTGATCTCTTTTTTATGCAAATGAAAAGTCGAAGTATACAATTGTATTTAAATCAATTAATACAATTATCTATATTAAGGCACGACCTATAGCGAGGAAGGAACTCGAAACTGAATTAGATTAAACTGCTATTGAAAATACGTTTTTGGGGGGAAGAACGTGAAAGCGATAAGAATTCATGAATTTGGGGGGCCTGAAGTTCTGAAATACGAAGAGATCCCGGAACCGCAGCCTGGTCCCGATGAAATTCGTATCAAAATTTTTGCTACCGGAGTCAATCCGATAGATTGGAAAGTACGTAGAGGCTATATAGGCTCATTACCCTTACCGTCCGTGATGGGGCTGGATGTTGCAGGTACTGTTGACATGGTAGGAACAGATGAAGCTTCATTCCGGCCTGGAGATAAGGTCTTTGCTAAAGTGGCCATCGGGAAGGGCGGGTATGCCGAGTATACAGTGGCCAGTCCTGCAGAAATGGCGCTGAAACCAAAAAGTATCGGATTCGTTGAGAGTGCTGCAATTCCTACTGCCGGATTGGCTGCCTGGCAGTCAATTTTCGATCTTGCTGGACTCGAAATGGGGCAGTCAATACTTATTCATGGCGCTGCCGGCGGAGTCGGAACTTTTGCGATCCAGTTCGCCAAATGGAAGGGTGCGTATGTTATAGGGACAGCATCTGAGAAAAATGCGGAATTCTTGAGAAGTATAGGTGCTGACGAAGTAATAGATTACAAGAACCAGCGATTTGAAGATCTCGTAGGCAATATGGACGTGGTTCTGGATACAGTAGGAGGAGACACATTTGAGAGATCCTGGGACGTTTTAAAGCCCGGCGGGTTCCTGGTAACTACTGTAGCCAACATTCCTGAGGGTGAGCCTGAAAAACGCGGTGTGCGTGCAAAAAGAGTAGCGACGCAGTCAGATGGAAAAGAGCTGGCTCAAATCGCAGCCATCATAGACGAACGGAAAATTAAACCTGTCGTTACGACCGTACTTCCTCTGGAAGATGCACGAAAAGCTCACGAGATGAGTGAAACCCTTCATACACGCGGGAAAATTGTTTTGCGTGTTCGAGAAGATTCACAGTAAGCCGGAGCCTACATGTAAACAAGCACGAAAGTAACGTGTGTTTGCTCTTGCCCAGACGAGTTTGTGAAGTAGAACAGTAGTCGTTTAGAGCGATAAAACCCTAAACCTTAGCAGCCTTATTATCCATTTTTGACAATTTTTCCCAACTGTGGTGAAGCTTTTCCACGAACAGTGTAGGGGAGACGGATAGACCTGTACAAGCCTGAGACCTGTCTATCAATACTATTAATTATTTGTAGTTGCCGTCGTTAAAAAAGCGCTATTCCTTCTAGCTCCCGAAGACCTCGAGAACCTACTGTAGAAATGTACAAATTCAAAGTTGCCTCATTGAGGCAACTGCGTAAATTCCATTTCTGCTTATACAGTCTTTTCATATCGATCCGTTTGATTTACCCACAGTACCAGAAATAAATTAATTGTAAGTTCAGTTGACAATCTTAGAACTGGTAGGCAATCTTCAGTAGTGTGTTACTGTATTGAATATTATAATTAATCTGCTGATAGAGCAGAGCAAAGTATGATGCCATTTGAATTTCCTCCTTTTTATTTATATTAACTCAAAGGAGAGAAGAAGTTCATTAAAATAAACTCCAACGGCTCTGTGAAGTCTGCAGGAGTTAATATTATGCGACTCTTAAATCATTTGTAGTTGCCTTCGTTAAAAAAGCGCTATTCCTTCTAGCTCCTGAAGACTTCAAAAACCTACTGTAGAAATGTACAAATTCAAAGTTGCCTCTGAGAGGCAACTGCGTAAATTCAATTTCTATTTATACAGTCTGTTCATACCGATCTGTTTGATTTACCCACAGTACCAGAAAAAATTAATTATAAGTTCAGTTGACAATCTTAGAACTGGTAGGCAATCTTCAGTAGTGTGTTACTGTATTTAATTTTATAATCAATCTGCTGATAGAGCAGAGCAAAGTATGATGCCATTTAAATTTCCTCCTTTTTATCTATATTACTGGAAATATTTGATTATAAGTTCAGTTGACAATCTTAAAACTGGTAGGCTATCTGCAGTAGTGTATTACTATATTTAATTTTATAAGTAATCTGCTGATAGAGCAGAGCAAAGTATGATGCCATTTAAATTTCCTCCTTTCTTTTATCACAGTATTCCTGATAACATGCTGTCAAGGTTGAATCCAGCGATTGAACCAAAACTGATACCGCCCATGGGTTAACGCTTCCATACCCACATTGACATTAAATCCACTAAATATTCCAAAATTTAGACCCATTTTCTCCCTCCGGTTGTCTGTTTATATCATGCTCATTTTGTTTGTCTTCGACTGAAGGTAAATACTTTTGAAAGATATGAATCAACTAATCTAGTAATACCCCCAGTCAATGCATTTCACTCCGGTAATTTTTGTATACTTCTAGGTGCCCGTCTGCCATTTTTACCTAGCAAGTATGAAGTTTTGCTTACCTGTGAGTATACCTAACTATATACATTAAATTATATAAAGTCCATCGAATTACTTGTTCTTACAAATAATAATCTTTAATAATTTTAGAGAAGCCAGTCAAAATATACTAATTATATTCTCAATGCATTTCTTTTTCGAACTTTATTTGATCATTATAAGTCTAGTTTGTCTTTAATTGCAAAGAAGGTGATTTTGTTATAACACATAAGAAAATAGAAACATCAATCCTTGACATAATACCGATTATTGGCGAATTTAAGAACAAATCTATACAACCCTATAAGAGATTCCATGAATCAAAATTTTCCCTTTTTCTGAAAGATTCAAATATTTTTACCGAAATCTCATAAATTTTCTTCCTTTCTTATATAATTTTTTGTCAATAATATATTTTATTAAGATAGCTTAGACTTTGCTTTCAAAGTACAAAGAAGTAAAATCTAAAAAATTAATACAGAAATACCTGTCACCTAATCAAAATCGTTACTTAAAGGATTGTTCGTTTATGAGGCATACACAAACAAAGCCATAGGATAACGTAAAATCACTCATTTTTGAAAAGCACGTAAGAATATTAAAAAATTTGTTTAAACAGTAATTTTCAAAACCTTAATGATCTCCTGATCAAGGTCATTCTTTAGGGCCAAAGAAGTAAATAGCTGGAATTAAAACCAGCATATCAGAAAGTTGTTAAAAAAATAGCAATTTAATTCACAGAACTCTATTTTCAACCTTTGATTTTTCAGTCTTTCTATTATCTTTTCATTTTGTCGTAACTTCGCAGCCGTCATGAGTTACTATTATCGTATGTTCTGCCTGGGCTACAATCCCACCTGCACTTTCAACAAGCACTGGATATGAGTTAAAAATTTCTGCCTTTTCCAGCTGGATTAATGCGAACTCAAGCTTATCGGACGTGAGCCAGCGTTTTGCAAAGGGTAATTCTCTGTATACTTCTACTTGCTTCAGGACATTTCGGACCACTGGCATTCTTACTGGCTTTTTTCTTTTAAGGCTATATATCTCGGCCCAGCTTCCGCCTTCGTGAATGAGTCCCATTCCGTCTGTAGCAAAGGGTTCGATTGCAAATACATCCCCTTCTTTAAGAACTATTCCTCCTTCCACACGCTTGTTGGGAACAATGGGATCATCATGAGCATCAAATTGGGAAAGTCCGTGACCTGACAGGTTTGTTATTGGTTTTAAGTCATAGCTGCGAATACTGTCCTCTATTGCAGCTCCAATTTTCCCTGTAGTGATTCCTGGTCTTGCAAGATCGATAGCCGCGGCAAGTGCCTCTTCAGCTGCTTTTAATATATCAGGGTTCCCTGAAAGATCAACAGTCACAGCTGAATCAGCGATATATCCATCCACATGGACACCAATGTCAAGCTTTACCATATCTTTCCCGAAAACATCAGAGTCTCCTGCTTTTGGAGTTGCGTGCGCAGCCTCCTCATTTCTTGAGATATTACAGGGAAAAGCTGGCCTACCTCCGAGTTCAATAGTCCTGTTTTCTACAAATTTTGCAACATTTAAAAGGCCATTTCCAACTTTAATCATTTCCATAGCCTCAGCTCTTACGATCTTCAGGATTCGTCCGGCTTCCCTGTACTTCTCAAGTATTTCCTGTTTATTGTTTATATTATCAGTCATGTATCTCCCACACTTATTATTTGTATGTGTTGTCCATAATAAGTTATGTTCTTTTAATTTCTAGAATTATGGAACATATATACACAGTATATTTTGAATTTATAAAAACTGTAAAGAATTCATAATTCTTACAAATGATATATGCACATTTTTGAATAGTAAACTCTATGTAAAAATGAATACGAGAAGCCTTTAAAAAAGTAAAAATCACTATTTATAAGATCCTCATTGTTTTCCCTTGATTACTGTTAGTAAATTTTTTTCTCAAAAATTGTCGTATCCAATTGCTAAATCATATTATTTGTAAGGAGCCATGATACTGTACACTTTATATGAGGTAGCAGTGTAGATTAAATTCTGATTCAACTCTATATCTGACTAATTAAGTACTGACTAATTAAGTTCCTGAAATTTATTTCAGTTTCTTTGCAGTTTCAGTTTTCTTTACCTTTTTGGCAGTTTAAATCGATAGTTTTTTACGTCATGATCATAAAAATATTGGAAGTAATTTTCTGAATTTATCAAGATACTCTTATTCTTCTTGCATAGTTTGCAAGTTTCTTGTATAACCTGAAAGAGATTTTGAGTCATCAAAGGTAGTGGTTTCATGGGATGCTTCAATTATATGAGATGGAAATCGGTTAAATGGATCATTGCTCTCGGAGTTTTACTTTTCTTTACAGTTTCTTCAGGACGCGGTGCCTCGGAGGATATAGAAAAATCCTCTGAAAATATAAATGGAGAACATGCATTTGAAAAGCTTGATCCCAATAAGGTTACGACGACATGGAATAATACATATCTCTTCGGCAGTAAAGAAGACGCCTCAAAGGAGCTTGAATCACTAAAACAGAAATCAGAAGAAATGAACAAAACTTTCCGTCCGAAATTTGAAAATCTCTCCGGACCTGTTTTACTCAATTTCCTTAAGACTGAAAAGGAGTTTTCAAGATCTGTCAGTGTTGTGTACATTTACGCGTATACCCAGCTCAGTAAAAATGTCAATGATCAGGCGTTTGCTTCTCTACTTGAGAACTCTCAAGGCCTGATTACCGAGCATGAGAAAGCTAACGCATTTGTACCCGTAAAGTTGGCCGCTCTCAACAAAGAGGAATGGGACAGGCTTTTTTCCGAAGAACCAGAACTTGAGGTGTATCGTCCTTATCTTGAAGCAAGTTATATGAGGTTTGCAGAGCACAGGCCAATGAATGAGTCACAAGCAATATACCTTGCAGAGATCGAAAACCAGCGCATGAAACTGGAGACTAAAGCTATTTCCGAGGTCACCAATAACGTTACAATGGCAGGGAACATAACTCTTGACAACGGAGAGACTTATCCCGTCAATTCCCAGTCTTATTATACTTTGCTTTCAACAGACCAGAATCGTGAGGAAAGAAGAAGATGCTATGAGCAAAGATTTTTCCATCTGATGAATGAATCCGATTCGATGGCTTCTTTCTATTCTGAGAAATCACGGCTTGACGATATAGCTGCTAAGGAGCTGAATTTCACAGATTCTTATCAAGCCCGCCTCTATAACCTTTATCTGACTCCAAATCAGGTTAATGAGATGAACACGGTTTTCAAGGAAAGAAAAAACATATTTGAAGACTATTACAAGTTCAAGAGGGATAAGCTCGGGCTTGAAACCCTCAAGCCATACGATCTTATTCTGCAATTGACAGATGAATCCGGGAAAAATTACTCTTATTTGGATGCTTTGCAGGAAATACAAAAATCTTATTCCAAAATGGACCCTCAATTTAACGAAATTTTCTTAAAGACCGTAACTGGTAATTTCATAGACGTATATCCAGACCCTGAACATGGGAAACAGCCTGGAGGTTACTGCTACGAACTCTGTGCCCTGAAGGCTCCGGCATTAATCTTCCTCAACTATAATGGCCTCATAAGTGATCAAAAAGCTCTCACACATGAACTTGGGCATGGGATAAATTTCTACTTGATGGGTACATCTGTGGACTATATCTACTGCTCAGGTCAGGAATATGAAATGGAGGTTCCTTCAACTTTCAACGAAGAACTCTTTGTTGACCATGTGATTGAAAACTCAGATAAAAAAACCGCAATTGCAGTGCTTGCCCAGCACATAGAGGATTACCAGAACTATCTTACAAGGCAGCCCATGATTACGGAATTCGAATATAAGGCACACCAGCTGTGCGTTGAAAAAGGAAATGCCAGCGGAGCCGAACTTAATGCCCTGTGGACGAACATTTCTAAAGAATACAGGAGTGAGTCAGTTGAATATTACCCTCAAAATTCAGGAGAATGGACGTATATTAACCACATTTACCTGACAAATAACTACTATACCTTTAACTACGCGGTTTCAAAAGCAATAACCCTCTCTCTCTTCAAACAGTACAAACAAGACCCTAAGACCTTCAACAAAAACTATATGGCCTATCTTTCTGCGGGTTCAACAATGCCGCCAGAAGAAAAACTCAAGAAATACTTTGGGATTGAGATCAATCGGCAGCTCTTTGAAGACGCGATGGATGTAGTGCAGATGAGGATTCAGGAATTAAATAAACTTGACGAAGAGACAAACGGACCCAGCTCTGGCTCAGCCGCTGGAGCCCTGAACATATTTTCAGGGTCTTTCTGGAACGATAAACGAAAAAGTACTGATTAACGTTTGAGGCATTTGGGAGTGCATTAACACTTTCCCCTCATCTTTTCTTTATTAAGGTTAGTTTTCCGGTATATTCTCCTTTGAGAGACGGTGGCCAGCATTTTCTATCGTGTTATTGAATAAGAGTTTCTAGCAGAAGTGATACAAATATAAAGTAATTTAACAACTAAACATAACCCGGATTTCATTTGTAATTAGATCTTCGTATGAGAAATCTTTTAGCAACAATGAAGGAGGTTCAAGTTGCATTTTATTCCTCTCCTCCTTAATAATACGAAATCCAACTTCCTTGAACATTCTTACTAGATCTTCCGCTTTGATACGGTTAAGTTTGTCAAACTCATTTAATAAATAATGTCGATATTGGTCGAAACTTTGTGGGTTGCTGAGCGGTAAATGGAAATTGTCAGGTTGTGGTTTTAAGAATGCAATCGATCGAATTTTTTCGCGTTCATAATGCAGGTGAGACCATGGCTCATCAATAAACATTTTTAGATGCGAACCAAACGGAGAACTATATAATGGATCTATCTGGATAAACACGGTACCACCTGGTTTAAGCACTTCGAAGAAATTATTAATGATACCGGAAAATAGGTTGATATCAACATGCTCAAATACTGACCAACTAATGATCGCGTCGAATCGGCCAAATTCTTTCAAATCAGCTCCGGGGTTTATTTGTCGGAGTGTCAAGTTTTTTGGTAACTCTTTCAAGCCCAGTTGTGTCTTCGCATTTTTTTTAAGTCGATCCATTATTGACGAGATATCCACACCGACAACCTCATACCCGTATCGTAAAGCCATCCCGAGGGCCGTGGTGCCTGACCCACATCCAAAATCGAGGATACGTAGTGTTTCTTTGTTTGAAGATAACCCTTCTTTGAGCCACATATCACAGACATCGGCAGCCCACAGGAAGTTGCTCTCAAACTCACTATCTATAATCCCCTTGTATGACCACTCTTTTTGAGCCATACCAGCTGGAGCTATTGGCCTTCCTTCTTTTTTACCAAAAATCTGGTAATGAGCGATTGGATCTACAGCCGCACGTTTCACATCCGGGTTAGCTATCAGGTAAAGCTCAGGGTCGAATCCTTGAGGTAAAAAGTCTTCTTCGTAGGATATATTTTCTAAGCTCATATTTACTCCGTTCTTAAATGCTTACACGATATTCTACAATCTCAAATGTCATGAAAATTGAATTGTGAAACATAAAATGTGGATGGGTCTCATAACTAACCGACAATAGCATACCTTCTTGAGTGAAGAGATTCTGAGTTTAATTAAGCAATTTAAAGTTAAATTTCTACGACACTAATCTTTAGAAGTAAACTTTTTAAGTTATTTAAATTCCTAGTTATTTAAAAAACTTTTGAAATTTCTTTTTTCATTGTCAGGAAACTCTGAAAACTCAAAATACAGTTAAAAAACTGGATAACTTTTTTTTATATTATCCAATATTTTAAAAAAGGATATTAAATTGCACTTCCAACATCTTAGGGAATACTTTCAAAATAAATAGTTATAGTTGCCATAATATTTGTAGGGGCTCAATACTAGTTAAGACAATTGGATAAAATTACATTAACATTATCTACACTAATGTGAATTAAGATAAACAGAAAGCACGTAGGAATATAAACAAGTTGACAAGTAATTCAACGGTATCTGTAGAAGATAAAAGCCCTACAATACTCATTTTCGCCAAAGGGAATAAATTAATTGGCATATTCGAAGAATCTCATGTTCGTTTTATCGTTTATTAAAGAGCATGTAGAAAAGCAAGCGAGGGTTCCACTTCATCCTCAACTTGAAAATTGGGATGTTCGTGATCCTTCACGCTTCTTAGAAATAAAGCTAAATTATAACACTATAATTATAAAATATAGTGAGAAAATTTAATTTGGGGGATTTTACAGAGCCAATGTTTAAAAATATATAAATATTGCATTATATAAAAGGTGATTATAGAAGACATTGAAAACATAGGAGATACAAAATGTATTACGACATAATAGAATCTCCAATCTGCCAGATACTTCTGGCAGGAGACGAAGAGGGGCTAAAGCATGTTATTTTCCTTAAAGGAGAGAAGCATGCAGAAATACCTGACAATTGGGTAAAAAACAAAGAATTTTTCAGGAAAGCTGAAAAGCAGCTTGAAGCTTACTTTTCCGGGAAGTTAAAGTCCTTTGACCTCAAGCTAGCTGCCAAAGGAACAGATTTTCAGAAAGCAGTTTGGAAAGCCCTGTGCGAAATACCTTATGGAGAAACGCGGACTTACAAAGATATAGCGGAATCTATAGAAAAACCTAAGGCTTACAGAGCTGTAGGTCGTGCAAACAACCTGAATCCGATTGCTATAGTAGTTCCCTGCCACAGAGTCATAGGGTCGACAGGAAAGCTTGTAGGTTATGCTTCGGGACTGGATGTAAAAGAATTTTTATTGAAGCTTGAGAAAGCTAATCTGTGAGCAAAGTAACAGCAAACTGTTTTTTGTTGAATGCTGTCACTTTTTCCACAATTCGTAAACGATTCTCAAAAACAGTAGTGCCAGTACGAGAAAATATATTATCCAGAGAACAGATTCTACTTCAGCAGATTCCATTATCATTAAAACCCCCGATAGCCTTCTTAACCCATATTTATAAGATTCAAATCTATTAATACACGTGTCCTATGATAACAGATTTTTAGGATTAAACGACTTAAACTGAGGAATATGTCTCTAATTTCCCTTACTACTGATTTTGGAGATCTCTACCCTGCAGCTATGAAGGCTATAATACTTGGGATTAACCCGGAAGTGCAGATTGTTGATGTAACTCACTCTCTCAGACAGGCCGGAATCATGGAAGGAGCTTTTGCTCTCTATTCCCTTGTCCCTTATTTTCCCGAGAAAACCGTACATATTGGAGTTGTGGATCCCGGAGTAGGTACTTCCCGCCGTGCGCTTGCCATAAAGGCCGGAAATCCCGGACAGGAACAGTATTTTGTGGGTCCTGATAATGGTCTCCTTATTCCTGCAGCACGCCGTCTAGGAGAAATGGAAATTTTTGAGATCACAAACAGGAATTTCATGCTTAAATCAGGAGTTTCTGCAACTTTTCACGGCAGAGATATCTTTGCACCTGTGGGGGCTCATCTATCCGCAGGCGTTGAAATTGAAAAAGTAGGTCCGAAGATCTCAGAATACGTGGACCTTGATTTCGGAAAGCTCGGAATTGACGGACCATTTCTTAATGGAGAGGTAATCTTTGCCGACAGTTTCGGCAATGTTATCACCAATATCCCCGAGAATGTGATTTTAAGATTTACTGCCTTCGGCTCGCGAGTGGAGGTAAACGGCAGACAGGTACAGTTTGTTCAGACTTATGGGTTTGCAAGGCCTGAAGAGCCTCTTATCCTGATAGGCAGTCATGGGTTTCTGGAAATCGCCGTAAATGGCGGAAATGCCGCGCTTAAATTTGGCCTTAAAAATGGGGATAAGGTGGTAATAAAGATCCTGTGAAATGATTAAATGTTAAATACTGCTATATTAGAAAAATGAGAGATTGATCGCGCAGTAGGTCCAGGTTTTAAGGTAATCTGAGACTTGCAATTGCGTCAGGATTCACTACGTTCTGGGGCTCTCCGTCAATATACTTCTCTATGTTGGCAACGCAAACTGATATGGCTTTCTCAAGGGCTTCCTGAGTTACAAAACCTATATGAGGCGTTAATACGACATTTTCGAGCTCTGTAAGAGGATGATCTGCGGGCAACGGCTCGTTTTCAAAAACGTCCAGTCCAGCTCCTCGGATTTGTTTTTCTTGCAGGGCTTTTATCAATGCAGCTTCATCAACTACTTTTCCCCTGGCAGTGTTTATCAGGATTGAACTTTTTTTCATTTTTGCTAGTTCTTTTTCCCCAATCATTTTTTCGGTGGAAGAATTTAAGGGAACATGCAGGGTGACAATGTCAGATTCAGCAAGCAAGGTATCTAGATCTACAAATCTCACTCCGAGTTTTCTTGCTTTTTCTTCACTGGGATGACCTGTGAACGAAAGAACATTCATATCAAAACATTGAGCTATCCGGATAACTCGCGTTCCTATACTCCCAGTACCGATTACCCCAATTGTCTTTCCCATTAGCTGGTTTCCAATATTGTCTCTCCAGTCAAAACTCCCTTCTCGAAGCTTGCTATCTGCAATACGCACATTCCTCATGAGATCCAGAGCCAGAGCGAAAACCAATTCAGCAACCGAATAAGTTGCATAACCAGGGACATTGGATACTATTACAGCCTTTTCATTTGCAGCCTCAATGTCGATGATATTGTATCCTGTTTGGCATATCGAAATCATTTTAAGGTTCGGAGAGGCATTAAATGCATCTTTTGGAAAACCGTATCTACCGCCAAGTACCACTATAGCTGCATCCTTTACCCTCGAGATAAGTTCTTCAAGAGAGGAAGGTATACTATCAAAGACCTTCAAATCTCCAAGTATTTCCAGTCTTTTTCTATACTCTTCCGGCAGGAATACGGGATCCGAGACAACTATATTCATATATTCAATCTCCCCTGACCATAGAAATTCATATTCATATCATTTCTGTCAAACTTCCACTTATCTGGCTTAAAAAGGAAAGGAAAGTATTTAGGCTCTGATTTTAAAAGTCTCTAAAGCCGCTAGTTTCAAGCTCATTTAAGTTCTCGAGGCTGCTTATTTTCAGGCAAAGTTGGCAGAGGCATGGTATTGATAAGGATAGGGCTCCGGACTTCTTTAGCTCTTTCGATAACTAATTCTTTCCCTTTCTGTGTTAGAGCAAAGAGCGGTACAGCAGTACCCACCTGAGCAAGAGGCTTTGCAAGATCTCTGACCTTTCTTGATGCACAACTGGTTGTAATATCCGCATTTTCCAGAAGGATACGTGCTTCTTCCTCGCTGAAGCCTGTGACATGTACACCAATGACTATCAAATCAAGTCCAAGCTCGGCTTCAAGTTTCCGCAATTCTTTTGCAGTTTCAGCAACAGCAACCGTTACAGCTATCTTTATGTATCCAAGTTCGGCCGCCTTTTTGACACCTGCTACCGGGTCAATTACTGCAGTTGAGGAGTCAAGTACGATTCCACCCTGCTCGGTTATACCTTTAATGATACCTTCAATAGGCTCAGTTTCGACAAGTCCGGACATCCTGCCGCCCATGCCCTGAACAAGCACAGGATTGTTGGAAATTACAGTTCCTGCACCTTCGCAGGCGGTCACGGTCGTATCAAGAAGCCCTCTGTTGAGGCCTGTCATCATAACTTCGGAAGCTCCGAACCCTACAAAATCTTCAAGTATCAACTGGCGCCTGTCTGTAAACATCCCAAAGTCGCTTATCCTGAACTCAATGTTCTTTTTAACTTCTTCAGGAGTTATCCTCTGGATGCCACGTACCTTCGCAAAAATCGGGCACCATTCAACTGCAGGCTGCCCAACTTCAATGACTTTTCCGTCTTTTATGACCACTCTCGTTTTTCCAAGTAATTCTATTATGTGAGACATATTTTCACCTTTTTAAAAGAATGAGAAAATATAAATTTTAAGAAATTCAAATTAGGTAAAAAGTAATATTTTAATTTTGCATTTATTGATATAATAGTGTTTGGTATTAGGCATCTGATTTTGCTTCAGTCTAAGCGATTCATTCAAAAAATCAATTGCTTTGCACATTTTAACTGTTTAGCTTTTTGTTGTTTTACATACCTTAAGCCACACTGCCGTCTTTAAACCAAAAGAAGTAAATTCGAATTATCTATATCATAAAAAATTTAATATATTGTGAAAGTATATATTTCGTTATGAACATAAAAATAGCACAAGAGACAGAAGCAAATTGTATACTGGACATAACAAAGAGCTACGGCCGAAGTGCAGGGCGCAGATTTCAAAGATTATTAGAGAATAGAGAACAGGCTTTCGGCCAAAAACTCACTCATGAAGAAATTTTGAATGTATACAGACTATTTGACTTAGAGCTGCAAAAGACCCTGACGGTGCAGAATTAAATTGAGACCTTTATTACAGTTGTCCTATCGTCTTTTAAACCATTAATTAATGATTGTTCTCTAACTTATAATTAGTTATAATTAGCACGCAAGCTTATACAAAATGGGTAAGAGAAGAAAATATTATAGATTTCCTGCAAATGAAGGTCATTTTTTCCTGACTTGAATCTGAACTTCGGTCATGAGTTCCTCTTCGGGCACTTCTGCAGGATCGTTCAGATATAGTTCCCTGCTCGGGCCAAAAGGTTCCAGGTTTTTCTCTTTGGAAAATGAGATTACCCTGTTGTAACCAGCTTCAACTCCGGGATACGGTCCTCTGTACACAGCGGAGACAGCCTTAATAGCTGGCAGAGTCTTAATCTCCATTTGTGGGTCTTCGACTGAAATTCTGCCCGAAACCGGGAGTGCGACTTCAATATCGGCACCAGTTTCTTGATATTCTTCATCATGGCAAATGCACATGATCGGGCCAGTAACCTTTACACGGTTCCGCTGGTTTTCAGGGCTGTTGACACACGTGCAGACTTCTTTAACGAGCTTATGAATAGTCACAGCATAAGTCCCTACCTCACGCTTGCTAACCACTCGCATCTCGGGTATTTCCTTAATAACCGGTTCTGTAACGGACATTTCGAATAACTCCAGAATTTTGTTACTATTTTTGCAGGCTCCCTGCAAGATGCCTTCGATCTTTTGCAATTGCCTGATCTCGAATCGAGTTTCTTCAAGCTTGTTCCTGAAAAATGCCTCCATATGCTCATAACTTCCCTTGCTCTCTGCATCCAGAAGCATGGAAATCTCCTCAAGGGAGAAACCCAGGAAGCTCAGGATCTTAATTTTCATCCCCTTTTCCAGTTGGGAAACGGTATAATAACGATATCCTGTAAAGGGATCCTTTGCTTCCGGGACAAGCAACCCTTTCCTGTCATAGAGCCTGAGAGCTTTTTGTGAGAGGCGGGTCATGAAAGAAAACTTACCGATTGGAATCTGATCTGTTGGCATCTTACTCATCAAGTAAATTATTCTGAACTTAGATAAACTGCCTCACTTTTCCCCGGGGAAAACTTTTGTGTTAATAGGATCCTATTTGAGAACGTCTGCTGATATGAATATTATCCAAATATATATGAACAGGAAAAAAATATTTATATTTTCTGAACAATTTTATAACATGATGAATTTTCAAATAATGTATACATTTTTAAGGATCGATTCCGTATTTTGTATAAGTGCCATTTTAGGGGGGAATGGTTACGAACGATAACAAATTTAACTATTTGGCTGCCATAGGTATTGTCATTTTATGGATTTTAACTTATACCAGGGCATGAATAGGCAAGTCTGTATATAATTCCAGAAAGTTGGAGTTATTAAATTGAAGTGATGTGTTGGAGAAGCCGTTCATTTTTTCGGTTGGGTACTGTATATCTACGAGAGTTGATCAACTTCCTGGTTTTAGAGAATGCTGAAATTTATCTTGGTCCTCGTCCCTATACGGAACCTGATATTTAATCTCAAGCTATGTCGTAAGAGTATTAGGAAAAAAGAGTAATTTGTTAATCTTTAATATAGTTGAGGTGGAAGAAATTGTCCACCTCATCCGGTGTGTTAATTATTTTTTCGGTTTTTTGTTTTTATCTTTTGGCTTTTCTGCAGCCTTTGCGTCATGTGATTTAACTTTGTCCGGTCTTTCGTGTTCATGTCTTTCAAATTCTTTCACATGTATCAACCCCTATGACTTTATTAATTTAATTATTTTAGCATGTTATAAAGTGTTTTTATAGTATAAATAAATTTCATTAGTTTGGCCATATAAACCAAAAAAACCTAAACAAAATCTGCGCCTTCCCCTCATCTGCACCTAATTCTCTTTCATTACCAATTCCTGCTCTTGAGACTCAAACGCTTTTCCACATTGATAAAACTTCAAATGAAAAATCACTAAAACCTAAATTTTTTAGATACATAGAAATATAAATATATTATTTATACAAAGTATTAAATAAAAAAGTATTTATCTTTCTTTCATATATTATACGCCAAGGTAAAGATATTCCCCCAACAATATTCCCTCAACAATATTCCCCCAACAAACTCTCCCCCCAAATATGTTGTCTTTACCTTTCTTTTCTACTTTTTCTTTCCTTTCTTTTCTAC
The DNA here is from genome assembly GCA_963818955.1 of uncultured Methanosarcinaceae archaeon. Taxonomy (GTDB): domain Archaea; phylum Halobacteriota; class Methanosarcinia; order Methanosarcinales; family Methanosarcinaceae; genus Methanosarcina. The sequence goes on along the minus strand of CAWFUY010000041.1, from coordinate 57,737 downwards.
TTTTAATAAGAATGAAATGAGGTAAATAGAGTAAGAAAAGCCGTGACTACATCACCGTTACCTTAAATCAAACTCCCCCGAATCTGATTTAAGAAGGTAAACTTTCACAAGAACTCTCGGAGTGTAGTTCCCCTACTTACCTCTTGACCTACTCTATAATAAGAAATGTCCATATATTAAATAAATTATTCAAAATATTATATATTAACAAATTGTATGTTAATAAAAGAAATTTTAATGGTATTAAATAGTAATCAAGTTAGATGCTTGTTGAAAAAGTCTTATTTCTATGAAATTTTTTGTGACTGTCCCCATCCTTCACACCATCCGTAACGTATGCAAATGGCTCAGCGATCGTGCTGCCTCCTGGCATTAAAAGTAACAGCGCCGCTGTTCCCAGGGCTAATAGCAGAATATGCTTTCCAGTAGCTCTTTTGTTCTCCATTTTAAAAGAGGTTAAATTCAGTATATTATGTAAACTTAACTAATTTAAAAATATATTTTAGATTTTATAAATAAATATTTATAAGAATTTTGAATACCGTGATCAGATATTTTTTGAGTTTCAGAGATTATACCTGATCTTCTGTTAATTTGAAAGGATTTTAACTGAGCCAAATTTATCAAGTTAGGAAATAACATTGCCTACCAAAGATAAACTATTTTGAACTAAAGGTTGAAGTCTACAATTATTGGTTAAGTAGTGTACTTTTAACCAACCAACCTGATAATCCCTATCCTCGGCTCATAACACTGCCCTTCCTCAAGGAGATAACTGACAACTTCTTCTACAATTTCCTCAGGGATTCCTCTGGATACGGCCATATCCACAAAAGTTGCATAATCGACTCCCTTGTATCCGCCCATTTCCTTAAGGAGTTCGATCACGAATTCTTTCTGGTCGGCGTTGGCTCCTGTACTATTTTCGGAATCAAAATTGAGGGACTTGAGGCCTTCCCGGATGGAAGCTCGGATCAGTTTTGCAAATTCCTGCGGAGCACATTCCCGTTCAAGAGTAATAGTAACGCCTTCGGCAAGCTCGGGTGAAATTCCTTTGTTCAGGAGGTATTCCCGGAGTTTTTCTCCGCGATAGCTGCTGGCCAGGGCGTCATGGAAGGCTTCAAGACGCTCGACTGTTTGCTCTGCAGTGTCTACGACCCATCTGTTGCGGATTTCTTCGTCAACTATGTTGGCTTCTTCAGCCCGGATTGAGATGAAAATTGATCCGGGTTCGGGTTCGTAAATTCGGACTTTACCGGTGAGAGCGACGAAGGCAGGGATCTTGACCGTTGAGAAGAAAACAGATGCATCGGGTTGATATTGGCCGGCGTATACTGTAAAAGCACCGGTAGGGTCAACGATTCGCGCTTTCCACATGTCGTTTTGCGTGCCTATGCTGTCGAGTTCCGTGATTACTCCGACAATGAAGACGCGGTTGAGGATTAGTCCCAGAGGGCTAATAAGCAGATTGGGGGATTTCGAATCAGCAGCCTGTAAATCGAGCCTGGCCGATTTTTCAAGCTCTCTGCAGGCTTCAAGTTCCCTTGCAAAAACTCTTTTGGCAATTTCACGCTTAAGCAAGGCCCTTTCCTCCATTGGGGAGCTGTGGACTCCTATCATGTCCATCCATGTCCTGTGATTCCTCTTCACCTGGTCCCAGGCGATGAAGCAGTTCCACTACTCTGACAGCAAGGTCATCTTCGGGGACCCAGACTTTTTCAGCGGTGAAAAAAGTTCCGTATTCACTCTGTGAGGAATTTCCGCGGACTGCAAGGCAGCGGCCTGTAAGGAAATGCCGGAGGTCCTCGTAGACTGCGTCTTTGGAGACATCGGAAAACATTAGTTGTTCAGCTTCTTCAAGGGTTTTTCCGTAGATGGATTCGGCAAGTTCCCGGGGGAAAGTTACGGATATGGAGCCTGTTCCATCATCCAGTACGGCTTTGATTCGCATGTCCCTTATCCCTTCTACTTTGCCGTGAACCCTGCAGCTTGCTTTCTGGATTACACGGCCGCATTCGGGGCACCGGGAGATAATTCCCGAGCCTGGTCGGATAGAAATCAAATTACCAACTGTGGCTACGTCGAACATGCTGTCTCTTGAGTTTATTTCTTCCATTCTGAGAGGAAGAGAGTCTTTTGCCGCGGATTCGAAGGTAAAGGCGAGTTTTTCAGCTTCTTCGGGCTTAAGAAGGGAAACCAGTGTGCTGCTCAGGATATTCACAGACGGCATTCCCCTGAACATCCGGATCTGGGCTCCTTCAATTCGGATAATACTTCCTATATCAATTCCCGGAAGTTCGATCCAGGAAGAAAAAGGCAACCTACCGGTCTCATCTCCGAGCATACCCGAAACCACCCTGGACTGGCGTCCTTTAACCATAACTTCCCTGTGAGAAAGCTGAAGCACGCAGGCTACTGTCCTGACGGAAAAATCTGCTCCACTGATGTCAATCAGTTTTTTTTTCTGATTACCTAAGATTTCGGAGAGGGAAGGCAGCGAGGAATCCGAGACTTTCGACACAAGAGACTGCTCCCCTATGGAAAGCCTTATCCTGTTCTGCCACAAGCGAGTGTAGGCATTTTTTATATTGATGACATCTCCGATAGAGGCTGGCAGCTCTTTCCAGGAAGAAAACATTACTGAACCCGTTTCATCCGCAAGAACCCCAGAATATATCTTAGAAGGTCCTTTCAAAACTTCTTCTTGAGATTTGGTTCCTTCCTTAGGTTTGATCGGTTTTTCTCCAAGATCAAGGATCCTGCCTGTGATTTCAAAATTATTCAGGTTAGCTGAAATGTCTTTTACTCTCAAGATTTTGCTTTTTCCCCCAAACTTGCGTAGGATAGTCTCTTTTGCAACATCTGGCGGCACGTGATAAGCAAGAAGTTTTTCGTACTCTGCCTGTATGCCAGTCTTTTCTATATCTCCAAGCGCCCTGGTTAATTCTTCAAGATGGGGCGCAGTTTTTTTATCCATTTTTAAGCCTCCGTTTGAGACAATAACAAATAATTATGATTTTACAGTTAATTGAGTTTCACATATTTCAGGTTTTACAATAAACCGAAGTAATGCGAATCTGAAATAAGAGAAATTATGAAATTATCCAAAGACATGTTGCGAGCTAATATCTATGAACTAATATAAAAGATATGTTAAAAATTAATTATCTTCTTCAAAAAAATATTCAACGGCAGAATAATAAAAGAGGTAGTAATAGAAGAGAAATTAGATCAAATAAAGAGAAAATTTATCCACTTCTAAAATGACAGAACCAAATCAAAAGACAAAAGAGGAAGGAAGAATATGGAGATAGGAAGAGTAACTTAAAATGGGAAAAGTAATTGAAAGAATCCATTTGGGAAGAGTAATTAAGAGGAACTTAGATGGAAAGAGTAAAAAAAGGAAATTCACTAATTTTCAAAATAACAGTATTTGCAACTGCTCTTGCAATAATCTTTACCTGCACTGCCGTTTCCGCCAATAACCTGAAGGTAGACCCTTCAGCAAATGGGAACTATACTTCGATTCAAGCTGCTATAGATGACGCAAATGCCGAAGATACGATTTTCGTGAGCCCTGGGAATTATACCGAAAATCTCAGAATCGACAAGCAAGTTAGAATCTGGTCCGATTCGAGGAAACCGGAGGACACCATTATCAGGGCAGCTGACCCGACAAAAAGTACCGTAGAAATTAGCGAAAACAAGGTATCTTTTAGCGGGTTTAGCATCGAAGGTTCGGAAAAAGCGCAAATATCACTTAAAGGCGCAAATTACTGTTTTATAAATAATAACTGGGTTCAAAGATCAGAGTTCGGAGTTCTCCTCAATAACTCCAACAGCAACACTATAAGTGATAACAATATTACCCTGAACAAAAAGGGTATAAGACTCGAAAACTCGAATTCCAACACTATTGAGGACAATATAATCGCCTACAATTTCGTCTATGGGATATCCCTGGATGGAAGTAGCAAAAACATCATAGACAACAATTTCTTCAAAAATACCGCAAATATCGATGAGAAAGCCATAACTGCTGATAATATCTGGCAGAGCCCTCTCATAACCAAGCAGAATATTATCAAAGGTCCTTACATCGGAGGTAACTACTGGGCGAACCTTGAGGGCAAGGGCTACAGCGAGACCTGCGTGGACTCAAATAACAACGGGATTTGTGATATATCATATAACATAACAGGTGGGGGTACTGATAAGTTCCCGCTTTTCCCAAAATTCCCAAACGCAGTCAAAGCTCTTGATAATAAACTAAATTCTACTTCCACTGCTTACAAACAAGCTTTGATAGACGAAGAAAACAAGAAAAAGGCAAAAGCTCCTGTTAACACGACCAATACAACTAAAAAATCCTCAACAGAAGAAACTCCTGGTCCTGGCCTGGAAACAACTGTGCTGGCAGCGCTCGGTGCGGCCTATTTCCTGAGAAGAGAAAGGTAAAGTAATGGTTTTCAAATCTGAACAAAAAAGCTGATACGCCTCTTTATCAGATTTGATTATTAAACTCCCCTTGATTTTTATCTTGACACTTGTTCTCCTGTTTTCAGACTTCTCGATATACGTTTATTACCTGACCGTAACATATCTTGTTTTAGTATTATTTCCAGCTGAATTTATTGCAGTCAAAATAACCGTATATGTTCCTGCTTTTGTATATTTGTGTACGGGGTTTTTGTTTGTTGAATATGTGCTGTCACCGAAACTCCATTTCCATGATGTCGGTGAGCCAGTACTGTTGTCAGTAAATGTTACTTTCAGAGGCTCGTATCCGGAAGTTGGGGATGCGGAAAAAGCAGCAGTTAGAGGGGGTTTTGAACTCAGAGTACCCATGTAGATATCGTAGTTAATTTCACCGTTCTGGTTCCTATTGCGATCATCCTGCCATACTATGTTGTCTCCGTAGATCACAGGATTTTGTGAATTTGATGGATTTGTAGTGATCCGAGTTTCAGTTACCTTAAGAGAAGCCGCAGCTGCCGCAGATGAAACAAGAATTAATAAAAGAAAAAAGATAGAAAATATTTTTTCCCAATATTTCTGGTAAAATTATTTGTGAGCAAAATACGCCACGACGCTTCCTCCCTCTACAGCATCAATTCTGCAGAAGCCAAAGCGTTCAAACTGCACAACCTTATCAAGTTCAGCTGCTATCCCGTTTTCTCCGATACCTTCGATATCACCATCCGGGCCGCGTACTTTAACCGGTATTCCATCCTCAGGAACCCATTGGATGATCTTTCCTTTCATCTTTTTAAGGTATTCAAGAGAAGTTGCGGATTTTTTTGCCTGAAGTGGAGAAAGGGAAGTGATTTCAATATTGCAGAGGTCTTTTAAACGGAGGACGGATCCCACCTGCAGCTTTTCAATATCATCCCTGCAGACAAGCACCCTATTTCCTACGGCAACTTCCCTTATACCTCTTGCATGGTCAGTTGGATGGAGCGGAAGCTTTGCAACCGTTGGTTCGAAATCCGTGATATCCAGTTCAATAGGGTTCCAGACAAAGAAATAGCGGTTTGCAATAGGGTCTACTGATTTTGCGGTTTTCGGCATAAAGAGACTCCATGCTTATACTTACATCGGTTGTTCCGACTCCCATTTCTATCATGAACTTCTTCAGGGCATCAGCCTGTATCCCGCGGCGGCGGATTGCGCGGATCGTGGGTAGTCTCGGGTCGTCCCAGCCGGTATATTCTCCGGTCTCAATAGCTTTTTTAAGGCCACTAGTACTGAATTTACCAAACTCGTGGATCTTGACCCTTCCCCAGTGAGTTGTCCGGGGATATGTCCAGCCTAAATATTTGTAGATATATCCCTGCCTCTTTTCGCTGTCCATGAGGTCTTTGCCGCGGATGATGTGAGTCATTCCAAGAACATGATCTTCAATAGCGCCTGCAAAATCAAGAAGAGGCCAGACTATGTATTTATTCCCTATTTCAGGGCGTGGATGGGACATTTTTCGGATTCTGAATGCTCCCCAGTCTCTCATAGCAGGGTCTTTGTGTTCTATATCGGTTTTAATTCTCAGCACAGCCTGCTGGTCTTCGTATTCCCCGGCAAGCATTTTGTCCCATTGCCTGAGGTTCTCTTCCGGGCTTACTCCTCTATGTGGGCAGGCTTTTTTAGCATCCTTTAATTCTTTAAAATCTCCTCCTGAACAGAAACAGACATAAGCCTCGCCCATCTCTATGAGCTTTCTTGCATAATCATAGTAGAGCGGGAAATGGTCAGAAGCATAGACTACCTGGTCAGGTATAACCCCAAGCCACCTGAAATCGTCGAGAAACCATTCATAGGCTTCTAACATCGGCCTTTTTATATCAGGGTCCGTATCGTCAAACCTCAAGATGAACTTTCCTTTGTATATCTTAACATATTCGGAGTTGACCACCATGCCTCTTGCACTGCCAAGGGTTCCTGGCCCATTTGGATTTGGAGCAAAACGCATCACAACCTTGCCCATTTCTGCTCCTTCGAGAGGTTTTAAGCCTTTTTCAGGCTCTTTTTTAACACTCAGAGCTTCTATAAGTTCGGGAGCAATTTCCGAAAGCCTGATTTCCCAGGTTTCAGGTTTTCCCTTAGCAATTTCGGATACAATGGATTCAAGAGCCTCAGATACCGCATTCGGATCGGCTCGAAGTTGGGGGCACTCACCCATTACCTTGCCCATCACGGCTTTGGGCTGGGGGGCTTTACCGTATTTAACAGCATTTTGTAAAGCGTATTTTTCAATTGTTTTAAGGTCTTCAGGACTTAATGTCATAGGAGTTTCTCCAAAATAATGAACAGCGTAATCCAGTAATTATATTCATTAAATATGATCAAATGTTAAAAGTGAGCATGTACTTTCTAAATAATGTATTACTATATGAATTTGAGGGAAATGTCTTAATATTGAGCCACTTAGCCATTATCAGGCGATTTATGGCCGACTTTCTTTTGAGATGAGTACTTGTGCAATGCTCATTAATTATAGTAAATTGCTCTGTAAAAATATAGAGTCTTTTTTAACTATATCAAGCGTCCTTTTGTTGTCATCAAATTAGGTCAAATGATGATGTCCTGTGGGAGATTATAAACATCAACATATAAATTATTCGCTAACGCTTTTGTAATATTTTAGATAATAGAATTTCTTTAATTATATATTAAAAAACTAATAATAAAGACAAATTTATTCTCCAGAATAGCAGCGTATCAATCTTTCTGTAAATTCGCTTTCAGCAGTGTGTCGAGAGTTCTGTAAATTTTCACTGATAAGACTCATGGCTACAAAGTATTAAAATGTAGCCATTTTTGGCTTATACGTTAGTTATTTGCCCTCAAAATAAGCTAAAAATCGTCAAAATAGCTACCTTTTATCTAAAAAGGTAGCTATCATTCTTTATCAGTCAGTTTTGGAAGGTCTCAGAAATCTTACAGCTGTAGTGATCAAGAGGAATGCACATATTTTACCCTAAAACCTATGCATAAACTATAGTGCAAATTTTACGAAACTTTTCCCAGAACACTATCCCTAACATCGAAGGCCTTTTTTTCTATTTTTGTAGCAAATTCACATGGAATACGATAAGCTAAGAACTGTTTCCAAAAGCAATAAGGGGGAGGGTTAAATCTCGTTTCTTTTAATAGGGTTCTGTTACAAAAAATATGTTCTAATAATACAAGTGAATAAAAAGAAAACCAAAGATAGTAATATGGGTATTTTTGCACGTGCGACAAGGAAGCTAAATTGAGGATTGTGAGAAATCACTACCTTATCCGTTCAAGGTATCCCTATCCCAACATGCATCGCTGGCAACGGCTTTGTTTGAAGCTTGGGTGACAAAGTGGAGAAGCACTAAATCTGCATGTGACAATCTGCCAGGGAAATGAGGCTATGGAGAATGAAAAGTGAATCACCGTTTGAGGGATCATGAATACCCAGTGCGAAACCAGGTTGTAACGCATGGCCAAAAGGCATGAGACATGGCTTGTATGACCGTGCAAGCATTCAGGCGAATGGACACATATGTCTCTGGTCCATAGGTGGCTCCTAAGGTCTCAACAATTATCCTAAATTTGGAACTTGGTAAACCGTATGTGTTCCCTTTGGGTATCAAGGTCGCGAGACCAAGCAATGACACAGACGGCAGAGGATGTGATAAAAAGCAAAAGCCTGTGTGTAATGCACAGGATAAGGATTCTATGTCCTGACGTGAAAACGTGCTGACTTATCACAGGTGCATTAAGCAACAGGGAATGATTAGTGTGAATGTAAGATATCCAGAGATACCTAAAGGTACGGGTCTTACAAATAGTCAGCTCAGCAACCAATGGAAATCTACCAACTGGTCTGCTGTTAGTGAAACGGTTAACAACCTCCAGTCTCGACTTGCAAGAGCAGCTAAAAATTGTAATTGGTTTAAAGTGAGGAAACTTATACGCCTTCTGACACGTTCACATCATGCCAAACTCCTTGCAGTAAAAATTGTTACGGAAAACAAAGGAGGCAAAACCTCTGGCATTGATGGGATCTTATGGACATCCGCTGCTGTTAAAATGAAAGCAGCTTTCAGTCTCACCGATAAAGGATACAAAGCAAAGCCCCTTAAACGAGTGTATATTCCCAAAAAGAATGGGAAAATGCGCCCTTTAGTTTAAATATCGTGAGCCATCTATAATATCGAAGTGAATGACTTTCGTAGATCACGAAGAAGTTAAAGGAAATGTTCTATTCTCAAAGATTACTTGGTTTTTGAAAAATTTCAAGTGAAAGAAACAGATCCAAGAGCCACTAAAGAGATTAAAAATAGTTGAAATAATATATTTCTAATTCCTTAATATACCTTTTCGGGGTTTCGTGCAAAAATACCCATAATGGGAGCCGGATGAGTTGAGAGTCTCAATTCCGGTTCTGAGAGGGCCCATGGGTGAAATTCCCCGGGGCTACTTACCGGCCATATTAGCATTAAGAGAACGAGATAAACTTCTCTAATATGGCTATCCTCATCGATTTTGCTTACCCAAAATTAGTGATTATCTCTTAGCGTACACCTACGTTAAAATCGGGACGATACCCTTCCTACTAAAGCTTGCTGCTCTTATCATTCATTTAAAACCCTGCACACCAAACTTCTTTCCACCCCAATAAGTAACACCCGAAAATACACCATCTTCCCATGTATGATACATGAGGTCGAATCGCTGGTTATTATCGCTAGTGAAAGGAATATTAATTGTTATAAGATGAGGACGGCCGGTTGGGATAGAACCAAAAAAGGGCAATGATTTTTTTTCTGAGGTTAAGTATGTACCACTCACAGTTGATATTCCAAGAAATAGAGGAGTTATTGTATTAATTGTAAGAGTTCCCTGCCAGCCATCGTGGTTCATCGACCATGTTCCTTTCCACTCATTAATCTCGAATTTATTTGAGTATTTTCCAGGGATTGGTCCGCGTCTCGAAGCAACGCCAAAGGGTATTTGTTGCCACGATGTCGTACCGGCAGCATTAATCCTATCCCAGGAGAAGAGATAAGTCTCAAATCTCTGACCTGTAAGTGTTCCAGGCTGGACTCTATTGATCGTATCGGCAATATAGTAGATCATAGATCGACCATTATCAGAGAAATAACCATTTACATCAAATCGTTTGCCATCTCGATAATAGTTGCCAAGCTTTGTGGCTGCCTTCGGATCTTGTTGTCTCAGATCAGTGAAACGTCTAATTGTCAAATCACCTTTCCATCCATCATGATCCATTTTCCATTGGCCAAGCCACATTGCACCTAATTCAGGTTCTGCATTAGGGTCACTGACATCGGTAATATAGTAACCGCCTATCACTTCATTTTTTACAGTATCATAGGGCCTTTGCCAAAAATCACTATCTCCCCAGGAGTTCTTGATTAAAAAGATCTTTTTCTTTTGGTCATACCCAATTAACAGGACGACATGCCCCCAATTCAAATCAACTACTATCTCATGCCCACTGCTTAATACGTGCTCCATTGCTTCAATGCTTAGACTGGGCATTGGAGAGTATCCCGTCACGCGATACTTTGCATTTAAACGTGCTGCAAGAGGGATTAAGTCGTAAGAGTACTCAAATGCATCTAACTGCTCTTGTGTCGAATTCCAATCAAGCGCACTTGCTCCAGGAATTTTCTTGCGCATTTCCTCCAATTCCGCATGTGTCTTATAAAGCGCGTACTTTTCTTCAGGCGCCGCAAAACGAGCTAGATTAACAACAATATCACTGGAACCTTGTGCATCCCAAAATGAGCTATTATTTTCGTGTTTTACTGTGCTTGTTGCATAATCAGAATAAAGTTCCATGCATTTTTGTAATGAGAAGATATATTGCTCGGAGAGATCAAGAGTTATGCCGTATTTTCTCTTGTAAGCGGCTTCCATCGCAGCTGCACCTGCAAATGCCCAACAAGTCCCACGATCCTTTTGATCCTTGATTGGCGTCTGATAGGCGGCTAAAGAATATGATTCCGGAGGAATAATATCTGGATATATCCGGGGGACTCCCATAAGACCTTTATCCACTATTTCTCTAGATTTGAGTACTCTTTCCGTGAAGGTTGTGGGGTCTTCAACCACAAACTTACGTCCATCAGGCAAAAATGCAAAATGCTGCTTTCCAAGTTTCGTTACCTCGGATTTAATCTCAAAATTATTCGACATAGTCCATAACTCCCGACTACTACCATAATTTTCATTAGGGCTTTAGCAATTAATGAATAAAAGAAAGCACTGTCTGGTCTCAAAAAAATTTTCACTAATTAACACCCTAACATTTGATTGAATTGCAAACATTACAACTTTCACATCTCTATATGACTTTTATTACCAATGTCTCTAACAATTGGCTCTTTGGTTCAATTGCAAAAAAATAAAAGAATAGAAGAAACATGGAGGAAATATACAATGGGATGTGGAAATGGAATTCTAGGTCGAGGTTTTGACGGATTAGGCGGATTTGAAGGCTGTGGCCGTAAAGAAGATTGTGACGATAAATGCGGTCGTCGCTTCCGCCATAAACGCTGTGAACGGGAATGTGGCTGTGAATAATAACCATTTAGCTTGAAATAATTGGCAGTGTACACAATGTTCTGTAAATTCATAAATTTCAATAGATCGCTATATTATAATGCTATACTTGATCCTTATAGTGATCAAAGTTCTGTAAAATTGCAAATATCGGGAAAAATACAAATTGCCTCAAGTATGTAGAATTGATATAATTTTAGGAAAAAACGTAATACTTGATGCATAATTCCTATATTATCGCTTGTTTATTATAATGAAAATTGTCCAATTTCAGGCTGAATTTTCCACAATTGCCTATGTGTTTGTTTTTTCGATCATTCCATAGTATATAGGAATTTACTTGTTTCCTTCGATAACCCCACCATAAAATGCAAAAAAATTATATGAAACACATACCCCATTTTAATAGCGCCCAATGATATCGATTTTAAACTTAAAAAAGTAATACAAAAAAAATAAAAACGCATTCAAATAGCGATAATACTCTTACTATACCTTTTGGAGAGGTTGGGCAAAAATACCCAACTTGAAGGAATCAAGGAAGACTAAAAAACAATCAAACTTCGAATTAATTCTATCCATTCATCTCTTGAAATTTTCGCTTCTTTTAAAATTGCGTTAATGATTTCAACTTTAACTTCTTTTGAATGAATTGGTATAATAGTAGTTCTACCATCTGGATTTTTCATAAATAAATGACTGCCGGTTTGTCTGACAGATTGGAAACCAACTTTCTCAAGTGCTTTGATTATTTTTTTATGTGAAAGAGGCTTAATTTTTGTCATACTTCAACCTGAACCATCTCAGCACTCACAAATTTTGTATGTCCTTCATCTAAATAATCTTTTTCGACTTCAAGATAAAGCTGGATTGCATCTTTAATGTATTTTCTTATATCTTCCAATGTATCTCCTTGTGTATGACATCCAGGTAAATCTGGAACAAAAGCTACATAGCCACCATCTTCACTTTTTTCAATTATTACAAGGAATTCTTTTATTTTCGTCTTTTATCACCTTCTTTGTTATCTTGATTTTAGTGATCTCGGACATATTATTACTATAACGAGTAAAGTATTTAAAAATAAAGCAAATCAATATAAAAAACAGAGAACTGTTGAATTCTGGGGTTTTATGCATGACCCGTCCAAAAGTCCGGTGGAATAAATCCACTAGCAAAATAGGGTAGTTGGCCCATTAGGCCAATGAATTACAACTATTCAGTTACCTCTACTTCGAACTTACTTTTCTATTACGTTCATTGCTAATAATTTACATATTTATTATTATAAAATTATATGCTAGTGTTTTACATGAAACGTGACGAAATTAAAGATACCATATCATTTTTAGATCAAAACAGTCAAAATACAATTACACCTCTTTCCACTGTTACTTTTGCTCAACACGATGAAAAAAAGAACAATCGACGCCCCGGTGGTCAAAAAGGACACATCGGATACACACTAAAGATATGTGACTGCCCTAATGAAATCATTACATATCAACTTCAAAAATGCAAACACTGTGGAGAAAATTTACTAAATACAAAAGTCAAAAAATATGAAAAAAGACAAAATATTGATATCCTTGTAAATAAAAACGTAATAGAGTACCTCATTGAGATTAAGAGATGCTCTTGTTGTGGTCTTACATGCAAAGCAGATTTCCCAGATAATATAATAAAAAGAATACAATATGGTTCAAGAGTTTTAGCTATTGCAGTTTATTTACGAAATTTTCAATTATTACCTTACGCGAGAATCTCTCGAGCATTACAAGACTTTTTTGGATTGAAAGTTTCTGTCGCAACGATAGCAAATGCAGAAAACAAATGTTTCCACAATCTAAAAGGAGTTACAAATAATATCAAAAATAGATTAATAAAAGAAAAAGTTATCAACTGTGATGAGACTGATATAAATTTGAACGGTCGAAAGCACCACTGTCATGTAATTTCTACGGAAAAATTGACATTATACTTTCATCACAAGAATAGGGGATATAAAGCCATGATGAAAATGGGGGTGTTACCAAAATTTAGGGGAATAGTTGTTCATGATTTTTGGAAAACTTACTTCAAATATAAAAATTGTGAACATGCAGTCTGTAATGTTCACATTCTAAGAGAGCTAAAAGAGATTTCCAAAAATAAAAATCAAGAATGGGCTTCAGATATGTCATATCTCCTACTTGAAATAAAAAAGTATATTGATCATGTTAAAAAGTTGAATTGTAATACTGAGGAAGAAACAATAAAAATTTTCGTTGAAAAATATGATTTGATAATATCGAAAGGATTCGAGAGTAATCAACCTCCGCAAGATTCAGAAGTTAAAATAAACAAAAGAGGAAAGAAAGCACAGAGCGATGCAAAGAATTTGTTGGATAGACTTTCTAAATACAAATCAGAAGTTTTGAGGTTTGCCACAGACTTAAGAGTACCATTTGGAAATAATTTAGCAGAACGAGACATCAGGATGACGAAGGTACAGCAAAAGATTTCTGGAGCTTTTAGGACACGACATGGCGCGGACGTTTTCTTTAGAATCAGAGGGTATATTTCTACGTTAATGAAAAATGATATGTCTGTGATAAATTCGCTAGAGGCGGCACTTAAAGGTGAGCCACCAATACCTAAATAATCATTCTTTAAACTTCGATGCTTTTACAAAGCTCAAATCAAGTATGGTCAATGGAACGCTAATTTAGGTTCTGTTCCAAAAAGTCGGGCTTTTACAGAATCATTAAAAACGTTCTCAATACTCATAGGTTTTAAAGCAAAACCTGCGCATTTTGATAGAAATCTAGTTTTTTAGGATCATTGAATATACGAACGTTTTAACATAAACGTTCGGATTTTACTACAAGCTTTTGACTTAAAACATTGTAGTAATCTATCTTTGAGAGCATTAAAACAACTCAAAAACCCTCATTTCAAACCATTTACTACAATCTTTTAATATTTCATTGTACTATTATACTATTTTGGAAATTGCAGGGTTCTGTGTAGTCTACAGGGTCTTGGTTAAATTTTCAGCATTTGATGACGTATTTCAGAAGGTCAAACCCCGTAGATTACACAGTACCGAGATTTATTGAGGCTGAAAACACTTATAGAGAATAACCGCCAATGAAATGATATAAATGGATCCAATGAAAAAGACATGATAAGATTAAGAGAAATAAAAGACAATGCAAAAAAATACATGGAGTTATGCAGACTTCTATACACAGACTCCCGTACCCCTAAAATTACAAAAATATTGTTATGGATTGCCATAGGCTATGCATTATCACCAATCGATTTAATACCCGATTTCATACCCGTAATTGGACATCTAGATGACATTATAATCGTTCCAGTTCTTTTATACATCGCAATAAAATCAGTACCTAAAGACGTGTATATAGAAAATTATGTCAAGATTTTAAAGAAATAAGGATCGTATTTTTTTGATTTAGCCTCATTTACTCTTAAACGGTTTTAAAAATTATGGCAAATTTTGTAAATTTTAGACAAAGGTTTGACTAGATTATTATTATAATTGTATTAAAATTTCATTTATTAACATATAATTAGATAATATACAATTTTTTGAATAATTTATTTAATATATGCATGATTCTTATAATAGAGTAGGTCAAGAGGTAAGTAGAGGAACTACATCCCGAAAGTTCTTGCAAAAGTTTACCTTCTTAAAATCAGATTCGGGGGAGTTTGATTTAAGGTAACGGGTATGTGTTCGCTTCTCTTCTAACTCTATTTAACCTCATTTCATTCTTATTAAAAGTAGAAAAGAAAGGTAAAGAAAGGCGACATACTTGGGGGGAGTATGTTGGGGGAAATTGTGGGGAGATTAGTATGCTTTTTTGTTTAGCCTCTTTTACCCTAGTACGTAATACCAAAAGATAACATAAATAATTTTTTATTTAATCATTTGAATAATTAATATATTTATAATTATATGTATCTGGTTATTTCCAATTTTACTAAACTTTTTTGCACCAAGGGGTAATCCCAACATTCGTACAATCAACCGCAAATTGAACCAAGACAAACTCACTTATGTCAATTTTACAGCTTCAGCTAGATTTAAGCTAGAATTCATTTTTGGCATGACTTAAAAAGAAGAAACGTTAAGTTGAAGCGGAATAATCCCGTCCTTAATGGGCTATTTGCGGCTCATTGAGTGAATGTTGGGATTACCCTTACAAGCGAGAAAGAAAACGAAGAAAAGAAGTAAAAAAGTCTAATTATAAAATTTTTTGGGTATGTAATAATCTATATATATCCCTACGATGCTAAATTTGCATTAATTGAGAAGAAAAATAGGGTTCCTCTCAATCCTTGGATTGGAATAGGTAGAGCACGAGAATAGGGACTTGTGTTTCTACCAGCTACTTCTTTGCTAATTTTGTATTCTCCTTATCTTTAATATAATTAACGTTGTTCTTCGATTGTTAAAAAGTCAACCTTATCTTAAAATTCATATAAAATTTGCTTCAAAAAACGCTTAATACAGAAAAACTGACACACAACCATTTAAAGGTTAGTGTACCAAAAGGTCTGTAAAACCAAGAATATCAAGAATTTATGCGATACACTGCCAAAGTTTGAAAAACAGCTACGTTTATGGATAAAAGGTAGCCATTTCTTTGATTTTTAGCTAATTTTAAGGGCAAATAACTAACTATAAGCTAAAAATAGCTACTTTTTAATGTTTTGTAGCCATGTGTCTTATCGGTGAAAATTTACAGATCTCTCGACACACTGCCTCGCTTTCTATTCGAAGCACAGGTTTTGTTGTAAAATCTGTGTGTTTTTGAGGAATTTTGGATTCATATATTTAAAACAGGTTTATAGATGAGAATGTGGATTGATGACTTAAAAGCGAAATTATTCTGGGATAAAACAGATCAAGGAAAAATCTATCATAAGGTTGTCCAACAGAACGTATTGAATATTTCGATCCTAATTTCTGAAAGCAGAGATTTTATTTCTGGATGGAAGCTTCGATTTCTTTGATGCGGGATACTTTCTCTTTGATTTTCTCAAGCTCCATCTCAAATTCCTGAAGGAACTTTGCGACGGCCTCCCCGGGTACTGCGCCCTGGGCAGAAGGCTTAATAAGGTGAGCCTGTTCAAGGACCCGAAGAGAGTAGCGCACTTTATGGTTCTGCATTCCGGTAACCTCAGCAAGTTTCAGAATTCCGATGGGGGCTTCTTCAATCACTTTTTTGAGCACAAGAAGATGGCGCTCGGTAAGGTCAAGTTCATTACCGATATTCTCAAGCAGCATCAGATAACCTCGTTTCTAAGTATTCCGATTCCTTGAATATCAACTTCTACTGTATCTCCCCTATGCATTTCTCCAACTCCTGAGGGTGTCCCTGTGGCAATAACGTCTCCCACTTCCAGGGTCATGATTTCGGTTATGAATTCAATGAGGAAGGGGACATCAAAAATAAGATTTGAAGTACTGGACTCCTGTCTTGTTTTTTCATTTACCCGACAGGCAATTTTCGCATCCGAAACATCAAACTCGTCCGGAGCAGCAATATACGGCCCCAAAGCCGCAAATGTATCAAAACTTTTTGCTCTTGTCCACTGACCGTCCTTTTGCTGGAGATCCCGGGCAGTTACGTCATTAAAACAGGTATAACCTGCAATCACATCTTCGGCTTTCTCGGCCGAAATGTTTTTACAGCGCTTACCGATAACGACTGCAAGTTCAGCTTCATAGTCAACTCTTGAACTGGAAGAGGGATAAATGATCTTATCTCCATGCCCTATGACTGCAGACGGAGGTTTCAGAAAGAGCACAGGAGTATCCGGAATTTCCATGGAAAGTTCTCTGGCATGGTCACGATAATTCAGGCCGACGCAGACGATCTTAGAAGGAGATGCAGGAGGAAGGATGCGAAGTTCGGAAAGCTCAAAGATTCCTGCGTGAACCCCTCCTTTAGGATACACATGCTGATTTTCGATTTCTCCACAAAAAATCTCGTCCCCTGACCTGAACCTTCCAATCATTTCCTCGTCCTCTCTGCTAATAGGAAACCAGAGACCTATTTGTCTGCCGGCTTTTATTTTTAAAAGATATATCGTAACTTAAATTTTAATTCTTCGCCCACAGGCATCCCGGGTATATCTTCCCAGTTCCGAATCCCGTAGCTGTATGCCGGAAAACACAGGTCCGTCCTTACAAACCCTGAAACCCGACCGATCTATGCAGCACGCTCCACAGACTCCGATGCCGCATTTGAAATAACGGTGGAGGCTAAATTCCGCCTTCACAAGTGCTTTTCTGTCTTCAAGTAATTTGAAAACAGAAGCCATCATTATTTCCGGGCCGCACACCGCAATCCTGTCGTAAGCTGAAATATCTAATCCTGCTGAGAACATCGGTTACAAAACCCTTCGTCCCCTTAGAGCCGTCATCAGTGGAGATATAAATGTTTCCTGCCGCAGCGAATCGACCTTCAAAAATAAGGTCATCTGCACTCCTTGCTCCAAGAATGGTATTTACCTCAGAGCCGGCAGCACCAGCCGATTCGGCATAAGGGGCAAGAGGAGCCGCTCCTACACCACCGGCAATGACAAGAATTTTTTCACCCTTCGAAGTGAGAGAAAATCCTCTCCCAAAAGGCCCTCGGAGCCCGAAAGAATCTCCTGCTTTCAAGGAAAAAAGCCTGGAAGTTGCTTCCCCTACGTTCTGGACGGTTATTGAGTTTCTACTGGAAAGGCCCATGGGCACCTCATCTACTCCCCTAACCCAGACCATTACAAACTGGCCTGGCTCAAAAGTCTCAAAATTGAGGTCAAAGAAAAAAGTCCGGACAGAAGGAGACTCATCAATTACCTGTATAATTGTAGCATTAAGGGGAATAGTAGCGTTAAGAGAAACATTATTATCAGGAGTCATCAGATCATCTCGTGGGAAAGTCCTATTAATTTTTTCACATCCGAATACCCTTTTCGTCTCAAAAAAGCGTCTATCCCTGTACTGATCTCGGAGAACGTATCGAGCCTTTCATAAACTGCAGACCCAACCTGCACTGCTGATGCTCCTGCCATCATTATTTCTACCGCATCCTGCCAGGAAGAGATCCCTCCAACTCCGATTATCGGGATTTCGAGAGCTGCGTAGAGGTCATAAACACATTTAACAGCTACGGGCTTAACAGCTTTCCCTGAGAGCCCTCCGGAACGGTTTCCAAGGACAGGATATCCGGATTCGATGTCAATAGCCATTCCTTTTATAGTGTTGATTGCAACAACGGCATCCGCGCCCCCGGATTCAGCTGCAGTTCCTATGCCTGTAATATCGGAAACATTTGGAGTAAGCTTAACCCAGACAGGGACATTCGCCACATCTTTTACGGCCGCTGTAATTGCTTCTACTAGACAGGGATTCGAACCGACTGCAGCCCCATATCCCTCAGCGTGAGGACAGCTCACATTGAGCTCAAAAGCATCGGGCTTGCCGGGAAGCAGTCCTTCCGCAACTTCTGTAAATTCAGCCGCATTCCCGCCGAAAATGCTCGCAATTACCGGGACCCCGGAGTCTTTCTTTGCGATCTCGAGCTCCTGCAGGAAACCGGGATAGGAAGGATTAGGAAGTCCCATAGCGTTCAAAAAACCGCAGTCAAGCCTGATCATGCTTGGGTTGGGATGCCCGGTTTTAGGCACGGAACCTATTGATTTTGTCACAACGGCGCCTGCTCCTCCCTCATGCGCAACCCTGCAAAGAGATGCCCCTGTTGTGCCAAGAATGCCGGCAGCAAGGATAACTGGGTTTTTTAATTCAAGTCCGGTAAGAGTATACATTATCATTCCTTTTCCAGTTCTGAAAGGTTTAATCAGTTTACATTAATTTAATGAATAGTCAGAGTCGCACGAATCTTTGGAAAGCTGTATAAGTGCTTCTTCAGCTAATCTTTTGCCACCCATTTTCACAAGCCTATGCCCGAGCTCCCTGGCGATTTCAAGGCCGCCTCGCATAGGGATAAACTCGTTGATATTGACAGTCTCACACCCATCCAGGGAAAGGACTTCGGCGCGGACGTGTAGCTCTTCCCGATCAGGTGAAATCTCAGCATATGAACCCAGAGGAGTGGTACAGCCTCCACCGATCTCGGAAATAAGAATTCGTTCGATATCGGTAACAATCCGGCTATCAGTATGGTCAAGTTTGGAAACTGCTGCTTCGGCTTCTGTGCCTGCCCTTGTGACCACTGCAACAGTACCCTGATTAGGGGAAGGACAGAAGAAATCAGGGGATAAGATTTCTCCCTCCAGCTCCCAGCCCATGCGTTCAAGCCCTGCCTTTGCCAGCAGGATGCCGTCGTATTTCCCTTCCCTGAGCTTCTTGAGCCTTGTATCGATATTCCCTCTTAAACTCTGAGTGATAAGATCAGGTCTGTAGCGCCGGATCTGGGCAATCCTTCTAAGAGAACTGGTACCTATAATGGACTGTTCGGGCAGTTCATCCAGTGAAGTCCCGTCGTAAGTCAACAGGATATCGAATGGAGTATCCCGCTTTAAAACAGCAGCAGTAGAAAGCGAGGAAGGACGGATAGTTGGCATGTCCTTCATGGAATGGACAGCAATATCGATCTCTCCGGCAAGCATAA
This sequence comes from uncultured Methanosarcinaceae archaeon, assembly GCA_963818955.1. Taxonomy (GTDB): domain Archaea; phylum Halobacteriota; class Methanosarcinia; order Methanosarcinales; family Methanosarcinaceae; genus Methanosarcina. The sequence continues at coordinate 38,037 of CAWFUY010000041.1, read as the reverse complement.
CATCATCGAGTTCCCTGACAAATGCCCCAACTCCGCTGGATACGGCATGCAAAGGGCGATCAGTAAACCGATCTCCGCTGGTCTTTATTATTCTTAAGCTGGTTTCGAATCCTAGCTCCGATAAAAGGCGAGCAACATTCTCCGCCTGGGCAAGCGCAAGCTGGCTGCCCCTTGTACCTATGATCATGTGAATCCTCGTTTTCAAAGATTTAGTCCAAAGACTTGAATTTACTCAGATATTTTTTTTCTTCAAATGCTTTGATTGACTCAGAGATTCTCGGTATACGCTTCAAGAGTCTTTTCGATATCTTCTTCACTGTGAGCTGCAGAGACGAAATTTGTCTCAAACTGCGAAGGAGGCAGGAAAATTCCATCTGCAAGCATCCGGTGGAAAAAGGCAAGGTAACCTTCCTTGTCGCATTTAAGAACCTCCTGGTAATTGTGAGGTTCTGCCCCGAAGAAAATCTTAAACATTGAAGCAATTCCGCAGACGTTGTAATCGAGTCCCTCATCTTCAACTATCTCAGTGAGGGAAGTCCTGAGGTAAGCACCTGTCGCATTAAGTTTCTCATGGATATTTTCTTCCTTAAGATAGTCAAGCATTGCTATGCCCGCAGATACCGAACATGGGCTTCCGCTAAAAGTCCCAGCCTGGTAAACTGCTCCTGAGGGGGAGATCATCTCCATTATTTCCCTGCGGCCACCAAAAACGCCAATTGGCAAACCTCCGCCAACTATCTTCCCCAGGGTAGTCATATCCGGTACAACCCCAAAATATTCCTGCGCCCCTCCCATTGCGAGCCTGAAACCGGTGATGACTTCATCAAAAATAAGGAGCACATCATTTTCCTTTGTAAGCTTCCTGAGTTCCTCCAGGTAGCCAGGTCCGGGAAGTACAGGACCGATATTTCCAAGTACAGGCTCTATGATTACTGCAGCCAGGTCATCTCTGTTCTTCTCCACAATTTCGGCCATAATTTCAATATCATTATAAGGGACCTGCAGAGTGTTTTTTGTGAAATCCACCGGAATGCCTAGAGAATCCGGCTCTCCATGTGTTGTAGCCCCTGAACCTGCTTTTACGAGAACCGCATCATGGGCACCATGGTATCCACCTTCGATTTTAACAAATTTATTTCTGCCCGTAAAGCCGCGGGCAAGGCGGAGGGCACTCATAGTTGCCTCAGTCCCTGTAGAAACAAACCTGAGCATATCAATGCTCGGATAATATCCTGCAATCTTTTCTGCCAGGTTTACCTCAAGCTCCGTAGGAGTCCCATAAAGCCAGCCCTTGTCCAGCTGAGCTTTAATAGCTTCTTTTATTACAGGATGATTGTGCCCGAGAATAGCAGGGCCGTACGCCATGCAGTAATCAATATACTCGTTGCCGTCAATATCCCTTATCTTAGACCCATCAGCCGAAGCCGTATAGAAAGGATATGGCTTGATTGCACGCACAGGACTGCTTACCCCACCCGGAATAAGGGTCTTTGCTTTCTCAAACATCTCTCTTGACTTATCAAGTGTTTTCTCAGATACCATGGAAATCTCACCGGATTGGACTGGAAATTTTAAATTGGGATTAACAAATAAGAATGAATCTGGAATTTATAGTAATTCAACCGATTCTTTGTGTGATTCAACCGATACTTAATTATGATTTTACTGATACTTCATCGTGATTCAAACGATATCTGTTGGTATAGCTGGACTAACCGGTTGATCTGTAGGTCGATACCATTAAGCCTTTAGATATCCAAATCACAATATAAGCATAATTGCTTTGACTTAGTTTTGATACTCAAATGTGCAAGTACTATATTTATAATATGTATCCTTGTAGGGGAGCTTCTACCTGCATCATTTCTTATCTTCAAGCTGCTGAGATTTACAGTTATCCTACTTTAAAAACAGGTTTTGACATAAAAATCTATTTAACAGATCAATAATCACGCAAGATGGAAATTTTTTAAATTTCAGGTTTCTACTTTGCGTTTCAAGATGATGTGACCCCATTACTCTTTAGACTTGTTTTTTGATTATAATAGAAACCAAAGCAACTATATTAGCACCTAAACCAAAATGTACGCACGCAGTGCAGCCTGCCCTTAATTAGGAGCCTATCCGTAAAGTCTTACTGCTCTAAACATTGCTATGTGGAAACGAGCATAAAAGTATAATCCATATTTTCTCATCATATTCTCAAAGTTGTGTCCGACTTTTCTTTTTGTTTTTAAGCATATTAGCTTGCATTGAGATTATTCTGTTTTTCGGATAGGTTCTTAATCAACTGATGAGCTTTTTCAAGAGATTTATCCAAATTGATACCGACATGAAATACCCTGGTCGTTACTGACTATGGGTATTTAGCACTTTTATTTTTCAGATTCTTTTTTAATTCTCCATTCCGTCTTGCTAGGCTTCGTTTCGGAACTTATGTCAACATCCCGTGTTAAACCCTCTGTAGCCTCTCTGGTATTTCTTTCACTTATCTCTTTAACATCTCGATATTTGGTTTCTTCTCTCCATTGAGCCTGTTCAATTTCATTTTTCATTACCGGACTAATCTTCCCCTCATCACTTTCCGATTTCCCTCTAGTCCTTCTTACGTCACTTTCTGCTTTTTCAGCAGTCTCCTTGGTTTTTTCTTTTGCTTTGTGAAGCTCATCTTCTACTTTACTCTGGACACTCATTATATTCCCCCTTTTCTAAATTTTCATTTCAGCCCTTGAGAATGATCACAGCTGTTACCCCTTCAAAGAGCAGAACCGGGAAAATTAAAAAAACATATTAATAGCTACGATAACCCCACGTACAGTACTTTATAAAAGCACAATTATAATAATGAATCACTTTTTCTTAAACATTCCCGTAACAGTATTTTTAAGAAGATTTTTTAGAAAAGGAAAAGTCGTAAAAACAGTTCAATTTAAAGATATTTCAATATATTTATTACGTTTAAAAACATTGAAAGTGAGGTGATCAGATGCCAACAAAAAAAGTAAAAAATGATAATAAAGAAAAGGAATTAATAAAGAAACTAGAACCAGTAACAAAGGACTCAAATATAGTAGAACAAATAAACCTGGAAGATGAACCGACCAAAAGTAAAAAGCGCAAATAAACAACTAGTAACAGGCCCACAGACAGGCTACGCATGAAATTAAAGTGGCTTATTCGTATCACATTCACAAAATGAGTGTATCATATGACAACAGGATACACCCATCTTAAGTCACCTCATTGCCGGCAAGTCCTTTTATTCCATAAAATTGATCTATTTTTTATGTAACTATATATAGGAACCAAATATCCTATATTTAAGTGCAGTCTCTTTTAATAATTCTTTGATCTTTAGGATATACAATTCGCGTACATTTTTAATTTAGAAAAATATTTAACATTTAGGTATATTTTTGTAATAAGTTGTAACATAGATTAACATTTATCCAGTTGACACAATACGTTCCAAAGGTATTCTTATGAGTATTTTGAGTCGCCCAATATTAGCTTTTAAATCTAAAATGAAATCCAGCTGGCCTTATACCCTGGCAGTTTCGATAATTGCTCTTGCAGCCTTCTGGATAAGAATACTTCCCGCAAAAACAGTATTCTTACCCAATGGGCTTGTAAAATTTGTGACCAATGATGCCTGGTATCATATGCGGACTTTGAATCTTCTTCTTAATAATTACCCCAATAGAGTATTTTATAACCCAATGACCAACTATCCTTATGGCAGCTATATACATTTCGGTCCATTGTTTGATCAGATGATGGCTATACCTGCCTTAATTCTGGGCTTGGGACACCCCAGTTCCGAACTTGTTAATACTATAGGAGCATACTTCCCTGCAGTTCTGGGTGCTCTAACGGTCATTCCTGTTTATTATATAGGAAAATACCTAGGAGGCCGTAAAACTGGTATACTGGCTGCGATTTTGATCGCCTTTGCTCCAGGGCAGTTTTTGTCCCGTTCAATGATCGGTTTAACAGACCACCACGTGGCTGAAGCTTTGTTCAGCACTTTTTTCATGATGTTTTTCATGTTGGCATTGATCTCGGCAAAGAGAAAAAATCTGACTTTTGAGAATGTGTTTAATAAAGAGTTTAAGGTCATGAGAGAGCCTTTGATATACTCTATTATAGCTGGTATTATGTATTCTGCCTACCAACTTTCATGGCCAGGAGCTTCTCTCTTCGCATTCATTACTCTAATGTATGCTGTATTCCAGTATATTCTTAACAATTTGCATAAAGAGTCAAGCGATTATCTTGGAATTGTAGGAATAACCAGTTTTTTCATTAGTGCACTGCTCATATTACCTTCTGTCCACCCTGAACTCGGACTTGCTAATGTTTATGACTATTCATGGTTCACTGTCATTGTAGCTCTGGTAGTGATGATTGGTTTTGCAGCCATGAGTTATGTTGAAAAAGCTTTCAGAAAAAGAGGTTTTGATTCTCGTTACTACCCTCTGGCAATATTTGGAATTAGTGCCTTCGGATTGATTGCATTAAGCATCGTTGCCCCATCACTTTATTCTACTGTTATTGGCGCTCCAAACATGATTTTTGGAATTCAAACAGGCGGACCATCTACGGTTGGAGAAATTTATTCTTTGTTTTTTGATGGAAATGGAGCTTTCACTCTCTCTAAAGCTTATGGAAACTTTACACCATACGTGTTCCTTGCTTCACTCCTCGGAATACTTATCCTGATTGCAAACATTTCGCGAAAGCTGAAACCTGAAGAAGTGTTTCTTTTTGTCTGGAGTGTTCTTATTCTTCTCGCAAACTACGGTCAGAACCGTTTTGCATACTATTATTCAGTAAACGCTTCAATTTTAGCTGCTTATGTAGGAGGCTTACTGCTTGAAAAAGTTAAATGGAGTGAGTTAGATGAAAAGTTTAAAGCCAATGTGAAATCTTTTGCAGATATTCCACATTCCTTAAAATTCTTCAAAATCGAACAGGTCCTTGCGGTTATTGCTATCTTTTTAGTTCTGATTATTCCGGTATATAGTACTGCAATGCTGTATACAGGTGGTTCAAATGATCCTTCAAATGAATGGTTCGAAGCATGCATATGGCTTCGCACAAACACTCCAGACCCCGGGATGGACTATAATGCCATTTATGACGCTCCCGAAAATGGAGAATCTTTCAAATATCCAGATGCGGCGTATGGTGTTATGTCATGGTGGGACTTTGGCCACTTTATAGAAACCATAGGACATAGGATGCCAAATGCCAATCCTTTCCAAGCAGGAATAGGAGGGCGCAGGGGAAGCATTAATGAAACAAACCAGCCCGGAGCTGCGACATTTTTCACTGCTCAATCAGAAGAAGAAGCAAATGCAGTGCTTGAGGGTGTAGACCCAAGACCGGGCAAGATGGGTGCACGCTACATCATGTCCAGTGAATTTATGGCTTCTGATTATGATAATGGCAGAGGTATATTTGGTGCAATGCATGAATGGACCCTTGATAATGCAGGATACTTTCAGCCTTACCGGGTAGGAAATGAATATCAACTCCTGCCTTCAACTCGCTACTACAACTCCATGGAGGCACGACTGCAATTTTTTGATGGAGACGGTTTTAAGCATTATCGTCTGGTTCATGAAACATGGGCAGACCAAACCGATGAAGTTACTTATAAACGGACTTATAATTTATTCTTTGAAGGTAATATCCCAGAAGTAAATACAGGCTTTGTTAAGATTTTCGAATATGTTAAAGGTGCAAACGTAACGGGAACTGCTTCCCCTAACGAGACTGTCAAAATAAGTGCTACAGTTATCACAGGACAGAATAGGACCTTTGAATACTCCCAGTCAACGACTTCGGATTCTCAAGGCAGGTATAGATTTACAGTGCCGTATTCGACAGATGGTTCGATCCCAGGCGGGACGCAGTTCGATACTGCACCTTCAAGCCCATACAAACTGAGCTATGGAAACACGACCAAAGAAGTAAGAGTAAAGGAAGAAGCCGTGTTGAAAGGAGAAGAAATAAAAGTCTGAAGAAGTAATGAATGTGCAATTATTTCCAGACAAATCGTTGTTTTATCCTTGAAATGATGGCTCTTCGTCGTTTTATGTGGATATCCTCATAAAAACCAACTTGGTCTTGAATTGGGAATCATCTTATCCATAGAGAATGACGAAGAGCCGAAATGATTTCGTGTATTTATGATCTTCACTGAATTTTTACTAGATTGATAAGTTTCAACATTTGCAATAACCCTTTTTTTAATGTTACAAAAAGTTAAATATTTATTTACGTCATTTTGTGGAACTAAACCTCTCGAAAATTATTTGATCCACAACGTCGCTGCATGAATACGAACATTCTATGCGGAAACGTTCGTATATTAAAGCATCCTGAAAAATAAGATTTTTGCAAAAATGCACAGGTTTTGCCTTAAAACCTATGTATTGTAAATTCGAATATGCACTTACAGAACTTTATGGACACTCACATATGTTTTGATTGTTTAACATAATCTATTATAAAAATTACAAGGGCCACAAGCCCAAATGTAGCAAAATACTGGTTGTGCATAAGAATCGCTTGCGAAAAAAGTGCTAAAGCAATACATACGCCTACTGTAAATCGCAATATGGGTTGATCTTTCTCTGTACGCATATTAAAAGACGAAAATAATGCTGCAAAGCTCATTATTATAAGAGTAATAGAGTTATTGTCAGCGTATGCAAAAAAGCCCACTATACCAACAAACATAATCAAAAACGAAATAATAGTGCCAATATGACCCAATTTTTTCATATTAACCTTCATACTTTGCATATTTTCAACCAGCATGATTAGTTTGTGCTTCTCATTATATACACTTTTAGTAAAAATTGACGATCATATAAAAAAGGATTCCACTGGTAATCGGTTAAATGGAAAGCATTATAAATTGCACCGATTTCCACAAAGCTTGTTAAATTATTCAGCGATATTAAGCTGGATGGTTCTGTTGCAATAAATCTGGCTTTTGTACAGCATCGTTGAAAATGTTCTCAATTAGGAAGTTAACCGTTTGTGTGCTGATCTTAAATAGGGGTAATACCAGAATCTCCACCAGGGCTTTTTAGCTCACGGTGCTTCTATAGCCTTCCAAGATATTCGTGAGCAAGATCCTCTAAAGCAAGGATTAAAACATGGTTGCAAATTGTATGAAGAGGTGAAACCTTAATGAGTCAACAATTTCCTCCAAAAAAGAAAGGTCAGAAACCAAAATTCGATCATGAAAAAATCAAAGAACTACTTAATGCAGGTGAGAAACCCTTTAAGATTATGCTTCTATTGGGTTGTTCGTATGGGGTTTTACGGTATGTACGAAAGAAGATGGGAAGAAAGAAAGTATAATTTATGAAAAGATATTTTCAAAATTCGCGAACAAGATCCACTAAAACTGGGACTGAAACGTAAAAGAACGGAGAAGTCAGAGATCTGAAAGATGTAGTTGCAGAAAATATGCAAATCATAGAAAAATCGCAATAACGGTTTGAGACAACTATTCCGGTTTCATGGGCATTTTTTCTCAATAGATTTTTCTTGTGTTCGGGATTTCGAAAATGTGAAGATTTTTTATATTATAGCCCTTTTAAGAGCTTCCTCAAATCTCTCCAACCCCATGTCAGCTTCCTCATCCGTCAAAATAAGGGGGGGACAAAATCGTATTGCTGGAATCCCCGCAAGGAAGTAGCAGGATCCTTTCTTTAAAAGCCTCCCTGAGTATTTTATCCCTTCGAAAAGGATCTATGGATTTATCGAACCTGTATTTGTCGGATTTTACTATTTCAATTCCTATCATCAGGCCGAGCCCGCGGACATCTCCCATGCAGGGAAATTTTTCCTGAAGCTCTTTTAGGCGCTGCCGGATATGCGAGCCCAGTTCCTTTACTCTTTTTTCCGTGACTTTCCTCTCCAGAAATTCGAGGGAAGCGAACGATGCAGCCGAAGCCAGGAGGTTTCCTCCGAAAGTGTTTGAGTGGACACCAGGCGGCCAGTCCATAAGGCTGCTGTCTGCAAGCATTGCGCCAAGTGGCAGGCCTGCCCCGAGGGCTTTTGCAAGGCAGGAGATCTCGGCACTGACATCGAAATTCTCCATGGCAAGAAATGGGCCTGTCCGGAAACAGCCAGATTGGACTTCATCGGCCACGAGGAGAACATCGTTATCAGTGCAGATTTTTCGTACTTCCTTATGGAACTCTGCCGGAGGAACTATGTACCCCCCTTCACCCTGGACTGGTTCTACGAAGACGGCAGCCGTATCTTCAGGGCTTAAATCCCGCCGGAAAATAAGGTTTTCGATCTCTTTGGCGCATTCTATGCCGCAGGACGGGTATTCGAGTTTCATGGGACAGCGGTAGCAGTATGCATAATGGGAATGAGCTGTACGGATTGCAGGGAAGTGCTCTTTTTGCCTGATTTTTGAGCAGGTAAGGGAGAGAGCACCAAGCGTGCGGCCGTGAAAGGAATTATAAAACGAAATAAGGCCTTGCCGCTTTGTTTTCCAGCAAGCGAGTTTTATTGCAGCTTCCACAGCTTCGGTCCCGCTATTGCAGTAAAAAACCTTAGAATAACCTGAAAGCTCTTTCAGTTTTCTTGCAAGTTTCACAGGCGGCTCGGCGTAAAAGTCACCGTATCCTATATGAGTTATTTTTTCAAGCTGTGCGGAAATGGCAGTTTTGACTTCCGGGTTAGAATAGCCGGCATTCATGACCGCGATCCCTGCAACGAAGTCAATGTATTCTCTTCCGTCAATATCTTCGATTATGGAACCTTTTGCTCTGTCCACAACCAGAGGATAGGGACGGGCCATGCAGGCAGAAACAGTATCGCAGTCCTGCTCAATGATTTCCCTGGCTTTGGGGCTAACAATATCAAACAGTCCTTCAAACGGTCCTTCGAATAGTCCTTCGAAGTCCTTCGAACATGCCTGCTTTTTCAGAGCTTTCCCGTTTCTCCGGATTCAGAATGAATCCCTCCCCTTTCTTGAACCTCATCCGAATCAATCTGCGCTTTCTGCAGTCTGCCGCTGTAATCTATATATATTGCTTTTACTTCAGTGAATTCCTTAATCGCTTCGGTTCCTGCTTCTCGAAAACCGTTTCCGGTTCCTTTTATGCCCCCAAAGGGAAGGTGGACTTCGGCACCTATTGTCGGAGCATTAACGTACGTGATTCCGGCTTCGATTTTTTCAATCGCTTTAAAGGCATTTCCAATATTTCCAGTGTAGATTGCCGAAGAAAGTCCGTACTTTGTATTGTTGGCAGCCTCTATTGCTTCTTCAAGACTTGAGACCGTAAGCACACTCAGCACCGGCCCGAAAATCTCTTCCTGTGCAATCGTCATTTCCGGCCGGACATCCGTAAATATTGTGGGCTCGAAGAAATAACCGGGAAGACCGGGGTCTATGGTTTTTCCTCCTAGCAAAAGAGTTGCTCCTTCTTCTTTTCCTATCCTTACATACCTCTCTATTTTCTCAAGCTGAACTTTGCTAATTACAGGCCCGATATCCGTTTCAGGTAAAAGCCCGTTTCCAACCCTTAGCGTTCTTGTTTTTACGAGCAGCCGGTTAATGAACTCATCCTTTATCTTCTCGTGCAAAATAAGCCTGCTCGTTGCCGTACAGCGCTGTCCGGTCGTCCCGAAAGCTCCCCAGAGTACGCCCTCAAGAGCCAGTTCAAGATTTGCATCATCCATAATAATTGCAGGGTTTTTGCCTCCCAGCTCCAGAGAAACCCGTTTAATGGTTTTTCCACACTCTTCCATTATCCATTTCCCGGTCTCAAGGCTGCCCGTAAAAGAAATAGCCTTAATGCGCGGATGCCGGACTATTGCCTTTCCGACAGTTCCACCTGACCCGAATACCAGGTTTACAACACCCGGAGGCAGGCCGGCTTCCGTCAGTATTTCTACCAGCTGAATGGCAAGCAAAGGAGTATCACTTGCAGGTTTGAAAACAACTGCATTTCCAGCCACAATGGCTGGCATGATTTTCCAGCCCGGGATTGCGATAGGAAAATTCCAGGGAGTTATAATGCCCACCACTCCTATAGGCCTTAAAGCAGTCATGCAGAATTTTTCCTTCAATTCGGAAGTTGTGGTCTCTCCGAACATTCGCCTCCCTTCTCCTGCAGCATAATATGTAATGTCTATAGCTTCCTGTACATCTCCCCTGGCCTCAGGCAGGATCTTTCCCATCTCTTTTGTCATAAGGACAGCAAGTTCCTCCTTCCTGTCCTGCAGAATCCGGGCCGCCTTCAAAAGCACCCTGGCTCTCCGTGGAGCCGGAATTTCGCTCCAGACCCTGAACCCTGCCTCTGCAGCTTCAACTGCCCTTTCCACATCCTCATTTCCAGCTACCTGCAGTATTGCCAGGTTTTCCAGAGTAGCCGGATTGATATCATCAAAAACCTGCCCGGTTGAAGAATCCCTAAACTCCCCACCTATAAACAGCTTGTATCCCTGTACCATAAAATCCCCTTAAAGGCTTGAATGTATCAGGAGATAAATATATTTCCGAAAAACACTTCGACTAAAACACAAAAAATTTAATGATTAGAATAATGAAATAAACAATTAAATAAACAAACAAGTTTTACTAACGAGCATGATGTTCTTTGAAAAACTGCACAACTTCATGAAAGTACTGTTCACCTTTCCTTTTTTGGACATTAATTCGTTTTTGGGTCGTTTTCTTGATCATTTTTAAGATCGTTTTTGGGTCGTTTTTAGGAGGTAATTTTGTATTAGGATATATTTCATATTCCCATGTATGGATGCTCTGTAGATATTGGTCTTCCAGGTTAAGATCGGATTTTACCAGTTCCGGCCACCGTCGAACCCCAACCGCTCATTACCACCAATTACGGTCAAAAATTCCGTCGCCGCTGGCAGCAACTGCACGGACAGCGGTTATGACAGCAATCTTCCTGTCTCCACGTCCATGTTTTCCCCACCAGCCGCCGTCCCAGCCGCCATCCCAGCCGCCGAAAAATCCGGGCCAGCCATTACCTAAAATTCCATTACCAATTCCACCCATTTGTTTCACCTCATTATTGTTTGTTATATCTTTTTATATTTTTATACTCCGCCTTTCGTACCCGTTTTGTACTTCGGAGGGCTTTTTGACATTGGGAACGAATATTTTTGAATCCGGATGCAACACCGATTCGATTATTAATCATCCCAAGCCAAATTTCATTCATGTCAATTATTTGGAAACGATTCTAATTTTGAAACAATTCCAGTTAATGTCTTTCTATTTGAGATAATACACATAATTGACATAAATTGAATTATATGTATAATTTTAATTTATATAATAATACACAAATAACTAATATTTGCCACTTATTTTCCATTTCCCACATAATATATCTTATAAGCTAATTTAGGACTCAGTTCCAAAATCAAGTGACAAATTAAGCTTGCTTCCTGGCTTGGAATAGTTCCGAATGTATATCAATCAGCAGATAAATTCTATAACGGTAGAATCACAAAGGAGGATCAAAGAAGGAAGCAAGATGGATTCTAACGCAGATAGCTCAAGCGGCAGCAAGAAAGAAGAAAAGCAGGTTTAAAGAGTTTTTTAACCGGAAAATGAAGTCAATTGGATATGCTAAGGCAATTATTGCGTTGCCAAGGAAGATAGTTATGATTATTTGGCACCTTATCACAAATGACGAGAAGTACGAAGATGAAACAGGGTATCAAAAGGGAGAAGTAAATAGAGAAAGATTGTTGAAACTGAGATATTCTCAGTTGATGAACGTATAGAATAATCAGTGGAATAATTGCAGTTATGGGAAAAGAGGAGGGAAGAGAGTACCTGAGGAAGATCTCCTAATGTACTTTCATGCTAAATTTAATGATTAGAATAATGAAATAAACAATTAAATAAACAAACAAGTTTTACTATTAGATCGCAAACTTCATTTAATTGTATGTAATTGTGAAACTTTTATTACCAATCTGGTATATCTTTCTCGTAATTCTTTTATTTCAATTTCGAAATTACTTTTAATCATCCCGGTATAATGTGATGTATTTCTCTCAAATAAGTAAATAATATCTCAATATCACGAAATAAGGTCTCTCTCATAGTTTTCGGGTCAAAAGAAGTATTTAAAACCTCTAAAATTTCACCATTTGCTGGTTCTAATAAACAGAAAATAATTTTTATTGTGTCGATAAGACTCTTTACAAGGTCTAAATAACTCCGACGCTCTTCATTTAAAGATTCATCGTTTGCCAAATTTAATTCATCTATGGTTTTTTCACCTCGTCCTTCATAATCAATCCCGACAGGAGATTCTAAGGCGAATTATAATGAGATTTTTAGGATCTTCGATACAAGGATTTATAAAAACTGGTCTCTCGACAGAAATATCTTTATTTGTAGGAGATGCTCTAGCATCTGGATTTAACAATGGAAACAAGCTTTTCTTCTCTACGATTGCATCTTTGACAAGCAATTAATAAATTATCCCATTCGTATGCCAACCAATAATACCCAAGTTTATTTACAGGATCCGACTCTGTTTGTTTTGATTCTCCTTTTGGCCTATAATGCTCAACATCTCCAGCATCAATGTGTGCAACTTTAGATTCACAAAAACAACATTTATCAAATTGATCTTTTAACAATTGTTCTTTCCATACTTTCATTACCATAAATTCTACTTTTAAACTTATATCCACATTCGCTATTAGGATTATAATCTCCGGATTCAAAATATTCACATACCAATTGGGTTTCAATCTGACACTTATCCCCCTCCCGGAGGTTCCCACATATATAAAGTATCTTGGTGCAGGTTGAGTCTTATTTATTTTTATCACTGTTTATCGCTCCTTGCTGCTTCATGAATAATTTGCATGGCTTTAAGTCATCCAATGTTTCACCAGAAGGTAATATCCCATTTGGTCCATACTCTTCTAACCTTTCTTTTGTCCTCTGGACTAATTTCTTTTTTTGATAATATTTCTTTTCTTAATTTCATATAATTATCCATATAAAGTGGGCGAGAACTTTCTAAACCAAATAAATTACTTGTAAGAATCCAATCAATTCGCCCATTGCTTAAAGGAGGTAAGTTGCTTTTTACTGTAATTTTTTCTTGAGATTCTTCTAACAAAAATATGTTATTGTCTTCAGTTGATTGTACAATTAAAGGACTGTGAGTTGTTAACAAAACATGTATATTTTTTTCTGCATCTTTGACTTCATTAGCAATTTTACAGAATTGTCTCTGCCATTCTGGATGTAAAAAGGTATCAGGCTCATCTAATAAAATTAAGGATTCACTTTCTTCTAACAGATAAATCAAGCCAATAATCAAGATTATTTGTTTTTGTCCTTCACTCAATTGCTCAGAAGTTATGGTTACACCATTAGTCAACTTTAGCTTAATCTCGAAATTTTTCAGTAAATCTTTAATATCAAGATTTTCTAAATATTTGAAAAACACACTTGGCTTTTCAAAATACTCTTGCAATTTCTCGAACCTTTGGTCGTTTTCCATACTAATTTTATACGTATTTTTGGTGGGATTAAGTCCTAAATTGTCTGCAGAACCGTCAACTTTAAGAGAACTGTCAACATTAAGAGAACTACCTACTAATGATTTAATAAAATCTCTTGGAGACTGTTGTATCCCCCAAAAATCTCCCAAATCCGTTATAAACTCATTTCTTGTATTTGGTCTCTTTAAAACAATATCAATAATTTCAAAATCTTCTATTTTAATATATTCTTTTAAAAAATCAGATATTTCTAGTTTATTTGTGAATGCCAATAACGAAAACAATACTAAATCACAGTGAATTCTTTTTATATTTACAAAGCGTATTCCATTTTCTTTAAAAGAAAATGGATCTGAATTTGAGCTTTTTTCTATTCTTTTATATTTTCGTTCGAATTTCCTAAAGATGTCTTCAAGCCTATTTGACCAGCCTGAATAATATAGAACAATATTTTTAGGGATACATTCTTCAATAACTTTTGTAAGGATATGAGAATTATTTAAAATTAAAATTTTTTCATCTTCCATAAGATCGTATGAAATACTTATAGTATCATTATACAATTGATACTTTATTCGATAAGAAAAATCTGTTTTTGTTCCTTTTGACATTAAACTTTCAAATATTAATATCAGGGCCTCAAAAAGGTTTGATTTACCTAAACCGTTTCTCCCAAGAAAAATATCTAAATAAGATTCATTTTCAAAAGAAACTGTAAAATCTTTTAGATTCTTATAACCATCTATATATATTTCGTCAAATCTCATTTATACTCCCTCACAGCTTCTATCAAAAATGCATCCATCAAAGTTTCAGCATTTTTTTGACTATCTCCAATTTTCTCGTTCAATTGATTGACTGAGATTCATCAATGCATTAACTTTTTCTACGATTCTTTTTTGTTCGGCGAGGGGTGGAATTGGTATCAAAAACTCTTTGAGTCGGCTCATACTAAGACCTTCACGCGAAATGCCAACTTGTTCATTCATAATTAATTTCTGAAAATAAGGAGAAATTATAGAGATGTATATACTCACGAATTGTCTTATCAATCATTCTAACAATTGATACATGTTGACTTACATTTCCATCATCGAAATCATCAGGAACCAAGCTACTTCTACCAATGGATGCGCCGGTTATGTTTAAACGAGTCTCTTCCCAGCTCAACGCAAGTACCACACATACGTTCATGAATTTCAGATGATATGTAAGCAATGTTTTCTAGTTTGAGCCCATTGTTCCAAACATTTTGAGATCTGATGAATTTTATACCACTTTCTTGATATACGGAACTTCCACCAAGAGGTGTACTCCCAGCTCCAAGCTTTTCAGCAATATCTCCCATTCTCACAAACTCCCATCCATCTGGAAGTTTGAAAGGTAAATCGTCATCCTTAATAGGAAGTACTTTTATTTGCTTGATCTTCTTCTCTTTTACAAGCCTTTTTTTCCTTTCTTCAATTTTCTCAATTAAAACACTCGCCGGCTCATCCTCTAGATTCTGCTCCACAAGCTTCCCCTGAACAGCTAGTTGAAGAATTACCTTCTTTAGTTTTTCCACATTTTCAGGATTGTCATAAAGAAGATCAAAGTTCTCACAGATAAGATGCCAGTTTTGTTCAAATTCTTTCTGATTTTCTGCGCTGAACATCCTGTCAAGGGCAGAGCTGTTGAGTTTACTCTGGAGCTCCTGTTTTTTCTGGCGGCGGCCTTCAAGTTTATCGCAGAGAGCCATCAGTTCGTTAATTTTAGCAACAATACGTTTTTGTTCGGCAAGGGGTGGAAGAGGAACGACATGATTTTTCACCGTTGAAGTTGCTAGTTCAATTTGATTTGTAGATCCAGAAGCAATATTCTCTATGTTTTTTTGTACTATCGGAGCCGCTATCCAGCAGTATAAATAATATGAATCAACCATGAGTGGGCGAACAACGGTCACATGTGTGTCTACTACTACTTCATCATAATCATTTTCTTCATGAACATAAACATTAACACGCCCGAGTGTCCCTGTCCCTGTAGAATTCCATAATAGATCACCAGTTCGAAGAAAACGTTCCTTTTCATATTTGTCAACAGTTAAATGATCAATGAATTTTGCTCTATCTATTTTAAACCCATCCCACTGAATACATTTCTGAGAAATTACGGGAAAATCGCTCTCTTCAACATATTTCGGGCTTTTTCCTCTTTGAATATATGAACAAATATTATCAAATCTTACCCATTTCCAACTCTTAGGTAACTCATATAATATCTCGTCATCACTAATCTCTGGTAATTGTTTTGATTCTTTTATTTTTCCTTCCTTACTGAGTTTCCTTTTTTCAGCTCTTATTTTTTCAAGTAAAACATAAGCTGGTTCATCATTTGGATTCTGCTCCACAAGTTTTCCCATAACGGCAAGTTGCAAAATAAGCTCTCTCAGCTTCTGGCTTCCATTAGGAGCATCGGTGAGCAGTTCGAATTTTTCGAAAAAAACGGCTTGGTTCATGTGTTTTTCCCTGCCAGTGCGTCCATGAGTTCATTTTTGAGGGCAGTGCGGATTTTTGATATATCGGAGAGAAGTACCTTGTAATTCTCCAAGAGTTCTTCGGGGTCACCATGGTCTATGACTTCTTCGTGAGGGTTCTTGATGTCGAGATTGTAGTTATTTGCTTTGATGTCGTCTATACTAACTTTCCAGGCAAATTTATTATTCTCACGTTTATTCCACCAAGCTTTTTCCGGTTCAAACTCCTCAATTTCTATAGGTTTTGTTTTGGAGTAAGACTTATAGCCATCTGGGTATGGGTGTTCGTAGTACCAGATCTCTTTTGTGGGTTTGCCCTTGGTGAAGAACAGGAGATTTGTCTTGATACCTGTGTAAGGGTTGAACACGCCGTTTGGAAGGCGTAAGATAGTGTGAAGGTCGCAATCATTGAGCAACTTATCTTTTATGCGGGTTTTGACACCTTCACCGAATAATGTTCCATCAGGGAGGACAATTGCACCACGTCCGTTATCCTTTAGAAGATGGATAATAAGTACAAGGAAAAGATCTGCTGTTTCCCTTGTCTGGTAGGCTAGGGGGAAACCTATTTCAATTCCATTCTCTTCTATCCCACCAAATGGTGGATTGGTTATAATTACATCCATCTTATCGGCTGATTTGTAATCTTCCAGAGGTCTTGCAAGTGAGTTATCTCTGCGAATCTGGGAAGGGACTTCAATCCCGTGTAACATCATATTAGTTACACATAAAAGGTGAGGAAGAGGTTTCTTTTCAACACCATGAATAGATTTTTGCAGAATCTGACAATCTTCATCACTTTCTACCTTCTTTTTCAGGAGTTCAATAGAGGAAGTCAGGAAACCACCGGTTCCACAAGCAGGATCAAGAATTTTTTCCCCGATTTCCGGGTTTACCATCTGTACCATGAACTCGGTAACAGCCCTTGGTGTGTAGAACTCACCAGCATTTCCAGCACTCTGGAGGTCTTTCAATATCTTTTCATACACATCTCCAAAAAGATGCCTGTCCTTAGAAACGTTAAAGTCGATCTCATTGATCTTATTGACAACTTGACGAATCAGAGCACCGTTTTTCATGTAGTTATAAGAATCCTCAAAAACCTCACGCACTACAAACCCACGTGGGTCAGAATCATCAGAAAATGAAAGGTTTTTCAGGGTCTTGAACAATTCATCGTTTATAAAATTCAGTAGTTCGTCCCCAGTAATACCTTCAGGGTCATTTGCCCAGTTTCTCCACCTTAAACGCTCAGGAATAGGAGATACGTAATTTTCTTCCTTCTTTTCATATTTATGTTCTTTGTCATCAAATATCTTCAGGAATAACATCCATACAAGCTGACTGATACGCTGTGCGTCTCCATCCACACCAGCATCCATTCTCATGATATCCTGAATAGTTTTGATAATAGTGCTAATTGACATCTTTTTTATCCTCTTCCTGTATCAGTCAGAAATTAAGCTTCAGCAAGTTATAATTATGTTTCTATTTCCTCTACAGCTTCTAGAAATTTTCTTCTCCTGAAGAGATTAGTGATTTCAATAGATGTGCCTATAACCTTTAATGGTTTCACTCTGAGAACATCTAAATCCTCAAGGTTTTTGACACCCTCATCGACATTTATGACTTAAATCCTATCCGAAAAGTCTCGATGCTTTTATATTATCCATGCAATTATTTGTTATTTTGCCTATTCAGAGTTATTGAAGATTAGTCGATAGTTTTTTTCATTTTGCTACTTTGAAATTTCGGACTTATGATTATATCAAAGTAACTAAGTTTGCAAAGCATGAAAAATCCTAAAAAATGCTGAAACGTTAAGTTGAAACAACTTTATTATTAATTCTATATTTAATTCTTTTGATATTTTGTTTGCAAGTATGCTCCTATACTAAAGATAATGTTAGTCTCAAGAGGTGAACAATTTTGTAGGTTCGGTTGTAGATGCAAAAAGTTACTCCTTCGAGATATAGAATCAATTCGTTAAGAAGATATGAGCTCCATGAGTAAAAAAGTTGGTTTGAAGTTTCGGTAATCATTAAAAACATTTATGAAGTGTCATTTAAACGGATTAGTACTAAATGCTTTAACACCTCTATTAAGCCGGAACTCTAATTCTACAAGGCCTCCATTCATGTAAATATGAATGAAATTCACTGTAAGACTCCAGGTAGATCCTCTAACATTAACGGAAAAATAATCGATCGAATGGTTATCCAATCCCACCCCTCGCCGAACAAAAACGCATCGTTGAAAAAGTCGAGCAGCTCATGGGTTTGTGCGATAAACTCGAAGAAAAACTCAGAAAGGAGCGGGAAGAAAGTCAAAAGCTTGTGGAAGCGGTTGTTAAGGGGTTATTAGAAAGTGAAGTACTCGGAAAATCAGATTTGGATAAGCATACCGATGCAGGCAGCTGCGATTCGATTGAAATAAATTTTTTATTTTGCCGTATTCGGGATTAAAGGACAGCAGCCCAAAAATAAAAATAAACTTGTAAAATCTTCCCCGAAAACCATATTCACTATCTATAACCTGTCATTAGTCCTCTTGAGCGAAGCGTAGCGTAGCAAAAAGGACCTCGTGCTCCCGAAGCGAAACTCGGGAAGCGAAACTCGGGAAGCGAAACTCGGGAAGCGAAACTCGAAAAGTATATTTTAGTAAAATATACCTTTATAGCAAATTATATTATAGTAAAATATATAAGTGAATGACACATAATTTAAGATATGGAAAAAACAATTATCAAGCAGACAATCCTTGAGCAGAAGGAAATCTTTAATAGAGAAGAAGATATCGTAAAAAGAGATATTCCGGAACACCTTCTTCAGACACCTAAAATCGTTGTTATAACAGGCATAAGAAGGTGTGGGAAATCTACTCTATTAAAAGAGATCTCTGGAAATCTCAAGAACTACGCCTATGCAAACTTTGAGGACGAAAGGTTCCTCGAATTTACAGTAAAAGACTTCAATACTCTGCTTGAGGTATTTCTTGAGCTTGACCCGGAAACCAATACTCTTTTTTTTGATGAAATTCAGAATGTTTCAGGTTGGGAAAAGTTCGTCAGGAGGCTATTTACCGAAGGGTACAAAATATTTATTACTGGCTCAAGCTCAAACCTTCTAAGTTCAGAAATCGCAACGAGCATTACCGGAAGAAATCTTAAATTTGAGCTCTTTCCCTTTAGCTTTAAAGAATATCTCCTGTATCAGAAATTTGAGATTAAAGACATTTACACAACTAAAGAAAAAGCGTCACTATCCACACTTTTTGAAGATTACGCAAAATATGGAGGATTTCCTGAGATAGTTAAGTCAAAAAATGAAAAGGAACTGATGGAGATCTATCAGGACATCCTGATTAAAGACCTGCTTGTAAGGCTGCAAATAAGGGATTCAAAAGATTTCCGAGACCTTTCACTTTATCTGCTTTCCAATATTTCAAGAAAGATGAGCTACAATAACCTGAAAAACATTCTGGAATTTAGCAACACCTCAAAAGTAAAAAACTATGTGGAATTCTTAGAAGAAGCATACCTCTTCTTTACCCTTAATAAGTATGATCCTTCTTTGAAAAAACAAATAATGAGCTCAAGAAAAGTGTATTCAATAGATACAGGTCTTGTAAACTCTGTCTCATTTATGTTTTCGGAAAACACAGGACCTTTGCTTGAAAATATTGTGTTCCTCGAGCTTAAAAGAAGATTTCAGGAAGTATATTATCATGAAGACAAAAAGGAGTGTGACTTCCTTGTCAAGCAGAAAGAAAAAATAGTCCAGGCAATTCAGGTAACCACCTCTATTGCTGATCCAAAAACCGAAAAACGGGAAGTAGAAGGCCTTAAAGAAGCAATGGAAAGATATAACCTAAAAGACGGATATATAATTACAAAAGACTCTGAAAAAACAATAAATCTTGAAGGCAAAACAATACAGATAAAGCCTATAATTTCATGGCTTCTGAATGACCGCATCGGCCCAAAATGAATCTCGTTTTTGTATCTTTGGAAAATTCTTCAAAATCAAACCCTCCAACAAAACTTTCGACCTTTTTAATCGAGTCTATTATGTCTGCTAAAAAGTCGAAAGGATTTCGTTCTTCAGCTTTTATGAGAATATGTATAATATATATTTGTCATTTTCTCAAATATGTGGTTTACAAAACATACCTCGGGTAGTTCTTTCAAGAGTTGAATTAGAATCGCTGCTACCTAAAAATAAAAATGGAGTTTTGAAACTCTACCCAGAAAACCGTATTCACTTTACTTAACCTGTCTTGTCACCGAGCATCAGCTCGGGCTTTTCCGAAATAAATAAAAAGAAACAAACTAATCATAGTCTGAAAAACGGCAGTTATTGAGTCTGTTGGATAAAAACTGGCAAAATAACACTTCTTTCTCTATTCTTCCATTTAATTAAGGGCAGGCCGCACTGCGTGCGTGACAAGCTCCGTTTAAGATGCGAGTAATGTTGCTTCGGGATCTATCACATAATCGAAAGAATGGCTGTAAACAAGTTTTTTAAGTTAGGAAATAACCATAATTGTGAGAAATTAATTACTAAATTTATATGAAAATATTTGTTGATTTAGCTACATAGTTCGTGATGAATAGCTCTTGAATAGCTGAATAGCAATAGCTATAAATTTTTGAATAGCTTTTGATAGCTTTTGAATAGCTTTTGAATAGTCTGAATGGTCTGAATAGCTAAGATCAGAAATTTAGTAAATAATGTATGCTGGCCCTTTTTCACCTATTTGGTTAAGGACTTTCTTATCCACCATTTCCTGTAGATCACGTTTTGAAGTTGAGGCGCTTACATTCCGCAAAGTTCCTGGTACTCTTTGTTTGTAATTTTTCCTTTCTCTTTAAGATATTGAACAGCCTTTATCTGACGGTTACTCAGTCCAATCTGGCCATATTTTTCCTTCATTGAACGGTCACTGCTTAGTTTTATGACCGTTTTTTCCACTCTTGAGATTTCAACAGCAATGCCGAAAAGGAAATATTCAAGCCATTCGGTAAGGTCTCCTGCTTTTACGTCAGCATTGGCAAGGGCTGAATAATAAGCTGGGCGATTTTCATTATAGTATTCCTCTAATGCGAAGAACTTCTTTGTATCGAAACCTCGTTTTGTCAAAATGAAGGTTGCAAGAGCTCTTGCAGTTCTCCCGTTGCCGTCAACGAAGGGATGGATTCGAGCAAGTTCATAGTGAGCTATTCCTGCCTGCACGGCAGGCAGAAGGTCAAAAGCTTCCTCATTGTTAAGCCATTCAAGAAGAGATTTTGTAAGTAAAGGAACTTCTTCAGGTACGGGTGGAATGTAGGCTATTTTGCCGGTTTTGGGGTTTCCGACAACTACTCTAACTTTTCGGTAACTCCCGGCAGAAGAATCTGGCAAAATATCTTTTACTGTAAGTCTGTGTATTTCAAGAAGAACTTCCTCGGCAATCGCGTTACTTTCTTCCAGACTATCAATATATTTAAGCACATCAACGTAGTTTTGAACTTCTTTTTTGTCCTTTTCACCCGCAAGCACTTCTTTCCCATCAACAAGCAAGCTCACCTCCTCAAGAGTAAGCTGGTTTCCCTCTATACTTGTGGTGTGATGAGTCTGTTTTATAAGAGCTTCCCGCTGGAGCTGCTTTTCCCAGGCTGGGATAAGAGGGCTGTTTACTATAATTTCTCGAGCGGCCTGAATTCTTGCAAGCAAACGCACGATTTTATTGGTGTATTTAAAATTAGGCTGAAACATAAACGATTACCGATTTTTTTGTACCAAATAAAAGAGTTCTTTCTTTCATTATTAACTTAATGATGATTTATTCCGAAATCCAACGTTGTATAAAGGTTATTAGAAGGGATACCTTAAAGAAAGCAAGGGGTCACGGAACTTCATCAAAACTTAGTCCTCTTGAGGGAGCGTAGCGACCGAAAAGGACAGCGTGCTGCCCGAGCCGCAACTCTGCCGAAAAGCGAAACTCGGGAAGCGAAACTCGGGAAGCGAAACTCGGGAAGCGAAACTCGGGAAATGCTAAATATGAGTTAATCAAATAAAAAGATGGGTTATTGGAATGGTTCTATCTACAATTATCCTTATTTTCAATCTGTTTACATTCGCAGCTATTCATAGTCTTACGGCTAGCCTGCCTTTCAAACGTCTCGTCAGGCGAGTCTTAGGCTCAAAAGTGGAAGCACTGTATTTACCTGGATACGGCCTCTTAACATTACTAACGCTGTCGCCGCTCGTCTATCTGCTTTACAAATTTCCAGGAAGGGTTATCTACAAAATATCTTCACCTTGGCGCTGGTTGATGGTTGGTGGACAGGTGATTGCTTCAGCAGCTTCATTCAAAGCTTTTCGGGATGCACCCCATCGGTTCAAATTACGTTCACAGCTCTCTGGCCCAGAGACTCCTGAAGCGACTCCACTGAATATCCGGGGTATTTACCAATATATAAGAGACCCCTTCCTGCTTTCAGGACTGGTCACGATGCTGCTCACTCCCATTATGACCGTAAATCTCCTTGTAATATACATTTTGACCACCATATACCTGTTCTTGGGATCCCTGCACTGGGAAACAAGGCTTGTGGCACAGTTTGGTGACGAATACCGGGAGTACCAGAAACGGGTTCACAGGATAATCCCACATTTTGGGGGATATAATGAAGCTCAGGTGCCGGAAAATAAGAATTAGATAAGCGCACCCGATGCTTGCAGAAGCTATTTAATCATACTGGAAGACCTCGTTCAGATATGAAGAAGTAATGAACGGTACTTAAAGATTTCAAGATAAAAAGACATATAGGAAGGCCGATAACAGTAAATCAGGAAGAATACAAAAAGAAAAGTGCAATAGAGAGGTTTTTTAGCTGGATAGAGTCATGTAAGAAAGTGCTTCCAAGATATGACTCAGAGACATCTTATTTGGGATTTGTAACTCTAGCAGCAATAATTGATTACATGAAGTTTTGGGATAGTCTCATACTGGTTGTAAAATAACCCCACCGGCACTGTGTACAAACTCTTTAAGCTTATCCATTATCATTCCACATGGGAGTATGAAGGGCTTATCTGTGATCGTGAGAGTGAGATTTTCTGCTCCGTCCCATTTGAAATGACCTTTAACTCCGTATCCTTCCATTTCACCTTCGTTTCCTGAGGGTACAGAAATGCCATAACCTCCAAGCTTCTGTTTCATACTATCAAATACATTTGAATTAACGTTGCGAAATGTTATTGGGTCACATCCCATATTCACTCCTCCTTATATTCTATAGAGATTTTTATTCTCCTCGAGAGTTTTTATTCTCAAATCGTCAAACTTATTCACTTTATATATAAATTTGGGTAATCAAATACCTGCAAATTCACTTTTTAGGTATTTTTAGACCTGCAATTTTTATTATAATATTCTTTTTATAATATCACCTTGATCTATATATTATTTGCAGAATTTAGTGTAAGGATCTCAAAATTCTTGTACTATTATTATTCAATTATGTACCATTATCATTCAATTATATTGAGCCGATCCAAAACTCAAAATAGGTCTCCGGTTTGTCAAATTCTGATTAATCAATTGAGTTCACGATTACGAAAATGTTACTTAAACTTTTAATATTATGAAATTAGAAATGGTTTTGGGATGAGCTCATTAATAACAAACGGCAATTGGCATTTTTCTTTCCGATTACCTTGGGAATAAAGGTCGATCTTTTAACCGAAAAATCGATAAGTTCATACCCGATTGATGGGATTAAAAAAAGGCCAGAGTGATCTCTGAATGAAAAGATATAATCGGATTAATAAGTATATTCGGATTAATAAGTATTTCAGATTAATATATATGTATTACTCTCAAAAAATATTTTACACACCTGCTAACTTTTTTCATCCGTTTATTGCAGATGAAGATCTGAAAGATTAAAGATCGATCCGTTTACGATACAGGGTTGAAAGAGAAACGCAGTAAACAGTCAATTGCTTCTCCAGTATTATCTTGCATTTTTACAATTAATATTTTTTTACTATATGCATATAACTAATTACTATAACACGTTAGTGATGTATGCGTGTTATCTGTGAGTTGAAATAATCTTAAACTTCCATAACAAGTAAAAAATTGATGCACCCAGAATATTACCAGAATAAAAAAGTCAGCTTAAGCATGGCACTTCCTTCGTGTCACACAACTGATGGACCAGCCAGAGGACAGAGGTCTTGAAGCTCTACCAGTAATTAAATCATCCTCAGAGCTTATGGAGAGGTAAGGAATGTCAATCGGACACTTGGCTTATCGCCCAGGCGATATGATTCCGGTTAATATTGATCTGTTTAATAGATTTGAGATGTATCGAGGTAATCGATCTCAAGCTCAAACGATTCGGGATATATTATGTATGGCCTTGAGTGTGCAATTGAGTAAGACAGATCTCAGTTACGGGCACATTAAAAAAATAAACCCACGGATAGAAGTAGCACTCGAAAAGGAAAGAAGTAAACGCGGGATATCCAAAAGAGAAACGGTCAGGCAGCTTCTCAGTGAGCATCTGGAGGGATAATAAAATGCCACATGGACATGTAATTCGTTTTTTATGCAATTCAATTTCACTTAATACTGAAATGTTCAACAAATTTGAAAAGCATCGTGGCGATCGTAGTTCTGCTCAGACAATGAGAGATTTGGTGTGCCCAAAATTAAGCGTGCAACCAAACATCACAGACTCAGTGTGGTATCATACACACGAAGTCAATACTCAGATAAACCAGGCACTCCAAATAGAAGCCAGCAAACGAATGTTGTCCAAAAGTGAAACACTCAGACAGCTTGTATGCGAGCAATTAGCAGAAGATGAAAAATGCTCGGAGACTATACCAACTGGTTACTCCAAATATCGCGCAAAAGGCTATCTAAAATTTTACATGGATATTCCAGTGGATAAAGAATTATCCGATAAATTTGAGAAATATAATGATAATCGGAATCATGCTCAGGCGATGCGAAATATTTTGTGTGCGGCATTGAGTATACAACTTAGCAAGATAGATCTCAGTTGGGGACACACTCAAAAAGTAGACGCAAGGATAGAAAAGGCACTGAAAAGAGAGACAGTCAAACGCAAAGCATCTAAAAGCGAAACAGTAAGACAGTTAGTAAGAGAACAATTGGAGAGTATGGATAGAACCTGAAATTAAAATCTTTACTTTGCCTGATTG
Organism: uncultured Methanosarcinaceae archaeon; assembly: GCA_963818955.1. Classification (GTDB taxonomy): domain Archaea; phylum Halobacteriota; class Methanosarcinia; order Methanosarcinales; family Methanosarcinaceae; genus Methanosarcina. The sequence continues at coordinate 12,744 of CAWFUY010000041.1, read as the reverse complement.
ACTATAAATTTGGGTTCCATCCTGCCCGCTTTAAAACTGAATATATTGTAATAACACTTTCAGCTGAGTAATTAACTCGTTTGAATGTGTACTTAAACATACTCACATTGTCTGGTATTTTGCCGATTTTTTTCTCCCTGAAGAACTCACTTAGAATGTCTTCAATGTTAAACATTGATTCGATTTTTTCTTTCACACGCCGTTTGGCAGATTTTTGTGAGTATTCACCTGCAACATTGTATTTTTTCAACACATCATTGAGTGACAATCCACTGACAATATCACTTGCGATTCCTTCGTAAGTTACACCCGGATGCTTTTCATATTCCATTTAATCTCCTATTTTATAGTAGTAGTCCTCAGCTCATCCATTCTAAATATGTTTATATTAGGAGTTACGCAGTTAGCTCTTAGCACATCGTTTTTAGTAACTTTTAAAGTTTGAAAATTAATTTAATGTATACATAGGGTTATTTAAATATGCTGTCACTGCCCCTCTTCCTATTTTCATAGCACTTTCAAACCAGGATATTCCACTTTTGACTCTCTGTAATTCCAGTCTTAGAAAAGCTCTTAATGAGAACATTACATGTGCTCTTTGCTAAACCCTCACGTTTTGATTCATCCATATCCTGCACATCTGTAACCCACTGCTGCGTGTCTCCATCGATTGAAACTATCTGAAACACCTTTACAAATCCATACGCTTTGAGGTGAACTACACGTCCATTAGGAGGAATATCTATTGTTTCAAGTGGCACATTTCCTTTGTTTTCAGGATTTACCAAACGATTATTCTTTAACCTTGTAAGGAAATGCCATTCTTTCTTCCTTATTGCTAAGGTTTTTTACACTTGCGTACCATGTATCAAACAAAACAAATTCGGGATTAAAGCCACGTTCTTCTGCTTTGTCAATCATATCAAGAAAATGGTCATTCTTCGTTTTGTCGTCTTCATCGATGTTATAAATTCGAAAATCGATGGGTATAACGGTTGTACCGTCTGTCCAAACTAAGGTAACCAGACCTATTCCCTTTACAGTACGATGATGTTTTCCACTCCACATACGACGAACAAAAGCCATTTCTTTTGAGTATGGTTTATCTAATGTTGAATTGTCAACAATTAGAAAACCTTCAATACACTTGATATAACTTTTTACTTCCTCCCATAGTGCTTCCGTGTCTGGAGGTTGCCTTTGAAGGCAGCGAGTGAAGGAATCATGAGAAGGAGCATTAGCTATGTTTGGATAACATCAAGCAGCTTCAGTGCAACTAAAAACGTTAGAAGCGCGATGAGAAAATTAATGCAGTCAATGTCGTTACATTTGGGTGGGCTTATGTTCATAACTCCGTACGTTTTTAGGGGACATTGGCATATAATTATATTATAAATGACATCAATTTTTCGGCGTTTCAAGTGCGTAGGTCCTAAGGATTTCGAAATAGAAGTTTTTTTGTTTGTTTAGATAGATGTTTCAAAACTCGCCTAAACTTCTTTGAGTATTGTTTTCAATAGCGTTATCTGTGCGGATATCTAGTCTTATATCTTTTATCTCTTCAAAGTTGAAGTATGAATCTAAATACCACTTTTGTCTAGTTCGACGAAGATTTCCTGATACCTTTATCAGTTTTTCCATCTTTCGTTTGATACTTTCTTTATGCAATTCACACGCCTTTATGTAATCCTTTTCACTTAGTGTGATGTGGATTTTCTCTCTTTCTTTATCACCAATGTCGCCTATTATCATTATATTGTAATCGGAATCCTGGTCATCTCCTTCATTTTTTTTACCTTTCAACTCTTTAATGGTTCCTCTAAGCGTAGAATTCCTTATAAATTCATATTCGGTATACATCTTTTGATATATAAACTCCAAGTAATCTATTCCTGAGTACTTTACACGGATTTTAGAGCTCTTTTTCATCTTGGGGGTACTCTTACACAAAGGTGAAAATTGGACTGAACATTCTATGTCTGCTTTTGATATTTCAAGCAATTTTTTCAATGCCATACACATATTTGCATTAAGAGTCTCTTCATATACCTGGGTAACATCTTCTATTTCTTCTTCTTTGTCTATAAGGTCCAGGCTTTTAAGAATTCGTTCGTTAATTCTTCTTCCGAGAGGAACGGATAAATCATCTTCAATGCCTGTTTCAAGTATTTTATATTGAGTATCATCAAATGGAGTTAAAATGGTAAAACCAAAACTTCCTAGGTATGTATGCCCAAATTTACATTCTTTAACAAAATACTTTCCAGTTGAGAGGCTTTTCTCAAAATAGGGTTTTGCTTCTTGTTCTGATGACGCAGAGTACGAAAAAAGACTCTTTATGCTTTTTATTATCTCTTCTACATCGTTCAAATCCAATGAACCTACATTCATTCCTTTTGAAAGGCTAATTTTCCAGATATCTTTATCAATGTTGACTATAGATTCGATTATTTCTTCTTGTTTTCTTCCTTCGAAATCAGAAACGGCTTTAAAAAAATGAAATAATTTTCTTTCAATTTTTTCTCCGTTTTTGTCAGGTAACAAGACATTTACCCTGGGACCCGATTCTAGTTCGTTTGAGTAAATCCTGCTGGTGCCTATTGCTTCCTCAGTAATCCATCCATTTTTCTCAAGGTAAACAGATATATTACTGTAGGGAATTTGATACGTAGCCCCATTGTAATTATATTCTATCATTAAGTATCTCCTTATCCACACAGTATTTTTTGCCATTGCACACTATTTCAGGATAAACTGTCAATCAAGATCTTCTATTATTGGATTAACATAAGAAAATCAGATTATTTGACAATTATTATAAGAATCGTTGTAAGTATCAACAGGGTCTTTATAAGGTTTTTGTTTATTGATCACTTATATATCATTTTAACTTCCAATTTTTCGTCGCTTTATATTGACAATTCCGGATGTTCATCAGAAATATGCCGTCTGACTTCAATTCTGGTTAAAAAATGTGAAAAACAAGGTATTTAGGGCCTTTAAATAGAAAAAGAAGGAATTTAATTATTACTGGTAGTAATTGCCGGACATCCACTTTATGGTAGGGTGGCCGTCCGCAATTTGATTTTAAAAATTGGGGAATTTCACAATAAAATATTATAATTTGAAAACTGATATCTCTGAGGCTCATAATTATCTTTGAAGAATATGAACACTCCGGAGGATTTATTGCCAACTGCTCCGGCTTACCAGGCTGTTTTTCGCAAGGAGATACTGTAGAAGGAGCTATTAAAATATTAAAGAATCAATTCAGGCCTGCTTGGGATCTTCTGCAGAGGATGAATCGCAGGAATGTATTGAAAAATCCTCATGCAGATTAGTTGATATTGTTGCTTAAATGTCTGGATTTCCAATAATTCCCAGGATACAGGCAATTGAGCTTTTTCTTAAGTTGTTTGGATTCCTCGCCGGCAAGTGGGAAATCAGGTGTTCTTAAAAATGGAGGTTTTAACCTCACTCTAACTGTCTGAAATACAAGTAGCTGAATCTGGTTAATTCTGTCATTGTTTTAATATCCCATTATCAATCAAACATTCATGACAAGCCTCTCAGCAGAAGCGGTTATTTTCATAATCCATGCATCTCGACTTTGTAAATTCGTTATGAGGCGCTCAAAGAGCTATTTACGCCTATATAAGAGTATCCGTTCAGATCGTATACGTTGTCCCAAATGTGATAAATATATGAAATCACAGCACTTTTCGGATAGGTATTAGCTCTGGCAGGTCAAAATCAGTGAAAAATCATCCAACAGTTCAGAAGAATCATTTTAGTAAAAAATCCTCTAAAATTAGAAAAATTAATGAAATTCAAAATTTGGCACTGAAAATTTTACGATGGCTAACCATAAGTTAATTTACGACTCTATCCTATCTATCTGATCAATCCTTTTTGATCAATACTTTTTCTTATAAGGCGAGAACATCCTTAAAAACTCTGAGCTTATCGAAGAGTTTAAGGAGGGATAGTTGACTCATTTATTCACCCAGAAGAACAACAGGTTTGATCAGATCCCTTGGTTTTTCTTTCATGAGCATGAGAGCCTCTTTCATTTTGTCAAATCCTTCGAATACGTGGGTGGCCATTTTTTCCGGTTTTATTCTTCCGTAGGTACATAGGTCTGCCATTCTTTCCATTCTCAGACGACCTCCGTTTGTCAGACCACCACGTATGTCTTTTTGTGACATACCCACCCCCCATTCAATACGTGGGATGGGAAGTATGTTTCCGGTTCCGTAGTAGTTGACGTTTGATACCGTGCCTCCAGGTTTTACAATTTTGACTGCATCTGAAATTGTGTTTTCATTTCCTCCTGCTATGATTACAGAATCCACACCTTTTCCGTTCGTCTTTTCAAGAATCTGTTCAACAAGTCCACCTTTTCTGTAATCAATAATTTCAGATGCTCCGTATTCCAGAGCAAGATCAACAGAGGCTTTCCGACTTCCTACTGCAATGAGCCTACCAGCACCAAGAATAGATGCACCTGCCACTGCCATCAGACCAACAGGACCAATTCCTATGACTGCAACTGTAGAGCCCGTTTTAATTTTTGCCATTTCTGCACCCTGTATTCCAGTAGTTGCCATATCTGATAGCATGACAGCTTGTTCGAGGGGCATTCCTTTTGGAAGTAGAGCTAAATTCATGTCTGCATCATTTACATGGAAATATTCTGCAAAGACCCCATTTTTGGAGTTTGAAAATTTCCATCCGCCAAGCATTCCATTTGAGTGCATAGGTACTCCATCCTGTGCCTCCATGGATCTCCAGTCAGGTGTAATTGCAGGAACAATTACCTTATCGCCTGGTTTGAAATCTTTGACCTCTGATCCGATTTCTTCTATGACACCTGTAGCTTCATGTCCCAAAATCAAATTTTTACGGTCTCCAAGAGCACCTTCCCAGACAGTATGAATATCTGATGTACAAGGCGCAATCGCAATAGGCCTTACGATTGCATCATATGGTCCTGCTGAAGGTTTTTCAGTATCAATCCAGCCCACTTTTCCAATTTCAAGCATTGCAAATCCTTTCATATTATCCCACCAACCTGTTCAAAATAATTATTTTTCAATGTTTTTATAATTCACACACTATTAATCTGCCGTAGTGGTATTTATAATTACTAAGAATGAAAACTTGAAATTTTATTTTCAATTCGATTAATCACATTTTAAAACCAGAAATAATTTTGTAATAATATGGTATCAAAAATTAAAAATATGATTTTTCTAACACTCTTTTTAATCAAATGTCAATATTACTAAAGTTAGTTAAACTGTTAATGGTAGAGACTTTGGTAATACAGACTTATATACATCTTAAATGTTGTAAAGTTTGAAATTCAAGACTATGATTCAATGATTAAAACACTCGTTGGAGAATGATAAATGAGAACCAGAAACAGATTATATTTAATGATTTTAGCTTTATTTCTTTTGCCTTTCATATGTACGACTGCGTCCGCAGATATTGCAAAAGGAACGGAAACTCAGATAACCACAAATGAGCTTGATCAACGTTTCCCTGCTATCTACGGTGACAAAATAGTATGGTCTGAATACATTCCTGCTATTGATGAAATATACACTTCAGATATCTATATTTACGATCTTTCCACTTCCAGGGAAACCCGAGTTACTACCGATAATAAAATTCAGGAGTTTCCTGCTATTTACGGGGATAAAATAGTGTGGCAGGATTGGCGAAAGGTTGGAACCACGGATCTCTATATGTACAATCTTTCCACTTCCACTGAAACCCAGATAACCAATGATGTAGAATATCAATATTCGCCTGCTATTTATAATGACAGAATTGTGTGGGAAGATTTTCAGCATTCTGGAAATTACGATATCTACATGTCCAACATCTCCACTTCCAAGGAAGTTCAGATCACCACTAATAAAGCGAATCAGTTCAATCCTGCTATTTACGGTGACAGAATTGTGTATACAGATTCTCGTAACGGAAACTTCGATATCTACATGTACAACCTTTCCACTTCCACTGAGACACAGATCACAACAGATGAGCACGAACAGTCTGCACCTGCTATCTACGGCAACAGAATTGTGTGGCAGGACCTTCGCAATGGAAACTCCGATATCTACATGTACGACCTTTCCACTTCCAAAGAAAGCCGTATCACCACAAATGAATCTGATCAGTCTGCATCTGCTATCTATGATAACAGAATAGTCTGGGAAGATAACCGCAATGGAAACTCCGATATTTACATGTACGACATCTCTACTTCCAGGGAAACTCAGATCGCCAACAACGGAGCAGATCAGAGAGACCCTGTTATCTACGGTAACAGAATTGTGTGGACAGATTCTCGTAATGGAAACTTAGATATCTACATGTTTATTCTAGCTCCGGATGTTAATTTAACCCCTCTGGATAGAACGATAGATCTAAAGCACTATGTGGAAAATTCTCTCTCATTTAATGTGTGGACAAAAAAGACTCTTATTAGATCTCTCGACAAATCAATTGATTTCCTTGAAAAGGGGAAAGAATCAAAAGCTGTTGTCTCGCTTAAATCTTTTATTGATATCGTTGAAGATCTTAAAAAGCATAAAAATATCTCTGCTTCTCAAGCAGATTATTTAATTAAGGAAGCAAGAAAAATTATCGCTCAGATAAAGACTCAATAAAATGTGGCATGTTTTAAAATGGGGAAATATTTTGTTTTTTGAATAATTTTCCTCAACATTTTTCCTGCCAGCGGGCCGTCTGATCTAAAAAGGACTAGAAAACCCGTGATTTTTATAAATTTTGGAGAATGATTAAAAAATCTAAAACACGGCAACGTACATTTGAAGAAGTAGCAGTTTCCAACTGCTCATTTTTTTTCTAATTAACAGATTTTTAATCATAACTTTGTAGCTATGATTGACACCAGATTAAAGTAGTTTCCACCTTCAGCTTCCATCATTCCTATATCTCTACGAGCAAAGTCGTTGTCACACATAAGCCAGTCTTTCCATGCTTCTTCAAAACAATTTAATTCTTTGCACTCCTGAATAGTTACCAGATCGGAAGTTTTCCATAAATTATACCACCAGTCACAGGAGTATAGATTTATATCATCAACCCAGTACGGCTGTAATTCTGCCGGAACTCCATTCGTAAAATCCTTTTTCAATCCCGGAACTGCAACTGCAATTTGTCCTCCTTTTTTTATAAGCGGAGCAAAATGATTTGTCAGATAATCTTTTTCAGCTCCAAAAAAGTTATAGGCATCTATACAGATAGAAGCATCAAAAAATTCATTTGCAAACGGCAAATTGTGGGCTTCTGCGTGTATTGGTATTATTTTTTCTTCCAATCCCATTGACTTAATTCTCTCATAGTTATCTGTTGCACTTATCCAGAGATCAGTTGCAAAAACTGTAATATCATATTCTTTTGCCAAGAATATTGAGGTCAGCCCTCTCCCACAACCAAGATCAAGTATTCTCATGCCTTTCTCAAGCTTTAAAGATTCGGACACTTCCTCTAGAATCTTCATTGAGTTTGGGCCCATCATGTTTTCTTTTACAAAATCAAAATCATATTTGTTACTTTTTGTAAACATCATCTTGACCACTTACTTAACAACTTCACTTTCATATGCTTGAACAGTAGCCTTAATATCGTTCAGGAAGATAACCGTTTTACTCTACAATAAACTGAAAAGTAGTGAAAAAATGAATGAAGAATTACTTGCAAAAATTGGATTGAACAAGTATGAGAGTTCAGTTTACCTAACACTTCTAAAACAAGATTCTATGGAAGCAAGCAAATTATCACATGAATCGAAAGTCCCTATAGGAAAGATTTACGAGGTTCTCAAAGCCCTTAAAAACTATGAACTTGTCGAAATCCAACCGTCAAGGCCACTGAGATACCGGGCGGTTGATCATAAAAGCGCATTTAAACTCATGTACAAAAGAAAAGAGGAAGAAACACTCAACGAGCTCAAAATACTCAAAGAAACATTTGATGAAATCGAAAGGGAACTTTGCAACGACAATTCTCCACAAAATGTTGAGACTGTCTTCTGGCCTGACAGGTTTTGTAATAATGAACTAAATGAAATGGTAGATTCATTTTTTGAGAAGATCGAGCATGAAATATGTGTTGTAATTCATATTAAATACAAGCCTGAAAGATCGGAGCTATATGACGCCTCGGTATCCACCTTTAGCAAAGCTTTTTTAAGTTTAGTACAGCGTGGCATAAAAGTTAAAATTTTAGATCCGGGATCACAATTACTTCCATCATTAAAAGAGCTTATTGATTCAACAGAAGATCTATCATTTAAACGCTATTTTAAGGATCTGATGGAAATAAGAATCTTAGAAACCGAATACAATTTTACAGTCATTGATTCTAAGATAACCCTGCTCGATATTGAAGACCAGTTCAATATGAGTAGAAACCTCGGTATGACAAGAATATATGATGAATCATATGCAAAGCGATTCAAGACAAAATTTGATGAACTTTGGAAAAAAGGTGAACTGTTTCTCTGACTTGCAAAGTCATTCGTAAATTTCAATTTTATCGGATAATCAGTTGGAATTAGAATTTTATTTGCTTAAAAACCTTGGTTAAAACATATTCTTTTATTTGAGCAAGTAGGGCTCATTTTTATAGAGTGAATTTATATATTATGAGTACCTTGTATAGGTATTGAAAATAAAGAGACGTATAATCATCTGTTATTAAAAACCATTTTTTGTTTTTAATCTAAGGCTATACAATCTTATTTTTAATTATTAAAATCCGCCAAAGCGGAGGTGAAACGAAAATGGCTTTTAATGACAGAGGTTTCAGGGGAAATTCCGGAGGTTTCCGCGGTAACAGCGGCCCAAGGGAAATGACAAAAGTGACCTGTTCTGACTGTGGTGTTGAGACTGAAGTACCGTTCAAACCTACAGAAGGCAGGCCAGTATACTGCAGAGAATGTCTTCCTAACCACAGAAGATTCTAAAGATAATCTGCATCAGATGTTAAATTTGTAATTAAGTTTACACCAAAACACCTGATTCATCTTTTCTTTTTGTTTTTTTTGGTTTATTCTCATAATTTCTCTACTTATTTCCACTCATGAAGCAGAGAGAAGTAAGAACAAAATAGCATCGATAATAAGAACCGGTGTGAATTATACTATTTTGAACTTATATAAAAATAAATTAAATTTATTAAGGAGGAATTTACCTGGCTAATTACAGAAGCGCTATTAGGAAAAAAAGATTAGGATCCACAAAACCAGTAAACTCAGGAGATGCCCCTGAAGTATCCAGGGTAAGAGTCCCCAGAGGAGACAGAAATGAAGTTCTGGCAACGGTTGCATGTTTACTTGGCTCGAAAAGAGTAACTCTTCAATGTATGGACGGAGTTGTCCGCATGGGCAGGATTCCGGGCTCTAAACAAAAGAAAATGTGGATCCGAGAAGGCGATGTTGTCATAGCCAATCCATGGGAAGTTCAGGACTGCAAAGCTGAAGTGACCTGGAAATACACAAGGCCCCAGGTAGAATGGCTTGAGCGGAAAGGCTACCTTAAGTACTGATTTAAGTGCACTGAATGTAGATGCCTTATAAAGGTATCTGAAGAAGATACCTGCAATCCCCATATTTTACTTTCCTACAAAGCCGACTTATTTTGCTTTGTCGATTCAATTTCATCGAGACAGTTTTGGAAAATTAATATCTTTTTTGAATAGTTTGTTAAGAAATGTGAGATTGAAAATCTATGATTTTTGCAGATTATAGAACAATTGCCGGGCTGTATCCATATTGTCCATATTTTAGATCGACGTGATCGTTTCTACGGAGGTCTATTTTCTGACTAAAGTGTAAACCTGTTCTATATACAGCAACTTAAATTACATTCATTATCGATAGAATAGCTAGTCCAAGTATTGAAACTAATTATTGTAAATCCTCTGTCTATTTAATAAGAATATATTTATATATTCATAGATACCAAATTAATGTTAAATAAAAATAACTTACTGAGAGTAGTCACCTCTGGAATGAAAACAATGGATCAACTAGAAAAAATCTTCGGGAAAACCGCACAAATGACGGTTCTTAAGAATCTGATCGAACGACAAAACGAGCCAACCTACATTTCAGGAATAGCTCAGGAAACTGGATTATCTAATGCCAGCGTATCAAGGGTTATCACACTTTTAGTCGGTTCAGGCATTATAAAAGAAAAACCTTTCGGAAAGCAAACCCGCATATTTCAGGCGAACATGGAAAATGAGACCACAAAATTGGTAATAGATTTTTACAATAAAATCAATCAGATGACAGATTAAATCTGAATAATAAGAACCAAGCCCGAGTTTCGCTGCGCTTTGCTTCGCTCAAGAGGAGCAATTGATTTACCTAAGTTCGCTTCCGTTCAAGCGGACTAATATCTTTTTTAAATACAATAGTTAGGAATCTACTTTTGAACCTTGATCTTTTAAAGATTTAGAAGGAGCACTTTGCAGGGCCGATCAATTTCGCTTTTATCGACAAGTCTTCATTTGGGCACTTTTTTCTGATCAAAGTTAAAGCCTGTTAACTGAATCCTGCTGTCATTAGATTTATCGCTATTTCCCCGGCTTTCCCAGCTGTATTTCACAGGGAGATACTATAGAAAAAGCGATTGAATATATTAAAGAAGAAATTCAGGCCTGCCGGGAATCTCTGGCAGAAGATGAGTTGCAGAGTCATTTTTGAACTTTAGATTATGTTGATTTGACTTTTCAGGGTTAAACATATTTCTTTTAACCAAATCTTTTCTTAGATGTTTGGACAACTATAAGTTATCTTTTCTTATATTTCCCCCAATTCCCTCTCTCCTAACATTAGAATCGTAAAATAAAGAAAACTGGAGAAAAATGTCTATGGGTAAAGAATATTATTTTAACGAGAGAGACAAATAATAATCAGGGGTGGAAATAATGGGAGATACAACAGAGTATGGAAACGTTCAAAAAAAAATCTTCGAGCCTATTAGCGACATGGTAAAAGCCGGCCTGTATAAAGATGAGCAAGAGACTTTGCAGCATCTTGTACATGACCAGGCCGAACAAAAGAAAGATTATTACGGCAAGAAGATAACCGAAATGGAGCAGAAGTATATGATGGACTTTTGTGCTTTTGAGATAAAAATTAATTCGAGAATAGGGACAGAAAACTTTGAGGAATGGGATGATTTCATAATTTGGGAGAGCTACGTCAAAGCATATAGGTACTGGGAACAGTTCTTACGACTATAGAAATATCCTTTATGTTCTCGATCTTCCCCGAGATGACATGAAGAGGTTATATCCGAAATTTGCTGAAGCGGATGTTGTGGTATTTGCCACTCCGCTTTATGTAGATGGTTTCACAGGTCCTATGAAGAATTTTAATTGATCGTACGATTCCCCTTGCGCAGCCCTTCTTCGAATTGTGGGATGGACACTGCCGTCATCCTCGACGTGGAGAAGCTAAGCTCCGCAAATACGTTCTGTTTTCAAACTATGGTTTGTGGGAAAAATACAATTTTGATTTTCTTCTGACACATGAAAGCCTTTTATAAAAATGCAGCAGCTGAGTTTGCAGGGGCACTCTTACGCCCTCACGGTGAAGCAATGCCTGGTATGCTAGAAATGGGTGCACCAAAAGGTGATATTTTCGAGGTAGCAAGGGAGGCAGGCGGTCAGCTTGTAAAGGAACAAAAGATGTCCCCGGAAACGCTTGACATAGTGAGCCGCGACCTCCTGCCAAGAGATATGTATATTCAGATAGTAAATCAGATAGTAAATCAGATGTTCCAGCAACTCTTGATGCATTGAAATGTGATCAACTATTTGCCGATTACTTATTAATTTTTTTGGACCAGAAAAGTAAAAAACCGATTCCATTTAGTTGTATATTTTATTCTTCTATAACTTATCCAATTCAGTTTTAATATATTTTTTTTCGGCCTGCTTTCTGCCTCAATCTCCCTCGGATACGTTTGTTAAGAGTGAGACGTAAGACCAAAAGATCCGTAATTTTTGCAGACTAGGTGAAAGAGAGCTTTGCAGGGCTGGTCAGTCGCTTATCGGTTATCAGCCATAACTGAATTTCAGGCACCTTTATTTGCTCCAAAAATCCCTGCTCGTAAAGTTTTCTTTCATTTGAGAGGGTATATCATCATTTTATAGTCACATTTGTATATTTTAAATGCTATATATATGTGTTGAAAAATAAAGAGGCATATAATCATCTGTTATTAAAAAACCAATTTTTGTTTTTAACAAGAGTTATATACAATCTTATTTTTAAACTATAATGATCCGCTAAAGCGGAGGTGAAACGAAAATGGCTTTTAATGACAGAAATTTCAGGGGAAATTCAAGAGGAAATTCCGGAGGTTTCCGCGGTAACAGCGGCCCAAGGGAAATGACAAAAGTGACCTGTTCTGACTGCGGTGTTGAGACCGAAGTACCATTCAAACCTACCGAAGGCAGGCCAGTATACTGCAGGGAATGTCTTCCTAACCACAGGACGCCCAGAGAAAACCGCAGATATTAAGTGTTATTTGTGTAACTAAGTTTACATCAACACTTATTTCTTTTCTACTTTTTTAATACAAAATAAGGCCGGAACAGGTTGTATCAAAACCATTTTGAATTCTACAATTGGGTAGTATTTCATTTCAATATTTCTTTAATTTTGACAGGAATTCATCAATT